>JAFYAV010000001.1 GCA_017540545.1 Candidatus Saccharimonadota bacterium
CCTGAGCCAGGATCAAACTCTCCATAAAATGCTACCCAATTGGGCAGACTTTGAAAATTTGATTTTACTCAAATAAAAGACTGACGATGATAATTAATTGCACAACTAAATTGTTAAAAAACGTATTTTTTAAAGCTCGCCTAAGAGAGTGCTTAAAATAATAGCTCCCTCGCAGATGAACTGTTCTTATCTTATATTACCCGTTTTCAGCTGTCAAGGGCTTTTTTAGACTTTTTTTTCAATAACTCCACTAAAACAGCGCACTACAGATGAAACCTAGCAAAATTCCGAGTATTGCACCCACGCAAACCTGCGGAATCGTATGCCCCTCCACCACTTTCATGCTGCGCGTTTTCTTATTATTGTCCGACTCGGCAATAATATTAAGCAACTTCCCCTGCTCTCCCACCGCATAACGTACATTAACAGCGTCATAAACCACTATAATTGTCATTGCTAGAGCCAGAACGAACAAACCCGACGTAAAGCCTGTCTTTAGCCCCAAGAAGGTCGTCAAGCCCAAAAAACTAGCCGTATGCCCGCTTGGCATCCCCCCGCTCCGCGTATAGCAGTCAAGCAACTCCTTAAAATCCAATGGACGCTTCTTTACGAAAAGATCCCCAATCAGTTTACCAGTTTGCGCGAAAAACCACCCCAACACAAACGCAATCAAACCTCCCACACAATTCAAATCCATAATCATACTATAGCATAACCGTCACAGATTTCCGTAACAACTGGCTAGCATCGGAAGCTGGCAAACCGTTCTGGACTTTTGGCCACAAACTCGCCGTTCAATCTCCTACTGCCAAAGAACTAAAATAATCACCAAAAAGACGACCATAATGGGTCGTCTTTTTTGATAGTGCCTATTCTTTAGTAGCCGGCTTTGCGTCGTCTTCTGCTTCTGCAGCTTCTTCTTCCTCGTGTGGGATAATTCCGATTGAAGCTACAGTATCATTATCATTTAGCCGCATCACGCGCACGCCCTGCGTAGCGCGACCAAGCGTTGGAATATCCTTTACGGCTACCCTAATCGCCTGCCCGCCAGTCGACATCATAATAATTTCCTTCGCCTCCGGATCGAGCGTATGTACAGCTGCAATTGGACCGGTCTTGGCCGTTACGGCTGCTACCTTAACGCCCACGCCACCTCTCTTATGCGGCGGGAAGTTCGTTGCTGCCGTCATCTTGCCGTAACCCTTCGTCGAAATCACAATTAGCTTCTGACTCTTCGGATCAGATACGACATCCATACCGACTACTGTATCGTTCGGACGTAGACGCACACCACGTACACCGCGCGCCGAGCGACCCATCGGACGCACATCTTTCTCGTTGAAACGTACCGCCTGGCCGGCTGAAGTCGAAATGATAATATCATTCTCGCCCGTCGTACCGCGCACCCAACGCAATTCATCGCCGTCATCTAACTTAATTGTGATCAAACCATTCGTGCGGATATTTGCATAGTCTTTCAAAGAGGTCTTCTTAATTGTGCCCTTTGAGGTGGTCATAAAGAGATAGCCATCTTCGCCCGCCTCATCGCCTTGCTTAATAACAGCCGTAATCTTCTCTTCTGGATGCAAATTCAACAGATTAACCGAAGCCGTACCCTTCGCCACTAGTGATGATTGCGGAATTTCATAGGCCTTAATGCGGAAAATTCGCCCCTGATTCGTAAAGAACAACAGATAGTCATGCGACGACGCCGTAATAATTGTATCAATCACGTCTTCTTCTTTTGTTGTCATGCCACGACGACCTTTGCCGCCCCTGTTCTGCTTCTTAAAGTCATTCTGCAAAACGCGCTTGACGTAACCTTGCGCGGTTAACAATACAACACTCTCTTCGTCCGGAATCAAATCCTCCTCGGCAAACTTACCCAGCTCATGATTAAAGATCTTACTACGACGCTTATCGCCGTATTTCTCTTTCATGGCGAGCAACTCTTCCTTAATTACATCAAGAATTGCTTGTTCCGAAGCCAAAATGCCTTCGAGCTTCTTAATCAAATCAAGTAGCTCTTTCAATTCGTTCTCGATTTTATCGCGCTCGAGTCCTTGGAGACGACGAAGCTGCATAGCCAAAATAGCCGCCGCCTGCACCTCAGATAGCCCAAAGCGTTCCATCAAACGCTTATCCGCATCATCATAGGATTCACGAATTGTCTTAATTACTTCATCAATATGATCAAGCGCAATCTTCAAACCTTCTAAGATATGTGCACGTTCTTTTGCCTTGTTGAGATCAAATTCCGTTCTGCGACGAATCACTTTCTGGCGATGCTTAATAAACTCCGCCAAGATTTCTTTGAGGCCCATCACTTTTGGCTGAATTCCATCAACCAGCGCCAATACGTTGTAATGGAATGAAGTTTGCAAACCAGTCAACTTATAGAGCTGATTTAAAATCTTCTTCGGGAAAGCATCTTTCTTGAGCTCTACCACCACGCGAATCTTGCCGCGTGCCGATTCGTCACGCGCATCTGCGATGTGATCTAGTTTCTTCGCGAGCACCAACTCACGCACCTTGTCGACGAAGGCTTCCTTGCTCATGCCGTACGGCACTTCGGTAATCACGATATTGAAGCGGCCATTCTTGCGCTCCTCGATATTCGCAACTGCACGAATTGTCACCGAACCGCGACCAGTTTCGTAAGCCTGCACCATTGGGGCACCACCGTAAACTTCCGCACCAGTTGGGAAATCCGGCCCCTTTACATACTTCATTAGCTCTTTCAGAGTAATGTCTGGGTTATCTATCTGCGCGATCGTTGCATCGACCACTTCACCAAGGTTATGTGGTGGGATATTGGTTGCCATACCGACCGCAATACCCATCTGGCCATTCAAAAGGATGTTCGGGACTGCTGCTGGAAGCACCACTGGCTCCTGTTCGGTACCGTCAAAGTTGTCGCGAAAATCAACTGTATTTTTCTCAATATCAGCCAATAACTCTGCGCCCACCTTATCCATACGAGCCTCGGTATAACGCGAAGCGGCCGCTTCATCACCGTCCATTGAGCCGAAGTTACCCTGCCCCTCAACTAGCGTATAACGCATCTTCCAAGGCTGCGCCAAATTCACCATTGATTCGTAAATCGAGGAATCACCGTGTGGGTGGTACTTACCCATTACTTCACCGACGATACGAGCGGACTTTACAGTTGCGTGTGGCGCCTTCCAGCCGTTCTTATTCATCGCATAAAGAATACGGCGATTCACTGGCTTCAAGCCATCCCGCACATCCGGCAAAGCGCGATCAATCAAGACCGACATCGAATAGCGCAAGAAGCTATCCTCCATCACGTTTTCGACTGTTAGCTCTTCTACGCCATCTTCGGCCACATGCGCCTTCAAATTGCCAACTTTTACGATTTCTTCTTCGGACTCAGTCTTATAATCACCCAAAGTCTCGTCGACCCCCTTGTCGTCACTTGCGTCCGGCACGCCCCCCACTTTACTTGTATCTTTTTCGTCTTTATCTGCCATCTCTCATTCCTCCTTAGAAGTCCAAATCATCCAAGTTTACTGTTGCGGCGCGGGATTGAATGAAATTCTTACGCAATTCTGCCTCTGAACCCATCAACTTCGTAAAGATTGCATCCGCTTTCTCGGCATCCTCAATATTTACCCGAATTAACGTACGGTTCTTTGGATTCATCGTGGTCTCCCAAAGTTGAGCAGCATCCATCTCGCCCAAACCTTTAAAACGTTGTTGCGCCGTATAACCGGCCTGTTTAAAGCGTTCGTCTTCCGGATTAATCTTCGTGCCAGCCGCTTTGCGCTCCTCAATCTTCTTCGTCAAAGTATGCTCAAGCGCCTCTTCGTTATAGATATATTCAATTTTGCGCTGCGAACCTGTACCTTTTATCAAGCCAAATAGCGGCGGTTTCGCCAGATAAACATGACCAGCCTTAATCACCTCTGGCATATAACGGAAGAAGAAAGTCAAAAGCAAAGTCGAAATATGCGCGCCATCCACATCAGCATCCGTCATAAATACAATCTTGTAATAGCGCAAGCCGTTGATATCAAAGGAGTCGCCAATACCTACACCCATCGCCTTAATCAGGGATACAATCTCCGCATTTGCGAACATCTTATCTAAGCGTGCGCGCTCAGTATTCAACACCTTACCGCGCAAAGGCAAAATAGCCTGGATCTTGCTGTCGCGCCCCTCCTTTGCCGAACCGGCTGCCGAATTACCCTCTACGATAAATAGCTCACACTCAGTCCGGTCACGCGATGAGCAATCCGCCAACTTCGAAGGCAAATTCAAACCCTCGAACGCACCCTTACGAATGACATTGTCGCGCGCCGCTCGTGCCGCTTTGCGTGCTCGTGCCGCCAAAGTGGCTTTCTGGACAATCTTCTTTGCAACTTCCGGATGTTCCTCAAGATAATATGCAAAATATTCGCTCGTCACCTTATCGACATAACCACGCACTTCTGGGTTGCCGAGCTTATTTTTGGTCTGACCTTCAAACTGCGGATCCGGCAATTTCACCAGCACTACTGCCGTCAAACCTTCTTTAATATCATCACCGGTTAGGTTGTCTTCTTTTTCTTTCAAAAGCCCATTCTTACGTGCATAATCGTTAATCGTGCGATTTAGAGCAGTACGAAAACCGACCACGTGCGTACCGCCATCTGGCGTCAATACGTTATTGGCGAATGGGCGAATCGTCTCCGAAAAACTGTCGTTATATTGCACTGCGACTTCCACAACACTATCCGCAATCTCCTTCTCGGCGTAGAAAATATCATCCGACAGAACTTCCTTGCCCTCATTCAAACGACGTACGTAGCTCTTAATTCCACCCTCAAAGTAAAAGGACTCGCTCTTCCCGGTACGTTCATCATGTACGCAGGTCAAAATGCCCTTCGTTAGATATGCCTGATGTCGTAAATAATTCACTACCCAGTCGTAATCAAATACTATGGTTTCCTTAAAAATAGTCTCATCTGGGTAGAACGTAATGCTCGTACCGTGACGCTCGGTGCTACCAGTCACCCCAAATGGCACCACTGTCTTGCCATAATCAAACTCAATATGGTGAACCTTCCCCTCTTTGTATACCTCGGCCACCATATGCTTAGATAATGCGTTTACTACCGATGAACCCACACCGTGCAAACCAGATGACACCTTATAGCCACCGCCGCCGAACTTACCACCGGCATGCAAGATGGTTAATACCGTTTCTAAAGCAGACATTTTTGTTTTAGGATGAATATCGACTGGAATACCACGACCATCATCATCAACTCGACAGCCGCCATCCGCTAGCAATGTGACCGTAACGCAAGTTGCATAACCCGCAATCGCCTCATCGATTGAGTTGTCGGCAATTTCCTTGATTAAATGATGTAAGCCATCATAGCCAGTCGAGCCAATATACATACCAGGGCGCTTACGCACTGGCTCAAGCCCTTCAAGAACCTGAATCTCCTCAGCATTATACTCATCCGCCCCACCGGACTTCTTCGTTGCAGTCATAGAATTATACTTACCTCAACTTGTTTTTAATACCTATATAATAATAGGCTATTTCCCCCATAAAATCAAGTTTAAGCCCCCTATTTTCGCGTCTAATGGCCGTTTCAGCGCCAACGCAGTACAGTACCGTCTTCAGTGTCCTGAACGCTCATAGAACCGCTCTGGTTGGCTTGTTTGGCCGGCTCCGCCGGCGCAACCTGCGCTTTTTCCGTCTGCACTCTCTGCACACTCCCAGCCGTTACAGCCTCAGGGCTCACGTTCAACACCTTACGTGGTTCGCTTTGCGGTTTTTTAGATTCAACCTTTGGTTCATGCTTAATCTTAAGTTTTGCTTCTGTCCTCAAGAAATCATTCGTTGCTTTCTTATTCTCAGCCTTAGTCGTAGTCGCCGCATTCTGCGCCGCCGTAGTTGTCCAGGTCGACCCCGTCGTCATTTCGTCCAACTCCTCTGCTGCACTTGTTGGCGCGGGCTCTATTGCGGCCTTCGGCTCCACCATCGGCGCAGGCTGTTTTACTGAAGCTGCAGTCGCCTCTGCTACCGGCGCAGGCTGCGCCATTTTCGGCGCTGGCGCACTTCCGGCCGCTAACGATGTTGTCGGAGCAACCGGTTCGGCTTTCGGCGCCGGCACGTCTAGCACTGCAGGCACTGGCTCCGCCTCCATCTTTGGCTGAAGCTTTTCGGGCGAAGCCCCCGGCCTCCGCGCCGAAGCCAACGCCTCCTTCTCCTCCATCATCTTTGCAGCATCCTCACGCGTCTGCTTACTCAACTTAGCCTTCTTTTCTAACCAAGAATCCAAGAAATTCTTCTTTGGCTTAGCTGACGCCGCACCGGCAGCACCTGCTGCCACGCCAGCAGCCCCTCCTGCGGCCACCCCGCCCGCCGACTTCGCTCCACTACTCTTGGTATCATTTGCTGCCAAGCGTGCATCAATCTCCGCTTCAACCTCTGCGCGCGGCCGACCATACTTCGTCAAAGCGTATGCCTTCATGCGCTTCATTAATTCTTCATTATCCTCGCCCATAGGTGGCAAAGATTTCATCGTAAACGGCGCTGTCGGCGTGTCAAACATCATCACTGTCGCAATCCAGTTATAGTTCGGCTGCTTATGCAAATCCTCTGCAGTAAATACCGGCGAGAAAGCTTTTTCCATCAATTCCGCATCCGTCACACCAATACGACCAGATAGTAAGGTACCCACGTTGCCCAACAAAGCCTCGCGAATCTTATCCGTCAGCTGCGTCATAAACTGGTTAGCCAAAATCAGGTTCAAGCGATATTTGCGCGCCTCAGACAGAATTGACTCAAAGCTCTCTGTCGCAAAGTTCTGAAACTCGTCTACAAAAAGACAGAAATCGACACGTTCATCTTCTGGCGTATCTTGGCGGCTCATTGCTGCCGCTTGGAATTTCATCACGAAAATCATACCAAGCAACTTCGCATTCAACTCGCCCGTCTTACCCTTCGACAGATTCACGAGTAAAATCTTTTTACTATCCATGATTTCACGAATATTAAATCCAGATTTCGGTTGGCCTAAAATATTGCGCATCATTTTATTCGAAAGGAATGGCCCCCATTTCGACACGAACCAGCTCGTCACTTCGCCTGCATCGTTCGATTTCTGCGATGCTGGGAACTCTTTCGTCCAATAATCATAAACCGTCTTATCTGTCACATATTTGAGTTTTCCCTTCACAAACTCTGGGTCAATAAAGCAACGCGGAATATCTATAAAAGTACCACCGGCCGGATCGCTCATCAAAAGCAACGCCGCGTTGCGGAACATGTGCTGCGCACGCGGGCCAAAAATACCCTGATTCTGTGGATCGTACAAAGAAGTTAGCATATTAATACCTTCCTGTACGATAAAGTCTTTTTGGTCTTCAGACTGGAATTCGAACATATTCATACCAACCGGATTGTCCATATTGCCCGGCTCGAATAAAATCACATCATCCATCCGTTCTTGCGGCACCCGACTGAGCAACCATTCAACCGCATCGCCGTGCGGATCAATGAAGGCAAAGCCACGCCCGTCGCACATATCTTGATACGCCAAGTTCTCCAAAAGTACCGACTTACCAGAACCCGTAGCACCAATTGCGTAAGTATGGCGACGGCGGTCTTTCTCTCTCAGGCGAATCACTTTCTTCTCGCCGCGGAATTCATTGACACCCAAGATAATGCCATCCTCTGCCAACTTCGCTGGGCCATCTACCTGCTTTACCGCCTGCCGTTCAACCTGCGATGTCGGAATAGCATTCTGCGCTGGCAAATGAAATAGGCTCGCCATCTCTACGCTATTCAAAATCATGCTCTTTTGTGTCTGCGGAAATATTCTCAATATATAATCGCGCACCAATTCATCCGAACGATTCATAATATCGTAACGGAAACCATTATATTGAGGCAGGTCAAATTGCGAGAAAATCGACACTATCCCATTCAATAGCGATTCCGAGCGCACTTTATTACTCGAACTGGCAACTACTCTGATCAGCACCTCAAAGCCAGGATATTTAGTCTTCTCCTCTATCTTCTGAATCTCTTCTTGCTGCAAGTTGGTCAACTGTTTATCCATATCTTTGTATGGATCATGCGCATCTGGCGGTTCCCACAGTGCCTTTGCAATATCACCAACTAAATTACCCACATTGTACAAAACGCGATTAAGAAAATTACCCGTACTATCTCGCCATTTCTTCCCATCTTTTATATTTTGTACTCGCTCCAATGATTTTGCTACCCATTTCCCGTCCGTCGGGCGGAACAATATTTGTAGGCCAATTCCATCACCTTTTTTTGCTACGGACATTGCATTGATTAAACCCAATGCCACATCGCGTTTCGAATCCTCATAGGTTGCAATCGGATACCAGTAGCTCTCTTTCATCCTCAGCTCACCCCCAGATACCGCATCGAGCTTCCCCTCTGCGCTAAAGAAGTTTGGATCCTCCACCTCCTCTAGGCGCGCCGTCGGATATGCTGCCGTGATAGCCTGCTTAATCGTCTCTGTTAATATTCCTGGTACTACGGCGTAATATTTAATAAAACCATCATGCGCCACTATTTCGAAGCTAATATGCTTCTGGCCGTACAACTTCGCCCTCAATCCTTTCTTTAGGGTCGAAGAAATAATACTATACATCACCTGAGCCTCGGATAGCTGCTCGTTAATTACATCACGCTCATCGCGCCCGCCCACCTCAATATCGTCAGTGCTCGGCGGTAGATGAATTAACATCGGCACCATCTTTAATGCCCGCGCAATATTCTTCTTGTCCCGTTTACTCTCCGCCCACATCTTCCAAACAAGCACCAAAAAGACAATCGCCACCACTGCCGCAATCGCTATCGTCCAAATATCCACTACTTAGCCCTCATGCCGTTCAGGCCATCACCAAGTTTTCTCGAAAACGCTTTTTCCATCAAATCCCACCGTGCAATATCCATTTCTCTCACTAACCGAAAAGGATCTTTTCTATTTCTGGCCAGAATATCCCTGACGGCCTTCTCGTATGCGCTCGGCAACATCCCCGCATTCCCAGAGACCTTTAGTTTCTCTAACTGCTCTCTTACCTCGGCATCCTTTTTCGCATCGTCATCCACCGAATCGTCATCCGTCGTCGCGGCCGGTTGGCCAACTGGCTGCGCCTCGCCGGCCGCCTCTGCGGAATTATCATTATCAATCAGTTCGGCCGGCATCTCGATTTGCGGTTTCAAATCTTCGCGCGAGCCCATAAAAGCATCAAAATTTTCGCCAGTCTCTACTGCCCCAAAAAATTGTTCAGTCTCGCCAGAATTACCCTGCGCGCCGCCCTTATTATCCATAAGCATTATTATATCATAAGACGTTGCGAGATACTAAGAAACATAGCAACAATTCGAGTGCCGCAATTGCCACTACCTCATAGACCAACAAACCTCCAAACGTTTGCCCTACCAATAAAAATAACGGCGCCAAAGCAATAACTGGGCCGTAGTAATAGCTCTTTTTCTTAATATTCCCCGCCGTCGCACGATTCAACTTCGCTTTCAAAACGAAGAATACCCTGCAGCCAAAAACTGCAAGACCTAAACACAAAACGTACACGAGTGTAAAAAATACTAGAACCCCTAGAGCGCCCACCCCGCTCGGGCTAGTAAAAAACATCATCACCGTCAGAAAGAAGAAAGCAGTAATCGCAGCAATCAGCAACAACTTATCCATAAGCGAATTATAGCACAAAAGCACCCCTCCAATGCCCTTGCCCTTCATCGCTCGTCGCGCGAAAAACAAGTCATCGCCTTCAGAAATCCAGTAAGTATTTTCTTCCCCAAGACCGTGGGCCAAAGGTAGAGGAGTTTATCCGGCAAATATATACATTACTTATAGCCGCAAACTTATTCTCTACCCTTAGCTTGATTGACCGCCTCTCGTATAGAGAGGCATCGTCCTTGCAAATCTCCGTACTTCTCTGTTTCGGGTATCTAATGTGCTAGTTGTATCGTCGATTTACGCGCTCTACGCTCCTTACCTCTCGGTAAGTCTTTGGCGGAGCTTAGCTTACTCCTAGGTTGTAATTTATGGCTAGAAATAAGCTATTACTACGCCAAATTTCTTACACACCTTGTTTTGTTTTTGTACTTTTTGTTTTTCATTAAGTACAGTCTAAATATAGCAAATATTTATTCAAAAGTCAATAACCTATTTGCTCAAAAATCATTGTAGTTTTTACAACAGACTCCCCCGCTCCAGAGGCAAACCGAACAAAATGTTTATTGTATTTATTACAACGTTACGTATATATCGCTTCGATCCATTCCGCAGGGATATCTTGAATTATTTCGACGCTTTAACGCATGCAGCACCCGAAAAAAGCAAATCTACACCCACCCCAATTATTAAACTGTTTATGTATTTTTTACAGATACAGATACCACCTCTAGTAGCCGTATTTAGCCACACCACGCGCGCCGCCCGTCTTTATCGCGTCTTGCGCTTATTTATCATTTTTTGCCCACAAATAATACAAAATTACATTATTCAAACACTCCATAATGCAGCAATTCATTACCTAAGCCTCACTTATCTGTACATAAATGTTGCAAATATTACAACACTATTTTTATTGACATGAGCATTTTAAGGCCTTATTATAGAGGTAGCTTTTGAATAAAATTATTATCCAGAGGCCAAAAACAAACATCGATTCCAAAATATATAACTCCACACTCCACACAGAAGATCCGGTTTTCCTCGCAGTTACCGGATCTTCTCTTTTGTCTTGATAACCTACAAAAAAACGCCCGTCTGGGCGATTTTTTCTACTTGAGCGATTTGGTGGAGCTGCCGGATACTGCCTCCGGGTCCGAACTACCTCTGGTATGCAATCTACGGACATAGTTCATTCTTTCATCTCGACAAACTCACTAGAGCTGGAATAAACAAAACTCAGCGAAGTCATGACTAAATTTTCGTGCTAACCACTGTCAGAAGGTCAACCTTATTACCATGTGTATGATATTATCCGAAGTTATGGTATCTCACCGAGGATAACAGACCTAGGTATATCTTAGGCCAAAGCGTAAGCAGGCATATAAGCTACATGCTTACTAGCAGTTTTGTCTGCATTTATGAAAACACTTACGGTGTTAATCGATCCGCATGCATATTGTTAATAATCCGTCTAAGCTTTGTCAGCCCCAACTAGTACATATTTTATCATACTCACGCTTTATTTGAAAGAGTACACCCCTTATACTGCCCTGTATGAAAATCTCAAAAGTATATTCCGCTATTCCCCATGGCTACACTGGCCGCTTTGTTACAGTCGAAGGCGACCACTCTCGCGGCCTGCCTTGTTTTAATATCGTTGGACTTGCTAGCAAAATCATCGACGAAAGTCGCGACCGTATCCGTTCCGCCCTTCGCAATTCTCTCTTCGACTTCCCAAGAGAGAAAGTAATTATTAATCTCGCCCCCGCCGAATTGCGCAAAGATGGCACCCACCTCGATCTCCCTATCGCCCTAGCCATTCTCGGGCTTTCTCAGCAACTTTTACCGGCCGACCTGCACCAACGCATGTTCGTCGGCGAACTATCATTAAATGGCGATATTAAGCCCGTAAAAGGCATTTTAAACATAGTCGAGATCGCAAAGTCGCATCACGTCAAACAGTTAATTATCCCATCTGGTAATCTTCCGCAAGCATCCCTGCTCGCTCGCGATATCGACCTTATTCCAGCCAATAATTTGCGCGAATTATGACTTTTCTTGAAGGGCAAAATCGCCCTCAATACTTCATCTTTTTCTGTCAAAAATACACAAAAAGATAAGCATGAGCATATAGTGCTAGACGATATTCTCGGCCAAACCAGCGCCAAGCGCGCACTTACCATCGCCGTCGCCGGTCGCCACAATATTCTCTTTACCGGTCCGCCCGGTACTGGCAAAACACTCCTCGCCAAGGCTTCTGCCAGCCTTCTACCTCCACCATCACTCGATGAACAAATAGCCATCACGAAACTCCACTCGCTCAATACTCTCTGCACACAAATAATCACCGAGCGCCCCTACCGCGCTCCGCACCATAGCGCCAGCCTTGCTGCGCTTCTTGGTGGTGGCCCTAATCTCATTCCAGGCGAAATATCTCTCGCCCACCTCGGCATCCTTCACCTTGATGAATTGCTCGAATTTCCGCGCGATCGCATCGAAGCGTTACGCCAACCTCTTGAAAGCCATTCCATTACGCTTAGCCGTCTCGGTCGCCACATTAGTTATCCTGCCGATTTCATGCTTATTGCCACCACTAACCCCTGCCCTTGTGGCTATTATGGTTCTGACGCCAATACCTGCACCTGCACGCCATCTGCACTCTATAATTATCGCCGCAAGCTCTCGGGACCACTCCTAGATCGTATTGATATCGCCGCCGAACTCCGCTGCGAACAGAATACTCTCCCTCAAAGTCACCCAGACGGCATTCCTGAACAATCTATGGCTGAAAAGCTGATTAAGGGCGCTCAGGCGCAACAATTCAAACGCTATCACGACCCAACCAAATTTAACGGCCGCCTCTCGTCTTCCGAGGTTATCGGATTCTGTCAGCTCAGTGCTCCAGCGCGCCATCTTCTCGATGAAGCTTCAAAACGCTACCAACTCTCCGCACGTTCTTTCTTCAAAATAATTAAGCTCGCTCAAACCATCGCCGACCTCACAGCAACCCAAGAAATCGCACCCGAACACATCGCTGAAGCTATTCACTATCGCCCACACTTCACCCCATAAGCAACCAGAGGTGCCACCTCTTGCATTCTCGGAAGCATTTTGCTATAATTTGCGCCATAACAAGTCTAATTTTTTGAGGAGCACTGCCATCGGTACCAACAATTCGAAAACACGCATTAATGGAGATATTCGTTATCCGGAGGTGCGCGTTATCAGCGCCGAAGGCGCGCAGTTAGGTATCATGTCTAGTCGCGATGCTCAGCTCATGGCTCGTGATGCCGGTTTAGATTTAGTGGAAATCTCCCCTAATGCTAATCCGCCCGTCGTCAAAATCATCGACTGGGGCAAATATCAATACCAAAAGATGAAAGAGCAATCACGTGCCAAGAAAAAAGCTAAGAGTTCCGAACTCAAGCAAATCAGACTTGGTTTGAAAATTGGGGAAAACGACCTCAATATTAAATGCCGCAAAGTTCTCGAATTGCTCGACGATGGCGATCGTGTCAAAATTATGATTGTCTTTCGTGGCCGCGAAATGGCCCACAAAGAAATTGGCACCGAGCTCATGAATCGCATTATCGAGAAGCTTGGCGAAACCGTCGTCGTCGACGGCAAGTCTCAAATGAGCGGCCGCAACCTCACTTTTATGGTTCGCCATAAGTAGATTGCACACATAACGCCCACCGGTTCCCTACACCCCAAAGCGTTCAATAATACTAACTAAAGTAGGAAAGGTATCATATGCCAAAAATGAAGACCCACAAGGGTACCGCTAAGCGCGTCCGCATTACCAAAACCGGTAAAGTCATGCGCGAACGTGCGTTTGGTAACCACATCTTGGCCAAAAAGTCCAAGGCGCGCAAACGCAACATGAAAACTGCTGCCACTATCCGCGGCAAAATCAAGAAAAACGTTAAAACTGCATTAGGAGCTTAATCATGAGAGTTAAACGTGGAGTTGCTGCTCGCGCAAAGCACAAAAAGATTCTTAAAGCTGCCAAAGGTATGCAGCACTATCGCACCCGTAGTTTCCGCCTCGCGAAACAAGGTGTAATTAAATCATTGCGCTATTCCTATCGTGACCGCCGCAATCGCAAACGCGATCTGCGCGCACTCTGGATTACTCGCATCAATAATGCCGCCCGTGAAAACGGCGTCAGCTATAGCCGACTGATCAATGGTATGAAGACTAAGGGCATCGAGCTCGATCGCAAAGTTCTCGCCGAACTCGCCGTCAGCGACCCGAAAGCCTTCACTGCTATTTGCGAAAGCGTCAAATAGAGCGAAAAGCCAATTTTAAAATATCTCCCATTTCCGGGAGATATTTTTTGTCACCATCTGTAAAATCGCCACAATAAGCATTAGCACTCCCGCATAGGCGTCTGCTAATCTTATCGCCCTAGACGACAAAAAATACTCACTTTCAAATGAGTATTTTCCAGTAAGCTCGTCTCATAAGCCGGGTTCTGTAACTCAGCACCGAAGCGCCAAGCCTATAGTCATCTATCTAGCCACACAATTGCTTATGCAGTCTAGCGGTGAGCGACCATCCGCGGATCACGGTATCTAGGTCTCCTTGCAGCCGGTAGAGTTTACCCCACCCTGATGTCGCCACCAGGATCTGTGGGCTCTTGCCCCACTCTTTTCACCCTTACTCCAATCAAAGATCGAAGCGGTATCGTTTCTGTGGCACTTTTCCTACGCTTACGCGCGGTTGCCGTTAGCAACTACCGTATCCTATGCTGCCCGGACTTTCCTCTCGCCAAAATGGCCAGCGACTATATTAACGAGCTTGCCCTTAATTCTATCAAAAATTGACAGAAATAGCAATTATTGCCTACTAGTAAGTCCCCCGTCGCGTATTTGCGTCTATTACTTTATTTACTTCCATATCCGCTTCAACATTCTGCGAACGCGGCACATGCGCAAAACTATACGCCTCCAACCCCTCCAATAATTTCAATACGTCGGCATGCACTTGAATCAAATCGTGGTTTTTTACCTTATATACACCATTCATTTGGTTGACCATCATCAAACTATCGCTCTTGAAATGTACTTTTTTGAGCCCAAGCTCAAGCGCCTGCTCTAGCCCTTCTTTCAGTCCATAATACTCTGCTACCCGCGACGTCGAAAAGCCCAGAAATTCCCCGCCCCTCTTTATCTCTTTTCCGTCTGGACCAATAATATAATAGCCCAAACCGCTTGGCCCCGGATTTCCACGCGAACCACCATCGGTATATATCGTCGCAAAATCGCTTGCCGGCAGTACTTGTTCGCCCTCGCCCACTTGCATAATTCGCGTCGCCGGCGCACCCACTTTCGTCGCAATAATCTGCAATAGCATCCCCGTCGCTTCTTCTAATGGAACTAGGCCTACATCAGAAAGCTTTACCCATTTATACGCCGAGTAACGCTCATTTGTAATTTTTACACCTTCATCTGTAATTTTAATCTCATATATGATATATAGATTTCCCAACTCAGAAGCGCCTTCCAAATTAGTGAAAGTCACCACATCAGATAGCTGAATGCTCATCGTCTGTATGCCGATATTTTCGTATATCACCCGCGTCATAGCCTCTTCGGGCTGCTCCCCGAAGATAATCTTCCCCTGGGGCAATTCATAATTTGGCGAACCGCCTTCTAAGCGCCCCCCTGCCCGCTTCAAAAGTAAGACCTCATCGCCTTTCCTGCATATCGCCGTCACCCGAATGCGTTGTTTCATATGTACCTATTTTACCATAAGCATATCTCATTAAGGGTACTCATACCATCAAAAAAGTCCCAAGTTGCATCGTTTTCCCGTGATAAGAACACGGTGGGTAAACTCTCTCGCGCTAGACCCACGGGTCTAGTGTGTCAAGTTCCCTAAAACATGATTATTCAGGAAAATCATGCGCAACTTGAGACACTTTTATTTTATCATGCACCAACTAGCGCCGTAAAGAGGCGGATAATTCCGCCTGTTGCGCCGGCCATATAAGCACTCAGTACGGTTCCAAAGAATAATAAACAGACATAAATTACTGCAATGCCGTATCGCTCAATGCTATCCATAAAATCCCTAATCCCGCCCTCTGGCGCAATCGCATATAGCACTCTTGAACCATCCAATGGCGGAATCGGTATGATATTAAACAACATAAAACCTAAATTAACGTGAACCCCCAAATATGCAAACGTGCTCCAAAAGCTACCTGGCATATATGCGGCTTCGCCGCCTATTATAGTTATCAATCCGGCCCAGTATCCCACCAAGAAAAAAGCCAACGCCAAAGCAAAATTCGTCAACGGCCCCGCTATCGCCACCAGCGCAAAGCCCCATTCACCGTGTTTAAGTTTATATTTATTAACCGGCACTGGCTTTGCCCCACCAAAAATCGGCCCACCCGCTATCGCTAGTAGCACCGGCACCAAAATCGTCATCACCGGATCAATATGCTTCAGCGGATTCAAAGTTAAGCGCCCACTGTATTTCGCCGTATTGTCGCCAAGCTTTAGTGCCACGAAACCATGCATCAACTCGTGCAAAATCATCGAAAATAACGTGATTATAAAAATCGAGAAAATGTAGCCAATAATTTGCCCCGCATCATCATTCATATATCCATTATATCATGAGCAAAATACACAAAAAGAGCCCCATTCCAGGGCTCTTTTTTGTTTAAAGGCTAATTATTTCTCGTCCTTCTTGGATGCACCATTCTTAATTACGCCCTTCTTGCGAAGCGTGCGTAGCGTCGAGGCGGCAACATTCAACTTAACTTTGCGACCGTCGATAATAAAAGTGCGCTTCTGAACATTCGGCTTAAAAACCTTGCGAGTCTTATGCTGAGAGAAGCTCACATTATGACCATACATCTTGCCTTTACCGGTAATTTCACATACTGCCATATCTATATCTCTTATTATTGTTTAAAACTTGCTCTATTATATCTTATAATCGGCTTTTTCGCAAGTGTTAATCCAGCTTCCAGACTTCCATCACTACCGGCAGCGAACTTGCATTCTTTATCTTCAGCTTTTTCTCTACCTTAATTGTAGCTTTTATCTCGGCTATATCCATATTCCCCATCGGAATCACAATCTTTGGCTCTACAATCGGAACAGTCTTCGGATTGCTCGTTCCCAGAATTGCTACTGGCCCAAGATTATCAAGGTCTTCCGTCTTCGCTGTATTGCCAACGATACCAATCTTTACGCCATCTACATCTACACGATACATAATGCCGCCTTCCTTCAGGCTCGAACCAACAATTGTAATATCGCCAATCTCAAACTCGCCCGCGCCACCAATCGTCCCCACCTTCAAATCAGAGCTCACCGTTGATTGTGCGACATTAATGTTTACGACTCTTTCCTTAGCTTTTATTACCATTTCGTCAGGATTTTTTAATTCAATTTCAAACATTTCTCTCCTCCTCTCCTGCTATTTATAGAATTCTATCTGGATCATACGTTTCGCTAATCTTTAGAGACCACAAATCTGCTAAGAACCGATCACGTACACTCTTCCGATATAAATAATCCTCGCGACTCATAATAGCATAATTTAATGGCTTACCCTGCCGTTTCTCTACTACCTCCGCCCATCGTGTTAATTTCCGTTGATAATCATCGCCAACAATCAGTAAATCTAAGCCGTCCTGCCCCGGAATCCGATTCGTCACCACTAAAGCACTAATCAAATTCGCCACTGGCCTGACGTAATCTTCCCACGTCGGACGATGTACTTCAACTTCCTGAGCATTTTCAATACGGCGCGAAAAAATTTCCGTCATCGGCCGTGCGAATGGATGTTTTGTATTTGCCGAGTAATAAACTTTATTCTCGTAGTTCTCAATTTTAACAAGTCCGAGTGAATTTAGGTTAGTCAGCTCTCGACGCACTGAATTAATCTGTTCTTCAATGACGCGTGTTATCTCGCGCACATAATAAGATTTATCTGGATTCTCGAAGAACAATGCCAATAGTTTTGCTCTGGTTTTTGAACCAAATAGTTTTTCTAGTGGCATCGCTTTTTCTTTACTCATCTTATAATTATAGTAACATACTTTTACTGCAAATTATTTGGATAAGTAAAAATTAATTATACGCTCTTTCGCCCCCTCAAGTGGCAACCATTTAATATCTTTGTTTCTCTTAAACCAAGTTAACTGCCGTTTTGCTAAATGCCAATCGTCTAGCACAAACAACCTAATGGCCTCGTCGCGAGTAATGCTCCCGCGCATCATTTCCCAGCAAATTGGATAAATATTCGACTTCATCGCCTGGCTTTCCCAACCATATTGCTCCACCATTCGCGCCGTCTCATCCTCAATTGACTGTATAAATAATTTATACGCTCTATCCGTGATTCTTTCGCGTAATTTTTCGCGCGGCCAATCGATTCCAAAAACTACAAAATCCGAACTCATCTCTTGTCGGTCTGAATAATTATTTTTCACAACATCATTGAATTGGTAGCCATAAATCAACGCATCAACATAAAGCCCCGTCCCGCCCGCTACAATAGGCAAACGGCCACGCGCTCGTATTTCCGCAATCTTCTCACGCGCATACTTACAAAAATCAACCACAGTGAACCTATCATTTGGCTCCACCAAATCGATTCCCCAATGCAGCACGCCCATCATCTCATCGATGGTCGGCTTTGCCGTACCAATATCCATTCCTTTATAAATTGCCCTTGAATCTGCCGAAATAATTTCGCAATCGCAAACCCCACGCCGAGCCAATTCTAACGCTATGTCAATTGAAAGCCCCGTCTTTCCGCTTGCGGTCGGCCCTACTATTACCAGTACCGGCCAACTTGAAACATCAAAAACAGCAGAGCCATTCCCCGCTCTACTGTTTTCTTGCTTTGTCTTATTTTTGGCGCTCACGATAAGCGTAAGTCTCCGTATCGACAGAAATTACATCGCCCGTCTTGATGAAAGCAGGCACCTTTACCTCTACGCCAGTCTCGAGCTTTGCGTCTTTCTGAACGGAAGAGGTAGTATCACCCTTCACGACACTCTCGGTATAAGTAACCTCTAGCCACACATTCTTTGGCAACACCAAATTAATTGGACTATCGTTATAAAACTGGATGTCAAAATTTTCGCCCTCTTTCATAAAATCCTTCGAATCGCCAACCATATCAGCCGAAAGCTCATACTGGTTAAAAGTCTCCGGATTCATGAAATAGAATTTTTCACCATCATTATAGAGGTACTGTACCGTTTGGTTTGATACCTCTGCTGGTTCAATCTTTTCCTGACCCTTAAAGGTTTTTGGAAGCAACGCGCCCGTAATCAAATTTTTCACTTTGACGTTTACGATGCTACCACCCCGCCCCATCACCTTTTGCGAGTATTCCACCACTTTGTATGGCTGACCATCCAAAGTGATAAGCGTATTTTTCTTCAAATCTGTTGGTCCATACATGCCCAGGAACCTCCAAAACTATACGCTTGCTACGAATGGCATTAAAGCTAGATGACGCGCGCGCTTCACGGCTACTGCAAGTTGACGTTGCTGCTTAGCCGAAAGACCAGTCTTGCTGATTGGCTCAATGCGGCCATACGCATCGACATAACGCTGCAAAGTCTTCACATCGCGATAATCGAAATACGTATTTGGATCATTCTTATATCTCTTCATATCTTCCTTTCTTAATTATCTAAAATGGGATTTCGCTTAAATCGATTGGTTCATCCGAAATGTCGTCTGGCGCAACATCTTGCGCTTCATTAGAGCCAGTGCTGCTCTTGCTGCTACCAGAATAATTACCGCCGTCACTATTACCACCGCCAATGAAGTTGAAATCTTCAACTACAATTTCGACACGGGAGCGCTTTTGGCCTTCTTTATCTTCCCAACTACGCTGCTCAATGCGGCCGGATACCAAAATCCCACTACCTTTCTTAGCATATTGCGCGATAATCTCCCCGGATCTCCCCCAAGCTGAACAATCTATAAAGGAAACTTGTTCTTTATTCCCGCCCGAACCATCTTTATAATTACGGTTTACCGCCACCGTGAAACCACAGACCTGGGTACCACTTGGCGTCGTGCGCAACTCTGGGTCGCGCGTCATGTTCCCTACGATAATTGCTTTGCTAAATCCCCGCGCCATATGTTATTCCTCCTCTTTTGATTCTTCTTGAACTTTGCGTTCTTGGCGTTTTGCCAACATCTTTTCACGACGTGGATCCTTCGCAACTAGCAAATAGCGAATTACTTCATCGGTAATATTAAGTACCGAAGAAATCTTCGCCGGTGCGGCTGCTGGGAGCTCCAACTCGTAATAGTAATAGATCGCAAAATCTTGGCCTTTAATCTGGTAAGCAAGCTTTTTCTTGCCTTCATTGGCTTCCTTGGTGATTTTGCCACCGTTCGCCTCGATCAAAGCCTTGATCTTGTCGGTCGCCGGCTCAAGATTCATCTCTAAATCAGGGTGAATGAGCGCGGTTAACTCGTATTCTCGCATAGAACACTCCTTTGGTTAAAGCAAGAGCGCAATGTTTTCTTTACTAGCCTCTTGCTGAGTTAATATTGAGCACATTATACCATATGCCACCCCTGTTAGCAAGCCATTTAAAAAGCCCCCGGGTTTGCGCCCGGGGCCGGTTGATTCTTTTTGTCTTTCAGCTTAATTGGTCAGGACGGGAAATCCTCCTCATCGTTCTCGTCATCCGCGAAGCAGTCCTCCATGTCAGGATACTTCTCCACGAAAGCGCCGATGTGATCATCGAACTCGTTTTTCAGATCATAGGCGTGATCCAGCAGCGCGTCCGCTTCCTCGCTGAGGCCATATTCAAATAAATAAGTCAACACTACTCGTATACTGGCAAATCTGGCGGGAACGGATCGTAGCCATCTTCGCCATAATCTTCCGGCGCGAAGCTACGTTTGCTTGGTTTTCGCGTCCATAAACCATCCGAACCACCATCAAAATCATCTTCACCATAGTCATCATCCGTAAAACCATCACCGTCCAAATCGTGACTACCATATGGATTAAAACCCAAATCTTGCAAAAATCGCGACGGGAAATTATAATTCCGCCCGCCATAAGTAAACCTCGACTGCGCATAGGTCAAGAATAGTTCTTGCATTGCTCGCGTCATGCCCACGTAAGCCAAACGGCGCTCTTCTTCAACATCTTCTGCCGATTCATCCATCGAACGTACGTGCGGCAATAAACCTTCTTCCATGCCGACCAAGAATACAATCGGAAATTCCAAACCTTTCGCCGCATGTAAAGTCATCAACGTCACCGCATCCTTCCCTGCTTCTTCGTCCGCCGACGACATCAGGGCCGCATCGGCCAAAAATTCATCTAAAGTCGCATACGCGCCAGCTTCGCCAATCAAAACCGTCAAGTTCTCATTTCGCTCTTCGGCCTTCAACTTGTCGCCATCGTTTAAATACCCTCTATAATCTATCCGCCGCAACAAATCCTCGATAATATCCGCCGGATTCATTCCATCGGCATTCTTCTTTCGTAGCGCCTCTAATGTATCTGCAAATTTCAAATATGCCTTCGCCGCCTTCCCTGCCAAACCATCAATATCCCCTTCCAAAATCTTCTGCACCGACTTCTCGCCAATCCCCCGCGCCGGCACATTCACTACTCTCGTAAAAGCAATAATGTCACGCGGATTCACAATCAAATGCAGATATGCCACAATGTCTCGAATTTCCTTACGATCATAAAAGCGTACCCCGCCGACTAACTTATATGGAATCCGATATTCCATAAACGCTTTTTCAAAAGCTTGTGATTGCGCGTTTGTTCTATATAGTATCGCAAAATCATTCAGAGGCCGCCCACTCTTTTTTATCATTCCTGCTACATAGCGCGCCTCATCCTGTTCGTCGCGCGCACCATGTATCTCTACCGGCGCACCTTTTCCAATCTCCGTAAATAACTCTTTGTCACTCCTCTGCGTATTCTTCGTAATCACTTTCTGCGCCGCATCAAGAATATTCTGCGTCGACCGATAGTTTTGCTCTAGCTTAATTACTTTCGCCCCCGGAAAATCCCGTTCAAAATTCAGAATATTCGTAAAATCTGCGCCACGCCACGAATAAATCGATTGCCAGTCATCGCCCACGCAGCAAATATTCATCTGATCATTCACGAGTAACTTTACAATCTCGTACTGAATATGGTTTGTATCCTGATACTCATCAATCAGAATATGCTGAAATTTTCGACACCACTTAGCTCGAATGTCTGTACGCTGACACAATAACTTCGCTACATATAGAAGCAAGTCGTCAAAATCCACCGCGTCCGCTTTCATGCGCATATCTTCGTAACGCTCATAGACTTCCGCAATCTGCTTCTGATTCGGGTAAAACGCCTTCGCCAACATTTCTTCTGGACCTTCCCCCTCATTCTTCGCCTTCGAAATCGCCGCCTCACATGCACGCGGTTTAAGATTCTTGTCATTAATATGCAGCTCTTTCATCGCTCGCTTTATCAAAGCCAATCGGTCATCCGTATCGTAAATCACAAAGCTCTTCGATAGCCCTACATTCTCGGCCTCAATCCGCAAAATCTTCACACAAATCGAGTGGAAAGTTCCCATCCATGGCATAAAACTGAAACTATTATCCATGTCGAGCAACCGCGCCAAACGCTCCCGCATCTCACGCGCGGCTTTATTAGTAAAAGTCAGAGCCAAAATCTCGTATGGAGCCACTCCATTCGCAATCAAATTCGCAATTCGATGCGTCAAAGTCTTCGTTTTTCCCGAGCCAGCCCCCGCCAAAATCAACACTGGCCCAGACAAAGTCTCGACAGCCTCTTTTTGCGCGGTATTTAGCCCCTCCATTATTTTCAGCATGTATCCATTTTACCCCAAATCTCATCAAAAAGCGCCCCTCTCGGGGGCGCTTTCCGCGTCATTCCTCGGCTGAGTCTAAACCTTCAAGTTTAGTTAGCAGTTCGTAATCCATCCACTCCTGACCGCCGTCTTTCTTTATGACTAAAACTCTCCTAGTCCCTCCAGCTGGGCTTGTCGACATTACGCCGGCTACATTCTCGTAGCCTTCAACGTTTTTCGTCAGCAACGCTGAAGCCTTCATATTCGAATCGCCCGGCGTCAATATTAACCAGCCCATCGTACCGTCGCTCTTAACTAGAGCAAAATTATAGCCGTTAAATGCATGCCCGAACGAAACCCCATACATTGCCACTACACCATCAATATCGATCTTATATCCATCAAAAGTTACCTTATAATCCTCCTGCACCATATCGGTCGGACCAGCACTGAAACCTTCAATGTCATCCTCGGTAATCGTATACTTGCCACGAACTCCCGGCAATTTATTCTGATCATAATCAGACACGCGCATCAGAAATGGCCAATCATTATCTTTCTCTGTTTCGGTAGTCGGCGACAAATATACTTCCCCCTTCTTCGTCACGTATAACACGCCAAAATAGTCTCTGATAGCAAAACCCTTCATATCCGAATCGGATACATTATTATTTTTCCCATCATCAATCTTGCTCTCATTGCACTTCAAGCTACTATCCGGCTTCTTAACCAACTCTTTATCAATTACTACGAAACTCAAAGCTCCAATCGCAACCAACGCGAACACCACAGTTGCTGCAATCCACCCAGTCGGCTTCCGCCTCTCCAAAGGAACTGGCACCGCCTCTTTAACTACCGGACGCTCTTCAAATTCACCCACCTTTTTTGTCATACAACCTTTCCCTCTCCTTTATTCAAGTACTTTATCATCAAGCTTTTTCGAGCCGCCATCGCGGAAATAAACTACGGCATACCTATAGCTCCAAGCATAAGCTGTTCCCACGCTCGCGACATTCTTCTCAACGTTCTTCTCAAGAACCAGTTCCACATTTTCGCCAAATTCGTCCTTAGTCTTCAAAATACTCAAATTCCCGTCCTTATCAATAATCGCGAGAAGGATGCCAACTTTTTGCTGACCGTGACCTATTTCTATCACAGACTGCACATTACTCACATTCAGTTTATAGCCATCAATGGTAACAGGAGTATCAAGGGCACCGCTAACTTCATAACCGATATCGTCTTGTTCAAATGTAAACTTGCCCTTCGTACCAGTCTCATCATTTACTAGATATGACGTCTTTACGGTACTTTCTTCCGACCAGCTAATCTCGCTATTCGGCTCAAAATAAAGACTTCCATCCTTGGTTACGATATATTTTCCATAATCAATATATGTGCCAATCGGACTAGTATCATATACGAACCCAATATTCTCGGTTGCAGTCTTTTCGTTGCCAGCAGTAACGCACTTATTCGTTCCATTATCAGAGTCGTGCGCCAGGACAGTCTTGTCTAGTATCAAATAAGTTCCTAAACCAAGCGTCATTATCGCTAACGCAACACAAGCTATCTTCAAACCACCGCAACCGCTCGAACTCTCTACCGACTTCTCAATAGCCGACGTCACGGTTTGCTGTTCTTTCCCCATTTTTCCCTCCATAATTACTACTTATCAAAATAATACCACACCATTTCACAGCCGCCCATTAGCATAATCAAAAAGGCAAAATCCCCCACACGAATGAGGGATTTTAACTATTATCAAACGACTCTTTGCTAATTAAAAGCTTTTTTCAATATTTTCGACTAAATATTTTTTCAAATCTTTCAAGTCAATCTTGGCTTCGTTGCCATCTTCCGTCCAACGTACCGAAACCTGTTCCGCCTCGGCATCTTTAGGGCCGACAATCAAGACGAACGGAATCTTCATCTTTGTAGCTTCTCGAATCTTTTTACCAAGGCTCTCATTGCGATCGTCTACGGTGTAACGTATTTTATAATCTCTATCGAAGAAGTGAGTTCGAACTAGCTTCAACTCTTCCTCTACTTTCTTTACGTAATCCGCAACATCGTCATTGAGCGTCAGGATGCGCATCTGCTCTGGCGCACACCAACACGGGAACCAGCCAGCCGTATGCTCAATATATACACTCAAGAAGCGCTCAATTGAGCCCAATAGTGCGCAATGAATCATGATCGGCGTCTTTTTCGAGCCATCTTCTGCAGTATATTCAAGACCAAAACGCGTTGGCATCGCATAATCCAACTGGACCGTCGCCAACTGCCACTCGCGCCCTAAGGCATCCACGGCCATAAAGTCCATCTTCGGACCATACATTGCAGCCTCGCCCTCGCCAATCGAATAATCCATCTCAAACTTTTCGGCCATTTCTTTGATGGAATTCTGCGCCTTCTCCCACATTTCCGGCGTACCAATATAACCATCGCCGTCGTCGCGGAACGATAGGCGCAATTTTAGTTGCATATCTATATGTTTGTACAAATCCTTCGCTGACTCAATCAATTCGCCGAAGATATCGCCAACCTGCTCCTCCGTACAAAATACATGCGAATCATCCTGCGTAATTGCGCGTACGCGGCTCAAACCGCCCAATTCGCCTTTGCGCTCATCGCGATACACCATCGTCGTCTCAAGAAATTTAACTGGCAATTCTTTATATGAACGCGGCACGCTTGCAAAAATCTGACTATGATGCGGACAATTTACTGGCTTCAAAGCTAGCTCATCGCCGCTCTCAGAACTCGTAAAACGTAACATTTCTGGGAACTTCTCAAAGTGGCCGGAGGTCTTGTATAAATCAATATTTGCAATATGTGGAATACATACCTTCTGGTAGCCACAACGCTCACGGTAGCTATTCGCCAAAGCTGCTACCATATCGCGAAGCACTGTGCCGCGCGGCGTAAATAGCGGCAAACCAGCACCGACTAATTCAGAGTAGCAGAATAACCCTAGCTCTTTGCCAAGCTTACGATGATCGCGTTTCTTCGCTTCCTCTTGTCGTTTAAGATAATCGTTCAACTCTGCCTCAGTGTCAAAAGCTAAACCATAGATGCGCGTCAACATCTCGCGTTTTTCATCGCCCCGCCAATACGCGCCCGCAACCTTATCGAGCTTAAAGACGCCCACTTCGCTCGTATTATCGACATGCGGACCACGACACAAATCTTCGAAATCGCCCAATTTATAGAAGGAAATTGTCTCTTCTTCCGGCAAATCGTTGATTAGCTCTTCTTTATATTTCTGCTTGTTATCCCTCGCCCACTTCAGTGCTTCCGCGCGAGTTTTTTCACTACGCTCAATCGGTAACTTCTGCGCAATAATCTTACGCATTTCCTTTTCAATCTTCTTAAAATCGTCTTCCGACACTTTTACGCCACCAAAATCAATGTCATAATAAAAACCATTATCAATTGCCGGGCCAATCCCAAATTGAATTGTTGTTGTGCCAGCATACAAATTCTTTACCGCTGCAGCCATAATATGGCTAAGCGAATGACGCATTTTTTCTATCGATTGTATATCTGACATCGCTGCCCTTTCTTTTAGTTATTTATATCTGTTATTATACTATATTTTCCCCACATCGCCCAGATTACATACCGACCACCTTTACTACCCAAAGACATATAACGCAATATGATTGACAAATTCGCAATTACATGCAAAAATATTACAAATTCGGAACAAGTACATTTACATTTTTCCTAGGAGGTTCCCACATGGAATTGCAAAACATTCTACACGAATTGGCGTCAATTAATTTGAGCGCGCTCAAGATAACAACGCCGTCAAACCAAAACGACCTAAAAAAGGCATTCATCGAAGCCTTTAGTAGAGGGCGCTTCACCAATCCACTCTTCACCTATAACCTAGACGCAAACGAAACAACAGCAAAAAGAAGGTTATTAACCCAGCTTAAAGACGAAACAAATCGCGCAATCGACAATATTGCAGATTCACCCGAGCGCCTTGCATACTGCCTGCTCAAATCAGCCATCGCAAAGAAGCTCACGCTATGCGACGTTTCCGATTCTATACTGAGAGGAGACGACACCTCGACTAAGGTCCTCATCGCGAAATTCTACGGAAAAATAACCGACGAGTTACTGAATGTCGCAAGAGACTTGGCGTCAGGAAAATCCATCGCAAACCCATACTTGGAACAAACGATGCGAATCGTATCTCCGGAACGCGCCGACCGCTGCGCCAAGAAGTATACGCCCGAAGAGATGAAAGAAGTGTTCGATTATGCACTCGACATTTATGGATTATCGAAAGAGTGGCAAGCCATCGTAACCAATGAACCCCGGTACACGAGCATTACGGTAAACGCAAACGACGAACGAGGACGCGTTATCGCAATTCCGGCAACAAGAAAACCGGAAAACATCCTCAAAGTCATCCAGTTAGCGGCGCACGAGATAGAAACACACGTAAGGCATAATGCGAATTGCTATTATTTACTTTACGAAACATGCGGCAGTATTTCGCTACTCAACGCAACCACACTGGAATGCGTAGCCCTCGACTCGCCCTACATTGAAGGGCTTGCAAAAATCGCCGACGCCATCACGACTAAAAGATGTCTCGGCGACGAAAGCGGCGCTCCTCATCCATGGTATGTGCTCGCCGCCCAAAAAGCAGCCGAAGGTAATACCTTCGCTCAGGTGGCGGAGTATATCTATGAAAACTGCGGTAGGAATCCCGAAGAGTGTTGGAAAATTACAACGCGCACTTTCCGCGGGTGTAGTGATCCCAGTACCCCTTCCGGATTTGCGAATCCAAACGGAATACAGTACCTGGATGGATACGTGCGGGCAATCGCTCACTACAACGACCCCGCCGTATTCAACTATGGAAAATTTAATCAACAGAACATTCAATTGTTCAGAGAAACCACAGGTAAGGATCTTGGCACTTTTCCGCCCCACCTGGCATATCAGGATTTCGTTCCGTTGCTTCTCAATCAATTTTGTAACTAAAACCGAAGTACATTTATCGCCCGAACCAGCGAATTGGCTCGGGCGGTTTTTCTTTTCCCCAAAATATGCTATTATTTACCTATCCGACAAGTGGGTCGCTAGCTCAGTTGGCTAGAGCGCCTCGTTTACACCGAGGAGGTCGGGGGTTCGAGCCCCTCGCGACCCACCAAACCAAGAAAAATGCCCAGAGGGTATTTTTTGTTGGTTTGCTTAGTTTCAGAGCGTGGGGCGAGAACCCGCAGGGTTCGTGCGAACAAGGAGCCGAGGCAAGCAAAAAATGCTTGCATTTTTATTTGCGAGGCGACGCAGTGAATCAAGGCTCCATCAGGAGCCGCTGCCCCTCGCGACCCACCAAAGAAAGCACTCAATCGAAAGGTTGAGTGTTTTCTATGCTCAATGGTAAAAAGTAGAAGCCAACAGGATTTGGACACCCAGAACTCCGTTTTAAACATTTTTTAACTTGTAGTACAATCAAAGCATGAGCCAACTCAAAAACAAACAGACCAAAGAATCAAACCTTTGGATGATTGGCATGATTAGCGTGGTTATCGCGGTCGTACTATTCGTAGCCATCGCAATTTTCATACAACATCAACAACTCGCCGCAGAAGCCGTTGCTGCTAGAACCATCCAAAAATAGCCCAAACCTTTCCCTAATATCATTTTTTCGACGATTAGTGCTATAATTAATCCATCCACTTGGGGTGTTAGCTCAGTTGGTAGAGCGATTGGTTCGCAATCAATAGGTCAGGAGTTCGAATCTCCTACACTCCACCAAAAAACGAAAAGATGGCCGTCAGGTCATATTTTTGTTTTTTAATGCAGGAGATGAGAACTCGCAGAGTTCGGTAGCAAAAGGAGCCGAGCGAAGCAAAAAAGCTTGCTTTTTTATTTCCGAGGCGACGCCTTGCTATGTCTCGAGCTTAGCGAGAGATATATCTCCTACACTCCACCAAAAAACGAAAAGATGGCCGTCAGGTCATATTTTTGTTTTTATATCCAGGAGATGAGAACTCGCAGAGTTAAACCAATTCCATTCTTTCGACCATCTTGCTATTATTAAAATAAGCATAATTATGAAAACCGACATCGTTTTATATAATACCGAGGAGGAAAGCGTAAAAAAAGAAAAACGACGCTTCAAGATTCTCATCGCCGTTGCTTTTTTCTTCGTTCTGGCTTCTTTTGTTACATTAATAATCAGGATAATCATACGCAACAACGCAATCAGCGCCGAACCACCAAAAATTAGCGTCGAAGACCCAGACAATTCTGACGTTATCCACGTCATAGAGAATGACGACTTTGAAATCCCTAAGTTCGAACAAATAAATACAACTTGGTCCTGCGGAAACGGCGCATCTATAATTCAAATTACTAATGAGCGTCTATATAGGAATCTAACCACCGGTGCGCAAAGCAGCTACTCCTACGATGCAGAAAATGGCATTCTGTCTATAAATTCCCCAATTAGCACCGAGTATTACTTAACAATTGACGGTTCCCTACTACGGATGACCAACTCGACAACCGACGCCGTAATCGAATGTGAACGGAGAGAAAACTATGAAAAATAAATATTTCTTACTCAGCGCCCTCTTTATTGCCCTATTCTGTTCGTTTCTACTCACCAATAACTGCCACGCGCTAAACAGTTATAGTGGACAAATCAAGTTAGTCAAACATTTCAAGACCGGCAATAAATGCGGCGTCGGAACTGATTGTTTATATGACGACGGCAGCGGAGAGATGCAGAGCTTTGCCCTGACGCCGAGACATATCGTGCTATCATATCTAATTGACTCTGGCAGCGCCAAAGATTACAAGGAAACGACGCGTAGTCGTATCTATTTCATCGACCGTAAAACTTTCAAAATTGCAAAAATCCTACCAGATAAAAAGAACTTCACATGCAACAAATACGGCAATCCGGGCTGCTACAATCACCCAGGTAGTCTTGCCTACAATAGCAAAACCGGAAAACTACTTCTGGCCACCCAAGCCGGCACTTTCGTTTTTGATGACGTAACTATGCAATATGAAAGCAGAATGACTGGCCTGCACAATACCAAAATCGCCTACAATCAAGTACGCAACTGGTATTGGACCGGCTTTGAGGGCAATACGATTAAAGATGTCAAAATGAGCACTATCCAAAAAACAAGCGTTTCCAAATATCCAAACGCAAAATACGAGGAGAATCCTTCAACCTGGAAAGATTACCTGGTAGTAAACAACTACATGGGCGGCAAAGACGCAATTCTGCGTTTCTATAATTATAAAAATTCCAAACTAGTAAAAGATATCGGCATCTCTCAAAAAGCCATCAAGACGGACGTCGTAAAAAGTGTTCAATTCGATAGCGATGGCACCGCTTTCCTCATGACGCCACTAAATAACGAAGGTAACGCACGCGGCCGAGGTGCCGCAATATATGCCATTAGCGGCAAAGACCTCGGCATTAGCGAATCTACAAATACAGACCCTAACAGCAAGCCGACCTCGGGCAATAATACCGGTTCTAGCGACAACTGCGGAAGCGGCGACGAATCGTGCGATTGCGGCGTCGAGTCTACTAAAAGAGCCGCCGGAGCCAAGTCTAACGAGCCTGAAATAGAATTCGGCGTAACGCGAGACGTCAAATGTACATCCATCCTGCCAGACAGCCTCTGTAATCCAAATGGTGGCGGTCAACAAATAGCAGATATTCTCGATCTTGGCATCAATACTATGACTTTCGGCGTCGGCATAATTGGCTCTTTCGCAATCATTATTTGTGGCTTTATGGTAATGTCGGCCGGTGGCAACTCATCACAAGTCGAAGCGGCGAAAAAACGTTTTTACGGCGTCGTCATAGGCTTAATAACATGGTGTGTTTTCTCAATGGCGCTAAATCTGTTTATCGTTACGGAATCGAGCAAGCCTTCGCAGGTCTCTACTAGCTCCGGAGGAAGCAGTAGCAACACTAGCTCTGGAGGCAAAGCTAGCAGTGGTAGCACAGGAAGCGGCGGCTCTAGCGGTTCAGCGTCGAAGCAAGGAAAAACGGCCGCTCAGACCGAAATTCTTCCAACCTGCATCAAGTTAACCGTCGACTCTATCGTCGTAGCAGTCGGTAAAACTAAAACAATCGGCTATACCATCTACCCCGCTAATGCGACTAATAAAGATGTCATTTGGTCTTCAAAAAACTCCAAAATTGCCACCGTCAATAAAAAAGGCGTTGTGACCGGCGTATCGGCAGGAACAACCACGGTAGAAGCAAAAACCAAAAACGGCAAAACTGCTACGGTTTCCGTAACCGTTGGCAGCCAAACCTCCACTCCAGAAAAAAGCTACGGCGTATTCTTAGGGCTCGACTACGAGGATGGCGAAAAAGTGCTAAGCAAAATGTACAAGTATAAACTTATCGTAATTGATTTCCAGGAGCATTACCCGAAATCATACATCGACAAGTTACATGCTAAAGGTATCAAGGTATACTCCTATCTAAATATTGGCTCTGTCGAAATGCACGGTCGATACTATTCGAACCGATTTAATGATTACTATCTGGATCACTATGAAAACTGGAAGGACGAAATGTGGGTCGACGTATCTAAAACCAAATTCCAAACTTTCATCACTGACGAATTAGAGCCATCCATCCGCAAAAAAGGCGTTGACGGCTACTTCATCGATAATACTGATGTTTATGCAAATTACAAAAAAGACAAAATCTACAAAGGCCTCCAGACCATGCTAAGAAAAATCCACAGCTACGGCCTGCCAGTCCTAATCAATGGTGGCGACGAATTCGTCTCGCGCGCTATATCCGACGGCAGCTACACAAGCCTATTCGATGGTGTCAATCAGGAAGAAGTATTCACCCTAATCAACTTCGACAACAAAACTTACCACAAACAGAAGTCAGATGAAACTAAGTATTACAAAAATTATCTCCAGACCGTTAAAAAAGCCGGACTCATGGTTTATCTGCTAGAATACGGCTCCGATCCTAACCTAGAAAAACAAATGAAAAGCTACTGCAACCTTAATGGCTTTTCATATTATTACGCCAAGACCCTGAAGCTAGAATAAAGATTAACCTAGCGCAGCTATAACGAAGTTCGTAATTGCAAATGCGGCTAAAGTTACAATCAAACCAATAACAGCATAAAGAATCGTCTTCTGGGCAGACTGAATTTTTTGCGGATTACCAGCAGATACCATGTAGCGGACGCCGCCAATTACTATAACAATCACAGCGACAATACCAATCCATGTATACACGGTAGAAATCACATTCATCGTCACATTCTGAAGTTGCTTTTCGCCACCGCTGACCGGCGAATAAGCACAATAGTATTTCTCTAAATCGGTCAAATCAGCCCCTCCGCAATCAAGATTATCGCGCACAATCTTCTCCGGCTTATAAGACTCATACGGCTTCGACGTCTCAGCCTTTTTCGCTGACGAATTCTGAGTCCTTTGTTGTGTAGTTTGAGTTTTCTTACGACTACTAACACTTTCATCACTACGCGAAGTCGAATTGCTCCCTGAGCTACTGCTCTTGCCATCTATCTTTGGATCATATCGCCACACAATCGACCAACTTCGACGTTTATACTTCTTAATTGATATTTCTTTGCCTGAACTATCACCTTGCTTTCCGTCGTAATTCTTTGTAGCTTCCGCGAGCTTACAGTCACCAATATACTGCGCCGTATGCGTATGGCCATGCATTAAAATATCGCCACGCTTAAGCGTATTACAATCGTTGAGATTTACCTTCTTTGTGACATTCGTAAAATCTTTATCCTTTTTAAGATATCCGTCCAACTGCCCAGTACCAGCCATCCATTTTTTTTGCGTCGTAGGCTTATCTTTCAGAGTGCCCGCACCGGCATAATGCCAACCGAAAAATACAAGTGTCGAACATTTATAATCCGGCCCAGTTGGATGCTTGAGGTCATAACCATGCTCTTTACTATTGGCAGTATCAATAATCCAATTAACTGCCTTATCGATGGTGGCTTGTTTTTCCGCTTCTGTCATTTCAATTGCTCCATAATGTCATAACTCATTGCCGCAACGCTTGTCGCACATAAACTTGGTGCATAGAGGAAATCGTCGTATGATTCGTTAATATATTCCTCGTCTACTTCTGAAAGGTCAATAGCATCTTCGCAATTATAGCTTTCACAACCATTAATAATCTTTTGAGAAGCCTCATAAATATCATATTGGATTGACGTCAAATAACTATGCGCATATTGGCTAGCATAATCCGATCCTATACCCTCAAGTTTGTCCATATACTCAACAATAATCGGAATATCATATCGACTCTCTTCTTCACCGACCCCATCGTCTTCGACCTCCTTATCGCCAAGTATATCGTAGTATCGTTGTCCGAACTCTTTATAGGTAAGCTCTAACGAATCAAAAACATCGTCTAGTGTCGGCGCAGGGTTATTAATATAAAAATCTAAAAACTCAATATCGGCCTTCTGCTTATTAATTAGTTCCTGCGCTCGTTCATTCAAGCCGTCGCCAATACTGTCGGTAAAAATCTTGTTCAAAACGCGAGCACGGCCGATGTACTCTTTTGCCTCTTCCTTGTCGCCGCCCATAATAACATCATATATTTTATATTTTTGATTTTCCTCATAGGGCGGAAGCTTCTCGTTCGACTCTTCGCCGCTAATAAGATAATTAAAAAAATTGAGCGCAACTTGACTTTTTACCATCTTCTGACTAGCGATTTTTCCCGAAAACACAACAACTACAATCAGTACGAGAGCTACCAAAGGTAAAACGATAAACCACGCCTTTTGGTGCCCCTTCGTTTTTGTTGCTGCGAACTCAGGATTGTGCATCTGGTTCATAAATGATTGTTGAAAATTATCTTGCATATCCTCTTATGATTATACTCGATAATTAAAACGCGCGCTATTTCCTAATCCCCACTAGCAGTACGTCGCGTTTATTCTTCTCGCTCCCATCACACGTCGAAAGCAATATATATCTTTCTGAAATTACATCTTCCCTAACTATTTCAGATCGTTCAACTATATAGGCTACTACATTATCGTCCTTCCGGCTTCTTTCGACATTATATATCTCCCAATCATCCGCCTGCACCTCCGCATAAGCAATCACCGAAATAGTTAAATCGCCATTTTTTGTCTTCAACACGCCACTGTCATGCTCATCAAAGAAAACACTGTCCTTAAACTTACCGACATCCGAGAACATCTCCCCATTCCCCATTCTATGACCATAAATAATCGAAAAACCGTCCATAAACTTCCCATTATTCCGATAGTCCAAGAATAGACTTCCCGCCGTCGCAAATTCGCCCTTATAATTCCTATTCAAAAACCAGCTATTATCTTTGCCCTGCGTTACTGGATAATTAATATTCGTATCACGAATCGTCAGTCACGCCACTACATATTCAGACTCCGCATCAAGCTTTTCAAATAGACTACTGCTGCCGTCATTAATTGCGGCTACTTCAATCAACTTTTTGTCTATCTTCGCACTCGAAGACGCTATCATTGCATCTATTAACGCGAATAGCCCAACGCACAACAATGGTATTGTTGCTATATATAGCGCCATATCGAGTAATTTATTCACTAACCTCATATTTAAAACCTCGTACACTTAATTTGGCAATTACCTTGCCGACCACCACTCCGTCACCATCATCGCCATCACCTCCGTATTCTATCGCTTCCCCGTTCGCCATTAACATTACATCGCCCACATCAAAATTTCGACATACCCGACAAAACAGCAATAAACTTCCGTCTTCTGCGCCGGCGCCTCTAGACAAGCCAAACCAGACGCCGAATAACAAAAAACACACACTCGCAACGAACCCCGCCTTCAAAAGTAGGCGCACCCCCCTGCGCCATTTTTGTTGTTTTATTTTAAGCATTTTGTTTTACGTTGTTTCTTTTTGTTTGTATGAATAATCGCTAAAGCAATTCCCGTAAATGCTACCGCAAACACGTACGGCATTACGTTTATTACAATACCAGTTAATATACTCCCCTCTTTATGGTTCAAAAACTCAACCACATTGCTTAACGATTCTTCGTCGACTACTACGGTTTTTGTCTCCGATAACGAACCCACCACGCCATCTACATATTGCACGTAACCATTATCATCGACTTCTTCCAAACTATACCTCAAGCCAATTGGCAGCTCATCCCTATTGCCATCGAAACCTATCCATACAGTCTGTCCATCCTTTAGATAAATGTAGTCCTCGTCGGCATCTATTGTAATCGCACTGTTCGTTGTTATACTTTCGCCACCATAATCAACAACATCCGACTGGCCATACACCGAAAACACATCACCTTCATGCGCACCATCAATCACTACCCTAAACTTGAAGTATTCATTAGTATTAGCCAAATTACCGGATACAGTTTTCGTAACTTTTACACGACTCCGCGTCGCGTCGGATTCAAATACTGGGTAAACTTTGTCACCAGTGTCATGGTCTTTAACCTGCGCCGCCATCGTTGCGATATACTCCCCAGTCGGCTGTCCATTCTCTAGCTTATTTCGCACGCTAACATAAAAATAGTATTCCTTCTCGTCATCAATCGGATAATTAATCGAATCCGCAGAAGCCGTTTCTCGCACAATAAACTTATAATCGCCCAATGCCGTAAATTCATAATCCGTGAGAACCGGCCCACCATATGCTACAACCTCACTATTCGCATCGGGCATACCTACTACGCTCAATTCAAATTCGTCAGGCATACCATTTACTACTGCTGGATTCCCGGGATCCTGAACCAACGAATAAGTGAACTCGTTATCTACATAACTCTTCGTATTATGTATTATGCGCGTAATCTCTATTCAACTCGGGCTATCCAGATTATCCCCCAAAGTCGTACTCGTTGCGTATGTTGCCGACGACGAAGCAAAGCTCGCCACCAATAAGCCGAGAATCGCCCCAATTTTCAATATTTTTTTCATGTTTCCTCCGCTTAGTTTTATACTTAAAACATCAAAAATCATGGCCCAGATTTCATACTTACCTCCACATTAATTACTGGTTATTACTTTAAGCCAAAAATAAACTCACAAAAAGCATGAGTATAATTATTTCTTTACCGACTTCTCCGTGACGTCGAACTTCTCCATATAGAGCGCTAACATCAGTCTTGTCTGCGAATAAAAAGCACAAGCCGAAGAATAAACAATTGCGATAACGGGTGCAATCACCCATTGCACGGCCATCCAAATCTTTTTGCTCTTCTTATAACGCGCCGGACGCTCTGGCAACAGCTTCAAGGACAAAATCAACGAAACAAACAAACCAATCGCCGCCACCGTCTGAATTCGCCCCACCACCAACGGCAAATTATGCGATAGTAAATCGCGTGAACCGTAATGGAAGAATAGTGGTATCCAACCGCCAAATGCTACAATCGGCGCCGTCGCCGCCAATGTCACATGGCCATCCAAAAGTCGCAAAAACTTCGGAATCAGCACCGTCAGTTTTACTGTTCTTTTCTTTGAAAACATATACTCCCCCACATATGCCACATCACTAGCGCCATAATCCCACCGCCTCAACTGCACCCATTGCGCCTTTAATGTCTTCCAAAGAGTATCAGACAACACGGCATCCTGCCCAATCGGCACCCTTATTGGTAGCACATCATAGTCGCCATTAAAATAAGTCAAACTCCGCCAGTATTGATGCCCATCCTCAACTATCGTATGAACACTCCAGAAATTCATCTCCACTAAGGCATCTAGAGGCTGCGAATGTGAAGCAAAGTTTCTTAGTGTGTGTGGACGCATTGTACAAATTAGATTCCAAAACGAATTCGTCGATGCTACCACGCGCGTCACGGCTGGTGCGTCCCAAATATTATTCGTAAACAAAGAGACTGGCTGATAACTTAATCTCTTGCGATCCTCATGTACGATATATTCATACGCCACCACATCGAAATAACTCTTATGCGGCCTGTTATCGCAGTCTAACGTCGTTACGATTACGTTACTGTATCGGATGCCTTTTTCTTTCACGTACGACTTCAACACATGGCCAGCATTCGTAATATTACTACCTTTACCAACCACTTCCCCTTCTATTCCATCCGGATGCTTGGCGAGTATAAAATGTCCAAAACGTTTCTTATAGTTCTTCTCTAACGTCTTAGCGACTTTTTCGGCATCCTCTCCGCCCCTTTCTTCATAAGCGACTATCACAATCATGCGCTCTTTCGGATAGGTAGTCTTCAGAAGCGACTCCATCGTCGGCACCAATACATCTAACGATTCGTTATACATCGTCACAATCACTGCATGGTATATTTCGCTCGGCTTCGGAAAGTATCCATCTTCTGCCGCCGCCACCATGCATAGGTTTTCCAAATGCTGGCGATACTCATACGAACTCCGTTTAGTGCCGGCTAATCTCTCGTAGTTTTCCTGCGCATTCTCTAATGCACTCAACCTCTTAGCCCAGTTTACCCTCGAGCACTTCTTCATCATTCTATACCCCCTAACCGTAGTGAAAGCAATTCCCACCGCCTTCACTAAATTGATAATCACAATCAATAATATATAGCAGGATCCCAGTATCGGATTAATGGCCGATAACACAAACAACAGTATGATCATGCCGTAACTCAAAAGCCCAGGCAGTACCTCAAAAAAACGATACAGTGGCGCCCTTTTTCCCACCGGTATCTCAACAACTTTCGGCATCTATCCCTCTCCAAGAATACTCATCAAAAAACGCAACGCAACAATAGTGATTGCGATGCTTACACCCAAAAACAATCTTGCTATATCTTTGCCACGCTTCATAAATAATTTCGCACCTACTACTGTGTGTCCAATTCCTAACGCTAGCGCAACCAATGAGAAAGAAAACAAATACCACCAATTACTTTGCTCGTAACCGCTACTTATATCTGAATATCGCGCCCAAATCTTTGGACGCCCCGGATCAAAATTAACAATCGGTAACAAAAAGAGCCAGACATTCAGCAGTAAATTTACCGCCATCCAACACAACAGGCCGCGATCTTTCTTCCAAATCGCCTTAAAATCTTCGGCTAGCTCTTTCATAGCTTTACATTATTTTACCATAAACCACGAAAAGACACAGCGTCGCCGCAATTGCCATTCCTCCACCTACCCAATAGAAAACGTTGGAGTCAGCATCGTTGCCATCCTCATCGTCAATAGCCTTAGTAATTTCTTTTGCCACCGGATGCAAGTTACTATGCGCCACCAAAGTACCTTTCGCCACACTTAGCCTCACTACATCCTTCGACTCTTCATCTTCACTCTTTTCGGCGTAGTAACTTTCACCGCGCACCGAATAGTCCGCCTCAGACTTAACAGTAGTAACAAAGGCCCGATAGCCTTTCGGCAACTCCATCTTATAAGCCTCGCTCTTATCCCCAAACTTCACGACCTCAAAATTTGTCTCCTCATTTGTATCTACGGTTTCCGACAACACAACTTGCAGCACACTTCCCTCTACGCTCGCCCCCTCTTCTAGAGGCATTTTCTCGCCATCGGTATACAAACGCGTAATTTGCGCATCTTTCCCTACTGTCACATCGCTAAGATCATCGTTGCCAGCACCACCACCAATGCCGGAAGCACCCCAACCGGCCACCGCATTTTTTATTACGCCATCATTAACCGCAACCATCGTTTTCGCATCAGTTTCGCAAACTTTCGCACCAGATCCAATCACTGCCCCACCTAGAGCTTCCTCGGCACTACTTTCGTATCCATAAATACCATCAAAAACGCCGCCATCAATCTCAACGGATACATCTCTACTACAGCTACCACCGCCAATGCCGGCGGCAAAATCACCACCACGTACTTCCTTCAAAGTTCCACCTTTGATTTCTATCTTTGCTCCAACATAATTGCCACCACCAATTCCTGCGCTTCCGCCATTCCCAGTAGCCGACACACTTCCTTCATTTATCACAATCTCACCAGCCGTATAGTCTTTTTCAAGCAACTTTTCCTCACCAGTACCACCACCAATACCAGCACTATTTGCGCGCGCCTCAGCTATAATCGTGCCCCCTTCAATCACTATCTTGCCATTAATAGCCTTCGCATCTTTTGTCCCATTTCCTCCAATGCCAGCGCCACCATCTGCGCCACCAGTCACAATCAACTCCCCATCGCCGCTAATCGTCAGAGCAGCCATATTATTATTATCAATATAGCCAACCGCAATACCCGCATTCTTTCCACCACTAGTGACTTTATTTTCGCCAACCAAAATAACTTCCACCTCGACGCCACTATCAATTGAGATTGCCGCATCATCGAGCGAATTGATATCAACATTATCTAATACAATCCTCGCATTACCCGTGACGTGCAATGGCATATTCGATTTTCCAGACACGAGCACTTCGCCACCACTAATTATCACCTTACCGCCAGCTACCAAGTAACTTCCGCCATTTTCGCCGCTCTTAATATCGTATCCCGATACCTTCTCTGCACTTGCGAAAGGCGCAAACAATACAGAAATCCCCAAAATAAAAAGTACACTAAAAACAGCGACCCTGCTTTTACGCATAAACTCCACTTACTCCTTTTTCCTAATCACTATTTAACCACAAGCCATTTTCAATCGCAAGCATGTTTTTGGCTTTACGGATTATACAAAAAACTCTATACTAAATTAGGAATCATTCCCAAATTCATTTTTCAATATAACATGCAGACAAAATACAATACCCAACATCGCAATCACTTTCTCGAAGCAGCCCAGCTCTTCAAGGAACCATTTACCGCCAAAGACATCGAAGATTCACTTCGCAACAGTGGCAATCCCATGGGGCTCAGCACAATCTATCGCCTCCTTAACGATTACTCCGCCGATGGCTCGTTACGTAGGCTTGCCGATAAAGACGGTGTCGTCAAATATTTCTATTTCAAACCCTGCCATCATGACGACCATTTCTATTTAGAGTGCGAAAAATGCCATCAGCTCACACATGTCGACTGCCGCCACCTACGTGGCTTTGCTAAACATCTTGCTAAAAAACACTCTTTTGAAATATCGAACTACAATTTAATTGTTTCAGGCATCTGCACATCATGCATGGAAAAAACCAAATGAAAATTCGCCCAAAAACTTTTTTCGTAGCGATAATCGTCTGCCTCCTCATTGCTCTTCTACTTTGGCCTATCAATATCGAGCACACAAAGCCAAAACATATTAAGATAGTCACCACGATTTTTCCGGCCTACGATTTTGCGCGCACAATCAGTGCAAATACCGATGTTAGCCTAAAGTTACTTATCAAACCCGGTGTCGACTTACATAATTACGAACCAACACCTCAAGATATTATTAATATTAAGGAATCAGACATCTTTATCTATAATGGCGGCGAATCTGAAAAGTGGGTCGAAAAAATCATCGCCGACATCAATCAGAGCACTGACGTGATTCGCATGATGGATTTAGTTCAACTCAAAATAGAATCGGACGAACATTCAGACGAGCATTCAGATGCGCCAGACTACGATGAACACATTTGGACATCGCCCAAAAACGTCATCAAAATATCCAGCGCAATTGCAAACACAATCGCCAACCGCACCCCCAACAATGCCACTACGGTCAGGCGCAACTACGATCGATTCGAATCATCACTTAAAAAACTAGACACAAGCTTTCAGGAACTTGCCGCCGCCAAAACCGGCACCCTGGTTGTCGCCGATCGTTTCCCATTTCGCTATTTTGTCGACGATTACGGCTTCGATTATATTGCCGCATTTCCTGGTTGTGCGGAACAAACCGAGGCCTCACCAAAAACTATCGCCGAACTTATCGAAAAGGTTAATCAAAACCCAAACAAAATCATTTTTAAACTCGAACTATCCAACGGCAAAACAGCCCAAACTATCGCCGAAGCTACCAAGTCTAAAATCCTCGTTTGGCATTCGGCGCACAATATCTCTCAGTCCGACTTCGACTCCGGTAAAACCTATCTTGATTTCATGAAAGATAATCTAACAAATCTCAAAGAGGCACTATATGACTATTCTGCAAGCTAAAAACCTTAGTCTCAAATATGGCAACCATTACGTTTTCAAGAACCTCTCTTTCAAAATAAGCCAAAATGATTTTTTGTGCATCGTCGGCCCCAATGGATCCGGAAAATCCACTCTACTCAAATGCATCCTCGGCGAAATTAAGCCATCTTCCGGCGAAATAACATTTTGCAAGCATCCGCACACGCAACATATTGGCTATCTACCACAAAACCCCTCCATTAACTTAAATTTTCCAGCCTCAGCTTACGAAGTAGTATCCATGGGCGCCCTGAATCAAACTCGCCTATTCTCGCCGTACCCAAAAGCCAAAATCCACACAGCGCTAAAAACTTTGCATATCGACAACATTGCCAAACAACAGTTTGGAACTCTCTCCGGCGGACAACGCCAACGCGTCTTATTGGCGCGCGCGCTAGTCGCTAGCACGGGCTTCCTTGTTCTCGATGAACCGTCAAATAATCTCGATTACCAGGCGAAAAAAGACTTCTATAAAACACTACAAAATCTTAATTCACGCACTACTATCGTCATGGTCACGCATGATCTCGATCATCACAATCTCATTGGTAATACCATCCTATCCCTTGATCCAGATTTTCCTTTCTTTGGCACCACGAATGAATATGTGAGGAAAATCCATGCTTAGTATTCTCACTGAAATGCTCCAATACGACTTCATCCTGCGCGCCTTTATAGTCGGCATCATCATTTCTTTGTGCTCTGCCCTCATCGGTTCTAGTCTTGTTCTGCGCAAACAATCCATGATAGGCGATGGCCTTTCACATGTCGCTTTCGGTTCTGTCGCTATTGCCACCATCCTTGGCTTAGCACCCATCGAGTTTTCTATCCCTATCGTCATCGCAGCATCCATTTTTATCCTTCGCCTAAGCCAAAACTCTAAGATTAATGGCGACGCCGCTATCGCCGCCCTCTCTGCTTCCGCATTGGCAATTGGCACTTTTCTCATCTCAACCAATCACGGTACTAATATTGATTTAAACTCTTACCTGTTTGGAAGCATTCTCGCCGTCAGCCAACACGACGCAATTATCTGCTTTTTCCTCGGCGCAATCGTAATCGCCATATTTCTTATTTTCCGCCGCCAAATATTCGCCATCACTTTTGATGAATTATTCGCTAAAGCCATTGGTATTAAAGTTAGCGTTCATAATACTATTCTCGCCATTCTCTGCTCGCTCACAATCGCAATCGGCATGCGCACGCTCGGCGCACTATTAATCTCGAGCCTAATCATCTTCCCATGCCTTTCTGCCCTTCAACTCAGCAAAAACTTTCGCCAAAATACTATCATCGCCACAACCATCTCAATTATTTGTTTCATCATCGGTTTTGCCGCCTCATATATGCTGAATGCTCCGACCGGCGCCACCGTCGTGCTCGTCAATCTCGTCGCATTTACCCTTTGTTGGATATACAGCAAGCTACCAGAATGATAAAATAACCTCATTATGGGAACAATCACTGCTGGAGGAGTACTCAAAAAGGACGGCAAATATCTCCTGGTCCAAGAAGCGAAAGCCGAATATCGTGGCAAATGGAATCTTCCGGCCGGACGCGTTCAGCCCGGCGAAACCATATACGAAGGCGCCAAGCGTGAAATTCGCGAAGAGTGTGGTTATGACGTCAATATAACTGGCATTGTCGACATTCGAAACGACAAGCTCGTCGTAAACGAGCCCTACGTTGGTTTTGTTTTTAGCACAGAAATTATTGGACAAAACTCAAGCTACGACAACGTCGAAATCCTCGACACAAAGTGGTTTACTTATGACGAAATACTCCAGATGCGCGACCAGCTTCGCTACCCCGATGCAATCATCGACTCAATCACAGCGGTCGAAAAGAACACTATCCTAGACCTTAACAATATTAAAATCGTTTCATAGAAATGCACCCGCTCAACCAATTAAACCTCGAATCCAAAAAATACATCATTTTCGATATGGACGGGACATTGATCGACTCCGTCGGCGTATGGAATGCCACCGACAAGAAACTAGTCGAAGAATTTTCCAACAACACAATCAGCCTAGAAACCGCTCAGCTAGAACGAGATACCTTCCTACACAACAACCAATCTAGCGATAGCTATCTAGCATATTGCGCATACCTCATTGACAAATACGCCCTCCGCATACGCGAGCCCGAAAAATTATTACAAATACGTTGGGACAAATCCGGCGAAATTCTCGAGAATGACATGGACTTTAAACCTGATGCCCCGGAACTAATCGCCAGGCTCAAAGCGCGCAACTTCACGGTTGCCCTGGCCACTATGACAACACAAGTCCAGCTTGACATCTACTCAGAAAAGAATAAACGAATGTTAAGCCAAATGAATATTAATGACGCTTTCGATCTCATCACTCGCAAGGAAGACGTCAAGAATAAGAAGCCACACCCAGAAATCTACAATCTAATTATGCGCCACTACGCCGCCACGCCGAACGAATGTCTTGTTTTTGAGGACTCCTACGCCGGCGTCCTTGCTGCCAAAAACGCCGGCATCGAAGTCATCAACATTTATGATAAACATTCCGACGTCGACAGAGACAAAATTGACGCCATTGCAGATTATCGTATCGCAAATTATCGCCAATTTATTAATTTATTAAACAATGGAGGTTAATATGCACGAAATCGAACTAGAAAACTGGCCCAGGCTTAAAACCTATACTTGGTTCAAAAGCTTTTCCAATGGCACCTACGGCATGAACGTTAGATTAGATATAACGAAACTGCTCAAATATACTAAACAGCACGACCAATCCTTCTTCATCAATATGTTGTACACCGTAATCAACGGATTAAATTCAGTGAAAGAAATGCGCACGCGCCTAGTCAACGATAATCCAGTCGTCTTCGAAGATATTAACCCGGCCTATACCGTCATGACCGAAGCTGGCACATTTGAAAATGTCCGACATAAAAATTGCCACGACTACCATGATTTCTACAAAATCGCTTCAGAACATATCGAAAGCGCCAAAAAACAAAAACAAATCAAGAAAGAAAACTTCAATCCCGAAAATTGCTACAACGAGTACTACATCACTTGCGTACCATGGGTAGACTATACCGAAATTACACACCCAATTCCCGACGACATATCTTCGCAATGCATACCGAGAATCTGCTGGGGCAAATACGTAGAACAAAATGGCCACTACAAATTGACACTTAATATCACGGTTAGTCACATTTTTGTTGACGGCTTCCACCTTGCCCAAGTCTTCAATAACATTCAAGAATTGCTCAACAAGCCAGACGAGCTACTGAAATAAAACGCGGAGACAACATCATGCAAGAAGGCGAACAACAAAAATCACTCGAAAAAATCAAAATCGGTATTATTGGTACCGGTGTTGGCATCAGAACTCATCTCAAAGGTTTCCGTCTTTTCCAAAACGACGCCGAAGTCTACGCAATTTCTGGCAGCAGCTTGACCCGAGCAAAACATTTTTCCAAACTCTATAACATTCCAATCGCATGCTCAAACTACAAAGAGCTTTGCGATATGGACGAATTAGATTTAGTATGCATCGCTTCTCCAAATAAGTACCACAAAGAAATGCTCGAATACGCCATATCTAAACACAAGAACATCCTTTGCGAAAAGCCTATGGTCAATACGGCTCAAGAAGCGAAAGAGATATATGAAACAACCAAAGACTACGATAAGATACTCATTATCGATCATCAACTTCGATTCAATCCGTACATTGTCGAAATTAAAAAACTTATCGACAACAATACTCTTGGAAAGATTTACAATGTTCGCCTAAATCAACAAGGTACGAGCTTCGCCAACGAAAACGCCCCTTGGACTTGGAGCTTCGACGATAAAGAATTCGGCGGCGTTCGTCTTGCCATGGCTTCGCATTTTACCGACCTGATACAGTACTGGTTCGACTCTAAAAATATCGTCAGCGTTACGGCTACAATGAACCCCGTCACAAAAGAGAGGCTAGACTCAAATGGCCAACCCCAAATCATCAACGCTAGTACAACTTGCAATGCGCTCATTCAGCTCGAGAACGAATTGACAATTCAATACTTCATCAATGCAGGCTCCTATATGGGTTCCCGCTTTGATATCGAAATGTTTGGCGATAAAGGCGAATTAACGTTTTCATTGGACGAAAAACTAAAACTATATTTACGCTCTGCAGTCGGAGAATCCAACAACATCAACCCAGGCCGCGTATACCCCGACGAGGCCAAGAATGAGGTATCCATTTTCTCGGGCTCATTCAGATACTTAGCACCACAAATAATCAGGTCAATCCAAACAAATGATTCAAAATACATTGTTCGAGCAGCTACGCCAAAAGACCAAGTATACTGTCTAGAAATTCTTGATGCCATAAAAGAATCCGCCAATAATGGCACTTCTGTTTCTTTCAGCCGAGAAACCAATGAATACTTCTAGATCAGCACAAAAAATATCAACCCAATCAAGAATTGATATTTCTCTGCATTAAAACCTCAAATAAATCTCGGTGGAGCCGTTGACTGGGATCGAACCAGCGACCTGCTCGTTACGAATGAGCTGCTCTGCCAGCTGAGCTACAACGGCGTCCGTAGCTCACATTATACCACAATAACCTTCTACGCCCCAAATCCCTTGCATAATTCGCCTTTTTCGTATATACTAACGAGCACAAGGGCTCGTAGCTCAGCTGGTTAGAGCGCCTCCCTGTCACGGAGGAGGTCGCGCGTTCGAGTCGCGTCGGGCCCGCCACGAAAAGTCTCCTATTACGGAGTACTTTTTTGTTTTATACAATCGCAATCACCCTAAACGATGTGCTATAATATACCTACGCGGGTGTCGTATAACGGCTATTATGTATCCTTCCCAAGGATAAGACGAGAGTTCGACTCTCTCCACCCGCACCAGCAAAACAAAGACAACCCCAAAGGGGTTATTTTTGTTTTGTCCCATGCTGAAGCGAAGAGAGGCGAACGTAGTTCGTCCGAAGTAGGAGCCGAGCGAAAACTAGGAACGTAGTTCGTCGTTTTCCGAGGCGACGCCCTGAGGTATAGCCTTGCGCCAGCAAGGCGCTCTCTCTCCACCCGCACCAAGATGAACGAAGAATAACCGATTGAGGTTATTTTTTGTTTACCTAAGCCACAATTGCCCGCGCCAAACCGTTTATGCTAAAATATAACTAATTATGCAACCAAATAACATGCAAACTCAGCCCGCAATGGCACAAATGCCGACGCCACAACCAACTCCAGCTAATTACTCTGCCACGCCAACGTCAGCCCCCATTAAGCCTAAAAAAGCCGGGCGCCTCAGCACTATTTTAGCTATCATCTTCGGCATTATAGCTCTCGGAGCAATTGCCTTCATCATTTTTGACAAACTCAAGCCACAAGAAAAGCCCGTCAACACCGATGCGTCAACCGCACCGCTCTCTACGCGCCTTTCCGAAATTAGTATCCCGGAAGGTTCAGGTGCAGATATTTTCAAGAAGACACTCGCCGGACGTACCTTCACCGTTAACACAGCCTTTGACGAATATATAGTGTTTACTGACGAATCCAGATACGTATTTTCATACTACGACAAACCGAGCGAAGGGCGTACCGTATTGCAAGCTAGCTCCAAGCCAGGTACCTACACCGTCAAAGACAAAGTTATCACTCTAGACAATGGCGAATCGTTCGAAATTGTTGGAGACTATCTCGTCAAAAACACGGAGACCATCAGCAAAAACCGCACTGCCGTATATTTTGACGCTCTCCAACTCGATTCGGTTATTCCAAACATCTCCCTCGCTCTAAATACTTATCTGAAAAACAACAAAAAGACCGAGCTCGGCGACTTCGAAAAAGCCCGCATCGATCGCTTCTCTTGTCACGCCGACCGCTCATTCAAGAAGATGACCAACGCCGACAGTTATCTCTGTGATACGGAATACAGTTACCTTTTCGATCAAAGCAAAATCAAAGCCAAAATGGCGGCCGCCAAACAACACGATTTCATCACCTTCTGTAGAATGAAAGGAACTCCTTTCCTCGGCTTTCTTAACAACGGCGGTGCTTGCAACCCAGATTACACCGTCTCAAGCTGGTCCTATGTCATCATTCGTACCGACAACGTCAGCTATCGTGTTACCGGCGCCTTCAACACTATAGAAGGCTCAACCGGCCCTCTCCCTCGCTTCTAAGCTTGCAAAAATAAGCAATTTGTGGTATAATTAAGTTATATGAAGTTTTCTCGCTACAAGCGCGACATGCCTTTTTCTTACGCATTAGGCGCCACTCTCAGCTACGAATTACTCAAAACTAATCCTAATCTTATCCGTCGCGTTTTTTTGCGCCCAAACATCAAACACGGCGACGACCTCGCCAAAATTATCAACCAACTTAAAGCTCAAAACATCGACATTAGCGAATCAAACAAAGCTTTTAACGTCTTGGGTGCCAAAGAAAACTGCCTCCTCATCGCAGAATTCGATAAGCCTACCTCGACACTAAGCTACGATACGACCACTCCACAAATTGCTCTAGTCAACCCGTCCGACACCGGCAACCTCGGTACTATCATGCGTTCTGCGGTCGCCTTCGGCTACCAAAACATTGCCATCATCACCCCGGCCGTTGATGCTTATGATCCCAAAACCATTCGCGCATCCATGGGCGCCGTCTTTCATCTCAATATTCAAACCTTCCCATCGTTCGACGATTACCTAGAATCTTGCACCAAAAACAACCCCACATCTTCGCGCACTCTCTATTCGTTCATGCTTGCCAAGACGGCGCACACCCTCCCCCAAGTTACGCCGCAAAACAAAAATTACACCCTCATCTTCGGCAATGAAGCTTCCGGTCTCCCCGCCGACTTCGCCACAAAAACCCAGCCAGTCTTCATTCCGCAAAGCGAGAACGTCGACAGCCTCAACCTATCTGTTGCCGCAAGCATCGCAATGTATCACTTTTGCCAAAGATAAATCACCAGAATTGCAGAGCTCACTTGCTCTCTTCTGATTCGGGACTCTCTTGCCCCTGGGTTGGCGCAATAACCGCCCCGTCATCGCCGGACCCAATTTCTACTTCAATCTTCTCAAGAATTTTACCTTCATCGCGCAATCTCTGCACTTCTTTATCTACCTTTAAAAAGCGCACCGAAATCGTCTCATAGCTTACCCGCTTATCGTCTTTTGTGACTAAGCGCACATAATAATATCCATCGCCATTCTTCGACACGAAGCGTTCTGAAACATCCCCCTTTTTCTCAAGCTTCATTGCTACCGCCGCGCGACCGCTATCCAAATTCGACACCTCGACCGCATCGCCCGCAGACTCATAGCTCACGAGATCATTATCCTTTAAAGCTTCCGACACCTTTACAAAATCATTCTTATTTACTCGCAATGCCTCTTCTACCGCCTCGGCAGCCTTTTTTGCATCCTCGTCAATCTCGATCGATAGCTTACGTTTCGCCAACGAAAGCATCACCAAACGACGATACTCCTGCATGCTCAACCCAAAATTATCTCGCACTATCCCCTCAAAGGCTTCATCACTCCGTTTCTCGCCATCTATACTCTTATGTTCGTCAATTACTTCATCTATCTCTGACGCCGAAACAGTCAAATCTCGCGCCTCCAACTCAGACAACACGTAGCTATACATTTCAGCATTATTCAAAGCTTGCCTCTTGTAGAATAGTTTCAAGGCCTTAACCTCATCATTGCTATCATCTAACTTGCCCTGTTGACGCTCGATTGATGCAATGCTACTCCTATAAAGCATCAAATAATCGCTATATAGCACTTTATGGCCATCAATTTCCGCCACCGGCAAACCCAACACCTTCGTGAAGCGATACATCACCTCGCCTGTATTTTGCGCCTTATACAGCTGATACCAACCTACACCCACAAAAGACGCCACCGCTACAATTGCAATCGCGATTGCAGAAAGGACAATTTTGTGTTTCGCATACTGAAACGGATACTTAAACTTTTTACCTTTCGTCAAAATCTCTTCACGACTCTCCTCAAGATTCTGCTGCGTAATCGTGATGTCTTTTTTCTTTGCGCGACGCGCCTTAATTTTTTCAACAACTTTGCCCATTATCTCTATTCTTCTCTCGGTTGCGCGTCGTGACGCGCATTCTCTATCTCATTATACACTGTTTCAGGATGGCTCACCATGCTCAGCACCAAGTCACCAGCACTCGTTTGTATCAATATTGTGCCGTAATTGAACATCGAGCCAAACACTCCAGGAACACCAAACGATGCGCTCTGGATATTCTCCAAATCTAAATCTACCACTGTTTTCTTAAATAGACCTTTTTGCCTCGTCTGACGCAACCGCTGATTCGTCACAATATAGAAGCTAAAATACCATAGCAAATAACTATACCCCATCCCTAGCAGCCCCACAATCACAGCCCCCATCCAGACAAAAACCATATTCTGCTCGCTTGGCCAAATCATCATTGGCACGGAACCGGCCACTATCATAAAAATCAGAAAGAAAAACCCCCTAATTGAAGTCAAAATATGTCGCCGAAACACATACACGACCTCTTCATTCGTCCGCTGCCCCTCAAAAGTGGTTGCCATACCTCCATTCTAGCATAAACGCAATGCTAATCTCTAAGCTACACAGCCCCAAAACCATAAACTATCATACTACTTGTGCTTTTTATGATATATTAATAGCATAGCGTCGGGGTTATTTTTGAAAAACTCATCGGCGAAAAAACAATTAACGTGGCGAATTCTCGCCGAAAGGCATAAAATGCAAGACCCACTAGAAGAATATGTAGTGAACCTACTCAAAGCAAAAGGTGAACCCGACACGCCTGAATCACGTTCAGCTTTGCTAGAAAAAGCAAACGAGGCAATTAATAAAGCATTAGTTGAAGCATTGCCGCTAGAGCAACTAACCAAACTCGAAAACTCAACAAAAGACAACCAGGTAGACGATACTACTATCGAAAAACTCCTCACCGAAGTTGGCGCCGATCCGAGCAAAATTATTAGCGACGCCATGAACGCCTTCAAGAATGAATACATGAAAGGAACAAAATAATGTCAGCAGAAACCTTTGACCATAGTTCATCATACCCAGAGACCACAGGCGACAATCTAGAAACGAATTCAAAATCAACAGGAACCACCTTCGAAGATTTAGCGAATGCAGCCAAAGCATATGAGGCGGATCCTAACTCTCTGCCAGAAAGCGGAGAGCCCACCGAGACAGCAGCCGGAGAAGCTACAGCTGAAGCACCCATTGATGTCGCTCGACACATCGAAGCCGAAAAGACCAATGGCGAAGAGGCTGAAGAGGATATAGAAGCTGAAGGCACCGAGGAAGGCGATGAGTCCGAAGAGACTGAGGAAGCTGAAGAGACTGAGGAAGCTGAAGATACCAAGGAAGCCGGAACAGAAACGCAAGAGCTAAGTCGCGCCGAACAGCAATTAGCCACCATCGAGGAGCGCCTCAAAAATATCGAAAAGGACATACACTACACTAAGGAAAAGAAGGACAAACTTGAAGAAGAAATCTCAGCCTACGAAGAGACTCTTAGCGATAATCTAGAAAAACATAACGAGCTCTCCGACAAATTAAGCGAGCTCAAATTAGAGATCCAAAGAACCAAGCGTAGCATTATTTCCGGCTTCGCTAATGGATTAAAAATCGCAAAAAACCTCGTACTAGGTAAACACGAGGAGGCCCGTCAGCTAATAACCGATATCAGCGAAAACCTGACTAAGAATGAGGAGGCCATAAAAGGTCGTGACGAAACAGAACAAGCGCTTGAGGCAAATGAAGCAGAAAAGACAAAACTCGATAATGATCTCGCAAATACCACAGACGAAAGAAACAGCTGCGCCAGTAAAATAGCCCGACTAGAACGGCAAAAAGCTGAAGCAATCAAGCAAATCGAAATGTTGAAGGAGCAGATTGCTAACGAAGCCTGGACGGAGGCCTGGGCAGACGCCCAAGAAGGCATCAAAAACGAAATGGGCACGAACAATATGGCTGCCTTCAGAAACGAACTTGCTGCTCAGCAAAAAGAGCTCGACGACGATCTCGATGCCGATCTTGCTGAACTCGATACGTATAGAACGCCATCCCGCGTACAGCGACTCATGATGACCGAGGAGCAACTCGCACAAAGTGCAGCTCGCGCAGATGAAGTCGAAGCACAACTGACACGAGAGCACGAAGAAGCAAGCAGCGCCATTGATGCTAAGCGCGAAAAAGTTGATCAATACTTCCCAACATGGCAAAAGCGCGTAAGCGACATTGTAGAAAACAAACTCGTGAGTGGCGCACTCCATACCTTTGGGCGTAAGATACTCATGAAAATGCGCGGCCTATAATAATAGGCTATAGCCAAAAAGCATTCCACGATACGCGTGGAATGTTTTTTTATGATAGATTATTCAATACCGACAACACTTTTAGGAATCCTCCTTCCCTCTCGTGGTGACCCAGGAGCGAGTCGAACGCACAACCTTCTCCTTAGGACGGAGCCGCTCTATCCATTGAGCTACTGGGCCAACGTCTATATTTTAGCACACTTACGCGCTGTCTTTATCTACCCGGCATCGGAGTCCTAAATGAATAGCTTTGGAATCTTTCCACTCTACCATCCAACTTCCTACCAGCTACACTTCTAAACTTATAGAAATTGGAAACCGTGCGGTCGTAAAACATAAAATCTACATCACCATTCGCTGCCACCATACAACCCAGTGTTTGCGCTCTATCATCGCCCACAGAAGACCGAGCCTGCCCTATACTGTCATCATATTGAATGATATTATTAAAATCTTCTTTACTGTATGTGCCATAATAAGCAGAACGATTCGGATGAGTATGGCCAAAGCATATAATTGCACGACTTCCATCGTTTCTTTTTTGCAATTCCTTTATTCTTTCCTTAAAGTTCGGCTCCAATTCTTCGTGCTCGCCTAATACCGTTTGTATATCGCACGACATCTCTCCCAATCGACTAGCGCTGCTCTCTCTTACAGTATAAAAATCGTCAAAAAGTACTTCATTTGTGTCGTAAACCGTTTCACCAATCATCACGAATGGCACCTCAACTCTTCTTTGCCGTGTAACTTCTATCATTATCTTTAGGTACTCTGCACAATTATCGCCCAGCAAGATGCGACCATTCGGCATCTCGTTGATTATTTCGTGCGGTATCGGTGTCATTCCGCCATACCCCATTTCCTCATAACGAGCTACAAGATCATCTATGCCATTTCTCTCAAAAACCTTTTGCAGTTTAACCTCGTATGGATCTCTTTGTCTCGCGAATTCACCATTTCTCATATTTATAATATATACCCTGTTCACTCTAGCAAAAAAGACATCCCGCCGAACGAGATGTCTTGTATGCCCGATAATTATCGCATAAATTTTTCGTTCAAGGTATGATACATATGAATCTCTTCCGGCTTAAACCAATAGGAAACTTCCGCTTCCGCCTCATCTAGATTTCCAGAAGCGTGAATTAAGTTCGGCACCGCTTCATCATGCGCATCCGCATAACCAAAGGTAATATGCGCATAATCTCCACGAATCGTACCCATATCAGCCGCCATCGGCTCCGTCGAACCAACCATTTTACGCACCAACGGCACCGCCTCTACCCCCTCAAGCACCATTGCAATCACTGGACCCGAAGTCATAAACTTTAGGAGTACATCAAAAGCTTTCTGACCACGGCGCGTAATCATCTTCGAAATACCCTCGTAATGCTGATAGTAATGGTCTTTATCCGGATTTACCATCTTGGCGCCAACTATCTTCAGACCTACCCGCTCAAAGCGGCTCAAAATCTCCCCCACAATTCCACGCTGCACGGCATCCGGCTTAAATACAATCAAAGTACGCTGTATCATGCCATTTGGATTATTCTCCTTGGTGAAGCCAACTGAAAATGCCGTCACCTCTTTTGTTTCTGTTACAGCCTTCGCCGTTGCTGCGCCGATTTTCTTTTTCTCTTCTTTCTTGATTGCCATAATATTCTCCCTTTTCCCCATTATATAACAAAAAAGCTCCTAGAGGAGCTTATCTGTTGACTTTTAGTGATTATCTTGGCAAATAATCTCGCCAGTAGTTAGCTTGCCCAATACCGCCAAGGCATTCTCTTTCTCGCTCTTCAGTAGTCTACCGTTACCTCCGCAATAAACATGCGAATACGCATAGAAGCCCTTTATATCTTTTACACTGCTCGACACATCGACTAGGCCATCACTATCAAAGGTTAAACCATCGGCTGCCCCATTATAAACTATGAAGAAAGCGCCCCTATCAGAAAAATCCGAAAACTCTGGAGGGCAATAGCTAAAACGCGCTTCTTTACCACTGTCGACTGTCGTTTCACATCCTCCTTCAATATAGACTTTTACGAAGTCCTCACCTATTTTCACACCATCACCAAATGGCAATTTGCCATCGTGATCCAATTGATAGCTCTCGGCCGCCGCGACTAAACGCATCAAGTTGCCATTTCGATCAATATCCGCCAACGAATAATCCTCGGAATCTCCTTCTATCACCGTCTCCGTCGGCTCAATCTTCGCCGTTTTTTGCGTTTCACTACCAGACTTCCCCCTCGCAAATAAGATCACGGCAACCACAATTGCAATCATTATAACAACCGCGGCTACTATCGCAAAAATAAGTGGCACCCTATTCTTATGCAATGATCCACTCGGAGCAGGCGCAATCGGCGGATTCGCCACCCCAGACACTTGCGGCATCTGCGACCCCATTGATGGCAGTTGCGGTTGCGGTTGCGGTGAATAAGCTTGGCTACCTATATTATTTGAATTATCCATTTGCCCTCCTTTTATACTATTCTACTTCACTATGAAACTTTTCGTGTACTTCTCGCAAATGTGGGTCAGTCACATGCGTATATATCTGCGTCGTCGAGATATTTGAATGTCCTAGCAAAGATTGCACTGAGCGCAAGTCTGCCCCATTCATTAATAAATCCGTCGCAAATGAATGCCTTAGCGTATGTGGTGTTACGTGTTTCGTGATGCCCGCCGCTCGCACATATTTATTAATAATTCTCTCAATGCTCCGCGGCGATAGTCTTCGGTAGTCTCCCGAAGTCCCCGCCGCTGGCTGATTACGCGAATTATTCAAAAACAAAGCCGGTAAAGAATCTTTACGTTCATCTAAATAATCTTTTACCGCATCCGCCGCCGATTGTGATACGAAAACTGGACGATCTTTTTGCCCCTTTCCGCGCACCATAAATTCCCGTCGCGCCAAGTTTACGTGATCACGATTCAAGTTTGTCAATTCCGACACGCGCAAGCCCGTCGAAAACAGCAACTCGAAAATCGCTTTATCCCTCAAACCATCTTCGGTATCCAACGGAATCTCCGCCAATATTCTATCAATTTCATCTACATGTAAGAATGTTACTTGTGCCCGATGTGTTCGCGGCAGCTCAACCAACACGGGATCAAGTGACTTAATTCCCCGTTTCGCTAAATATTTCAGAAACCCCCTCATCGCCACCAAATGATAATTTTGCGTCATCACTGATAGCCCCTTCCCCTTCTCGGTCACATAACGATTTAGCCAAAGTCGATACTTCCTCAGCCACTCAGGTGTCAAATCCGCCGGTCTTAAATCATTCTCCGGATTTGACTCCTGACTAAATTCGATTATCCTCGATAAATACAGCTCATAGTTACGTGTTGTATATCTGCTTCTGCCATTCTCTACCTCTAGTGACTCGAGAAACTCGTTGATTAAATCTGCGACGTACATTAAATAATCACCAAACTAAGAATCTGCGCCTGCAAGAAAAAGACCATCAAAAACCCCAATATCAAAAATGGCCCAAACGGAATTGCCGCCTTAATCCCTTTTTTCTTCACCAAAAGCGGCACCGATACTGCACTTCCGATAATATTTGCTGCAAATAGTGTAAAAATTGCCAACCAGAAATTCCCCAACATCAGTGTTAGCGGAACGCATAGTATCCAATCCCCGCCACCAACCCATGTCTCGTTGCTTACGCGATACATCAGATAATAAAAACCCGGCAAAATCACCAAAGCCCCTGCCAGGCTGATCCAATCAAACGGCCTCCCCAACCCATAGCTCATATATACATTTATCCCCAGAAACACCACCGCTATCGCCGCTGAAACTATCATTAAATTCACCGGTAGCTCTTTCCACTTTGCATCATATACAAACAAAATCAGCAAAATCACCAAGTTAATCAAAAACAGACAGAACTTACATACTTCCGCAAAATTCTCAATCACCAAACCCCCTTTTATGGGCCAAAGCCAAAAGCTCAACGCAAACATAATTCCCAGACCCACTTCGGACAATAATTCCGCCCAACCGATCGGTTTACGACATTTTCTGCACTTCCCACCTAACGTCAGCCAACTCACAATCGGAATATTATCGTACCACTTCAGTTTATACTTACACTTCTCGCAGTGTGACCATTTCGATTTATCTTTATCGTGAATCCGCCAGGCCTGACAACACGCAAAAGACCCAAGGGCCGCACCCAATACGAAAAATAGAATCATCATGCCTACGCTTTCCATATACTTTATATTACCACAAAAAGGAGCCCCACTGGGGAGCTCCTCTTGGATATCTAGCAGATATTAGTGGTTATCGTTGCAGATAACTGCGCCACCTTCCTCGACGTAAAGCAAAGCAACGTTGCGCGCACCGGCATAGTACTCAACCGAACCTTCAGTAGAGCCACAGCCAGCTGCCTGATAGACATAGATCTTGTGGTCAACATCAGTACCAGTAACAGTAGCCGTACCGCCGCTAGCCAAAGCAGTATCATTAACGCTCCACTCATACTGAGTACCATCTGGGTCAGTAAACTGAGCATCACAAGAGCTGGCAGTTACCTTCCTCGCATCGCTGGCATCAACAGTACACTTATCGTCAATATAGCGCTTAGTGAAGCCACCCTCATCCTTGTTCTGGAATGGCGTCTTACCTGAGTTATTAGTTTGGTAATCGGAAATCGCCGTCAAGAAACGGGAGATATCATCCTCACGCTGAGTGTTACGTTGCGAACGCTGCAAAGCAGGAAGCGCAATGAATACCATCAAGAAGATAAGACCCGCGATAGCGAGAACCAAGACTACTTCGATAATCGTAAAGCCTTTTTTGTTTTTTGTTGTCATTTTATGCTCCTTTTTTATTTTTGCAACCAGTAATTGCCCTTTGGCTACTGAGATACCCACTCAGTGATTACCAATTGCAAAACTGCATCTGAAATCACTATACATAATTCTTATGCTAAAATCAAGCTTTATTTTTATTAAAAACTATTTTTCGTTTTTTGCCCACTAGCCGATCGAGTTCACCAAAGAGTAGATCGGAAATAGAACACCACCGACGAGAAGGCCAGCCACTATCGCCAACAAGATCATCATTATCGGCTCAATCATTGCCGAAATCGTCGCAATCTTCTCATCAAGCTGGTCCTCAAACACCTGCGCAGCCTTGCCTAACATCTCGTCCATCTTACCAGATTGTTCGCCAATTGCCGCCATCTGATAAATCAATGGCAGGATATACTCTTGCTCCTTCAATGCGTCCGACATCGTCCGCCCAGACTGCACCTTCTCTGCCGCCTTATCTACATTTGCTTGCACTACTACATTTGCTGTCGACTCACCCGCAATATGCATCGTATCGAGCACTGCCACACCGGTTGACAATAAAATCTGTGCAATCCTTGCAAAACGAGCCATATATAGAATCCTAAACAAACCATTGAACATTGGTACATTCAGCTTGAAAACCGCCATCGCCTTTATGCCCGACTCTGTCTTCATCCATTGAATCAAAAAAGCCACCAAAATCACAATCGCTATAATACAAAGCCACCAATAACCAAGTATGAAATCCTTAATCCCCACCATAATTACAGTCAAAATCGGCAATTCTTCGCCCAAATCATCATATAAAGATTCCACGTGCGGCACGACCTCGAGCATCATATATATGAACACCACAATAATTACGCCGAGCGTAATCAATGGCATCGCCAAAGCGCTCTTAATCTTGCTCATCATCTTCTGATCTTTCTCTTCCTGATCCGCAATCCTACGCAAACTCTGATCGAGCGTACCAGAAGCCTCACCAGCTTTGATCAAAGACAGATACACCTTGTCAAAAGTGTCCGGATGCTTCTCAAATGCCGTGCTCAATGAACGACCAGCTTCAATATCCGCGAGAATTTCCTCGATAATGCTTTTCATCGCTTTATTGCTAGTCTGTTCACTCACAGTCCTCATCGACTGCGCAATCGGCAAACCTGCACCAACTAGAGTGGCAAACTGACGCGTGAAGTTAATTCGGTCAGCCGAAGTAACTCTATTCATCTTGTCGGCAAAACCGCCACCTTCCTCTTTCAACGATTCCGGCACATAGCCACGATCCACCAACAACTTACCAGCGACACGCTCGGTTTCGGCCTGAATCGTGCCCTTAATAACTTTACCAGTACTATGCTCTTTAGCTTTGTAGGTAAAGCGTTTCATCCACGTGCCAACCTTTCAAATTCTTGCAAATCTACTGCAAACTCACGTGCATTATCGTAAGTAATCACGCCTGTCTGGATTAATTTCACCAAAGTACGGTCCATCGTCTGCATACCTTGATCAGCACCTGTTTGGATAATTGTGTCTAGCTGATGTGTCTTTCCCTCACGAATCACCGAACGCACGGCCGGATTTGCAATCAAAATCTCCGCCGCTACTACGCGCCCGCCGCCAATCGCCGGTACTAAGCGTTGTGCGCAAATTGCCTGCAAAATATTAGATAACTGCGAACGCACCTGTGGCTGCTGATGTGGCGGGAAAACGTCAATCATACGGTCAATACTCTGCGAGGCTGAGTTTGTGTGCAATGTCGCAAATACTAAGTGACCCGTTTCTGCAATCGTAATTGCTGCAGAAATCGTCTCTAGATCACGCATCTCACCAATCAATACCACGTCTGGATCCTCGCGCAATGCGCTACGCAAAGCCGCCGAGAACGAATAGGTATCATAATGCACCTCGCGTTGCACTACCACAGAGCGCAATGATTTGTGCGTGAACTCAATCGGATCTTCAATCGTAATAATATGAACAGATTTTTCTCGGTTAATCTTATCTACCAGAGCCGCCAAGGTTGTAGATTTTCCCGAACCAGTCGGACCAGTCACCAACACTAAACCGCGCGGAAAATCCGCAAAGCTTGACACTACTGTCGGCATCCCCAATTCACTAATCGATTGCACTTCATTCGGAATCAAACGAAAAGCGCCCGCCAAGTTGCCTTTCTCATGGAAAGCGTTCACACGAAAACGACCCAAGTCGCCAAACGAGAACGAATAATCAAATTCCTTATCCTTAATCAGAATCTGCTTCTGATCTTCTTCCAAAGTTGAAAACACTAAGCGTTCAACTGCTGCTTCATCCAGATTCCCATAACCCGAAACTGGCTGCAATGCACCATCAATACGCAAAATTGGCGGTAAACCAACCTGCAAATGTAAATCGCTTGCTTTCGTGCGTACACACTCCTCCAATAGGCTCTCTATTCTAACTTCAGAATTAGATATCGTCGTCATTGCCACAGCATTACCCATTGGCGCCACTGGCTCTGCTGGCGCATTTGCCACTGGATTTGCCGAATTTGCCGTAGTATTTCCTGCCGGATTCGCACTCTGATTCATTACCGAACCTGTCGAAAAAGCATCGTTCACCTGCCCACTTTGTTCCATAACACTATTGTACTTATGTTTAACGCAAAAATCAAACCAAAAACAAACTTTTTTGCTATTTTAAGTACTCGTGCAGTTTCTTCGTATCTTTATTTTTGCGCAATTTCGCCAAAGCCTTCGCTTCGATCTGGCGAATTCGTTCGCGCGTCACCGAAAATTCCGCACCAACTTCTTCCAAAGTATGGCTCTTCCCACCGCCAATACCAAAGCGCATCTTGATAATTTTCTGTTCACGGTCGGTTAGGGTTTGCAAAATCGAAGCAATCTGCTCCTTCAAAAGTTGCGTTGCCGCCGAATCTTCCGGCGAAACCCTATCCTCATCTTCAATAAAATCGCCCAACGAAGAGTCATCGTCTTCGCCATCGCGACCAACCGAAGCATCAAGTGATGCGATATCCTGCTTAATCTTCATCACATACTCAATCTTTTCCGGCTCCATCCCCATCGCCTTCGCGATTTCTTCTGTCGACGGTTCACGATTCAGCTCTTGCGTCAAACGACGTTGCGTACGCAAAACTTTATTAATCGTTTCTACCATGTGTACTGGAATCCGGATCGTACGCGCCTGGTCAGCAATCGCACGGGTAATCGCCTGACGAATCCACCAAGTTGCATAAGTCGAGAACTTAAAACCTTTGTCCGGATCGAACTTCTCTACCGCCCGCAAAAGCCCCGTATTACCTTCCTGAATCAAATCCAAGAAATCCAAACCGCGACCAGAATAGCGTTTCGCAATCGATACTACCAAGCGCATATTTGACTCGGCCATTTTGTCCTTGGCTTTCTTCTTTTCTTTTTCGGTACCACTAATAATCTTTTGTGCCAATTCATATTCTTCCTCGGCCGTCAAAAGTGGAATCTTACCAATCTCGCGTAAGTATAATTTCACTGAATCGTCCGCAACCTCATCATAGGTCGCCGACTCCAGGTCAATATTAAAATCTTCCTCGCCCTCTTCGCCCATCTCGTCAAGCGTAGGCTCGTCTAGTTCGTCATCTAGGCGCAAATCTTTTTCGTCTTCGTCCATTCCCTTCCTCTATTATTTAGCGCACAAAAGCACCGTGCGTTTGCAATTTTTGTGTCGAAAAGTTTTTGTATATTCTTGATCAATATTATACTTCTCCTGGATGGACTACCAAAATAAGCCCGCCGTCCAGTTAATATGCTAGAGTTATAGCATAGTTTTATTTACGGCGCAACATTTTACTTAGTTTTTGCATTAATTCACCCTCAAGCTGTTCGTTGCCATCTTTTTCTGCTTGTCGTATCTGCTCTTCTAAAGTTTTGCGTTCCTCATTTAGCCGCTCCGACTCGACTTTTTCTATTAGCGCCGTCGCTTCCCGCGCCAATTCCTCGCTACCCCAACCGCCATATTTTTCATCAAAGATAAAACTCAATTCATCTTGATCGAACTTTTTTACCTCAAATCCACCCAAATCCACCTTACCCGACTGCGCCAAGGCTGCCAGGCTCTTTTCCGCCCTGCTCTCTACTGTTGTATTTTTCACAACGGTAGTCTTCTTCAATCGTTTTTTCTCCGGTTGCGCCACTTTTTTTGCCCGAAAAGCTTCTAGGGATATCCCCAAACGCTCAGACACTATCCTCTCATACTTCTCTCGCAACACTGCATCTTCTGCATCAATCTGATCTATCAATCGCTTCGCCTCAGTCGCGTATTCCTGAAAACCCTTTTCTGTTTTCAAATCGTATTTGGCCACATATTTCTCAAGTAACCATTCTAAAGCCGGTCGATATTTTTGCACCGCCTCCTGCCACAGAGCCGGATCCTTTTGAATCAATTCATCCGCGTCCTTGCACCCATGATAATCGTCAATCACCGACAAATATATCCCAAACTTCGACGCCATCGAAATTGCCCGCTCTGCCGCTCGCACCCCCGCCTCGTCGCCGTCATATGCCAACCGAATATCATTCGTCAACCGCGCAAAACTTTTTAGGTGCATTTCCGTCATCGCCGTCCCTGCCGTCGCCACCGCCTGGCATACGCCCGCCTGATGCGACGAAATCACATCCATATTCCCCTCCACCACCACCACAAAATCCGACCTCCGAATTGCATCTTTCGCCTGAGAAAGACCAAAAATATGCCTCCCCTTGTTATAGATAATCGTCTCCGGCGTATTCAAGTATTTTGGAGAGTTGTCGTCCGCCTCAATTATCCTTCCCGTAAAACCAATTACACCGCCTGATATATCCATTAATGGCACCGTCATCCGCCCCTTAAATAAATCACCCCCAAAACGGTTCACCAAGCCAGCATCCTCAATCTCTTTCTCCGTAAAACCTCGCTTCTTCAAAAAATCCACCAAAGCTCGCCCCGATTTTGGCGCGTAACCAATTCGAAACTTCTCAACCGTCTTCTTATTTAGATTTCGCTTATAAAACACGTACTGCATAACGGCCTTATTCTTCGTCAGACACACCTGGAAGTACCGCGTCGCTAGCTCCAAACAATCCCGAATCCGCTGCTTATGCGCCGCCTGCTTTCTATCGTCCGCCGAGTATTTTTTTAGTTCCACTCCAGCCTGTTGCGCCAATTTCTCCAACGCCTCGCGGAAAGTGCACCCCTCCATCTCCATCACGAAAGTAAAAATGTCCCCACCTTTATTGCTCGAGAAATCATGCCAGATTCCCTTTTCTGGTGACACCATAAAACTCGGCGTTCTATCCGTCCCCCAAGGTGAATGCCCTTTGAAATTCCGCCCTGCTCGTTTCAGCTCGATGTATTGCCCAACAACGTCCTCAACTGCTAGCCGCGCACGAATCTCTTCCTTAGCATCCTCCATACCAAAATTATAACACCCCACCAACAGATATGCGACACCTAGGCCCCACCCGCACAATCCAACCAACCTGCTTCATCTCGCTTGTGATATAATTAACTTATGGATAACCAAACTTATCTCAACCAGATTGCCGTCAAAGGTAAAAGGACCGCTAACGGCGAACCTCTTCTTAGCCCCCTCATGATTAAGCTCCTCATTGCCGGAGCCATCATGCTTATCACTATCATTGTCGTTGGTATTATGGTTAGTAGCGCAAACTCTAAGGTCACTCAATCCTACGAACGTCTTTATCTTCGCATTTCCCAAATGAGCGGTAGCAAAGGCCCCTACAATAAATACGCTAAATACATCAACTCTTCCAATCTCGCCGGCCATGCCGTTCGCCTCGAAACTTCTGTCGCTAAAACCAGCAAAAGTCTTGAGCCTCTCCTCGACAAGCTCGGCGTCAAAAAAGATGGCATCACTAAAGATATCAAAAACGCCGAAACATCTTCTTTTAGTACATATATGAATAAGCTCGAGCGTGCTTCTATGAGTGGTCAAATGGATCTCTATTATTCCAGCCAAACTGCCGAACGCATCATGCAAATCATCACGGTCGAAAAGCAAGTCTTAACCAAAACCAATAACGACAGTCTCAAGTCTATCATCAACGACTCTCTCAACGACCTCGAAACTCTCTACGAGAACTTCCGCGACTTCAGCAACTCACTCGACTAAAAGCAACAAAAAAAATATCCCCAAATCGGGATATTTTTTTATTCCACCTCCGGCTTCGACATCTCAAAACTATGTCGAACTAGATCCAATACTTCTCCATCAGCCAGCTGACCACTGCAGATAATTTCAACACCATTACGCCCCAAAGAACGACTTTCCATCACGCTCTCGTAGCGCTCTTGCAGTACCTTGCTTAACTTTCGGTCGCAACGCGTCTCAATTCTCAAAGGCGAGGTCCCCTCTTCTATAATCAGAAAAATTCTCTCGCCCCGCTCAAAAATACGCAAATTCTTCTCGCGCCGCTCCGTAACATCATCAAGCCCTAAAGCGTATTCTACGAGATCATCTTCCGATACCACTTCAACTCCTCAATACTTCCCCGAATATCGTCTAATGCCCGATGATTCTCTGGCTTCGCAAAACTCCGATGCAAAGCATTCTCGAAATAAATTTTCCATGCACTCACATCCAACATTCGATAATGCAACTTCGCATCCAACTTTGGCCATTCCCGCTCAATAAACTTTCGGTCCTGATGAATCGAATTTCCAGCTAGATACACCGTGTCGCCAAAGTTTTTCTTCACAAACTTCAGCAATTCTTTTTCGACCACCTCCGGCGCCTTACCGTCGCTATTCTGCGCCATTAAAGCCTCAAAAGACTCGCGGTTTTTTTCCCAAAATTCACCCACCATCCGCTCGCGCATCAGTTTCTCGTCGCACTTTACGACCGCCGTAAAAGTATCAAACTCATTAAAATCCCAATCCGTCGCAATCGCCGCCACCTCAAGAATCCTGTCATCTACCGGCGACAGCCCAGTCATCTCCAAGTCGACCCACAACAGTGTCGCTTTGTTAGCGGAGTCTGCCATGGGCTATTTCTTAATATCCAACTTCAGGAGTTTGACCACAAAGTAAACCACAAGCGCCAAAACCAAGAAGTTAATTAAATCGTTAATAAACTGACCGTAGCGCAGCACCGCCGTATCGCCAGCTGGCGTCTTGCCCATCACAAGCTCTAGTCCACGAATACCATCAGCACTGCCAAGTAGGAAACCAAGCGGCGGCATAATAATATTGTTAATCAACGAATTAACCAATCCACTCGCAGCCGTACCAAGTACCAAACCAATTGCCAAGCTTACAACATTCTGTTCCTTAATAAATGCGATGAAGCCACTGCCCGCCCCCTTCACTTTACTCAAGCCTTTGCTCGCTAGTTCCTTGCGTGAAATTTTTTCCTTTTCCTCAGCCATATTTTTTCCTCTGTTAACTTATCTTTACTATATCACACCCCCCAAAAGATTGACAAACCACCAGCAAGCATGATATAATTCGCCAGCACTTTTACACAATTAGCAATGTTAAAATCTTACCATTATGCACGGGAGGAGGTGACAGATATGTGTAAGATACTGCAATTCCCAACCACGCCAACGACGCAATCAACCAACGCCCCTACATCTGTCGCCGCCAATGGCTATGCAACCGTCTCTTCGGAGTTACTCAAGGAATATTGGGTTGCCGAAGGATTTCCGGTAACAGATAACCTTTTCGCTGCTGGCCTTCTCGAGTTTAACGAAGATGGCAGCATGAAACCGGCCGCCACAATGTCTGGAGGTCTTTGCCATAATGACAGTAAGCGCGAATTCGCCGAAAAGTACCAACCCATAATGTTGGCCAAACTCGCTTCATTCGCGAAAGAATGTTGCCTGAGGAGCGATTCCACGATTATTATCGACGGTGACGACGAAAAAACTGCATTGATCGCTGCACCCAGCGATCGAGGAATATATGTTTCCGTATGGTTCACCGAGTCAGCCGACATCTACCTCGCAAGACAGATGCTAGCATTCATGCTGTACTGTTTTGCCGCAATGAACTGCAGCGAGGCATCAGGAGAAATAAGAGACAAGAAACTATGGGAAACATATTTCAAAGTGCAGAACGACCTGCGCCTTGGTCTAGACAAGACTACTGCCAGACGCGTCCTGACTGAATACTACGACATTGCCTAAACCGCCCCGCCACCTTTGAGGATAAACCCCGGCGGGGTTTTTGCTTTTTCAGAAAATCACACCACCAAAATGCAATTAAACACAAAAACAGGGGGCCGCATAATTCGGCCCCCTCCTTTTTAATAACACGACAATATGACAATGGCGAAAACTGATCAGACTGCTTTATTCCTTTTCTTCGCCTCTGTCATCATCGCATCACCAAGGCGCTCATCGGCACCACTGTAAAACAGAGCGGCTTTACGCGCGAGCTCCGCAGCCGTATCGGGAAGCGCAGCGATCCTGTCTAAAACCTCGCATGCCAGTTCGGCATACGACTGATCGTCCAGACACTTCTGCAACATCCTTTTCTGCTGCTCCGTTCCCTGGCGGATAATTGCCAGATACCTCAGCAAACGATCGTCGTCGTCGATATTGACTATATCTACGAACGCGCGCCCCTCCTCGGCGCCCGGAGACCACTGAACGGCCTCGATAAGACGATCGACATACTTGGAAATCTGCGCCTCGATCTTTTCCGAGCACCTGCCCTCTGCCAGCTCCCCCATGTTGTCCTGGATTAACTTGGTGGCGGTTTGTTCCGCTATCGTTCTCTGGTTCTCCATGCAATCTGAGAATCCCTGAAAGCAGAGTGCGCCATTAGTGCTGTTTTTCTTGTCCATTTTTTTCCTCCTTATCTTTAGCCGACATCCTAGCCGGCCGGCACAAAACCCGGTTCCAAACTCTCCGGGGCTAATTCTTGCGCTCATACGCCTAGCATCAACGCAAAAAACAGCCCCGAAAACCTTGCCGAAATCAAAGGAGGCTTTGTCGTGTCTTAATGTGCTAGTATGGCAAGCTAAACATATAATTTGCCATAACCTAATTTTATCACACTTTAGTCAAAAAGTCAATAGTAACGCTCACGCTTATCATCTTCATTAACACCTCAAAAACCGTCCAAAAATCTTAAACAAAATAACCAATGGCTTTAAGTAAAAACAAAGAAAAACCGCCGCCTACATTTTCGCCGGAATCTCAATTCCAAGCAGCTCTAATGATCGCGCCAACACAAAATCCGCGCAACCAATTAGCCACAGCCTCGCCGATCGCTCCGCCTCCGTGGCCGAACTAATTGGAGTCTTCTCGTAATACCTATTCAATTCCTGCGCCAACTCAAAGGCAAACCCCGCAATCTTATGCATCCGAAAATCATCCGCCGCTTCAGCAACCGCCGCCGGGAATTCCAACAACAAACGCAAAACATCCTTCTCTTCTGCGAAGTCATAATTCCTAAAATCCGTCCGTTCGAAATCCGCATTCTTTTCCAGAATCCTGCGCAGTCGCACGCATGCATACTGGCAAAATGGCCCCGACTGCCCCGTCAGTGCAAAAATCTTATCTGGATCATACAAAATCCCCGTCTTCCTATCTGCCACAAAGTCTGAATACTTTATCGCCCCCACCGCAATCTTCGCAATATCCTCATCCGAAACACCCTCGCCAAAGTTCTCGCGCACACGTTTCTCCGCATCATCCAACAGAGCCTCCATTAGTACCACCCCCTTCCGCGACGACATTTTCTCCCGCTTCCCTTCTGGCGAAACCTGATCAATCGTCCCAAACCACAGATGATAATTGTCCACCGCAAGCCCAATTTTCTTTTCCATCGCAAACAACTGCTCAAAATAGAACTTCTGCTCCCCGCCCACGGCATGGATAATCCTATCCGGCTTCATATGTTCCACTCTGTACAACACACAACCCAAATCCGTGGTAGCGTACAACGCCGTGCCATTACTCTTCAACATTAACATTGGCACGTCAATCCCAAATTCATCCAAACGACAAATCACCGAACCATCTTCATTCTTCTCAAATACACCTTCGGCAACATATCTCTCGGCCGCTTTCTTACCGCTCTCCACAAACTGACTTTCGCCCATTTCATAGTCGGTCGAGATCCTCAAACGTCCCATCACCTCGTGCATATGGTCAATCGAAATCTGGTTGAAATGTTCCGACATTTTTACGGCTTCAGCATCTTTCGCTTCCAATTTCTTCAGCCACTCCTGCGCTTCATCCGCCAAGTCGTGCTTGCCGGCCTTCTCTTCCGCCTTCATGTCGGCCTTCATCTTGATATATATTTCACCCAAATCATAGACGGTCACTTTTTCAAAGTCTAAACCCGAACGCTTGAATCCTGTCGCCCAAATCCCAAACGGCGTCCCCACATCGCCCAGATGATTATCCGTAATTACTTTCCAGCCATTTGCCTCCAATACTTTCTTCGCCGCCCACCCCTGCGTTCCAGGACGCAAATGTCCCACCGAATATGGTTTTGCCATGTTCATACTCGGAAACTCTACTAAAACAACTTTGCCATTACCTGAATCATTATTTCCATAAGAATCTGACCATGCCTCAGCTAGCTGCCTTTGCAGAGCTTTTCCAGAAATTGAAACATTAATAAAACCAGGCCCCGCCACGCTCAATTCGCAACCGCAATCCCCCAGCTTCTCGATAATCTCTTCGGCGACCATCCGCGGAGCTTTGCCAGCTTGACGCGCCAAACGCATCGCTATATTAGTCGAATAATCGCCCTCAATCTCGCCCGGTACATCAGCGAAATCGACAGCCACATCATCGACGCCATATAAGTCTTTGATTGCTCCCTTGATTTGTTCCTTAAGATTATCCATCATGCACATATTTTACCATCATTTCACCCCTGTTACAAACCAACGGCACGCCAACATTGACAGATGCGCAAATCATTGTTATAAATATCGAAAGTTCCCCAGGTAGCCGCAAACGAGTCGTTCTCAATATCAGGAGGTAGCACAATATGAGAAAGAGAGTTTTTATCATCGGCTTCATCGCCGGCATCGTACTGTTTCGGGTGTGCCAATACCGAAAAAACATTCGCAAAGAGAAACCGAAGGAGCGTACCTACACAAAACTCCCCTCGGGAACCAGCGAGACCCCCCGGGCTTCCATACTCCCTAACTAACGCAAGTCTCGTACCTTAAAGGCAGCGTCCAGCTGCCTTTTTCATTACCGCAACGAAAGATAGCTACAAAACATTCTTGACAAATATTAGTATCATTGTTATAATATATTAATCGTTGTTATTTGCTGTTTTTTATGCAAAAAACACGGACGTAACTTGGGGCGCAATCAGCACCCCTGAACCTTCACAGAAAGGAGAAAAAATGAAAGACACTTTCTCATTAATCAGGAACCTCGAGGCTCTGGAGAATCAGAAAAAAGCCGGCTCGGAACTGGAGCAACGAAAGAAGCTCAATGGTCAGATTGATCGCGTCCATACCGAGTTGGCAAAACGCGGTTATGCAAACGACCAGCAACAGTCCGGCTTCCTTGCCCCCTGGGCCATTTATGTCGAGTATGGTCCCGCAGCACTGCGCGATTTGATCAGTGCCGCATCCACCGACGAGCAGTTCGAAGCCCTGAAACGCCAGATGGGAATTGAAGATATCCCACTCGATTTGAAGAAGGCAAAAACCGTCCTTCGCCTAATCGATACCAGACCCACAACAAGTGCAGCAAGATATATTGAGCTCCACAAAAGGGGTGAACTTACTACGGAAGAAAAGTCCGAGAAGGATGCTCTCGCTACCAGATTGCGCGAGCTTGGCATTGATCCGGATACATGCCCCAATCCACTCCAGTGGGCAATCGTACTCTCCAATAAGAGCTCAATTCGAGCTCAGTTGAATTCGGTGACAAGTCATCAGCCGAAGCTGAATACACCCATCACCGACGATGTCGACAGCAACCCCGACAGGCCTGCAAGCCACAAGGGTACGCGTCATCCGAGAAGAGAACGGCGACCGAAACCCACGAAGAGAAGCCTTGCAGCTATTGGTTTCTTCCATGCCAAACTCCGAAGGCTCGGTCTTACCAATATGAGTCCAGATGAAGTGCGGCACATCCTCAATACGCTCACGCGCGCGCAGAGAAAGCGGAGCGACCGGCGTCGGAAAAACCGCAACGCTCGCACACTTTCGGAGTCCCACATTCCCGCAGCGGAGCCTGCAACAGACATTGTCGTCACGATGCACGACAAAATACTGATGGACAGGGTACCCCACTGGAAGGAAGTTGTCACGGATCCGGCTTACAAGGAAATCATGGACAACCCGACCCTCCGTGCGCTGGCGACAACTGAAACCTTCTAATCCTCCGTTTTTCCTCCTTTCTGCCCCATACAAGGGGCAAATACAAATGCGGCCAAACCGAAATGGCCGCATTTTTTAAACCCTCAGCAAAGTCATTAAAAGCCCTCATCATAGAAAGCTCTCTTGACTAAAAGCGCAAAAAACTGTATAATATAAAACCTAGCAACTCCGCAACACGCACATTTCCAGAAAATAGAAAGGGGGCAACAACCAGTATGTCTTTTATCAATGACCTTTTTGCCGAGATTGCATACATCGCCGCTAGCGGTATGGCAGATGTGCGCTTCTTCGGCCAGGACAAAAACGGCGGCGAGAGTGACGGTTTCATAATAATCATCACACCAATCGCTAGGCCCTTCAATTCTCCGGCCTTCGCCGACGCAACGAAGGATGCAATACTCTTTCCCGCCAACGATAATCGCTTCGAGCCCTTCCCGCCCGATAACGATCACCGCATCCAAGCGGTAGAAGAATTTCTTCGAGAAACCTACGAGCAACGTGTACGAGAAGAAAAAGAAAGACCTTGGCGGCACGCCAAAACTGACCGCAGCCGGAGAGACGTAGCAATGGAGGCGTATCGCGCCAACCACGCACATTTCTTTGCCGTAAGCGTAAGCAAAAAGGGACCCAGGCCGCGCAGCAGCCGAAATCCGCGAATCAGAACCTGAATCGCGAACTACTAACGACGTCACCCCCCAAAAAAAGGCAGCCAGCACCGCTGACTGCCCTTTTTCATATCTAAATATATATTACTTACTTGCCGCCCGCATCAGCCCCTCAAACAGCGGGTGCGCCCGATATGGTCGACTCTTGAACTCTGGGTGCGCTTGCGTCGCCACAAAGAAATCGCAACTCGGCGCCTCAACAAATTCCACTAGCTTACCATCCGGCGAAGTCCCCGATACTACCAAACCTCCCGCTTCAATCTCCTTCAAGAACTTCTGATTCACCTCGTAACGATGGCGATGTCGCTCAACTACATTTTCCGCACCGTACAACTCAGCCACTTTTGAACCTGATACTAACTTTGCCGGGCAATCACCCAAACGCATCGTGCCACCCGTACTTTCTTTGCCCTTCTGCCCCTCCATGATGTACACCACATTCGCATCAGCTGGCGCATCAAACTCTTCCGAATTTGCATTCTCGACGCCACCTTTTCGCGCCGCCGCAATTACTGCCGTCTGCAAGCCCAGACATAGTCCCAAATACGGTTTATTGTGCTCCAAACAGTATTTCCCTGCCGCAATCTTCCCCTCAACGCCGCGCACGCCGAAGCCACCCGGCACCACAATGCCGTCCACGCCAACAAAATCTTCTTCGGTCGCCTTTTCCGCGTCAATCCAGACCGTTTTTAGCTTCACGCCAACTTTCCATGCTGCCGCCTTCAACGCTTCCGTAACCGACAAATAGGTATCCGTATTGTCAATATATTTCGCCACCAAACCAATCTTTACTTCTTTACCAGAATCCGATTCTATTTTTTGCACCAATTCTTCCCATTGGCTCATGTCCGGATCGCCATGATCAATAAAACGCTCAAGTGGCGCCAATACGCCGCCCCTCACGGCATTTAACGGAACCTCATAGACGGATTTTGCATCCGGCATCAGAACTACAGCATCTTCTTGAACTGCACAAAATGTCGCCAGCTTCCTCGCAATCTGCGGTGCTTCTATTGTTTTATCTACATCCATTCGCGCCACTACCATATCTGGAATAATACCGAGCTCGCGCAAATCCCTCAAAGAATTCTGTGCCGGCTTCGTCTTAAATTCCTGCGAAGTCGACAGCCATGGCACATAACATACATGCACATACAGACAATTCTCTCGCCCCACACGTGTTCCAAATTCACGAATCGCCTCCACGAAATGCGTTCCTTCCAAATCTCCAATTGTACCGCCGATTTCCACAATATGCACATCCGAGCCAAAATGCTCCGCATTATCTAGAAAAGTTTGCTGCACTAAACCAGTCACATGCGGGATTAACTGCACCGTCCTACCGCCAAACTTTCCCGCTCGCTCATCATCGATTAGTCGCTTATATAATTTCCCGGATGTCCAAATCGAGTCGCCCGTCATCTCTTCATCGAGGAATCTTTCATAATGCCCCAAATCAAGATCCGTCTCCGCTCCGTCCCGCGTCACAAAGCATTCGCCATGCTCACGCGGATTCAGAAGCCCAGCGTCAACATTAAAATAAGGGTCACATTTCTGCATTGAAACTTTCAGACCCTTTGCTTTTAGAATTGCGCCGATACTAGCCGCCATGATTCCCTTCCCGACGCCCGAAATCACGCCCCCCGTCACGAAAATATATTTAGTTTTTGTTTTCATTTCTCTGGGCACCTCCTTCAATGGCCCACCTTTAAATACACACCCCTAGCATAAGCTATTTCCATTAGCCCTACAACCCCTGACATTTACCGAAATTGTGTCACAGCACTTGCAAAATACGCTATATATAGCGTATTTCTGTCTCGCTTTAGTATCATAATCTCTGACAAAATAACCAGCGACTCTAGATAGGACAAATCCAGGTTGCCCTAAACTGCCTCCATGGGGCGGATATCTTGACTTTTCGCCACTTTTGTGATAAAATATAACAATGAGCTTCTTCCGAGAAGCCACTTGCACGTTTAGAGCGGAATCATTCATGAAACCACCACTCTATGCGAGATACGGCTCCATACTTCTCCTATGGCACCATATCTCGTATAGAGAATGACAAGGGGTTGCCCCCCCCAAAAAAATATTTAAGGGGCGCAGACCCCAGAAAGGCGGAAACATGAAAAAGAATTACAGGAAAAACGTAACCGAAAAAGACATCGCCACACTGAGAAGCTGGTGCGTCGTTGCATTATTCGTAGTCGCGGTTTTGGCACTCGTCCTCATCCCGATTCTGTACGGAGTTGGCATTCTCAAAGAGAAGCCTACCGCCAGCACAACGGAACCTCCTGCCACCGTGGAAACGACACGGTTGCCGGAATGGAAGCACTATAACCCCAACGATTCTAGTAACAATCAGAACTTCAGCAGCTCAGTGCAGACGAAACCCTCGTTTCGTATCCTGAGTGACGGACTCGATATAACCGAGGCCGAGCTGAAAGAAATCAACCCCAAGGGGACAGAATACGACGAAGCGACCATGGCCCGTCTCGCATCGCTGTGCGCTGCGGTCGAAGCGTACAGTGGAACCATCATCCTTTACGAAGAGGAATTCCCGGCGACCACCTTCACCAACGGCGAAAAGTGGCCCGCCTCAATCGATCATGAGCTCGAGGTTGAGGACCAAATCCGGCTCACCGCGGCCATTCAGATACTGCGCGACGATGCCCTCGCCCACTTCAAGGAAGAGGCAAACCAGAACGAACATCCATATGCTTCCGCATGCTACCTGAAAGTATGCAGTATTCTTGGATATTTCCCATTTGAAGAAGGCACGGAAGCGACAACGCCGCTTCCGTAGTTCGGCGGCCTACTATCTTCCAAAGAAGTTTTCTTCCAATCCGCTCAAAAAGCCGGGAATCATCCCGGCTTTTTAACGTTGCAAACCCATATTCAAAAACCACTAAACCGCAAAACAAAGCCAACCGCCCCCCATCCCTATCCGCATATGGTAAAATCGTCATAGATGAACTGCTTTTATCATTCCCGCTACCGCTTCTATAACAAAAACGCCAAGCATGGACTCAAATTTTTTCTCATCAGTGACATCCATTTCAGCCACCGCGTCAGCCCCAAAACTCTGCGCGCCATTACTTTACGAGCGCACCAGGAGGCTCCCAACTACATTCTCATCGCCGGCGATCTCATTGATTCTCTCAATCATATCGAAAAAAGCTCCGACCTAAAACGCCTTACCAGCTGGCTCGAACAGCTCGGTAAGGTCGCTCCGGTCCTTATCGGCCTCGGCAATCACGAGTTTTATCGCAAAAACCCCAACTATAAAAATCTCTTCTCTAGACAAAAACATTGGTTTGCCGAGAAAAATCAACCTTTCCTGAACGCCATCAATTCTATCGATAACGTCCAAATCCTCGACAACCAATCGTACGAGGATCAAAACGTTTACATTTTTGGCTTCACCCAAACGCCCGATTATTTTCGCTTCGACAAAGATGACCATCGTGCCCCTTCTATCTTTCATCCAGGTTGCGAAGATCACGACATCATGGTATCTGACCTCGATGCTCTCGACCAAAAACTAATCACTAACCTCCCCAAGCATAAAGTCAAAATCGCGATTATTCACTCCCCCACCTATCTTACCGACTCGGAAATTGCTTCCAAACTCTACGAATTTGATTTCTTCATTTCTGGCCACATGCATAATGGCGTCGTGCCGCCCATTATTAATGACATCTGGCGCTCCGATCGTGGCTTCATTTCTGCGAGCAGAAAGCTCTTTCCCCATGGCGTTCGCACAAACATCCGCAACCCCTCCGATAAAATCATTATCCTCGGCGCCGTCACGACCATTCAAGATAGCGCCCAACCATTCACTTTCGCAAACGGTCTCTATCCCACCAATATCGCCACGCTCGAACTTAAAAACCTCGAAACGCTAATTCGCAAACCCGACGTTAAACATAGTTATATAAGTTACAAATAGGAGAAAGGAAAAATGGAAAATAATCCAAACCCAATTCAACCAACATCGGAGCCGACACCGGAACCAACAGTAGCACCAGAGCCAACAGTAGCACCGGAACCAACAGCAGCACCAGAGCCAACTCTTACGCCCGGCCAACCCGTAAACACTCAAACAACACCACAACCGCAAGTGCCACAAGCGCAAGAGCTGCAGCCAAAAAAGAAACACAACAACCTCGTTATCGGTATCATTGTTGGACTTATTGTCGCCGTAGCCATTGCCACCCTCATTATTCTTTTACTTGTCGTGAAGCCTTCCGAACCCACTCAACCTAGCGGTGGGGATAGCACGAGCAAACAACATGAACCCGACGGGGACCAGCCAGACGACAAACCGCCCGTTACATCCAAAAATCACGTTTCTGGCATCTGGAACTGCGCCAAGGGCATCGCTAGCGCCAATGACCCTAAAAGCTTTAACATCACCATTAAACTTAATGAAGATATGTCTTTCGTCTATGGCCCTTACAACGACACGGATAATAACCATTTCTCCGGCACCTACACCTACAAGGACGAAAATAAACACACGAACGACTATAAATACAACTATTATATGGTCGACTTTAACACCGACGAATATATTAGTGACGGCGAAAAGCAAGACATCACAAACACTACTTCCCAAATGGAAATGGGCATCGCCGAATCTGGCAACGGCGCCGGCCGACAAGCCATCATCATTTTTGTCTCTTCTTATAACAGGTATTATTGCTACGACTATTCGGACCCCACAAATCTCACTATCACCCATTTTAGAAATCCATTAGCGCCACGCCCAAGCATTGATTAGCGCTCACTCAAAACGTTATGTTATAATGAAAACTCGTACCTTACTATTTTTCTGCCCAAAGGAGGTGATAATGAAATGGCATCAATGGTCAACAATTTATGCCACTACTCTTTGTTTTTTTCCTTCCAGATACTTCTGTGCACATGGTTATTTTGGCCCGGCACGATATTCCTTGTTGCATATAAGTATGAATATCGACAAATACATACCGGGAGGGGTCAAAGCCGAACGTTCTGGCCAGGCAGCTTCGCGCTTGGGCTGATTTTTGTAACCCTATTGGCACTCAGCGCCCAATTGCGCATCGAGTATACGAATGGTTATCTAGCCATAGCAGCAATCATCGCTGCGATTTTCGCAATAATAGCCAGAAACGTCAACAACAGGCAATACGCAAATAAGCGCTCAACGGTAAGTCCCACGAAAATCGCGCATGATATATGTGGTTTTTTCGTATGCTCATGGAGTATTGGCTCTTTGGCATTCCGTGTTATCGCGAAATCCATCGAAAAGCAGTCATTTGCCCAATATCCAGTGTTATGGAGTATTATTGCGGTTGATGTCGTTTTTTTCGCAGCAATGATCATCATCGACATCAAGATCCCCCCAAATCCAGAGCTAATGTACCCATCGAACTGGCAGAAGTATTAACAACGCCCCGGCATCATAGCCGGGCTTTTTTCTGGCCACCTCACCCATTACCGCTCATGCTATAATCAAGCCATGGATAACAATACTTTCGGGGACAACGCGACTCCTACGCAAACCCCCGCGCCATCACCAATACCAACTCCGCCAGAACCAACGCCAACACCGAAGCCAGCGACGACAGCGGAACCGAAGCCATCACTTTCCCCAACTGCCGAACCGACTCCAACAACTCCCGCCACCGCCACTCCCACGCCTACAACTCCAAAAAGCAAAAAGCCAATTATTATTGTCATTGTCATCGCTATTCTAGTTGTTGGACTTATTATTGCGGCTATTTTTCTATTACCAAAAATCTTCGGAGGAAACCCAGACGATAGCGATTCACTTGAAGAATCAATCACTAAAACAAATTCTTTCTTCATTTACGACGGCTCAAAGAAAAGCTATGCCCTCTTCGACATCGATGGCAACCAACTAACCGATTTCATCTTTACCAGTCACGACGATTTCGCCAATGGCGCCACCGCCGTTCGTAACCAAGACGAGCAAAAAGGCATTATCGGCACCGATGGCAAAATGATTGTCGACTTCGGCATCTGTAAGTATCTATTTCAAGAGGGCTCGCTCTATTCCTGCACCAACGAAGACGGCAACGATTTACTGCTCGACGCCAAAGGCAAAACTATCCTCGAGGCTGAATATTTAGACGTTGACTCGCCTGTCGGTGAATATCTCATTACTTTCGTCGCTCAATATGACGAGGAAGAAGAGAACGGGACTATCACCATCTACGATTACAGAGGCAACGCCATGACGTCTTTCCCAGCTTCAGCCAGCAAAACTAAGCTCCCTGTATCCAGCAGTGAAGGAAAATACGCGACCGTATTTTACGATGGCAACAATTACGTCTTCGATGTATCTAAATCAAAGCTACTCTTCTCTTTTGCCAACGCCGATGCGGCCTGCATTAGCTCGATAAATGAAACCAATTCTAGCGAATTCACCATGAGATCCTGCAGCGGAATGGAAAGCGACCCTAGCCACGTTAAATTATGGTTCATTCGTGGCGATAAGACCGTATTAGAGAAAACTAGCGATTCCTACGGCGAACTCCGCTTCGACAATGGCACCCTCATCTTTAAAGACGACAATAGCGAACATATTCTAGATTCCGATGGCAAGGAAGTAACTAAAATTACATATACCCAATACAAAGATAGCAAGAACTTCATCACTAAATCTAAAGACGATTCACGTTCGGCTGATCTCTATATTAATGGCGAAAAGAAGCAGAAAGTAAAATGCACCGTTCCAACAAATACGACAGTTTATCATGGCATCTACATGCTATCTTATTGCGACGGATTCGACAAAGGCGAGAAAATATTTATGAAGTACGACGGTACAGTTATCAATAAAGCCTCCTACAAAACCGTCGATCCTTTCGACAAAAACGGTTATGCCAAAGTCAGCGAAGATGGTGAGGAATATTACCTTATCGATACTAATGGCGAAACCGTCTCCGACAAATACGCCTACTCCATCTATAATGTCCCCGCCACAAAAGATGTTTATCTTGCAGAAAACAAAGATGGTACCAGAAGTATCTTCCGAATCAAGGATGACGTTATTACCACCAGCGACGATATTATCGCGTCCAGTATTGTCACATCGCGCCCTAATATTTGTTTCGCCTTCCGGAAAGACAATAAATATACTCTATACAACCTCACAACCAACACCGAGCTTACCACTATCGACGCCAAGCCATACTTTTATGAGCTCTACCTTACTACCACAAAAGACGGTAAAACTCAGTACTATTCTTGCGCCAACGGCAAAATGTTCTACGAAGGCGCCTCCTACTAAACCGTTCTTTAATTAAAAACATTCCACGACGTATGCGTGGAATGTTTTTTATATTCAATGAAATTCGCGAGAGAAAAGCAAAATCGTTCTCTTCTCAAATGTATAAGCCGTCTGGTAGGCCCAGCTGGAATCGAACCAGCATTGTACCCTTAGAGGGGGTATGTCCTATCCGTTGAACGATGGGCCCATCTTGCTTAATCTCTATTTTATCACAGCAATGGAGCGCAGGTACGCAAAAGCCCTACGCTCCAATCAAGTTAGCTAATTTCTTTTAACTTTTATAATCACACAAGAAGCAATCGTCACCATGAGAATAGTCACCCCCACAGCTCCAAATACCACCGCAAAATCTACACTATTCTTTTCTTCGCCACTCTCTACTCCACTTTCACTCTCAGGCCGTGTTTCAGCTATTGTTGCTATGAAGTACTTCTGCGAGCTCGCCAAATTAAATGTCAACATTCCGTCTTCAACCGACGCAGTTTCTTTTATTACCTTCGGACCGCTTTCATATTGAGCATATACTGTAACCTTATCACCATCTGAATATTCATCACTGACGTTAACTTTAAATCTAGAGCCACTTGGCAAATTCTTTGCGCTAAATCTTAGATAATACCCTAAATCAGAACCAGTCTCATCGTCAGGCTGACTTTTCTGCCTTATCGTATATAGCGAATCGGCCTTAATTGCTTCAAAACTATTAATCTTGCTACCATCAATCGCCAAAGAATAAACTACGCCACTACCATCGTCATATTTGACGAGATCAATCGTCTTCCCTGATTCATGAATCTTCTTTAAGTCCTTTTCGCTCAGTGCATCGCCATCTTTTAGCACTATCGAAGGCTCTTCTTCTTTCTTTCCGTTCAGGGCCTTATCGATATCGTCTATGCTATATGTAATACTCTTTCTGGTCACCGTCAGGACATACGTCTTTACTGAGCCGTTTTCCGCCGTGACTACAATTTCGAACTTGTTTTTGCCCACTGCCAGCTCTACTTCACCAGCTCCGCGAATAGTCGCTTTTGCATCTTCCGCAACAGCAATAACCTTAATCCTTTTTATTTCATTATCAACGGTCAAGCTATAGTTTATATCATCGGTCGTATTCAATTTATAACCTTCAACCGTCAGGCTCTTTAGGTTGTTATTTGAGTTTTTACTGCTCTCATCATTATGCGATCCGCTACCGCCCGATGGGTTTGACGGGCCAGCTGGATTAGAGCTAGAGCTGCGCTCAACTTCAAACGAAAAGTTATTCAACTTCTTCGTGTTGCCCTGCACGCCATTACCATCATCCACATATGCCAACACCGAAATAGTTTTCTTCCCCGCCTCAGAAAATGTTCTCTTTTTTACATCTTTACTATCGCTATCATTATAGGAATTCCAGCTCTTGCCACCGTCTAGACTGTACTTTATGATCTCCTTCTTTTTCTTATTCTCAACACTGAGTTTTATCACGGCACTGCCTTTTATCTTTGCGCCACTTTTCAGCTCCTTGTTGCCGTTATACACCTTGATGTTAGGCGTCCCAGGTATATACCAATTATCCAATGCAACCAAATCGGTCTTTTTGAGTTTCTCCTCAAGACTCTTGACGCTTTCTCTACTATTCTTCCCTAAGGGAATGTAATAGACGCCAATCTTTATTTTTTCATCTCTTGGTGTACCGTTTTTTTCATATATGTGTATAACGAGCTTGTTATTATTTACCTTGGCTCGATTCAGTTTCAAATTTACGTTGCTATTGCTAGTGCCCTCACCTTTTTTATACTCTGTGCAAGTTACATTATTGCAATTCAAATCGCGAAGGAATTTGTTTACAAAGCCATCGCCGGCATTAATATTTTTTTTCTGTGGAGTCGTAACCCCATCCGCTTTCATCTTCGAAAACTTCACATAGTCATTATCAGAGACTAATAACACGAGCATTTTGTTGTGGCTATCTTTCTCCTCCAAGATAGCCACCCTTCTATCAGAATCGACAATTTTCGAAGTAATTTTATCGCTTTTATTTACATTTAAGAACGAATAGAGGCTAACCATATTCTTTAAGTTAAGCTCGTCTTGTACTAATACATACTTTTTATTATCAAATAACTTTAAGCCCCTCCTTACAGACACGCCCTCAATAAACGATTTCGATAGACTATCATCATATTCCTTATTATATGCACTCGTCAGATCGACCGTTGCTATATTAGAGTTATCTGAAGACTCGAATTTTTCATACACAGCCTCAGCATTTACCCACTGGTCCGCCTCCAAACATTGCCCTTTACTGCCACGCGTCTTAACCTTTGGTGTGTTGATAACCAATGTGCTATGCGCCTCCGCTCTCGTCACATAATACTGCCATCTTAAATATTCTTTATCATTATACTTTGTACCGTCATACTGACTCCCGGAATCCGCAATCCATCTTGTACCCATCGCATCTAAAACATATGTGCCCAAATCCAAGTGCGTATGATTGTCGGCAGTCCTTCCGCCCTTCATAGCTACAAAAATACCGTTCTCATTAGTATAGCTACTCCTAAATGCGCTTACATTTAGCCGACTTAGGGTCTTTTTAGAATTAGTTATCTGTTTATTCTGATAATAAGCAGCGTTGAATGTCTTGTTATAGTCTACATCTGCCGTCTTCTTATCGTATTTCTGGTCATACCACATAATGCTGTAAAAACGCCAATATTGACGAGACGTTCGCTTTCTGTGGTCATAGATGACTTTTGCGGTCTCCTCATTTTTTCCCATCTTGGCATTAATATTAGCCAGATAGAACAAATCATCCTCCTTACTATAACCTCCTGGCTCTTCTTTCCCATTGTCATCTTTCCTGTACTTATCGGATATTGTATCCATTGCCGCATCGCTGTAATCAAAGTTCCCCCCCTTTGCATTCGCGATATAAACAGGATAAAGCACTATATTATTTAGCTCGTTTTTACTCTTAGTTTTATCCCCCTCAAAATTCAACATCCCATAATAGTCTTGCTCTTCTACGCTACCACTACTCAATATAGTATTGCGCAGTGTCGCCAAGTAATAACTAAAATATTTCATGCCAAACAGATAATAGTTCTTACCCTCCGGGTATGATCCATCAATACCCATGTTGCTCAACTTCAATATCCTCGGCAGATACTCGGTCGTCTTCGCAATCACAGCTGCATAAAAGACTTTTAGGTTGATGGTTGACCCCTTTCCTAAATTGGGGTACTTGGCAGTCAGCAAGTTATACAACACCGGGTCGGTCACTCTCGCCGTACCTTCAGTATCCTTCAGCAATTTAGTACTCGTGCCAATCGTCAACTTATCATTTACAATAGCTTGAACCGGATAATTATAGCTAATATATCCATTTGCTTTGTCGATCGACGTGACTTTTATCGTTGCATTATTCAATACGCCCGATTCCAACAAAGCCAACGCCGCTATACCAGCCCCCGCATTTCCCACTTGGCTAAAATTGCCCCGAGTATCATTCATCGCTTGCGCATAGTTACTCGTCCCATACAACAAAACCGCCATTAGTAGTCGGTTTTCAATATCGCATTTTTGTCGATCCGTTAATGACTCGTACGCATAATTGTATCCAAGGCTGACCGCATATGCCACTTCTACGGTGTCAATATATTGCGATGACTGCCAAAGATTACTCCATTTTGCCGCTGTAGCAATTTCCCTCACCAGCGCCATCAAATACTTTTTATCGCCAGTGACTTTATGCGCCAAAATCAAATCTTCTACCCTTCTTTTTACTAATCGAGAACTACTTAAAAACGTCTTCTTATAATCCTCTTTCGCAACCGAAGGTGAAGCAATCTGCTCATACATGAAATACTTATAATACTTACTTAGCGCATTATTATATGACACTCTAAGGTTATAGCTACTGGAATTCGCCTCCGCCTTCGTCTTCGGAATCTCTTTAAAAAGAGGGTCTAGATGCTGTTTTATGCTCGCATAGCCAGCCAAAATATTCGCTTTCGCACTCCCGTCTTTGAGGGCATTATTCGCCTTACGCCATACGTCTGCAGAGGAATCCTTATCTATATTCAGGCTACTATCTTTCCTCTTCACCGAGCTTACTAAATCATTAATTAAAGCCGCCCTCTCGCTCAATGCATCGTCATTTACCGAAACGACCGTTCGGTGTTTACTCTGTATATTTTTGGCATAAGACCTAATATTTCCCATCACCTCGTCCATTAAGCTTACGCTGACGCCCGAACTCTTTCTGGTCAGCAACGGCACAAGACACAAAACCGAAATGACGGAAAAAATCGATATTTTAATTATCCCCTCTGCAATTTTTTTCATTTAACTACACCTTTAACTAAGCCCATTATATTAATAATGCACACTTCCGTAAATGCTTATGTAAATAACAGCCCTACCCACACCCCAAGCCCCCCCACACTTATCTCGTGCTATAATAACAGAGATAAAAACTAAAAGGAGTATTCATGAAACTATCCGAAGAACTCCAGTGGCGCGGCTTCGTCGCCGAACACACACTGGCCCAGATATCAGATTTAGACAAAGCTCCGCGTAATTTCTATTGGGGCACCGACCCAAGCGCCGATTCTCTACATATTGGCCATCTCGCTGCTCTCATGATGTGCGCATGCTTCGTTCGTCACGGTTATACTCCTTATTACCTCGTCGGTGGCGCTACCGGCCAAATTGGCGACCCCAAAGACACCGTCGAGCGTGACCTCAAAGGTCTTGATGAAATCGAAAAGAACAAAGTCGCTCTCGCCCAACAAATCATCAAGGTTACCCATTCCCCCGAAGGCACCAAGCTCGTAGACAACAATGATTGGTTCAAAGATATCAAATTCCTCCCCTTCCTCCGCGAAATCGGCAAAGCCTTCAGTATGACTCAGCTCCTCGATCGTCAATTTGTCCAAAAGCGCATCGGCGAAGGTGGCTCCGGTATCTCTTATGCCGAGTTTAGCTACACGCTTATCCAAGGCTACGATTTCCTCCACCTCTTTCGCGCCTACAACGTCGACCTCCAGCTTTGTGGCGCCGATCAGTTTGGCAATTGCACCTCTGGTATCCACCTCATTAAGCGCCTGGAAAACCATGAGGCCGACTGTTACTCTTGTCCGCTCATTATCGACAAGGTAACTGGCCGCAAATTCGGCAAATCCGAGGGCAACGCCGTCTGGCTAGACGCCGAAAAAACTTCCATCTTTGACTTCTATCAATTCTGGCTCAACCAAGCCGACGATGCTCTCGAAGAATACTTCAAATACTTCACTTTCGTCATGCCGGATGAGCTCAAAGAAATCCTCGCCAAACACAACGAAAATCCAGCCACCCGCTACGGTCAAAGACGTCTTGCAAGTGAAGTCACAAAAGTCGTCCACGGCGAAGAGGCCGCTACCCAAGCCGAAAAAATTACTTCCCTTCTCTTCGGTGACGGCAAAATTACCGATTTAAACGATTCAGACCTCAACCTCTTAGCGAAGAGCTTCCCCACCGCCAAAACCAATTCCAAGCTCGTGGACATTCTTGTTGAAACCGGCCTCGCTTCCAGCAAGAGCGAGTCACGCAAGCTAATCGCTAGCAACGCCATCTCCGTCAACGGTACAAAAATCACCGAAGATCAGCTCATCGAGAAAACATCCCTTATCAAGAAAGGTAAAAACAAGTTCGCTCTCGTTCGATAGCCCAATCAAACATAAATAGCCTCGACATAGCTAGAAAATATGTTATTATATAAACAGAAGCTCAGTTTTTTGTGTGCCATATCGCACACGGAAACTATTGTTTTGCACCCAAAAGGAGGACTATCTTATGAGACCGGAACAAGTAATACTTAACAGAAGAGGTAGGATTCTCCGCGCATTCGATGCCGGAGATGAAGTGGCAATCGCGCAACTGTTCGAAGAAGCCAAGTCGCACGGAACGACCGCTACCAGATACCTTCTGCAGGCCGTCGAAGCCGAAATAAGCTACATCAAAAGCAAACTCGGGTCAAACTGCTATGCCGAACTCAGGGCTCAGCTGCGAAAAACATTGTCAGACGGATACAGCTCAACTCAGCTTGTCCGGCTTATCCGGGAAATAAAGTAACCCTCAACCCAAACACCGCCCCGCACTGCCACTTCTGGCACGCGGGGCTTTTTGCCCCCCCCAAAAAAACAATAGCGCATTGAAAACGAAAGAAAATGTATAATACCTATTGACTTTTTTATCAAAGTATGCTACAATTTGCTCATACGCTACAGAAGTAGCGTAAGCATGTTGATAGACGTTAGGACAGCATGTCATATCTAACCTTCTTCTGCTCTCTAGCCTAGCATTAAGCGCACTGCTCCATCAGCGCGTTTCATGCTCGGCTAGAAAGTAAGCCTGGCAAATAAAACAAACAACAAAGGCAAAAGGAGGATATGCCATGGCAGCGAAAACTTTTTCGGTGATCATCATCGACACAAACGGAACCGTAAACGACACCCTTGCGACCCCCTCGGGGAGAAACCCCGCAGAAATCATCGCAGCCCTGCGCCCCAATCATCAGAACGACATGATCGTCGTCATGAACGACGGTAACTATGTCATGGACTGGCCGGCGACATCTGCGCCGCCTGACGCTGTTAAGCAGGCCGCCTTACAGAGATGTGAGGGCTGGGCCAGCGTCGTTCCCGGACTCGGCAACAAGATCGCTGACGGCGGTTGGACTAACAACCGCGCAATCGTAGCGCTCCCGACCAATCACCGCACAAACGCTCAGTCCCGCACCGATGCAATCGCCTTCGCAAAAGGCTGGCTGGACAACGTTGCGGGCCCCGGCCCCAACGGCGGATCCGGAAACGGAAACGGCGGGAACAACGGCGGATCCGGAAACGGAAACGGCGGGAACAACGGCGGATCCGGAAACGGAAACGGCGGCGGCAACAACGGAGGATCCGGCAACAACGGCGGAGGATCCAGCAACAACGGCGGCAACGGCGGCGGCAACAACGGAGGATCCGGCAACAACGGCAACTCCGGTGGAATGGACCCCGAATACGAAGCAGGTCTCCGCATCTACAGGCAGGTTCACAGAATCACTGCCTGAGCACTGGTCCATGTAACTATCAACAATATCGACTCCCCGATGAGATTCATCGGGGAGGTTTTTCATCCCTAAAAACCACCAAAAAGAAATCCGCCCAATAACGCCACAAAAGCCGCACTCAACAATGCTATAATACCTACATCTAACCAGGAGAATATATGAAGAAAGTTTTAGCATTCGATGTCGACCAAACCCTCAATATTGCCAAAACCCCCATCCCAGACGAAATCGCCGATTTACTCACCCAGTGTCTCGACCATTTCGAAATCTGCCCCATTTCTGGGCAAAAATTCGATCAATTCCTCTTTCAAATTGTCGACCAGCTCAAAGATGCCAAGCCAAAACAGTTAGAACATCTCCATCTCTTCGTTGCTCAGGGTACACAATACTATCGCTACGATGCCAAGAAAAAAGATTGGCAACAGGTTTACAACTATCCTCTTACCGACGCTCAAGTCAAGAAAATCACCGAAGCTATCGAAACGGCCGCCAAAGAACTTGGCTACTGGGAGCAAGACAAAGTCGCTGAAGGTGACGAAATTATCGAAAACCGCCTCAGCCAAGTCACCTTCTCTGCTCTCGGCCAAAAAGCTGGCACCGAAGCCAAATATGCTTGGGATCCAGATTGCAAGAAACGCGAAGCAATCGTCAAGCGCTGCAAAGAGCTCGCCCCCGAATTTGATTACGAAATTGGTGGCACTACATCCATCAACGCCGTTACTCCTGGCATGAACAAAGTCTTCGGCATGACTCACCTCCTCGAGGAGCTCAAAGTTAGCAAAGAAGATATCCTTTACTTCGGCGACATGACTCAGCCTGGCGGTAACGATTACCCAGTCGTCCAAATGGGCATCGAAACCATCACCGTCCGCAACCACGAAGACACCGCCTATGCCCTCCGTGGCATTCTCGGCCTCATCAAATAACATAATTCATGTGCTAAAATAAAAGCATATGAAGAATACAAATTACTTTGGACGCATCTGTCGCTTCTTAGGCAGAATTAGTCTTTTTGTTGGTTTTATCTTATGCATCGGCCTCGGCACCCTACTCATGATTAATCCTTTTATCCCCCATGACGCCGTCCAATCCACCCAAACCACTATACAAAACAACACTGCAAACGCTTCTTCTTCATTCTTCAGTAGTCTCGGCCAAAACCAGATATTATCATGGTTCGTCACTGGTATCATCATTTCGGCGGCCATCATTGCTATCATCTATCTCGCCAAAAAATACAATGCTGTTATCCGCGACCTTATCGCCAAAACCGCTAAACGCACCAAAACCCCTATCCATATACTCGAGCTTGGCCTAACTCTCATTGTCTGGTCTGCACTCATTATCCTACTCATCTTCAGCTTCCCCTATGCCGCCACCGTCCTCATCTTTCCTTTCATTTTCAACGAGCTATTCTTCCTTTTTGGTTGGATTTCATACGGCATGCCCGAGTATGAAGTCTAGTTTTCTATCCATCAATGCATATGGTAAAATAGATATATGATTAGTCCTAGAAAAACTTACATCATTGCTAACTGGAAAATGAACTTTACCCCTGGCGAATCCAGCCTTTACCTGCAACGCCTCAGTAATCGCATCCAACCATCTCGCAATGTACAAGTGATTCTAGCCCCGTCTACCGTTTCCCTACAACCGCTCTCACTCCAAATCAATCGTCGACAATTCAAACTTGCCGCTCAAAACTTCTACTGGCGCGACTATGGCGCCTTCACCGGCGAAACATCCGTTTCTCAAATCCGAGGCTTCGTTGATTATGCTATCGTCGGCCATTCTGAGCGTCGTCATATCTTCAATGAATCCGAAGAAGATATCGCCCAGAAAGTCGCCGCCGCCCTGCGTAACAACATTACTCCAATTCTCTGCATCGGCGAAACCGCCATGGAACGCGAGGATGGCGAAACCGCCGCTGCAATTTATAGCCAACTCGCCAACGGTCTGAATGAAGTCAGCGACCGCGATATTGACCGCATCATTATCGCCTACGAGCCTGTATGGGCAATCTCGACTAATAAGAATGCCTGCCCTGCCGGAATAACCGACATTGAAGAAGCTCAGGCACTTATCCGCAAACATATTTCTAAGCTATATGGCAAAGAAGCCAGCGAGACTATTCCCGTTCTCTATGGCGGATCAGTCAATTCCGACACTGCCGGTGGATATCTATCTATTAAAGGTATCGACGGCCTTCTCGTCGGTAGCGCCAGTTTGATAGCGGATTCATTCTGTGCTATCGTAGAAACGGCAAAGGGGATTAAAAATGAGTGATAATATTGATTATGCAGAACTAGATAAAGCCGTAAATGAAGCTATGCAGGCTCAACCAAAGCGCACTACCGCTTCACGCCAGGCAACCAAAAAATCCGCCGTCTCTCAGCGTCCCGTTGTTGCTCCACGCCCCACCGCCACCGCTCACCCACAGAGCCGTGGCCGCTTTATGGACTTCGCCCCACGCGGCACTACAATCCGCCACGCTACCACACCTCGCCCCGCCACTAAACCCGCCGCGCGGCCGGTTGCACCAACACGTCCAACCACCGCTAATATTCCGCAACGCTCCGCCGTCAAGCCAGCTTCCCGCATTGCTACCGTACGCAAAGCCACAAGCACATCAACCGAAGCTATCACCCCCTCACGCCCAAGCGTTGCTGCTAAAATTCAGCAAAAACAACAGCGCGTAGCTACTACGGCCACTCCGCGCGAGACTCCAAAGCCAAAAGCTTCCCCAAAGATAGAAGCTCCAGATGCAAATAGCTATTCGCTCGGCGGTCGTTCGCCATTCCTCGTCGATACGAAAGTCGAAAAACGCCCCCTTGGCACCAACATTCCAGAGACCAACACCGCTGCTGTTCATAGCACGAAGAATATCTACAGTCAAAAGAACCCTTCTAAAACCCCTGTCACCAAACGCAAAAAACACACTGTCACTGAAGCACCAAAATCGCATTCCGGGTGGCTCTGGACGCTCATTGTCATTCTCGTTATCGCCGCTGGCGCTGGCCTTGGTTATCTAGCCTATCTCATCGTCTTTGCGAACTAAGCCAGAATCTGCTATAATCTAGATACGCCAATCATTTTGACGTATCTATTTTACATGGTGGGTATAGCTCAGCTGGTTAGAGCGTCGGTTTGTGGCACCGAAGGTCGGAGGTTCGAACCCTCTTACCCACCCCATGAATAGATCCTTGCGAGTTTCATATAACGGTTATTATGTGAGTTTTCCAAACTCAACATGAGAGTTCGACTCTCTCAACTCGCACCAACAAAACAAAAAAACAACCCTAAAAGGGTTATTTTTTGTTTTGTTCCGGTACGCAATTGGAGAGAGGCGAACGTAGTTCGCCCATGGTAGGAGCTGAGCGAAAAGGACGAGCAAACTCGTCCTTTTCCGAAGCGACACCCCATGGTGTTAATTTGCAGAGCAAATTAACCCTCTCTCAACTAGCCCTGCGCCAGTAAGGCGCTCTCTCCCAACTCACCCTATATCGCACTTGACATAAAAATCAAGCTACATTAGCATAAGAACAAAGGTCAAAACAAAAGGTCAAAATATAAACATGCAAAAACTAAAACTATTTATTGTATTTTTGCTAATAGCAGCATTCGTTCCATTAGCAGCTAACGCCGAATCTAGCACCCCATCAGGCGTCACGGTCAAATCTATCAAACGAGCCAATGACAGCGGTAACGCCAAAGAATTATACCCTGCCACTGCAGATGGGCAAACAATCAATCTAGGCATCAAACTATCCAATCCAGGCGACTTCGCGAAATACACTCTTATACTAAACAATGCCTCAGACAAAGATTTCAGCCTTGACGAAAAATCCCTCAACCATAGCACGGACTACATGTCCTACGAATTCGCCTACAACGCTGAATCGAATGTCATCAAGGCCGGCAAAGATGCTACTATCACCCTCAAAGCGCTATATCAAAACCAGGTCCCTACCAACAAATACACCAACAACATCTTCAGCGATACGAATGAGCTTATCCTTAATCTTAATCCGATCAGCGAAACACCTCAAAACCCAATTACTAGCGATAATATCCTAATCTATCTTTCTATCTTTTTAATCCTTGTCGCATTCGCATATCTAGCCTTCAAAAAGAAAAAATACTCTATTTTTATATTAATCGCCATCGGCGTCATCGCTAACGTTACCCCTATCGGTGTTCACGCCCTCCATACGAATAGCATTACAGCGACAGTAACAGTAAGAATTGAACAACCGCAGGATGCCATCGTCCCACCAAGCGATAATAAAGAAGCCTATTTCCTAACTGGCAGCCAAGTTAACGCTAAGATGAAACGATTAGCCAGCGCCAATATCAGCAACGAGGAAGAGCCCTCCGTCATTACGACCGATTCAAATATCGTGGCCATCCTACATTCCAAAAACGAGCCCACGAGCACCAATAAAGAAGCAAAAAATATCGTATCGACAGAAAAATCACCCCTTCCTATTTATATGTGGTACAACAATGGCGCGATTTATTGGTGGAGTGAAGATGAAACACCGAATCTACACCAGAACTCTGAAGATATGTTTAGAGGCGCAAGTAGTCTCACCTCCCTAGACGGCCTAAAAGACTGGAATACTTCAAATGTGACAGATATGAGCTCTATGTTCGAAGATGCAAAAAGCCTTACTTCCATAGAGGCCCTGAGAAATTGGGACACTTCAAATGTAACGGATATACAAACTATGTTTAGAGACGCAAGTGGTCTCACCTCCCTAGACGGTCTAAAAAACTGGGATACTTCAAAGGTTATCTATATGAGCGCTATGTTCAACGGGACGAAAAGCCTTACTTCCATAGACGGACTCGAAAATTGGGACACTTCAAATGTGAAATATATGGGCTGGATGTTCAATGGCGCAGGAAGCCTTACCTCCCTGGACGCACTGAGAAATTGGGACACTTCAAAGGTTACCGATATGGAGGTTATGTTTGGCGGGGCGAAAAGCCTTACTTCCATAGAGGCACTTAGAAATTGGAACACTTCAAATGTGACAGATATGGGCTGGATGTTCCAGGGCGCAGAAAGCCTTACCTCCATAGAGGCACTGAGAAATTGGGACACTTCAAAGGTTACCGATATGGGCGTCATGTTCGGCGGGGCGAAAAGTCTTACTTCCATAGACGCACTGAAAAATTGGAACACTTCAAATGTGACAGCTATGGGCTGGATGTTCCAGGGCGCAGAAAGCCTTACCTCCCTAGACGCACTTAGAAATTGGAACACTTCAAGGGTGACAGATATGAACTTCATGTTCTACGGGACGAAAGGCCTTACCTCCCTAGACGCACTGAGAAATTGGAACACTTCAAATGTGACAGATATGAGCTCTATGTTCGAAGATGCAAAAAGCCTTACTTCCATAGACGGACTCGAAAATTGGAACACTTCAAATGTGACAGATATGAGCAAAATGTTTTCGGGCGACCGTTCTCTCAGTGACACATCTGCGATTAACGATTGGGATATTCGCAATGTAGTAAGTGGTAAATTTGAGCACATGTTCTGGGATGCTCCTACACACCCCAACTTCACAAAAGTACAAGGCACTTGGAGTGACGACGGCACCTTTACTCCAAATCAAAACTAGATAGTCCATCCCTAAATAATCTAAATCACCGGCTTAGCCGGTGATTTTATGCCAAATCACTTGCGACGCGGTTCACTTCTTCTAGCGTAGTTATGCCAGTTAAAGCTTTTAGCACGCCATCTTGGCGCATCGTTACAGCACCTTTCATCTTTGCGATTTTCATGATATCGCCAGATGTCGCCCGTGCTACAATTAATTTTTGAATATCTTCATCTACCGCAATCGTCTCATATAGACCAGCACGCCCCTTGTATCCTCCCGGAGCCTCATCTGTAGCAACGCCTTTTACTAGAGTAAAACTCTTTGAAGTTGTTAAAGGCAGGGTGCCATACCCGCGTTTTTCGCTAATTTCTGGTACTTCAGCAGCCGTCTTTGGCAATAATCCGCCCACCACTTCTTTTATCATCTTCGTCTCCATATCGGTCGACTGATATGTTTCCCGACGCTCCGCCACCCGGCGCACCAAGCGCTGACCAATTACTGTATTTAAAGTCGAAGCAATCAAGAACGGCTCAATTCCCATATCGAGCAAACGCGGCATAATACCCGCAGCCGAGTTAGTGTGTAATGTCGAAAACACCAAGTGCCCCGTCAGTGCCGCCTGCACCGCCAAATTCGCCGTCTCGCCGTCACGAATCTCACCTACCATTACTACATCAGGATCTTGACGCAAAATTGAGCGTAAGCCAGACGCAAACGTCAACCCAGCATCATTATTAATCTGAATCTGATTTACGCCGTCCATCTTATACTCTACCGGATCCTCTAGCGTAACGATATTAATCGACTCGGATTTAATCCTTTTAATCAGTGCATATAGAGTCGTAGACTTACCAGAACCAGTCGGACCAGACGTCAAAATCATACCATTCGGACGACTAATCCCCTCAATTACATCTTCTAATGCGCGCCCCGTCATACCCATCTTCTCGACATCCATCGATGTACCGGATTTATCCAAAAGACGAATAACTACTTGTTCGCCCCAAACCACTGGCGATGTTGCAATACGTAAATCAATCGTATTACCGTTCACTACCACGGCGAACTGGCCATCCTGCGGTATACGATGTTCATCAATTTTCAATTTCGCCATGATTTTAATACGCGAAACAAGCGATGCCTCAATCTTTTTTGGTAGCTCCATCGTCTGACGCAATACGCCATCAATGCGCATCCTAATCACCAATGAATGTTCCAACGGTTCAATATGAATATCCGAGGCTTTCGATTTAACGGCATTTTCCAAAATCGTACTCAAAGCTTTCGAAATCGGCGAATCTTGCGTAATTGTCTGCGCATCAGAATCACCACTTTTCTGAGATTCTTCTTGCTGAGCGATTTTATTAACGTCTTTGAGGTCAGCCATATATTGCGCAAGAGCATTTTCAACCCCCGCTTCCGACGTCAACATCGACCTAATCGGCTTCTTTACCAAAGTCGATAGGTAGTCTATCTGCTGAATGTTCGTATTATCAAGCATTGCTACGAACAACTGACCGTTCTGCTCATCAAGCGGCACTACTCTAGACCGTTTCGCCACATCTTGCGGAATAATCAGTAATTTCTCTTTGTTGAATTTAATTTTCCTTAAATCAATATAAGGAACATTCAAAACTATAGCCGTCGCATGCTGAACACAATCGTCAGTCGCTATGCCCTTACTGCGCAGAACAGCCAAAATCGGCTGCCCACTCTTGGCGACCTCATTGTAAGTCTTCTTCACAAGCCCAGCATCAGCCAAGCCATTTTCAACTAAAAGGCTTACGATTTTATCTTGCATCTCCTTACTGAGAAGCATTTTTACTCCGGAGTTGGCTCGGGCTCTGGATTATCCGGCTCTGGATTATCCGGATTATCCCCTCCGCCACTTTTGTCTTTTTTCTTGTCGACTTCAACACACTTTCTCAGCTCTTCATCGTATTTTTCGCCATCTTTACACGTACCGATAATAACCTCAACCGTAGGATTCACGCCTGAAGGATTAAACGTTTCAATATCCGGCTGCATGATTTCAGCGGACACACCCTCCACATACGATATTTGATACGTATCATCACTAGGATCACCAAGAAGTAAATTACCTAACCAATACGAAAGCCCAATAGAAACCGCCGCAATTAATATAACTAATGCTATATCAGTATTTTTCATTTACTTGTACTCCCTCCGGTCTTACTAACGCACTTCTTACTAGTTTTATCTGCGCAAATAACCTTCGAATTTTTCTGTAAGCCTACCTTATCCGAATAATAGCTCCGATATGTTGCACCAAATTCGATTTCCGAATTATCTGCGCCACGATCGTAGCCAGACCAACTAATGTTAGCACTCTCGATATCGAAATTACGAATAGAACTTTCAATCGAAGAAATCGCTCTATTTACTTTTGTAGCACTATCCTTAATACTAATCGAGGTACCTAACGCCTTCAAATTCAACGCCTGACCATCGGAACTAGCAATTGAAAAACCTCCATAGGAAGACGCGTTAGATATACCTTCAAGCTTTATGGAATGATCATCGCGGATAACCAACCAGTTAATGCTCGAATTAGATGCGTCATGATTCTCCGTCGAAGGAAGCGTATCTGCCACTACCCGCAAGGCAGAACATGTACGTACCATTTCAATATTGTCTAGATTATAACCATCTTCAGACATTATCTTCTTCAGCGTCTCCGCATCACACTTTACCTTATCGCGCTCCAAAGCTACCGACTCCAATTTCTCATTAGAAGCCAAATCAGAAACGGCAGTAGAAAGTCTCACAAGATTATCCTGAGTCGTCTTCAAATCCTTTATTACTGCATCATTCTCTGAAACGATAACAGAGTTAAAGGAAATCTTCTTCGTCAAGTAAATCACACCAACAATAGTAACACCTAATAACATGGACGTAGCACCAACCGCTACTAGCATGTTCTTTTGGGCACTACTAATTTTCGCCCTTTTCCCAATCGCTACGCCTTTACTACTACTAGTACTACTACTTCCAGCTTTACTCTTAATACCACTCCCCATACTATTCCTCCTCCTCGCTCGTAGCTTTTGCTTTAGCGGTGAACATGTCCCTAACCTCAACATAGCTATCCGTTACGTTCTGCCTACTTGGGCCAAATATCTGCATATGCTTGCTGCCTGATTTAAACACCCTCGGATCCAAACTTAGGTTAGCCGAGAATGACAAAACCATCTTGTCATCTTTACCGCGACCATAACTTGGCTGCCCTACGCTTAATCCATTATCTGTTAGTAACGGACAAGTCGCCAAAGTCTCATTCTCATCAAAAGACCCGTCTTCTTTGTATTTAAAACATTCACTTTGGAAATAGTAACCAGTCACCGATTCTTTAGTATCGCCTTCTTTCTTCTTACTATCGTTTCCATTCTTGTAATTCTCCAAATCTTCAGAGCTATCGTATGTCCTACGAATTACAATCACTTCTTTCTTTACTTCAGTTTCTTCTTTCTTCTTTTCTTCCTTACTATCTTCTTCTTCGGCGTTTTCATCACTAGACTGATTGCCTTCTTCATCACTTGGCACTTCCGTAGTATCACTTACGACCATAGGCGCTTCGCAACCCGGCTCACCCTTCATATATTTTCCGTAGGTGTAACCTTTTTCGGTATACTCCTTTATGCAGAATGATGGTATAACTTCATATTCGCCATCACTATTTTTCCGCATATAATTACCGTAATCGAAATATGTTCTATTAACTCCTTTTCTAAAAGTTTCTAGAACATGGAAGCCAATATTAATTTCTTTCGATTCACCTATAGCGTCAAACGATATCATATTCTTACTAATATCAGCAGAGAGCTCATTAATACTCACGACATCGCCATTCGCTCTTCCGTCGGGCAAAATTACATCTAAAATACCAAAAACGCGCGAGAATTTTACTCTATTGCTATTGAGCGTTCCGATACTATTCATCTGATCCTGAATCGTCAAAAGCTCATTAACGTTCTTGAAAGTCATTACAGGTTGACCAAAATTATTACACTTGTCGCCTTTGCTCGGAATACCGTCAGCCCTACAGGCGATTTCATTCTCCTGACCTTTAATTGACAAAGATTGCGCACCCATAATACTTAGCATAATCAAGATAATACCAACACAGACACACGCCACTATGATACAAATAAAGATTATCAAATTGCGCATCTTTTGCTTCTGCAAAAGTTCAGCTTTCACATCTGGTACTAGGCTAATTTCGTACATATGTTACCTCTTGTTCGACCTTTCCGCTAATCCAATCGCTACCGAAAACTCAGCCGCAACCTGCGATAGTGCTTGTTGCTGCTGCGGCGTAACGCGTACCATCTGCCATGGATTACCTCTAATCGTCTTGAAGCCAGTTTTTGCTTCAATATATTCAGCCATAAATGGAATAATCCCTGCGAAACCAGATAACACTACGCCATCCACTTTCACGTTTGGATACTTAGTCTGGAAAAATCTTATTGACTTCGTTAACTCAGACGCAAAACTTTCCAAAGTCTGATCGAGCGCTTTAAAAACCTGACCATCTAGCTTATCCTGCGCCAAACCAAACTTCAAAATAAATTGACGCGCATTACTCTCTTTTACGTTCAAAGAGTTTGCTACCGTACGGACTAGAACGGATAAACCTCCAGGCAGCATGCGCACTAAGCGTGGTCCACCATAAACCATCGACAAATCCGTCGAGTCCTCACCGTAATCAATAATCAACAACGCACCAGTCGTATTTGGCGGAGTTAAAGCGCGCGACATCGCAATTGGATCCGGCTCTTGTGCTACCAAATTAAAACCAAAGGACTCAACACCTTCCATGCGCTCTTCCGCATAAGCAATCGAAGTCGAAGAAAGCAACACCTCAGTAATCTGGGGATCATTCGGGCTCGGCCCCAATATCACAAAATCCACCTTCGCATCATCTATTGGCATCGGGATATACTGGTCGGCATGATACTTGATAATCTTCTCCATCGACTTATTGTCCTGAGTTGGAACTTCGATTATCGCCGTAAAGGTCTTATTCGACGGCAAACCTAACGCTATATTCTTCGTCTTAATACCAGCCTGCTCGGCCGCATTTTGAATCGTCTCTCCTAAACGACGCTTACCTGCATCGCTACTATCCTGCAATATCGAACGACTCACCGGCACATAAGCAAAACGCTGCAAAACCCATCCATGAGATGAATTCCCAGAAAGTTGCACCATCCTTAGTGCATCTGTACCAATATCTAGCGCGAAGAAGTCGCCCACACCGTAACCTAGACTCATATAAACAGTTTAGCATAAGCGACTCGCAAAACGCAAACGTTTTTCTGCCCCAAAATGTCAGCCTAAACGTTAAATTTAAATTCAACTACATCGCCGTCGCGCATTACGTAGTCTTTACCCTCCGTGCGCATTAAGCCCGCCTCGCGCACGGCCTTTTCCGACCCTAATCGCGCCAAGTCCTCGTACGGACAAATCGTCGCCGCAATAAAGCCCTTTTGAAAATCTGTATGAATCACTCCCGCCGCCTCTGGTGCTGTTGCGCCCTGCTTTATCGTCCAGGCACGAGTCTCTTTTTTTCCCGCCGTCAAAAAGCTCTGCAAGCCTAAAGTATCGTATGCCACATGCACCAGCTGGCTTAATCCATCCTCCGTAATTCCGTAACTGTCCAAAAATTCTTTTTTCTCTTCTGGCGCCATGTCTGCCATCTCGGACTCCAGCTTTGCATTCACGAATACGCACTTCCGTGGCGCCACCAAATCTGTCAGCTCTTTCTTTTTTTCTTCATCAACCAACTCGTCTTCGTCCATATTAAACATATAAAAAACCGGCTTCGCCGACAGTAGCTCCAAGCCATCCACTGGCTCAATATGCAATGCGCCAGCCATTAGCTCGTTTAGTGCCTTCTCTGCTTGCTCCGAACGCTTAATTGCATCTTTGTTGCCTCCTCGCGCTTCCTTCTGCATCTTCGGCAACGTCTTCTGTAAGGTTTCGACATCCGCCAACGCCAGTTCCATTTCCACTGTATCTATATCGCGTTTCGGGTCTGGGCCGCCTGCCACGTGTGTTACGTTCGCATCTTTAAATGCTCGCACCACATGGCAAATCACTTTACACTCTCGGATATTCGCCAAAAATTTATTTCCCAACCCCTCACCTTTTGACGCCCCCGCAATCAAGCCCGCAATATCCACAAATTCAACCGTCGCCGGTACCACCTTGTCTGAATCATACATTTTTGCTAACACATTCAAACGCTCGTCTGGAACGCCTACTATTCCAGTATTTGGCTCTATCGTCGCAAACGGATAATTTGCCGCTAGCGCTCCCGCATTCGTCAAAGCATTAAAAAGCGTACTCTTCCCCACATTCGCCAAGCCCACAATACCTATCTGCAAACTCATAACCAACCTACATATCTATTATTCTAGACATATATTATAACATGAACGGGCCCGCCGACCATTGTATAATGTCCTCATGAAAATTATTACAATTTGCGGGAGCCTAAAATTTAAAAACGAAATCCTAGCAATATCCGAAAAACTAGAGCTAGCAGGCAATGCCGTCATCGCACCGATATATCCGACAAACGAAGATAAAGATGCGTATACTGAAGAAGAAGTTGAAATTCTAGACAAGATGCATAAAGAAAAAATTAAAATTTCCGACGCAATCTATGTTGTAAACGTTGATGGATATATCGGCAGTAGCACAAAATCGGAAATTGAATTCGCCAAAAAACTCGGCAAAGAAATCATCTATTTAGAACAATAGACACAAGGGATTATTCCAGCGTCAACGTGAATATCTCGCCGGCATCCATCGTAGGCGTAGTCAATTCTAATGGCTCAGTTGCCTTAATAACAAAATCCTTCTTATCCGTAAACAAATCAATGCCGCCATCTTTATCCGAATACGATTTCGTCGTATGAATCTTCACGCTATCCTCTGATACTTCAGTAATCTTAAATACCAAGCCACCACCAATCGAACCACCACCATTACACTCTGCATTCAACTTTATCTTGCAAAATACTTCATTATTTTTTGGCTTCCCATTAACCTTTTCGCTGCTTTCTACCCAACTACTCCATGTATTTCTAACAATTTTAATAGTTGTAATTTTTCGAGTCACAGCCTTCAGCTCATTAATCTGTTCGTTCAGCCTTACAATTTTTTTATTTAGCTCACCAATCTCGTCAATTCTGCGTTGATTCTCAACTAATCCACAGACGCCAATTGCTATTCCACAGATAGCTAAAAGTGCCGTTATTATTATCCCAATTTTTATTGAACTCTCTTTTTTTCGTTCACATTTATTACTCATTGGCAAATCTTCATTCCGCTCTTTCATACTTTCATTATTGCATACTTACAATGCGCTTATACTAAAAATCAAAATCTAAATAAACGTAATCATCCAAATGATAGGCAAGACATTTATCAATCGCCCTCTTTGAGATTTTGCATATTTTCGACATTCTCTGACCATTACACAGCGGATCAATGTAACGCACTTTGGTTTCTTGGCGCACGCAATACACACCTTGCGGACGCTCTTTCGAAGTCTTCACGCGCTTTGCTCGCGCCCATTTCTCAAACACACTCGCATACTTCGAACTTCGGATAATTTCTATTACTTCCGATTCCTTCAACTCATATAATTGTTTTACTGAAAGCAAATCATCATCACACATTCTCTTCAATAAATCCGCCATAAACTGAAGCGAATAGACATTCCTACCGTTCCGATACATCATCGAAAATTTACTCGCAAGCCGCACGAATTTCCTCGCAATCGCTTTCGTCTTAAACCCAAGCTCGGGCTCACCTTTTTCGTTTCTTTGCACTTCAATGTCTTCGTATATCTCTTTAACATCCTCGAACGACAACCCACCATAAGAATACATCGCACCCGAAAGTGTATATTCCAATCTGTCTACTGACAATTTCGGAGTATCGTTATCCAGGACTGGATAACGGTGACAATCATCGACTTCTTCGACTTTAATGCCATCTCGCGCTAGCAGGCTCATCGTGTGCTTTGACTCTTTAATAAAAAATGTCGTCAAAGCCTCTGTTGATTCCTGAGTCAAATAATCCCCATTCAAATAGTCCACACAATGTTTAAACGCCGGCGTCGCAATATCATGAAATAGCCCAGCTAAAGCTTGTTTTTTGTCATGCGTAAAATGCCAGACCATCAACGCTACAGCAATCGTATGATCGTAGTTAGAATAAAACGTATCAATCCCCGACATGTCCGAATAGGCCGTTCCACAGGTCATGCTAATATATTTTTCTGCCTGCAATCTTTTCATTGGCAAATAATCATCTAGCCAATCTGGATAATTCTCGCACAAAACCTTATAGTATTCATCCGTCTCTGCGCGTTTCATGCCCCGAATTATAGCACTCCCATCTTGCCCCATCAAAAAGCTCCGAGCAAATCGGAGCTTTGATAATCGACAAATAACTTCTAATTAGCCCGCATACGCGACATTATGAGACAACGCCTGCTCTTCCAAAAGTCGCGCCCTAGCACCATCATCAATTGCAGAATTGACCGAATGCTTCACTCTTGCTTTTTCCTCGGCCTTCTTGCCATCATTCCAACGCTCTAATGTGCCCACGAGATATCCCGTAATTCGGCGCAAACGCTCGAACTTGCTCCCAAAATACTCATCGTGATCCTCGAAATACTTTTTCGCATTCTCTTCACTGCCACATTTTTCGATCAACGCTGTGCCCAATTCTATCAAACGACTCACATGCAAATTATCAAAATTATCTACGGTTTTTAGCGCTTTCTCGATATCATTTTTGCCAACTTTTGCATACTTATTCAAAGATTTTTCAAAACGCTCTAAATCAAATTTGGTTGCATCATTTGCGTCATAATAAATAATATTTCTCATATTTCCTCTGTATTTATGTTGCTAACTCCATAATATACGCTATATATAGCGTAGTCAAGACAAAAATGGCGCTATATCTGGTGCTTATGTATATTTTACAACACTACCACTTTACGCCATCGCAACCGCAAGTTGACAAAAACGCATTATTATCATAAAATATAAAAGCTCATTCGTATGTCCAGCAATTCCAAAGGAGGTGTATTTATGCTGGCAAATAATAAAATAGAAGTCCCAATCTTAAAGGGACCGAGCGAAGAGATGGTCTCGCTCGTCGCGGAAGCGATATGCGAAAGTCGCAAATTGGACTATGGGCCACCATTCTACGCAAGTAAACTCCTGAAATTTCAGATACCCGGAAAACGCTTCCTCCCGTTCTGTCGCCACATTACATTCAACGGGCAAATCAATTCGATCGAGAAAACAAACGGAGGCGAATGGAAAATCCGCGGCGAGTTTTTCCCTAAAAGGAAGTATGTCGTACGGACCTCAAGGGGCGTTGAATACGTAATTCCTGAAGGGAAGAAAATAGAATACGAACTGACATATCAATATCATCCCGATAAGTTATCTGGAAATAACATCGTCACAATGTACGTATGAGCAATCCACGCCGGCTACGATAGCCGGCGTTTTTTATTAATCCCATTACACGACTAAACCAAACCGCAAACCGCAGATTGCCTTCATGATAAAATACCCAAAAAGGACGCTCGTGATCATATTACTTTCTAGCAATAATCAAATACTCAAACAATATCTTCAACCAAACGCCGCCGTTGGTTTCATCCCCACAGCGTCAGAACTAGACGATGATCGATGGTATATGGAAAAAGATCACACCGCCATCACTAATATGGGCTTCAACGTCATCGATATCGAAATATCCTCCGAATCAAAAACCGAAATTACCGACAAGCTAGCCCGCGTAGATGCCGTATTTGTTGCAGGAGGCAATACTTTTTATCTACTTCAAAAACTCAAAGAAAAAGACGTCCTATCGAACCTTGCGGATTTTGCCCACCATAAAACTTACATTGGCGCTAGCGCCGGTTCTTGCATTGCCTGCCCTTCCATTGACTATCTCGATAAGCTCGACGACAAAAACCAGGCACCGCTACTAGTCCAATATAATGCCTTAAATCTTGTCAATTTCTACATTCTGCCTCACTACAATAGTAAAGATAGATATACAAACGGCGCCAACCAAATCGAAGCTACATATCCAAACCGTAAATTCATCAAACTACCCGATAACCAGGCTATCATCGTCAACGAAAAAGGCAGCTACGAGATTGTCGCAACTGCCTAATCGCCCAAAACCATCCAACTTAGCTTAGTTCAACCTACCTTTCCTTAATTTCAAAACTTTATCCGCATGGCTTGCCACTTGTTTGCTATGCGTAACAATTATCACAATTTTCTTTTCTTTATGCGCCAGCTCTTTGAATAAATCGATAATCATCTCCTCCGTCTCTTCATCCAAATTACCCGTCGGCTCATCCGCCACAATAATCGGCGAATTTGATGCAATCGCTCGTGCAATCGCCACACGTTGCTGCTGGCCACCAGATAATTTTCCAATTAACCGGTTTCCTTCTTCTTCCGATAGGCCAACTTGTTTCAAATATTTATTCGCATCAACTTTTCGCCCGTCAAAGTCAATCGCAATTTCCACATTTTCTTTTGCCGTCATATATTTAATCAAGTTATACGATTGAAACACGATGTTTACATACTTTAATCGGAACTCCGAACCGCCAATCTTTCGCAAGCTCTTGCCGTTGTACTTAATATCGCCATCTTGCAAACGATCCAAAGCAGATACTAGCGACAGGAACGTCGTCTTCCCCGAACCGCTCTCGCCCACAATCGCATATATCTTCCCAGCTTCAAATTCGGCGTTTACATCTCTCAAAACCTGCTGCTCCCCAGAAGCGTTCATATAACTATAAGAAACATTTTCAACTTTTAAAGTATTCATTTTTCTACTCCTTCCCTGCCAATATTTCTTTTGGCTGATAACGCAATACATTAATTGATGGCAAGATTAGAGCAAGTACAATCACCAAATATCCAGTCGCAAACAAGAGCACGAAGTCTATCGGAGTCGCATTAATATCTAGCTTTACATCTTTATTGCTATTAGCGAGCATTCGCTGTTTCATATTTGAACCGCCCATCCCGGCACCCTCCGGAGGAGTCGGCATGTCACTGCTGCCCCCTCTCGTTTGCGTACCAGGACGACCAAAGTTGCGTTCCGATTGCTGTGCGCTTGAAGCCGTTTGTGACTCCAGAATACTCTGCCCCATCGCCTTCGCTAAGAATGTACCCGAAACCGACGCCAAAACAAAACCAAAAGTACCTACAATTAATAATTCAGCCGCAATTTGCCCGATAATATTACTTTTATGCGCACCAAGCGACAACAATACACCCATTTCATAACGTCGATCTTTCACATTTATTGTCACAATCAGCGTGATAATTATGATAGCTGCAACAATCACGATTATCAAAATCGTCGTCGCAAAACTGCCAACACTCTCAATCGAACTCGACATTGCATCATACTCACTCGTATCAACGGCAATCTTCATATTATTCTCAGCCAATTCCGCAAAATCCGTGTTAATCTTCTCGACAAATTCTTCGGCCTTATCGGAATTAATCATATAGTAATTTACATTACTCACATCATACTCCCCGTCATTATAATCACTGTCACTCAAAAATTTCGCAGCCGTTTCGATATTCATATAAATCGCATTCGCATTTGCGCGCTCTTCAGAAGAATCATAAATTCCAATCACCTCCAGCTCGACGGCTTTTCCGGTGTAAACATTTTTAATCTTGAATTTATCGCCTACTTTAAGACTATTGAGTTCCGCAAACTCATACGATATCATCGCTTTATCATTCGAATCTTCATCGAAGTATGTACCATCTTTTATCGTAATCGTTTCATTTTGTACGCCCGCAATGTACGCGTAGGCATTAATGCCAGAAATCGTAATATCGCTATCCAACTTGCTCGAGCTGCTCGAAGATCCTCTCATTCTATCGCCTAGTCCATTCGGACCACCAGGCATTTCGCTGCCGCTTTCTGATTCTACTATCTCTAAATCGGCCGAATTTGCCGATGTAGATAATTCATAGGAATAATCTTTTACGTAATCCGAATACTCCGCAATTTTATTTGCCGTCTCAACCGTAATTGCTGGGCGCATCATATTTTTAAACATTTCTTTACGGTCGCTTCCATTTTCTATTTCCTCTTTCTGCGCTTCACGAATTGCATCCATGTCGGCCTGGATTGTCACGGTTCCGCCCAAAGTAGACTTCGCATAATCCATTTGCGCCCCCACCGCAGTCTTAATCGTAATCGCCGCCAGCACTAAATTTGCCATCATAAAGAAGATTAGCGTCAATATAATTGTGCGACTGAGTTTTCGTTTTATCGACAAAAAACTCCTTTTCAGCATGTTTCTAAACATTATTCTTTCCTTTCCTATTTCTTAGTCAGATTATCTCGCCGAAGCTTAAAACAAAGCTTAAAATTCCAAAATAAAACTCGTAGTCTTTTTGTCTGATTCTGCCCTAATCTTCCAACCGTTGCGCTCAGCTACCGCTTTCGCAATTGCCAAACCAAGGCCTGAACCTTCTGCTGTTTTATCTGTCTGATAAAATCTATCGAATACCTTCGTCAATTTCTCTGCTGGAATCGTTTTTCCATCATTCTTAACAGTCAACACTCCATCTACTAAGAACACTTCAATCTTCGTTTTCGAATATTTCACGGCATTATCGAGCAAGATATCTACGATTTGTGCAAAATCCGACTCGGCAATTTTCGCATTCGCCTTTTCTGGCAAATCCATTCTTATTTTCTTATCTCCTAACCGTGCCACAATTAGCTGTTCGCGCTTCTTTAAGAGCTTCGCGATGTCCACCTCTTTCTTTGCCGATTTCTCAGTGCGCCCATCCGTCCGCGCTAAAACCAATAAATCATTCACTAATTTCGCCGCTCGATCTAGCTCTGAATCGACATTATTCGTCCACGGCTGCTCCGTCGTACCTAACGCTTCAAAGTTCGCTCGTGCCACCGCAATCGGCGTTTTCAGCTCGTGTGACGCATTCGCGATAAACTCTTTTTGTTTGTTATACGCATCCTTAACCGGCCGAATTGAGTTTTCGGCCATATAATAACTCGTTATAAATACTAAAAGTTCCGTCATTATGGCAACCAAAACCAACGTTATGCCTAAACGTTCAATTCTTACCTGACGGTCATTCTCGATTTCTTCAATCATCGCTTCGCGCCACTCGCTCGATATATTCGGTCGATTCGGCAATTCTTTCGGCGGATTATTCGTATTCGAAATCGCCGTCACTGCAAAAATCGTGCCAAACGAAACTCCTAAGATAATCGTCGTAATGACCATGTTGGTCAGAATAAAATTATTTCGCAATTCCTTAAACATACTATGCTTCTACAATCTTATACCCAAACCCACGCACAGAACTAATCTCGGCTTTGCTATCCACTTTTCGCAAAATTTTACGCAACCGCGAAATATATACTTCGATATAATTATCTTCACCAAAAGCATCGCCGCCCCAAATCTTATTCAATAAATAATCTTTTTTCACGATTTTGCCCGGCATCTTCATTAGTTCGCAAATAATCCCTGCTTCTTTTGCCGTCAACGAAACACCGTTCAAGCTCTTTTCGTTTACGTCGTAAACTAAATTCAAATATTTAATTTTCTCTTCTCGCAACTCTGCTGGTCGACGCAATAATGCCTTGATTCTAGCCACCAACTCCGCCGTCTTAAATGGCTTAGCCAAATAGTCATCTGCGCCCGCTTCCAGGCCATGCACTTTATCCTCCACTTCCGATAACGCCGATAGCATAATCACCGGCGTCACCATCTTCCTCTCGCGCATTCGGCGCAAAATATCGATACCCGAAAGTTTCGGCAACATTACATCCAAAATTACCACATCGTAAATTTCATCCACGGCCTTGTTCAGACCCTCCTCGCCATCAAAAGCCAAATCGCAATCTATGCCTTCTTTTCCCAAGTTGTGCTTCACAGCTTCCGCCAAGAATTGTTCATCTTCTACATATAGAACTCTCATGTTTTTCTCCTGTGTTTCTATAATATCAATTCTAAGAGGCCAAGCTGAAAAAAGCTTAAAAAGCCAAAAACTCTACTTGACCAGTCTTCTCAGAATCGGTACTTTGTCTATCAGCCATACAACTATCGCAGATAGTACGAACACGACCATCGTTACTAGCGGAATCGTAACGACATCTAGTTGCACGCCCTTAAAAATAGTCTTCATCACAACATCTATCACCATCACGTGCACCAAATACACACCAAAACTCAATGAAGCGATAACCCTCATAATCTTCCATTGCCCCACCTTTTCCATATGATATTTCGCAAAAATAAACAACGCTATCGCCGGCATAATAACCCACGGCGTCCTTGGTCCAAAAATATTCCACTTCGTTCCCGACAATAAAGAAACTTTCTCGCTATATATAATCGTCAATGCAATCCCCAAAACGCCCAAAATATAATAAACTACTCGCATTCTCTTGGATGTTTCACCGCTGGCGAGCCAGTACCCGAGCACATAATAAACGACATACCCTGCCGCAAACTCAAATTTCATTGAATCCGTAATCACATGAATTGACTGCCCTAGGATAGATGCCGCACGAGCAATAAGACTACCGTCCGTCACCATCACTCGGCCATTACATAACATTTCGATTCCGGGCAAAATGAAACTAATTACAATTCCAACAATAAGAAAATACTCAGTCATTAACCTGTTTTTAGTAATCAGTCTCAACACCGGCGTTGCCACATATAGCCCGACTATCATATATATAAACCACAAATGATAATTGCCCTCAACAAGCCTTTTTATAGCCCAGGCTACGCCTCGATAGTTCTTTAGAACCAAGACATCAAACAAAAAATATAATAATGACCAAACAATAAGTGCGATCACGAGCCGCAAAATATTCTTTGAATATAACTTTTTGATACTAAACTTCTTCTGCGGATTGAGCATCAACGCCCCCGAAATCATAACAAAAATCGGCACCGCCCAACGCACTAATCCGTCCCAAAAATTCGCACCTCTCCAAGACGCCACGTCAGAGCCATTCGCCGTCCATCTCCGCGCCGCCACATGAATAACTACTACTGCCAACGCCGCAAAAACTCTTAATGCATCAAAATAGGACACCCACTTTTTGTTAGTCGTAGTGTCCTTACCTCCACTTTTTGACATCACTGCTACTAGCATATCACAAACATCCTTAGCGTTCACAGCTTTGCAAAAAACTACGAAAAATTGTATAATAACAAAACATGCTAGTCTCTGATTTTAACTACAATTTGCCAGAAAATAAGATTGCCATTCGTCCGCCTAAAGTGCGCGGCACTACTAATCTACTCGTTCTTAACCGCCAAACCGGCGAAATCGCCGACTCAAAATACGCAAACCTCGTCGATTTCCTTGAACCCGGCGACCTGCTTATTCTCAACGACACTCGCGTCATGCGTTCGCGTGTCTTTACCGAACTTCCCGACGGTCGCCCACGCGAACTCGTCGTGCTCGAAAAACATGACGGCGAAATCGACCACGTTATGTACCGCGGCAAGTTACACGTTGGCGATCAACTCACCGTCAAAAATGTTGCCGACAATTCAAAAACTACCGATATTATCACCGTTAAAGAAATCCTCGGAAACGGTACTGCTACTGTCACGGCCAATCGTGAGCTTACCGACATCGTTGCCAACTATGGCAACGTTCCTCTCCCCCCCTATCTCCATCGCGACGCAGACAAAGAAGATATCGAACGTTACCAGACTATCTGGGCCAAAGAGCTCGGCTCCGCCGCCGCCCCCACCGCCAGCCTCAACATGACCAAAGAACTCTTACAAAAAATTCAAGCCAAAGGCATTCAAGTCAAATACCTCACCCTGCACGTCGGCCTTGGCACTTTTCTCCCCATCCGCAGCGACAATGTTGAAGACCACCATATGCATTCCGAATGGTTCCTTCTTCCCGACGACACTATCAAAGCCATCAAAGCTACAAAAGCCGCCGGCCATCGTGTTATTGCGGTTGGCACCACCGTCACTCGCACGCTCGAATTTTGGGCCAAAACTGGTAAAACCGCCGGCGAAGATGATATTTTCATTTACCCAGGTTTCAAATTCCAAGTCATAGACGGTCTCGTCACCAATTTCCACGCCCCCAAATCTACCGTCCTCATGCTCACCGCCGCCTTCGCCGGCTGGGAAAAGCTCAAACCCGCCTATGAACACGCTGTCGCCGGAAACTACAAACTCTTAAGTTACGGAGACTCAATGTTTATATGCTAAAATTCGACATCATCAAACAAACTAGCCTTATGCGCGCTGGCGTTATTCATACCCCGCACGGCGACATCCAGACTCCAGCTTTCATCGGCGCCGCCACGCGCGCTTCCGTAAAAGCCATCACTCACGCCGAAATGCGCGAACTTGGATCTCAAGGCATCCTAGCTAATACTTATCACCTAATCCTCGCCCCAGGTCCAGACCTTATCGAAAAAGCCGGCGGTCTCGCCGAATTCACTAGCTGGCATGGCCCAACCTTTACTGATTCTGGCGGTTTCCAAATGCTTTCCCTCCCCGATGCCAAAATCGACCACGACGGCGTCACTTTTAAGTCTCACATCAACGGCGACAAAATCCGCATGAATCCCGAAATCTCCATGCAAGCCCAATGGCAAATCGGTGCCGATATCCACATGGCTTTCGATCAGGCCATAGATTCTACCGACAAAAATCTCGTTCGCCAAGCCATGCTCCGCACGCATAATTGGCTCCCTCGCAACATCGCGGAGCATCAACGTCTCGCCAAAGCGGCCAAAAAGCACAACAAGCCCGAACAATATCTTTATGCAGTTGTTCAGGGCGGCCTGTTCGAAGACCTTCGTCGCGAATCCGCCGAGCTCATGGCCAAGCAACCCGTTGACGGCTACGGCATCGGCTCACTCTACACCACCGAAACCGAAGATACCGCCAACATCATCAAACTTACCAACGAAATTCTCCCCCAAAACAAACCGCGCCATCTTCTCGGCATGGGCTCCGAACCGCGAGACCTGTTCATTGGCGCCAAGTATGGCTGCGACACGTTTGATTGCGTCGCCCCTACTCGCCAAGCCCGTAACGGTGCCCTCTATACTCCATACGGCCGCATCAACATTCGCAATGCCAAATACCGCGAAATGTTCGAACCGCTCGACCCCACTTGCAACTGCTACTGTTGTAAAAATTACACAGCCGCTTACCTTCACCACCTCTATAAAGTCGACGAAATTACAGGCAAAACTCTTGCCAGCATCCACAATGAACATTTTGTGGTTAACATCTGCGACCAAATCCGCAAAAGTATTCTCAACAACACTTTTGAAGATTACATGGCAGATTTCATGAAGAAATATTACCAGCATTAAGCATTAAAAGGCCGGTGCTAATCCCAAGGGGAAAGCAACCGGCCAAAGTTTATTTGATTCGGGCAATTACAGCCGTATATGTTACGTACGGCATCGCCCCAGTCTGGCAAATGGCGGACAGGACATCGGCGTCGATAGCGCCTTCATGTTTGTTGCCCTCCGTATCGCTGTATGTCGCCAGACCGTTCTCCATGTTTATCACATAGGTACATGTCGTACCCGTCTCTGTAACTCGTGAAAAAGTCATGGCACCCTCCTTTTGTATTGATACGGACATCAATTGCCACTTAAACCTATCTAATAATGAGCTTATGACCTAATTATAGCACAAAACATTATTTTTGTCAATAGAACTAATGCTTTTCCCAAGATGTTATAATACTCTTATGAGTACCACAACCAAAGTTCAGATCGATACCAAAACCTTCATCCGCTTCTGGCTGGTCATAATCGGCTTCGTGGCTGCCGGTTACCTTTTAGCTAAGGCTAGTGCCGGTCTTCTCATTATTGGCTGTGCCCTTTTCTTTGCGCTCGCCATCAAGCCTCTGGTCAATCGTCTCGCCAATTTTTTCCCTAGCAAATCCCGCAATTTGCCCATCGCCATTGCCTACTTCATCGTCGTAGGTTTCATCTGCTGCTTCATCGCCATCGTCGTACCAACCGTCATTGCCGAAACCGCCAAATTCGCCAGCAATCTTCCTAATATCATCGACGGCGCCACTAATGGCCTCACTTTTATCGACGACCTCGGCGAATCACTTCATATCGACAACTTCCGCGAACAAGCCATCAAAGCCGTTGGCGACTTTTGTCAAACTTTCGTCAATCTCGACAACTTCAGTTCCACAATCACCGATTCTATTACCGCCGTCGGTAGCGGAGTCGCCACTATCATTCTCACCCTCGTCTTAGCATTCTTCATGCTTACCGAAGGTCCTCAAATCTTCAAAGAATTCTGGGCAAACTACCCCAATAACGGCCCCACCAAAAAAGCTAAACGCGTCATAGCGCGCCTGTCGCAGACTATCTCCACCTACGTATCCAGCGCCATTACCGTCGCTTTGATCAATGCCGGCGCCACCATCATCGCTATTTTCATTCTTAGCCTTATTTTCAAACTCAATCCCGGCCTTGCCCTACCATTCGGCCTCATTACCGGCGTCTTCAGCCTCATTCCAATGTTTGGCTCTTTTATTGGCGGCGCCATCGTCGCTCTCCTACTCGGCTTCAGCCAAATCGGCGCCGGCGTCACTTTCCTCATTTACACTATCGTCTATCTCCAAATCGAGTCTAATGTTATCTCGCCAAAAATCCAAGGCAAAGGCATGAATCTCCCCGCACTCGCCGTCCTCTCCGCCGTCACCATTGGCGTCTACACTTTCGGTCTCATTGGCGCCATTGTCTCTATTCCAATTGCCGGCTGTATTCGCGTCCTCGTCGAAGAATATAGCAGCGACATTAAAGATGACGGCAAACTCAATGGCAGTGACATTGAAGTCGATACCCGAAAATCCGAAGCTAAGCTTATCGCTAAATCGTAGAAGTAACTATTTCTTCGCCTTTTGCTCGAGCTCCACGCCGTGTCGGAACACCACCGCCAACACCAAGGCGGCAAAACCCATCGCAATTGTACTAATCGAAATATTCAGGTTAACGTTCTTTACGCCCGCCATTAATTCTATAATAATCGCCGATACAATCGACGTGCCCACAAGTACAAAAGTCCATCCGCCAATCTTCTGCAAGAGATCAACATTCTCCATCGTAAAAGGCGTGCGTCCGTGCGCTAAATTCTTAAAAAATCGGTAGACATATCTGGCTAATATTGAGGCTAAAACCAATAGAATTGCCCCCACGGCTACTGCGCCCAATATCGTCGCAATCTGCCGACCGCGCTCAAGAGCTAAGAAGTCCGCAACCTCCGGAATCTCTAATATCTCGCTTGGAAAGCCTTCCTCTTTTTGTATCGCCACAATTGCTTCATTAATATTTATGCTATTGCTACCAAGGCCCAAGATTATTCCACAGACGCCACAACAAATTGCCCCAATAATCAATACGACCTCGCAAAATTTTGCGAGAACAAATAATACCGTACAAGTCGTCTTACAGCCACTTCCGCTCAAAATCAATTGAACATCTTCGATTTCTTTTTTCTTTGGCATATTTTCCTTTCTTTTTTAATTAGCGTATTGCCAAATCGAACCATCCGCCCCATCGAGCAGCATAATCCCCATCGCCTCAATTTCGTCACGCAAAGCATCAGCTTTTGCGAAGTCGCGCGCCTTCTTTGCTTCAAAACGCTCTGCAATTTTTGCCTTCAAATCATCCGCAATGTCTTGCGTTGATTCTGCTATTCCTAGTCCAAACGCATCATCCAAGAATTTCACAAAATCATCGTCCGGTACACTCTTCCCAACTACTTTATCTAATTCTGCAAGCGCACCTGCCGAATTCAAATTATTGCCCAATTGTTCTATCATCCTTTTACGCACATCATCTAGATTAGTCGCGGGCTTTTGCCAACGCAACGCCGCAAAATTCCGATAATTCAACAATCGCTGCTTTGCCGCTCCCAAATCCCCAAACGCAAAATTACGCTCGCTTTGAAAATGACCTTGTAGCACCCACATTTTATAATCCATATGCGAAAAACCTCGTTCAATCAAATCGCTAAAATAATAAACATTTCCAATGGACTTCGAAATTTTTTCGCCATCAATCGTAATAAAATTATTATGCAACCAAAAATTCGCCATTTTCACCCCAAACGCCCCCTCTGTTTGCGCAATTTCATTCGTATGGTGCACTGGAATATGATCAATCCCCCCACAATGAATATCAATCGGCTCACCTAGCTTCTCGTGGATAATTGTTGAACACTCTAGATGCCACCCAGGATACCCCATCCTTCCTCGATACTCCCACTGCATCGCATGATCTTCTCCATCACGAACCCACTTCCACACTGCAAAATCGGACAAGTTGCGTTTCTCTGAACTAAATTCTATACGCGCCCCCGCTCGTAAATGATCCAAATCGAGCCGTCCCAAATCTGCATATTTTGGGAATTTTGAAGTATCAAAATATAGCCCATCCGTCGTATCATATAGGAACCCTTTCTTATCCAGAGCCTCAACTACCGCTATATCTTCCGAAATAAAGTCTGTCGCTCGACAAATCGCACTAGGTTCCACAAAATTCAACGCCCGAAAATTCTCCAAAAAATCATTCATATACATCTCGGCAACTTCCCAAACCGTCTTCCCCTCGCGCCGAGCGCCTTTTTCCATCTTATCTTCGCCATCATCAGCATCCGAAGTTAGATGTCCCACATCTGTGATATTCATCACTCGATCTACCGTCCAGCCGTTAAGAGCCAACACTCGCACCAACAAATCCCAATACACATAACAGGTAAAGTTGCCCACATGCGCATAACTATATACCGTAGGACCGCAGGTATATACTTTTACTCGCTTCGGGTCTCCCGGATGGAATTCTTCAACTTTTCTGCTTAGAGTATTGTATAATTTCATATCTTTAGTATACCATCAACAAGCTTCTACTCCCTAAGTCGTAAAATCTACTATTGTAAAAACTAATAGACCCAACATTGCAAGTATGCCCGATAGCAATATGCCTAAAAATATATATCCAATCATCTTGGCCGCATCACTAGATTTCACCCCAGTCGCCTCTTCAAGCGCATCATCGTCCATCATAAAATCATGCGAACCCGGCCTAGTCTCTTCGTTATACCCACTTATCATAGTCCTATCTCTTCGGACACTCGTTAGCTCAAAAACGTCTTCTCGCCTCATATTCTTGAGCGTCATACACGTATCGACCTCGTACAAATGGCGCGCATGCGGATTACGATATTCTCTCGTTTTTCTTCCGACAATTACCGCAGTCAACACAGTAATAATCATCAGAATTACCACCATCAAAACCCGCCCCCAAAAATTACCGTCAAAACCAGCCATAAACATATTAACTATGGCCAACAAAGTTAAGAGTAAAGGTATGCCCGTGATTAAAGTTCTCATCCATGTTTTCAGCGGCACACTCCCCATCGTTTCACCCGTTCGCGCATTCACCGCGATATAATGAATTGCCTTCTTTTTATCAACGCCGCCCTCGGCATAGCTATATAACCATACCGGAAAATATGCAGTTTTCCATTTAATGCCCCGCTCTTCAACGTTAATTTTATTCCAGCACACACCCCTATCGTAATTATCCGTAGTGCTCATCATCTTATATTTGGCTATATCCATTATTTGCGACTTAAGTCTATAATCTAATTGCCGTATATTTAGATCGCGCTTCTCACTCGAAAAACCTTTCAAATACCGCGCATCCCACTCCACTGCTTGTTCCGTATCAAATGGCATAATGGAATTAATGATATGAGTGGTATTAATTGAAGAGCCGTATTGTATTTTCTCGCTAGACGCCTCTATTGTCAGATCGTCTAGCTCTATATCGAAAACTCTTTTTACGCCAAACGAAGAAACGTCATAAACCTGCACGATATTCGACTCGTCCCTATACCCGCTCCCCTCAAGCATCAAACGAGTACCTACCGTTTTTTCCGCTCGTCCAATCATCTCAATATGCGCTCGGACGTCAATTACCGCATATGGCAAATAAACTCCAATCACCGACTCTTCCGTCAAGCCTTTTGCGAAATCGTCAAACGCGAAGAAATTACGTTCTTGCGCAAATATCTTCATTCTTGATAGCGCTTCTTTACGCGTCAATTTGAATGGCAATACCATATCCGGCATAGAGCCATTCGGAATTCGCTGCGCCGTCTTCAAGCTATGTCTACACCAATGACATTTCGCATCCTCTGCATCCTTACCCAACATTACATTCGCGCCGCACGACGGGCATCTGAAAGTCACAACAAAATCATTCTCTTCAATATCGTTTGCACCATCGCTCTTTATTTCACCCACCAACTCATCTACGCCACCTAGCGTATTAATCTTTGGACTCGCAAAAACAGTCCTACATTTTGCGCAACGCAATCCTCCAGCCGAAATGTCATATTCCGCATCTGACGCCCCACAATTCGGACAACGCAGAACCTTCGCTCGTGTTTTAACTTTTCTCTCTTCCACCACCGCCCAAGGCCTAACTTAAAATAACAAGTAGAATAAACAGAATTGCAATCACGAGAATAACCGTGACTATGGCATTTGTCTTTTTGCCCTTTTCCCTGGCATCGGCTATCGTTTGCTGACCAGTTGGCGTCTGATCGGGCGTCGAGCCAAACATGCGACCAATCCCGAGATAATTCGCCATCTTCTCGCCCATCATTTTTTCACCATTCTTCGCCAGCACGCCATACACCGAATTGCCGTTCTCGCCCAAAATCCTCGACTGGCGCAAGCGTTTGCGATGTTCCTTGAAGCTATCCGTCTTCTTCATGTCTTTCGCGCTCGATTTGGTGTCTTTTTCGTGCATATGTCGCGCACTCATATTTCGGTAACGATTTACCTGCCACCAATAGAAAATAAAACCAGGCGTAAAACCTAACACGCCCCAAAACGCCGGATTATCATCGTCCATATCGACGCCAATCCAAAACCTAAACCAGAACCAACCAAGGATAATGCCCAACACTTCAACTATCGTCGATACAATCATTAGACGAGTCTTGTTGATTGGCACTGAACCCATCGTTTCGCCCGTTCGCGCGTTCACGGCTACATAATGCATCAATTGTTTGTCTTGTTGATAATAACTATACAACCACACCGGCAGGTACGCTGCTTTCCAACTCGTACCCTTAATCTCCAACGTTTCACTTTCCCACCTAGCGCCACGATCATAAAACTCCATCGTCTGTCTCGCCTGATAGCGCGCAATATCCTTCGATTGTACTTCGACTGCCGGCTTCAAAACGTTCACGTCTGTATCGCGTTTTTCGCTAGCATAGCCTCTTAGGTAGCTCGGGTTCCATGCGACGCAATTATCCGTGTCGAACGGCATAATTGAGTTTATTACGTTATTCGTGTTTACCTTCAAGTCCTGTTTCAACTTATCCGATGAGGACTCAATCGTTAAATCATCTATCAACAAATCAAATTCGCGCGACACATTATAAGCGTCCGCATCATAATATGTTTTTTGACTATTGCCACTCCCCACCGTATAACGTTTCACCAAATGCTCCGCTTCGCCAGACAAAGCGGCATGCGCATTCACATCTACAATCATGTATGGCAAATATACGCCCATCACATTTTCGGACGAAAACTCCTTAGTAAAAGTTGGGTGCGCAAAAAATTTTCGCTTATGCACAAATTCATCAATTTTCTCTTCAGCAAACTTCTTCTCAGTCTTAAATGGTAACACCAAATCCGGCACCGCACCATTTGGCATTTTTTCGTTCACGGATAAAACATGTCGGCACCAGTGACAGCGCGCACTTGTTACTTCGTCTGTATTAATCACCACTTCTGCACCACAGGCTGGACATTTCAAAGTTAAGATCACTTTTTCGTCCGGTATAATATCCCCCGCACCTGCGCCGATTATGTCGCCCTTCAGATTTTCTACACCACCATGCGCATTAATCTTGTTCCCCTTAAATTGCGAGCGGCAAAAGTTACACTTCAAATTGCCTGTACTAGTGTCCAATGTCGTGTCGGTCGAGCCGCAGTGTGGACAACGATTCATGCCATTCTTATTATTGTCTATTGCCATACTTGCAACTCCTTTCTAATAATCATAATCGTAATCAAAACCGCCAGAATCAGAACCAGAATCCCAACTCGAACCCGAATCCCAGCTCGAGCCAGAATCCCAGCTCGAGTCCGAATCCCAGCTCGAGCTGCTCGAATAGCTACCGCCCCCGCTACCACCACCATCGGCCAACATCATCATGATTAGTACGAAGAAAAATATTATCCAACCAATTATGCTACCAATCGAAGAACTCCGCCTTCTTGTTCTATACCTCACTGCCGCCGCACTCATGCCTGCATTCGTATAATTTCGCCCCATTTGGAAACGCCCCCGCTCACTATCGAGCATCTCCTCGCGCCCAGTCGACAACGCGCCAATCACGCGATCATCGTTCTTGCCCATTACGTTTGGGTAATACGCATGCGCCTGCGTCCTCACGAAATCATCCGTTTTTTGTAGATTTTTTATCTCAGCCTTCGTCTCTATTTCGTGATGATGTCTATTATTATGGTTCACTAAAACACCAGCGGGTTCATTTATTCTTATGCCACCGTTCTTGCGTCGACTATAATAAATTACCGCCCATAACGGCATTACATAGAAACCCCAAATTAAACTTAGGACCCCTAACACTTCCCAATCTAACGCAAAAAATAACATAATTGCCGCAATCGTTACCGCAATCACAGCTATTATTACAGTACCCGGACTAATCTTTTTTCGCGCCCTCTTTGTTGCATTCTTGTCTGGCAGGCACGCTGCCACCTCCCCCGAACGCCCGTTGACCGCTATATAATATATTCTCTTGTCATTACTGTCGGCCTTCCTATAACTATAAAGCCACACCGGCAGATATGCCGCTTTCCAGCGCGTTCCCTTTATGCTCAAATGCTCCTTATCCCACCGAATCCCGCGATCATATTCGCTTGCTGTCTCATATTTCGCTCGGTTACGCGCGATATCACCAGTCTGCAAAGCCACAATCTCTTTCAGGCTGTCGACATTTACGTTACGCTTCTCGCTCGCAAAACCACGTAAATAGTTTGCATCCCACGCTACGGCATTCTCTGTATCATACGGCAAAATTGCATTAATGATATTGTTAGAATTAATGCAAGTGTCCTGATTCAATCTTTTGGTCGACGACTCCACCGTCAAATCGTCAACCAAAATATCGAATTCGCGCGACAGATTATATACGTCCGCCGCATTTCCGCCGCCCGCTCGTTTCTCTGCCTGGCCGCGCATCGTCGAATGCCCATTTACGTCCACTATGAGATAGGGGAAATAAACACCACGTGATTCCTCAGCCCTAAACTGCAACGCAAACTCGTCATCAATATTCGCTCGATTCTCGTCTAGGCATGCCCTGATTTTCTTCTCGGCCTCACTCTTCGAAATCTTAAATGGCAACACCAAATCCGGCACTGCACCGTTTGGTATCTTTTCATTTATCGAAAAAACATGCTTACACCAGTGGCACGAAGCACTCGTACTTTCCTCGGTATTAATCACAACCTCGGCGCCGCAAGATGGACAACAAAAAGTCTTTACGATGTCTTCGCCCGGAACAATATCTTCCGCACCTTCACCGCGTGTTTCGCCTTTCATCCCCTCGACACCACCCAATGCATTATCGCTCGTCGCTTCAAATAGCGTTTTGCAATAATTACACTTTAATTTCCCCTCTTTGGTGTCCAGGGACACATCGCTGGAGCCGCAATGCGGACAGCGATGTAACCCATCCTTGGACTTTTCCACCATTTAGAAAACTATTCCGCCTTTGGCTTGTTATCTTCCTCAGCGTCAGTAGCTAGCGCTTCTGGAGCAGCCGGCGCTTCAGATGCCGGAGCTGACTGAGCAGTTGCAGCAGCGCCTGCCGCAGCGGCAGCATTTTGCTGAGCAGTTACTGGGTTAACGCCCATCGGCTGAGTCATACCAGCCATACCGCCCATCATGCCTACACCCATGCCCATCCCCATCATGTTACCGGCACCACCATTATTGCCAGCTGCATTAAAGCCTTCTGCAATTTGTGTCTGCGCATAAGCCGCACCAACACCGCCTTGCATGAGATTGCCTGTATTGAACTTGTTGATAAGCTCGACAGACTGCTCGTCCCAGTCGAGGCCCATTGGTTGAACATTTACGATTTGAAGACCATACTTAGTTCCCCACTGGTAGTTAGCCTCAACCGCCTCGTTCATACTCTTAGCAAATTCAACTGTACCACCCTGAATATCGTCAATGGATTTACCGCCCTTAGTAAATGCAGAGAGAGCTGCCGCCAAAGAGCCGATAAAGCCCGCGAAGAGGCCATCCTCTACGCCGCCATCGCCTTCACCAAGATCGAAAATCGCACGACCCTGACCGGAAGTTACATCGGTCGGAATTAGATTCTTAATCATCAAGATTGGATCAACAACCTTCAGGGTATAAGTACCATTACTAGTTACCGCCAACATTGTATTTGCATAGTTCGCATCCTTGTAGCGAATCGGATTCTGAGTACCATAGCGCAAACCAAGAATGTCCTTCAAGTTCACATAGAAAGCGAACTGCTGATTACCAGGTTGACCACCAAACTTGAACTGATTCCAGCTCTGCCCAAAAGTCGAAGCAAAGAAGCCATCGCCAGAGAACATACTCTTAGCTTCGGGATTATTCTCTGTGGTATATGTGTAGCCGCCCGGCTCAGAAATTACGCCAGTGATACCACCGTTTTCCATCGTAATCAAACAAGTGCCCTCTGGTACCAAGAACTTGCTACCATTAGAAATGACATTGGCATTTTCTTCGCCATCATTGTTCTCGCTACCAGCCTTAGTTACTGGAACTGCACGAGCAATCAAAGTATGATCGGTCATATTGGCAGGCGGTGCCATATATTCGAGCCACTGATTAGCAAAAGAGCCACTCAGCGCCCCACCGAAAGCTTTTAGAAAACCCATAGGTAAAAACCTCCTTATCTTTTCTTTTATGATATCACAACCAATATTACAGCGAAATAAATATCACGCCCAATATCGCTAGCAACGCGGCTATAGTTTTCTTCCCCATCGAATCTCTTTCCTTTAGCCACAGGTATCCCACCACTAAATTGGAAAAGACCGTCAGGCTAGCAAGCGGCGTCACAAGAGATACCGCCTCCATCGAATATGCAATCAGTATCATCAGATAGAGCAATCCCCAGCAAATTCCCGTTAATATATAGTCTCTTTTGTTCGAACGCTTAAACTCATCCGCTACATCGGAAACATGTACACGATTTCCTACGAAAATGAACAATGCCGGCAAAACATAGAGAAAAGTAGTATAAAACGGCAAATTAAACTGTCCCGACGACTTCGCGTCAATTAGTCCCGCCGCCACGTTGCAAGCATACGCAAGCAGACCAAACCATATATACCTCGTCTTTTTAACGCTTTTACCATTCCAAAACACCAACGCATTGCCACCTATTATCAAAATCGCGCCTACCACTTTCATTATCGTCACCGGTTCATGCAAGAAAACAAATCCAGCCACCGTTAATAGCGCCGTATAGCTCTGAGACAGAATACTAACCACTGACACATCAAGATTCTTGCGCACGTCCGCCAAAAGCCGATTATTAATCGCATAAAATACACATGACAGCGTTAAAAGCAAATATACAATCGGCTCAGAAGGTAATTTCCATTCAAAAAACGGCACCAAAATTAAGCAACTCAAAGCCGCCACTAGCTGCAACCCAACCGTCTGCGCTGCAGCATTTTTCATTGTGCGCGTTGTTAACTTATAGAACTGCCCCATCGCCGTTGAAAAGAAAATATGAAGTGCTATCACTAAAGCAAACATATCTAAATTATATATCAAAACAAAAAAGCACCCCGCAACACAAATGCAGGATGCTTTTATCTTATTCAGTTTTTAGAATCTCTTTGTAGCGTCTTCGATAACCTTAATTGCTTCTTCAAGACCAAAGAAACCTTTCACCTTAGTAGAACCAGGCTTCTTCAAATCTTTATAATGGTTAAAGTGATATTCGAGCTGCTCCAGTGTACGCTTTGGCAAATCTTCCAATACCTTAATTTGATCACCATTGTTACGATCATCGTCTACGACGGCGATAATCTTATCGTCTACTTCCCCATCATCGACAAATTTCATCACGCCCAAAACACGCGCCTTAACGTAAATACCGGTAGTAAGCGGCTGATCTGTGATAACGAGTGCATCGAGCTCATCGCCATCTTCGTCAAGAGTTTGCGGAATAAAACCATAATTGCAAGGTTTAGCAAAAGCCATTGGCTCAATGCGATCAAGCATAAAGCACGCACGTTTACGATCCCACTCAATCTTATGATTGCTTCCGGTTGGGATTTCAATTACAACGTTTATCTCGCCCTTTTTGTAATCGCCCGGCTCAAGCACTTGGTTAAAATCTGCCATTTCACTCCTTTCGTTTTTGGCCGCCCCGAAGGGGCTTTCTTTCCATTATCATACCACAGCCTATATGATATAATAAGCATAAATATTATCTAATAACTATTAGGAGAAATATCAACATGGTAAGAATTGCCATCAACGGCTTTGGACGTATCGGCCGTAATGCATTCAAAATCGCTTTCGACCGCAACGACGCCGAAGTCGTCGCAATTAACGACCTCACCGACGCCGCAACTTTAGCGCATCTCCTTAAGTACGACTCCAACTATGGCATTTACTCTAAAGATGTCAGCGCCGACGGCTCGGACCTTATCGTCGACGGAAAACGCATTCGTGTCCTTTCCGAAAAAGAGCCAAACAATCTCCCTTGGGGCGAAATGAACGTCGATGTCGTCATCGAATCCACTGGTCTCTTTACTGATCCAGCCAAGGCTCGTGCACATATCGAAGCTGGTGCCAAAAAGGTTGTCATTTCTGCTCCGGCTAAAGGCGAAGGTGCCAAAACTATCGTCCTTGGCGTCAACGAAGATGACGTCACCGTCGACGACCAAATCATCTCTAACGCCTCTTGTACAACCAACTGCATTGCGCCAGTCATGAAGATCCTAGAAGACAATATTGGTATTGAAAAAGCCATGATGACTACCGTACATAGCTACACTGCTAGCCAAAAGCTCCAAGACGCTCCAGCCAAGGACATTCGCGAAGCTCGTGCGGCTGCCGAAAATATTGTCCCGACCACAACCGGCGCTAGTAAAGCTGCCGCTAAGACCATCCCAAGTCTTCAGGGTAAATTCAACGGCCTCTCCGTCCGCGTCCCAACCCCAGTCGTTTCTCTCTCGGACATCACCGCCGTCACCAAACGCGATACTAGCATTGAAGAAATCAACGAAATGTTCAAGAAGGCCGCTGCCGACCCATACTATCAGGGCATTCTTGACGCTACCGAAGAAGAGCTCGTTTCCATCGACTATCGTGGCAACTCCCACTCTTCTATTGTCGACCTAAAGCTCACAGACGTTATAGGCGGCAACCTCATCAAAGTTGTAGCATGGTACGACAACGAATGGGGCTATAGCAATCGTCTCGTTGAATTAACCGTCGATCTCGGCAAGATGGGTCAAGCCTAAAAATGCATATCTACCTCGGCGCCGATCACCGCGGTTTCGAACTCAAGAACCGCATCGCGGAATGGCTCAAAAGTGAATCTATTCCCTTCACGGATTTTGGCGCCAAAGAGTACGACGCCGAGGATGACTATAATGTTTACGCAAAAACCGTCGCACAAGCAGTTTTGGGCAATCACGGACCGAGCACATTTGGCATTCTTATCTGCGGCTCCGGCCAAGGAATCGCCATGCAGGCCAATCGTTTCAAAGGCATTCGCGCCGCCATCTGTCCAGATACTGCCACCGCCATCGAAGCGCGCGGCCACAATGATGCCAACATTCTCTGCATTCCTGCCGATCAACAAATAAACGATTTTGCGTCAGTTATTGATAGCTTTATACACACTCCTCCGCTAGAGGACCCCAAATATAAACGCCGAAATCAGGAATTAGATAAGATTTAATATGGCAATCACTACAATTATTCCAACCATCACCGAAACCGTTCACTCTGAGTACAAGAAGCGTCTCGCCACTCTTTATGCCGTTTCCGACCATATGCGGGTTCATATCGACGTGTCCGACGGTACGCTCACAGAATACAAAACCATTAACGAGACTGCCGTATGGTGGCCAAAAGGCTGGACGGTCGATCTTCACATGATTACCGCAGAACCGTCCAAGCACGTCGACAACATCATTAAACTTCATCCAAATCTTGTCATCTTTCACGCCGAAGCTCGCGATGACCTATTGCCAATCTTCGACAAGCTCAAGCAAAACGGCATCAAAGTCGGTGTTGCCATCGTGAAAAGCGTCTATCCCGGCAGCATTAAAGCAATTCTGAATGCAGCAGATTATGCACTAATTTTCTCTGGCATTCTTGGCAAACAAGGTGGCACCGCCGATCTTCTACTTTGCGAAAAAGCCGCCCTTATCCAAGATATTCACCCCAGCATCGAGATTGGCTGGGATGGTGGAGCCAATTTTAAAAACGTCCGCCAAATTGCCCACGCCGGCATCACTGCCATCAATGTCGGCAGCGCCATTACGAGCGCCGACAACCCCGCCAAAGTCATAGAAGAACTAAATAAAGAAATCGAAAAGGAGGATCCAATCTAATGGCACGCATTGTCAGTGCGGGTTCAGCTCTGCAAGATATCTATCTAATTGACCATGACGACTTCGGCACCAACAAGCGTGGTTTCTTCAATCAAATCGAGCTTGGCTCCAAAATCGATATCGACAAAGTCAAATTTAGCACAGGCGGCGGCGCCACTAATGCCTCCACTACTTTTGCTCGCTATGGTCATGAATCCATCTTTATGGGCTGCATTGCTGACGATCCCGCCGGCGCTGCTATTATTGCCTCTTTTGACGAAGAAGGTATCGATAGCAGCTATGTCTCCTACTTGCCCAGAACGCATACCGGCGTATCCGTCATCATGCTTGCCCCGAACGGCGAGCGCAGCATTCTCACCTGTCGCGGCGCATCTGCCAAATTTGACGCTATTAATCCCAACGATCTCGATAACATTCACCCCGATTGGCTCTATGTCACCACTTTTCGTGGCAATATGGATGTCCTCGATCGCCTTTTTTCAAAGGCGCACTCTATTGGCACTAAAATCATGTTCAATCCCGGCAATCTCGAACTAAACAATCAACGCAAGCTCCTTGGACTTCTCTCCGACGTCGATGTTCTACTTGTCAACAAAACTGAAGCCAAAAAAATCGTCCAGGGAAATATCCTCACCGAGATCTTCGCTCGCCTCAAAACCTACGTCCCCGCCGCTATTATTACCGACGGCCACCAAGGCGCTATCGCTGGCGACAATACCGAAATCTATCGCATTGGCCTTTACGAAGACGTCCCCGTTGTCGACGCTACTGGCGCAGGCGATGCCTTCGGTTCCGGCTTCCTCGCCGCCTATGCAGACGGTCGCAGCTTCAAGGATTCACTCATCTTTGCATCTGCAAACTCAACTTCCGTCGTTCAAAAGACAGGCAGCAAGGCCGGTATCATCCAAAAACATACAAAACTACATAATATGCCTATTCAGGAGGTTCGCTAATGGACACTGCCGTTACTAAATGGCTTGAAGCAATTGCTAATGAAGAATTTAATCAAGAGGACGTCGATCGCTCTCTCCGCTACGCCAAAGATCTCGAACGCGGTTTAGCCAAAATCCGCACTTTCTCACAGGGTGTCGCCATCTTCGGATCCGCACGTCTCGACCCTGACAGCAAATGGTGTAAACTCGCCCACAAACTTGGCTTTCTCCTCGCCCAAAATGGCCACCCGGTCATTACCGGTGGCGGCCCAAGCATCATGGAGGCGGCCAATCGCGGCGCCTACGAAGCCGGCGGTCGCAGTATTGGCCTCAATATTACCCTTCCCCACGAGCAGCACATTAACCCCTACGTCACCGATCAAATGGAGTTTCACTATTTCTTCGCCAGAAAAGTCATGCTTACTATGAGCTCCAAAGTTTACGTCTTCTTCCCTGGCGGTTATGGCACCCTCGACGAATACTCCGAAATCCAGCTTCTCATGCAAGAAGGTAAAATGCCCAAGATGCCCATTTTCCTCATCGGCAAATCGTTTTGGAAGCCACTTGACCGTTGGTTTGAGACAAAGATGCAAAAGAGCTTCAAGACAATCAACCCTAAGGACCGCAAACTATATAAAATTACCGACGACATCACGGAAGTTGTCAAAGCCGCCAACAAAATCGGCCATCGCAGTATCTACGACAATATCTACGACACCAAACAACCTAGCTTTAAAACCATATAGTAATCATTTAACCACTACGCCTTCTTTGCCGAAGATATCGGTCAACTCTCCAATCAGCACTTCGCTCGGCTCGCAACGGAACGGCATCCGCATTGCCTTTTTGTTTTCTCCTATTACTAGAATCACCTCCGAAAGTCCCGGATAAACTGCACAACTCTGTTTCAAACTCACCAAAGCGTCCTTATTTGACGGGTCCATTACCCTTATAAAAATCTTCTTCGGTTTCATCGGCCTAGCATCAACGTCACTCTCCGTCGTCCTAAAATGCGTCGCCGGCTTTTCGCCGCCTCTTCTATATCCACCACCACCGTGTCCGCCGCTTACATTAGTAGCGGCCACTTTTCCGCGCGGTTTTTGCGAAACTCCCTTTGTCGGCGTTTTGAGTTTTGCGCCAGTAGATTCGTAATTCTCTAATTCTTCATCCGTAATAATGTCCACTGCTTCCGCATTAATCTTCGCTTCATCCGTTTTATTTCCATCGCGATCCGATGCATTCACCCTACCCGTCACTTTTACTACCGCATCTTGCACTAACTTCGCACCCACTTCTTCGTAAGTCTTCGGAAATACTATTACCTCGATTTCTGACACCTTATCTTCAATTTTTACAAACGCCATTTTTGAGCCACTCTTCGTCACTAACGACCGCACATTTGTAATAATGCCGCCAACAATCACACTTGCTCCATCTAGCTCTGGCTTAATCTCATTAATCGGCATTGTTTGCTCTTCGAAATAAGTATCGTATTTATCCAACGGATGCGCGGAGATGTATAGCCCCATCAAGTCACGCTCCCACATCAACTGCTCTTTGTCCGAATACTTCGTCGGCGCCGGCTGAATTTCTACTTCCGGCACCTCCGCTGCTGCACCCATCGCGCCAAACAGATCCGTTTGACCGTTCGCAGCATCCTTTTGCATCTTATTGCCATAAGCCTGAATCTTGTCCAAATTAAATAGCAGGTCCGAGCGATCCGCAAAACTATCAAAGCCACCAGTCTTAATCACCGATTCCCAACTCTTCTTATTAAACTTCTGTCCCGACACCCGCTTCGCAAAATCACATACTGACTTAAACTTTCCGCCCCTATCGCGCTCATCTACCACTTCTTCGGCTAGCGCCTTGCCCATACCTTTAATCGCCGCCAAGCCAAAACGAATCGTTTTCGTCTTCCCCACCGTAGCAAAATCCGGATACGATTCATTAATATCTGGGCCAAGCACCTGAATGCCCATGCGTTTACACTCTGTCATTTCGATCGCCAAACGATCCGTCCAGCGCATATCTGCCGTCATCAAAGCCGCCATAAAAGCTTCAGGATAATACGCCTTCAAATACGCCGTCCAATACGCCACCAATGCATAGCACGCCGCGTGACTCTTGTTGAAACAGTAGTTCGCGAAGTCTAGTAGCTGATCCCAGAAAGTTTCTGCAATTTCTTTCGTTGCACCACCAACTTTTACCGCCCCTTCTACGAATAGTGGCTTCATCTTATTCATCAAGTCAACTTTCTTCTTACCGACCGCCTTACGCAAAGTATCCGCCTGACCGCCCGTAAAGCCACACCATTCCTTCGACGCCTGCATGAACTGCTCCTGGTAAATCAAAATACCATAGGTACTCTTCAAAGAGTTCTCTAGCCCAGGGTGTAGATAAGTCACCGGCTCTTCACCATGTTTACGTTTGATAAAGCTCTCAATAAACTGCATCGGACCCGGACGATATAGAGCATTCATAGCGATCAAATCATCAAAAGCCGTCGGCTGCAGTTCGCGCAAATACCGCTTCATGCCCGCCGATTCAAACTGGAATACACCCGTTGTATCTCCCCTACGGAACAAGTCATATACATTATCGTCGTCTAATGGTATCTTATTCATGTCTATCATCTTGCCATGAACTTTCTTAATGATACGTAATGCCTGCTGGATTACCGAAAGGTTCGATAGGCCCAAAAAGTCCATCTTAAGTAGTCCAAGCTCTTCTACCTGCGGACCAGGATACTGCGTCGCTAGCGGCCCCTTGGCTGAAACTTCTAGCGGCATAAACTTCACCAAATCATCTGGCGCAATCACTACACCGCAAGCATGCACGCCGTGCGAACGAATTGTTCCTTCTAGGCGCATTGCCAAATCAATCACTTCCTTTGCGGTCGGGTTCGTCTCATACTCGTGTTTCAAATCCGGCTCATTCACAATTGCGTCTTTCAACTTCACGTGATGCCCCATTACCGGATCTGGCACCAATTTCGCTATTCTATCCGCTTCCGCAAACGGCACATCGAGCACTCGCGCCACATCGCGCACCGCGTTCTTCGCCATCATCTTACCAAAAGTACAAATATTGCTTACTCTGCCTTTGCCATATTTTTGCGTACAATACTCAATTACCTCATCGCGACGGTTGTCTTGAATGTCCGTATCAATATCCGGCATCGAAATACGATCAGGATTCAAGAAACGCTCAAAGAGTAAATCATATTTCAAAGGATTCAAATCCGTAATGTGAATCGCATACGCAAGCAACGAACCCGCCGCCGAACCACGCCCCGGACCATAAATAATCCCTTGTCCTTTACCCCAGTTAATAAAGTCTTGCACAATCAAGAAGTAACCGTTATAGCCCATTTTGTCGACCGTCGCAAGCTCATAGTCGATGCGCTCGAGAATTTCTTTCGATAATACTGGCCGTATCTCTTCCACTGACTTCGTTTGTGCCTCTTCTTTTGACATATAGCCAAAACGCTCTGCCAATCCCCGAAACACCAATTTATCCAAATACTCTTTTTCCGTCTCGCCTGTTTCAATCGGAAACTTAGGAATCAAAATTCTACCAAGTTCAATCTTCACATTACATCTGTCGGCAATTCTTTTTGTATTCCGTACTGCCTCTGGACAAGTTTTGCCCCATCGCGAAATAATTTCATCCGGCGGAATTACGTTTAGCTGAAAATCTTTCAGCGTCATTCTATTTTCGTCCGTAATTCTACTACCAGTACCCACGCACAACAGCACCTCATGCGCATCTTGGTCTTCGTGCTTCAAATAGTGTCCATCACAGGTTACCACTAACGGCAGCCCTGTCTCTTTTGCAATCTCCATTAATTTGTTATTAATCTTCGTCTGCTCAGACCAATGCGTTGGCGAATCTGGATGCCCATGATCCTGCATCTCCAAATAGAATCTGTCTTTAAAAACTTCCGAATACCACTTTACTAGCTCCATTGTGCGCTTTTCATCATCCGCCCGAATCGCCATCGAAATCTCCGACCCCGCACACCCCGAACAGCATATAATTCCTTCGTTGTACTCTTCCATCACTCGGTGGTCAATGCGTGGCTTATAATACTTACCGTCAATTTCCGCAATCGTCATCAATCGGCAAAGGTTTTCAAAACCCTTCTCGTTCATTGCGAGCAATGTAATATGAAAACGCTCTTTATCATAAGCTGGATCGCGATCTTCCAAACGTCGCGCCGCCACATAAGCTTCTAGCCCCAGAATCGGTTTTATGCCCGCATCTGACGCCGTCTTATAGAGGTCAATCAAACCCGACATCGTGCCGTGATCCGTCACCGCCACCGCCTCCATTCCCTGAGACTTCACAAAATCAATCAGCTCATCAACCTTCGTCAGGCCGTCCAACAGCGAATAATGCGTGTGGTTGTGCAAATGCACAAAATCACTTGGTTTTAGTTGTTCCTCCGTTGCCATATCCCCATTCTACCATGAAACCACTTTTCGCTAGATGGTACTATCAAAATATTATCTCTATACCGTCCACTTTTCTCTCGCCGCTTAACATCTCATACTACAACGAGCGTAACTGTTCCGTCGTCTCTCGAATTTCATCTTTATACGGAGATTCAGCCTCTTCAGATGCTTCCGTGACCTTCCCTACAACATCAATTGCCTTCTCGCCAAACTGCTCAGCAACATCTTCATTTACGCCTTCGTTCGATTCAATCTTATCCTCGCCTCCCCACCCTTCAACGGTTCCAACTTCAACCTCCTTTTTCGGACCCATTATCATACCTCCATTTTAAAAATGAGTTTCACCCTGCTATACGCTCAGATATACTCGCGGCTCGCTCGCCAATTCGATGAGATCTCGACTTCGGTTGCTTATCTTCTTCGGCGTTTGCATCCTTCTCTCTTCGGAATCCGACCCAATAATATGTCCCACTACTATCCGAATACGAATCTTCATAATCGTAAACTACTTTAAAGCCGTGTTTTTCGACTAACCGCCCCCCTAGTCCACCCCTCATTTCTCCTTTTTTATTTTTTTTGCCAACCAACAACGCAAACGATGTGCTCTCTCTGGCCTCCATCTCGACTAAGTCAATCTCGCTCTTCTCAACGCGACCCAAAAAACTTTCCAGCGCACCAATAGCCGTTCTTCCACCCTGTCGCCCCTCCTCTACTATGCCAAAATCTTCAATATAAATTGCTTCATCATCAGGCTTATCTTCCTCTTTGAAATGCTTGACCTCCTCTACGCCCGCTAAGCAGTAGCCGACCGGAACTTTCTTGCCGTCAGCGTCAATTTCTATCAAGAAACTATACGGGCTTCTTTCCGGATCTGTCGCTATCGCTTCCAGGCTCCGCCTATCAAGCCTTGGATTCGGGTATAATCTCCTTTCCACATCCATAACCGCCGACGCATTATCCTCATTAATTTCAGAGAATATTACATCGCCAAAGATTCTTTCCGCCTTTTCTCTAGTTTCCTCGCTAGTTTCTTCGCCAGTTTCTTCGCTCTGCCTATTCGATGTTTCACTCTCCGCCATTTGCCACATTTCCGCATTGGGATTTGGCTCATCATTATTTCCTCTTAGCTTATCGAATAGCCTTCTCATCTTCTTGCTCTCTCCTTCAACTCTGCCCCCTTTAAATAATAAAATCTCTCAACATTCCCATATCGCCCCGCCAACTCATTATCGCGCTTACCCTTCACGACAAAGCCGTTCCTCTTCAACCAATATTCAAAATCTGCAATAATCGCTCGTCTAATCCGGTTATTTTTCACCACACCATCATCTAGCTGACCAAACCTTGCCTCAAACTGCGGTTTCAACATCACTAGATACTCAGTATGCTCATCTGCCAGCTCCTTCGCCGCATATCTCAAAACTTTTCGCAAGCTCACAAAACTTACATCTGCCAAGATTATATCCGGCGGCATGCAGTGAAAATCAAAAATATCCATCTTCTCATATAGCTCCACACGCTCATCGAAGCGTAACGGTGCCTTCATCTGATTCGTCCCCTTCTCTACCGCAATCACATGCGTCGCACCTTTTTTTAGCGCAAACTCCGTAAAGCCACCCGTCGAAGACCCTATGTCCAACACGGTCTTCTCACGAAAATCCACCCCCAACGCCTTCACGGCGTCAGCAATCTTATATCCCGCTCTTCCGACCGCACTCATTCACTTTATTATAGCAAGAAGCGGCTTCTTAGACTTCTCAATCTCCACCATCGACACATCTTCAATCATCTTGTACTCCCCCTCCGCCTGAAACATCATCTTCGCCGGCCTTTTGAATACTAACTTGTCGTAATCGCTTTCCGTCCCCGGAATGCGCTTAAAAATACTCCGTATCATCATCGCCATTAAGCGCCAAAACTTCGTCATCTCTCCAGTCGCACTTAGAAAATGCTCTTTTTCTAAGCAATAATTACCACCCTTCATTATTCTCGCCACCGTCTTGCTATTTATGGCCAAATAATCCGAAGCACCGCCGCTCAATACATATTCCTCCGACGAATTCCCCAAGCTAAACTCTGGCATAAAGCGTCGCTTCCGATGCTTCTTCAGCCACCAACCAGTCAATACCCAAATGCTATAAAAAATACTCTTTTTCCCTTTTCGTAAAGTTTTCCGAGTCTTCGGATGGTCAAAAACTGCACACGCTTCCGCGAACATGCCAATCGTAAAATAGCACACCCCGTAACGCCAATGTTTCCCGTTAATCCTACAATCTAACGGCCACACCTCGCGCGCCTCACTATTTAATATTTCATCCAGACTTGGCCTCCCAAAAGTTCGTGCCATATCATTAAAATTCCCATACCCCAGCACCCCCAATCTAACACCGTCGCACCCAGAAACCATAATCCCATTAGCCGCAATATTTGCCGTGCCATCGCCCCCCGCCGCAATCACCAAATCGCCATTTTCCAACACTTTTGCCAACCTCTTCGCATTATCATCTACATCCGTATCGGCGACTTCATATTTACCAATCATCCACCCCTTCAAGCCTCGCAGCCTATCCACCACATCTTTCTTTACCTGCACATAATGCGAGCTGCGCGGATTGTAAACCAATATTAATCGTTTCATTCTTGCTCTTGTAATAGTTTATTTAATTCATCAACTCTGTCGAAAAAGGCCAATGCTGCTTCTTTCTTCTTGCCTATCACATTTTCTAATTTAATCCCCGTATACTTTCTCTTTAAGTTATCGCCCTCCTCGAGCAAAATCTTATAATTCTTTTCGAATTCTTTATCATTTGCGCTCAACTTTTTCACTTTCGCACGATAGTTCCCAACGTCTTTTGCAATATTTGCCAAATAATCATAATCTGATTTTTCTAGCGCCGCTAAATCATCTTCGCTAAGTTCGCCATCGTACATTACCGACATATCTTTTTCACACAAATACAATGTATGCAAATCAATATAAGCCAACGCTATTCCATCCACAGCCTTTTTTATATCCTCACTTTGATCAGCGTTAATATCGTTAATGCTCTGTAGAATCCTCTGTATTTGCCCATCTTCAGGCACCACTTTCTCAAAATCTTCCACTATCTTCTTCTCTTCATCGTTCAACTTGGCAGATTTCACCTCTAGACTTAGAAACCTCTCCGTTTCCTCTCGACCTTCAGCTAGTTGCGACAACTCTGACTGAACCTCTGAGTAATCTTTTTTATTATGACTAATAGACAATCCTACAAAAACAAGTCCCGCCACCACCAGAACCGCCACTATACTCAACGCCCACATTGGCACTTTTTGCTTCTTTTTCTTTACCATCGCGACACCCACAATTCACTATCTAACGGCCAAGAATTCCCCGTACACCCCCTCAGCCCTGTCGATTGCTGCAACATCACTGGCGCCACTCCTCCCGCGCCACACGCCGTCGTGTGGTCGTGCCCCAGAAAATGCCCCACTTCATGATTGATTACCATTTCCCGATAACTCTGCAAACTTAAGCCGGCATTATTGTAGCTATCCGTCGCTTTACGCCAACGCTCATCGTTGATCAACACATATGGATATACCGTACAACTTAGCTCCGCCGAACACCCTGCGTATTTATCAATCTCTGCACCCGAAGCCAACACTACGTGTAGTCTGCCACCGCTTGCCACCTTATCAAATTTAACCCCCGCCCTGATCCATCCTCGACTATCGGTCAGTGTATTTTTTACAACGCTATCAAACTCTGAAAAATCAGCCTCGATTTTTCCGCGCGAACTCACATCAAAGCTAACATGTTTCTTTGCCACCGAAGAACTATGCTCCTCAGCAACTCTATCCAAGATTATCTTTTGATTCGCCACCTCATGGGCGACCATCAATGTAATCAAACCTTCGATCATACTCCCCCATTGTACTAAAATTATTTATCTTCGTCTTCTGCGGTTTCGCACGGAATCACATTCTTAATGGCTTCTTTCTCCTCATCCGTTGAATCCGCGCATGGATCGGTTTTTTCTGCATCAAAGCCGCCAAACTTCCACTTACCATCGGCGATTTTTTCATATAACACCGCACGCTTCGTGCCGCTTGCTCGATGAATACCCAAGCTCACAATCTTATAAATGCCGTTCCGCTGTACGAAATTAATATTCGAATCCGCCAAATCCAACGCATAATTCGCGCCAAACTTTTCCGTTAAGAGCGCGTCAATCTCAGAAAGATCCCCTCCATTTAACGTCTCCGTCGCCTCAATCTGTGAAACCGCATCAAATGAAGTCGCAACACCTAGTTTCGTATAAAGTCCAGTTAATTCACCCTTCTTGCTGTCAAGCTCGCGCTTCGTGCTCGCCATCTCTTTGTCAAGATTCACCACAATAATTAGTGAGACTACTAGCCCGATCAAAAGACCGGTCGCTAATACGGCCAAACAAATTGCCCCACGCTGCCAAGTGTAGTCAACTACCTTACGCCCACTCACGACGCCATTTGCATTCACGACGTCCACAACATTCATCGGAATAGCACTAGCTTCCTGCTGCTGATCCTGTTGTTGCTGCTGTATTGCCTTGTCGTCATAATTCTCGTAAGCAATATTCGGCCCATTTAATCCGTCATAATTCTGAGTATTCGAAGCTAGAGCCTGTTGCGGGCTTCCTGCATCTTGCTGAGTTCCATTTTGTTGCGGATTCATTCTTCTCCTCACCAGAAATTCTTATGTTTACATAATAACACAGTCATTTCAAATCACCAATGCCCACTTCGGCTAGACAATGCAAAATCGAAACAGTACCATAAACTCATGAGCACAAAAATCAACATTTTCGATTTCGATGGCACTCTAACCAACGATACCTGGCCGAAATTCTGGGTCTGGGTTAAAAAGTTCGGCTACGACGGCTCAAGGCGTAATGATGAGCTAGAAGCTGCCCTTGCGGAGTATCGCAAAACTCATAATGGCGACCATCTTGAGACTTTCTTCGGCTTTTTCAACGATTTATTAACAACCCACGGTGCAAGCATATCTCACGAAGAACTCATGGAGGGAGAACAATATATTATATATAATCCAGGCATTGAAGATTTCCTTGCCACTACAGCTTCGACGAACTATATCGTCTCCGGCGGCTTAACAGATTTCCTTAAAGGTCTACATGTCGCCAAATACTTCAAGGGCATCTATGGAACCCCCTCGGAGTATGACGAAAACGGCCTGATTACCCATATTGGTAAAGTTATGACCAACGCCGACAAGATCATTGCCATTCAAGACATCCTAAACAGTAACGGTCGCGACAATTACAATTGCGAAAACGTAACCTATATTGGCGACGGTTACAGCGATGCCGAATCTATGCGCTTCGTTCATGAACATGGCGGCAAAGCAATCTTCGTTCACCAACCAGATAATAACGACAAATTCGCCGAAGAGCACAACCTCAAAATCTTTCAGATGCTTCTCAAAGACGGCGTAGTTGACTATGGCTTCGTTGCCGACTACTCCATCGGCACCGACCTCTTCAATGCTCTCAATTAACTTTCTATTGCACCAAAAACGCACACAACCTAGCCGGTGGCCTTATGTCACAATAACGACATAAAAATTACTAAACGAAAGTGCAACCAGTTAGTTGAAAATCACTTCTACCCCGGATACCATTCTCATTCCGCTCGTTCTTGCATCTCCCCCAATTTCTATGTAATGGTCACCATAGCCAGATTCAGGGATATTAACTTCTCTGGTACTGCTTCTTACCGTAACCCCCTCTATGCTCGCCAAATGCGTTAATAAGTTTCCCGAATCAATCGGCACACTACAACTTGACGCCCCATTCGTGGTAACAAAAATCGAGATTGGTACTTCTGGATATTTATCTTTCAATGCTCGCGCTTTTTTCGCCAAAACCCCGACATGCCCCAGCAATATGTCGCTGTTTTTCGTTCCATAAATCTGATCCATCACAAAGCTCATTCGCAAATCATCGCCCTGTCCAGTCGGTACAAAATATACAATTTCATCAGAAATGCTCCCCTTCTCCTTCACGCCATTCTGTGAATATACATAAAACTTGTAGCTCTCCCCGAATGTCAAATCCGTATCGTTGTTTATGCCCTTCGTCTTACAACTCAGACAAGCGCGCATATTTTCAATAATCATATTCATATTTATCGAACAGGTCGATATGATCACCGAATTATCCATTTCTCCACCACTGATGATTCTTCTTATCTCCTGCATCTTTTCCACCACGGCACGATTACTGCCTTCGCCTTCATTGGGCACACGAATACTTTCAAAGCTTTTTGCTATTACGCTATAAATACCATCGAGCTCCGCCATTCTTTGCTCTATCCCATCAAGATACTCTTTAACTACACCAAATTTTCGCATCTGCTCGACAGGATCCCCGCTAAAAGCGCCTTTCTTTTTTCCTTTTGAAACTATACTATCCAGGAATTCCAGATCGGCATTTAGCGCCAACACGCCAGATTCTGGCCTAAACTGCTCACCGAGCTCACCGAATATTGCCGCCACCTCGCCCTGTGGTACTAGCATATCTTGCAATTCGGCCACCTTTTTAGTGACATCACTTTCTCGAATCAAAGATAGAGTTTTCGCTACCGGACCAAGCTCCTTAAATCCTTGTTGCAAATACTTCTGAATGTTTTCCGGCGTTACCTCCAACTTTGCATCCACCAAGAGCTTAATGAGTTCATCCGCTAAGGCCGTTTCCGTCTCATTAAACGCCAGCTCTCTGCCTTTCGCCTCCTTTTGCCATAATGCTGTCGCAACTTTGCCAATCATTTTCGGCGAATATTGACTAATAATTGCCACCTTAGCCTTATCCATAGCATCGTCATATAAATCTGGATCAGCCAGCTCTTCGATATTGCCCTTCAGATTCTGCAACCTCACGTCAATTGTCGAAACGCTGCCTACGCGAATCTCCGATGTTTCTTCTTGCAACGCGCCCTCAAATTCCCTAAGTCTTTCTTCGCTAACGATTTTAGTATTTTCCATCGTAAGCGGATTCGCCTCACCGCTATGCAATATTTGATCAGCCACTGTTCTAGCCGCCTCCGGCGTTAGGTAATCAGACGGATCACATTTCTCACCCCTCCTAAAAGCATCCCACATCGTCGAGCCATCTTCGCGCTTAGATAGCTGCAAAGCAAGATAGTAACCGATTAGATTTTTCTTTTGAACACTTGGGTTTGCAATATTGCTTAAATATAACACCATATCCTCTACCGAGCGCATACCCTCTTTGTCTAATTCTTTCGGTATTGCCTCCGGTATAATTCCGAATTTCTCCGTAAATAGACCTGAAATCTCGCCAAACAAGTTCTCCTTCACTGCTGCAAGACCTTTCTCGCGCCTTTCCCTAAAAGCCTTTTCTCCCTCGTCGTCTCCACGACTCATAAAAGTAAACGGTATCAATAGTTTATGTAAATCATTACATAATTGATCCATGTCGACATCGCGATACGAAATATCCTGGTAGCCAACGCCAATACCATTGCTATGATCGTCATAGCTTTTTAGTAGCGCCAATTTAGCCCGGAAGAGCGGGAATATTTCCTGGGCAAACATCTTAAAATCGCGCGAATCGTCAAGGCGGTCAAATACTCCTATAAATTCCTTATATAGTCGCGGATCTGCGCTTAAAATCTCTGCTCCAGTCGCATAGAAATTCGCTTTATCAACATTATCCCAATCTTTAATTTTCCCCTCAACCCTACCAACGCCTTCTTTTAGTCCTTCGTCTTCCGCTTCACCCAACGCGCCACAATAATCCAGAAATGCCTCTATCTGGGTTAGTGGTCCAGCGCCGTTATTCTTATGCATATAATCCGCAAGTATCACTAGGCTCTTCGGAAATGAAGTTTCATTATTAGATTTAAGATGGCCTTCATAAATCTGTCGCAATTGGCGCATCGCTTCATCTTTGTTCGCCAAGTTCGATTCAGAAAAAGCTTCCTTTATTCTTAAATCAGCCTCGCTCGCCTCATTCCAATCTTGCGCATCCATATATATAAATCTAGTCAGCGCCGATAAAATGTTGTCTTTCGTAACCTCGCCCGTCTCACCTAACGCCGCATTCGTCGTGCCAAGCAAAATCTTCTTAGTAGGCTTATCGAAACCGGCCTCCAATAACGTTTTTTCGTCCATCGTACTTAGATAAGCAAATTCCTTTTGACGAACACACTCTTGCCAAAAGCTCGGCTTCACGCCCTCCTCGCCAAAATAGCTTGCAATATTTTCAGACTTAAACTGTAGCCAACTGAAATTATATTCATTCAAATGAAGCCTCTTATATTCGTCTATAAACCCTCGCACGGGACCATGGACATTGCCTCGATCCAAATTTCTTCCACCAAACTCAGCTAGTCTCCTAAAATCACAGCTTTCTAGGTAATTCTCACACAATCTTCTAGTTTCATCGTCATCCAATACCTCCACATATTCATCTACATAAGCGCAGCGCTCATAAAAACGCTCATTCACTTCACCATTCTCATCATAAAACTCGTCATCAGCAAAACCATACCCGAATAAGCCTAAGCGGTCTTTCTCCGTAAAAGACCCGTCAATTACTTTTTGGATTGTCTTATCATTCTTGCATTGCGGATATTTATCAAACAGCCCTTGCTCAAACAACTCTTCCAACGCCCCTCTTCTCGCAGCTAACACGCTTACCGCCATTGATCTTCGCTCATCGTTTCCACTTGCGTTATCCGCCTCGCAACACTTGCCGATAGCTCGGACTAACTCTTCTCTAAAAACTGCCGAATCTAATAAGCCTTTTGCGCTCATTTTTCCATATAGACGCGGCTTAGGCCCAGTAGCGGTATAGACGCGTTTGTTTCCAAGAATGTCCGCCAATAATCTCATCGCATGCTTATCGTCAAAATCGAAATCCTCTAATGAGGCGTCTTCTCCATCCATTACGATAGCATCGAAGACCTCAAAAACGTTTTCTCTCCTCTCTTTACAAACACTCATCCAATAATTAGTATCTTCATCATCCGAATGTAAAGAAAAATCCGACTCAATAGCACAAGTTAACAAAACATCTTCCATGGACCGACCCGGCGATCTATTGCTGTTCGCTAATTCTTTTCGAGTAACCTCAAACATTAACGACGCATCGGCTGAATCGATAACCTCCTCGCTCATCAAATAGTCAAAAAGCTGCCTTCCGGCTTTACGATCCTTAGCGGCTTGTTCTTCATAACTCGTCCACTCGGTTCGTTTTTCCCAGTTTCTCCAACTTCGCGCGTTGTACGAATCCGCCATTGAAAGCAAGACGTTTCCGCCCATCTCTCGAAAAACCTCAATATCCGCCCTTTGTTCCGGACCAATTTTTTCGCCACTTTCCATAGCATCAAAAACATTATTTCCCAAGGCAAAATCCATTTTGTGATCTTCAATGAATAGCTCCCCGAAACGCTCCTTCCCATCATCCGTGGCAGACATTTCCTCATATATTCTTCCCAAAAGACCAGTCGGAAACCGTCGAAATGACGTACCGTTTTCAGTAAAACAATCGAGATACTGTTCATTATTAAGGATAATTTCTATCGGCATACCGCCATCCAAAAAACTAATCATTTCATCGCGGCGTACAACGCCTATTGGAACCAACACGGACAAAGCTTCACTCCAAGCCTTTTCGTTATTCACCTCATTTAAGTAAACCTTAATAGCTTCTTCGACTTTTTGTCGCTGCTCATCATTCAGCTCATCAATATTATCTTGATGACCGTCAAAGACAGATATCATCGTCGAAAGGTTTTCAAGAGATATTTTCTTCTCGTCTACAGCCCTAGAAGCAATCTCCATGGCTCTCATCAAACTGGCACCTATTTCTCCAGCTCTCGCCTCATCGAGCGTCTCTTGTTGCTCATCTAATTCTTCGGATACTGCCCCTTCGCTATATTGAATCTTTTCCATCATACCTCTCTTGTCTGTTTAAATTATACAAAAAAGACTAAACATAACAAAAAGCAACCCTTCGGGTTGTTTCTTGGACTTGGCGGAGAGAACAGGATTCGAACCTGCGAAGGCCTTGCGACCTTACACGCTTTCCAAGCGTGCTCCTTCAACCACTCGGACACCTCTCCAGTTCCACCTATTCTACCACAAAAACACCCCTTCGACTAGTGTCGCGCTCCTCAAATAAAAACCTTATATTTTTAACACTATCAATTTTCTTATTGCCCAAAAATAGATATAATATTTGTAGTCAAAAAATTAACACATAACTGCGATGCCTAAAGAAAAGAACGAAATCATTATCGAACTCAAAGCCGTTACGAAGCGCTACGGTTTTGGCGACGCTGAATCTTTCGCGCTTCACAACTTCGACCTCACCGTCAAGCGCGGTGAATTCATCATGATTATGGGGCCATCTGGCTGTGGTAAAACTACTCTACTAAACATCATTGGCCTGCTCGATCGCCCCACTTCCGGCCAATATCTCCTTAACGACAAAAGCGTCGACCACATTTCGTCCCGCAAGAAAGCACAGTTCCGCGCCAATGAAATCGGTTTTATCTTCCAGAACTTCAATCTTATCCCAAACTTATCCGTCATCGAGAACGTCTCACTTCCGCTCATTTATTCTGGCCATCACAAAACTCGCCGTCTCAAAAAAGCCGACGAAATTCTTGAACGTTTCCATCTACGCGAGCGCGAATATTACATGCCCTACCAACTTTCCGGCGGCCAACAACAGCGTGTAGCCATCGCTCGCAGCCTTATTTCAAAACCATCCATCATTCTTGCCGATGAGCCTACCGGCAACCTCGATAGTCGCAGCAGCCATATTATCATGGAAGAACTCCGCGATATTCATGCTCAAGGCAACACCATTATCATGGTCACCCATAACCCCTCTCTCACAACCTACGCCACCCGCGTTATCAACATGCTCGACGGCGAAATTGACACCGACATCAAAACCGTCGACGACAGCGAACTTCCTCGTCCAGGCAGCCCAGAACGCATCTCTGTCCGCATCCTCAGCAAAAAACGTCCCGTCGAGCTCGAAGTCGATTCCAAAACCAAAGTCGTTGTCTCTGGCGAACATGTCACAATCGGCGACAGCAACAGTATAGACGCCGTTACTAAGCCAAAACCAAAAAAGAAACTCGCCAAAAAGCCACGCAAAAAAATTAAACCAGAAAAGAAGGAGCCTTAATTATGGCACTGCTACTAAATACTCATCTTCATCTCGCCATCGATAGCCTTCGTCGTAATCGTGGGCGCACTTTCCTTTCTGCTCTCGGTATTGCCATCGGCGTAGCTTCAATCGTCCTCATACTCTCCCTCACCGGCGGCATCAATCAGCTCATTAATGCCAACTCCGACCGCAACAACGCCGACCTCATCCTCGTTCGCCCTCTTGCTGGCAAGAATGCCACCGAAAGTATTATTGATGAGTTTACTTCAAATAATCAATTCACTAAATCTAGTTTAACCTTGGAAGATGTTAAAACTATTAGCAAAATTGAGAAGGTCTCCTCTACTGCCCCCATCGCTGCTTCCACCAACGCTATCAAAATCGGTAATCGCACCGTTCAGTCAGTAGACATCGTTGCTACCAATGCGGATTTCGCAAACATCGTCTCCCTTCGCCTAAAGAATGGGCAATTTCTTGAGTCGAGCCTCCGCAAAAATGTCGCCGTTCTCGGCTATGACATCGCCATGCAACAATTCGGTGGCACCGAATCACTCGCCAAAACCTTCAACTACAATGGTCAAAATTTCCTCGTCGTCGGCGTTCTCGACAAAATCGACGACCCCGTAAACTACAATGGCGTCAATCTCGACGATTCCGTCATTATCGACATCGATTTCGCCAGTACGTTCGAATCGTCCATTCAAATTCAACAAATCGACGTCCGCGCCGAAACTACCGACTCCGTCACGGCAATTACCGAATCTATCCACAAAGAACTATCAAAAACCAAAAATGGCGATCAGAATTTTTCCGTCATCACTAGCGCCGAAGATATGCACCCCGCCGGTTCCCTCCTCTCCATCGTCTCCGGCATGCTCACTCTTGTTGCTTCTATCTCACTTATTGTTGGTGGCATCGGTGTCATGAACATTATGCTCGTCTCCGTCTCAGAACGCACTCGCGAGATTGGCATCCGAAAATCCGTTGGCGCATCTTCCGGCAACATTCTCCTTCAATTCCTATTCGAGTCCATCATCCTCAGTATTTCGGGTGGCATCCTCGGTTTTATTCTTGGCTACATCGGTGCTTTCATCATTTCCCTCATGACACCATTCGCCCCACATATTTCCTGGCAAATCATCATCATTACTAGCGCCGTCTCCCTCACCGTCGGCATACTCTTCGGCATTTACCCTGCCATTAAAGCTGCCAACAAAGACCCTATTACCTCACTAAAGTATTACCGATAATTATCGGGCCCACAAAAATATCCCCATTCGGGGATATTTTTTAAGCTGCTTCCGCTCCTGCTGGTTTGACCGCAGCAGCACTTGCCGGCTTCTTCTTCGGTCCTTCATCTAACCCCCCGATTAACCCATGCTTAACTAGGACGCTCATCGCACGACTTTCATTTCTATCGGTATAAATCCATCTACCATTATGCTTCTCTAATATATTCCTCTGCTTTTCCGTTGACATACGGTTCCATGTCTTAACGGCTTCATTGAGTTTCTGCGCCTCTTCCTTCGATAGTGTTCCGCGTTTGGCGTTATAGGCATTCTTCATAAATGTCGCCACCTCCGATCCACTCATGTTGGCGAAATTCTCCTTCGTCAACATCCCACTATTACTACTACCCTCACTTTGCTCTTCATTTTCTGCCCGACTATCATCTGCGGCTTGCTTGTCACCACCGTCCAAGGCTTCCCCAGCCGTAGCTGCCGGCACAACACGAGTCTTGCCAGATTCGCCATTATTCAATTGTTTCTTGATGCTCCTTACGGCATCCTTGTTCCGCTCAGATTTTGTTTCGAACGCTCCCCTATGTATAACCTGGAAGCCACGCATGACGTCATCCATAGATTTTCCGTGCATCGCTCGCTTTGCCGCCTCCTCGACAACCTCCTCATAGTTATCCATCACTAATGCAATCTTCTCGCCGCCACGAATAGAGCCCATCGCCGTTTTGAACCGAGCAAGAACTCTTTCTCTCGCTTTCCGTTTCATATCGCTATTAACCTTAGAATTCTCAACCATGACTATATCGTTTGCATACTTTCGTACCGCGTCATATACATCAACTGCATGCTGCGCTTCTAGGCTAGCAAGATTAACAACTTTACCTTCACTATTCCGAACAATGTATTTGCCGTTTTTCCCTATTGATACTTCCAATACATCAGTACGCTGATCGCTATCTTTCCCCAACTCTTTTCTGCGCGCTCGCACGGTTGCCAAATCATATTGAGCATTAATAAAACGCTCAATATCGCCATAACTACCCGCCCAAGTCGCCTCTCCTACAATTCCATTAAGCTCATCTAGTCTCTTCGATTCATCATCGGTCAACTCGCCTGTTTCTTTTTTATATTGCAGGGCATTTCTTTCGCCAATCAACTTTCTCGTCTGGCCAAGATTTGCAGATGTTCCAAGATCATCCCAAACAGCATCAGGCTGTTGTTTTTCCGCACCCTCACGCATCATCTCCTGCGAAACATTATCTGCCTCACTAAACAGCGTTTCACCGCTTATTCCCATAGCTATCAGTGGGCGTATTTCTGTTTTTCCATCTCTATACTTATCGTAATCTTTATTAACAGCCAAAATCTGCGAGAGATCCATGCGTCGAAGTTGCTTCATGTCTCCCCCCGTACTCTGGTACCACTTCACAAATCTAGTAGCCCCATGCGAAAGCAATCCCATCCTGACATATCTAGTATACCTATTGCTAATCACGCTCATTTCCTCATACGACTTCCCCTTCAATGAGCACGGATTAATCTTTTCTACGCGCTGTAACCAATCTACGAAACGCACTTCGCCCTCAGAAAACAGCTTGTCTCTCAATTCCGCCGCCTTCTCTTCTTCACTCTTTTCAGCTTTGTTCTCTTCTGGCTTCTCGCCGCCATTTCCATCACCCCCCTCCGCTTGCTTATCATCAGGCTTCTCGCCTTCCACACTCACAGGAGCATCGGCTGGCTTCTCGCCATCCCCACCCGCAGGAGCTTCAGCCGGTTTCTCTCCATCTCCACTTGCAGGAGCTCCCGCTGGTTTCTCCCCGTCTCCGCTCGCAGGAGCTTCGGCTGGCTTCTCCCCGTCTCCACTCGCAGGAGCTTCTGCTGGTTTCTCACCATCCCCACCTGCAGGAGCTTCGGCTGGCTTCTCGCCACCATTCCCATCACCCCCCTCCGCTGGCTTGTCGATGGGCTTATCAGCACTAGATCCAGAACCATTCGCATTCTCATATATCTTAAGGAAATTCTTCATCAAAATTTCTGCTTGCTTAGGATCGAGACCCGCAAGATTCTCGGCCATTAACCCAGTAAACTCAACTCTTTTACTAGACTCGAGCTGCGTAGACAATTTCATGGCCATGAGTAACACCGCCTCGCCAATTTTCTGCGCTTCTTCTGGCGGCAATTCTCTATTATTCCCCTCTTGTTCCGCTCCACCCATAGGGGGGACTTCGCTACGACCTATCATCTAAAAACCCTCCTCGTCATCACCCGGCACAAGCATATCGCCGAGATATAAATCTCTAAAAATCATCATCGTATCAAAGGAAATTTTCTCTAAATCAAGCCCGGCATCTTTCATATAATTCGCCACATCCTCACGTTTAATGGAGCCGTTCTCTAAACCACTAGCCAACTCAACTGCCTTATCTTCTGGCAAGGCATTTATCGCCGCCTCATCGATTTTATCTAAAAGCGTTTCCGTCATATTACCAATCACTCGCTCTCGTGCCTCCTCGTCAAGATCGGCAATGCCCTTCTGCTCCAAGAGACTATCGATAAACTCGCGAACCTTCTCCATTATTCAACCTCTCTTATCTATATTTATATTAATCATAACATAATCACTTTCAAAGCACCAAAATGCAAAACACCAAAATTGTGGTATAATAATAAATAATGAAAATCTTGGGAATCGAAAGTTCGTGCGACGAAACTGCTGCCGCCGTGGTCGAAAACGGCAACAAAATCCTTTCAAATGTCGTAGTGTCACAGATCGACATTCATGCCGCCTACGGCGGCGTTATTCCAGAAGTCGCCGCTCGTAGTCACATCGAAGCCATTCAGCCCGTCATCAACAAAGCCCTAGCCGATGCCAATCTTGCAATCGAAGACATTGACGCTATTGCCGTTACTCACACCCCCGGCTTAGTCGGTTCACTGCTCATTGGAACACTCGCCGCCCGTACTATCGCTATTATTAATAACATCCCTTTCTATCCTACCCATCACCTCAAATCGCATATTTACGCTAACTGGCTCAGTGGCTTCGAACCAAGTTTTCCACTGCTTTCTGCCGTTATCTCCGGCGGACACACTCAAATTATCTATATGGACCGTCATGATAATTTCGAAATAATCGGCACTACCCGCGACGACGCCATCGGCGAATGCTTCGACAAAGTTGCCAAAATTCTTGGCCTCCCCTACCCTGGCGGCCCCGCCATCTCCAAAGCAGCCGAATCTGGCAATCCACAAAAATACAAACTTCCTATTCCCAAAGTCGGCGAACTCGATTTCTCCTTCAGTGGCCTCAAGACCGCCGTCTTGCGTGCCATCCAAAAGGAGCTTGACCTACCCATCACCACTCCTTCATATGAGCTCCAAAATCATCTCACCGAACAACAAATCTCCGATTTCGCCGCCAGTTTTCAGGCTACGGCCATTAAAATCCTTATCCAAAAACTCAAAAAAGCCAGCGTCGCCTACCCCGCCAAATCCATCCTACTTGCCGGCGGCGTCTCCGCCAATCACCCCCTCTGCGCCGAACTTCAAAAAACCTTTAGCAAGACTCATCAAGTATTCTTCCCCGAGCCAAGACTTAGCACCGACAACGGCGCCATGGTCGCCTCCGCCGCCTACTATTCTATCCAATCCGGCGAAAAACCCACTGACCCATACGAGCTGGACATTTCACCTCGCTCCACGATTCACTAATTTGTCCCCTACCCTTAAAAAACTTGCTCAAAGTACGCTATAATATCCCCAATGGATTTAAGCCAATCAAATCTCGCTATTCGCAAATTACTTGCCGAATATTCGCATACCGATCACGACGATTGGTTTTTGACTTTTAAAGCTCGCTTTGGCATGGCCGTCGCCATGCAATGCATTTACGACATCTACGGCCACGGCGAAGTTATCACCCAACCATATACCTGTATTACTGCCATCAATCCCATTCTCGCCAGCAATCTCAAACCAGTCTACACCGATGTCGATCCAAATACTCTCAGCCTAACTAATCCCGAAAAACTCTACAGCAGCAAAACTGTCGCCGTCGTTATGCAACACACCATGGGCATCATTGGCGACGATTCGGCCGATATTGCCGCCTTCGCCAAAAAACATCGCCTCATTTTATTCGAAGATTCCGCCCACTGTCTCACTCGCATGGCTACCGACAAATCCGGCAAAGTGCTTGCAGACATCTCCGTTCACTCTTTTGGCGTGGAAAAAATACTTCAAAGCACTAAATTCGGCGGCGCCATCTATATCAACCCTGCGCTTAAGCACAAAAATGCTCAACTTTACGAAAAAATCACGAGTAGCCTCCTCAATCTGCCCCAACCGCCACTCGGGCTCAAGCTTCGCTCGCGCACTTATCGTTTCCAAAACGGCATTCTTCAACGCATGCCCAACTCCATCTATCACGACCTTCGCAATCTCGCCTATAAGGCCCACATTTTTGAACTCGCCGTCGCGCCATACGAACAATCTGGCGAACAATCTCGCCCTTACGCTACAACCAAATACGTCAACAAAATCATTCTTCAACACCTCCCTGCCCTACCTGCTAACTACAAACGACGTCTCAAAAACACTCGCACCTACAACAAAGAGCTAGCCAATAATGGCAACTTCACCATTCTTGCTCCAATCGAACAACCACTCTTGGCATACCCAATTCTCTTCCCTACTACTGCCGCCGCCACAGAAGTCTACGATGTGTTAACTAGTTCAAAATTCCATATCCGCCGTTGGTATTCTCCACTGCTCTACCCAGGCCCCACTTCCAACCGCCGTTATTCATACAACCCCAAAATGGCACCAACCGCCGAGGATATTCATTCTCGAGTACTTTGCCTTCCAACCGACCTCTCGCCCGAAAGGATGAAAACCATACTTTCCATTATTAAGCCTGTCAAAAATCCTGTAGAGAAAATCATAAAATCTCAAAAGTAATAATTATTTAGCAAACAACATCTAATTCGCCGCAGGCGAAAATTTTTTTCGAAAATATATTATGCGCGCAGCGCAAAAAAAATTTTTAAAAAATACCCCCTATTCATGCTTCGCGTCAAACTCTTTCAAATCAAACAATGGACGCTTGCCCTCGTCCATAATTTTTTGCGCTTTTTTTAGCAACTTTTCCAAACCTATCTCGCTATTCGCGGATCCTACATGCACCGTCTTCACCACTTCCCCGCCGTTTTTCCAGCAAACCTGCACTCCAGTCGCACCGCTCCCAGTTTTAAATTTCCGTATAAATGCCATGACCACATTATCCACTTTTCCCACAAAATGTGCAAAGCTAAACAATTGCCCTTATCCTTATATTAGAATCCTGTTGACTTAGCATCCTCCGCCATCTATAATCATAAGTACCAACGAGTTTTCGTTTGGGACGCAGTACGTAAGGTGTAGACGCATAGCAAAAAACATTTATTGGTATTTGTCAATATTTCACGTGAAATATTTGCACGGTTTTTGTGTATTTTCATGTGAAAATTTTTTGGTTTTCAGGCGCAAGAAGAGCAGGGGATTTAAGTGCTATTGACAAAATCTATAAGAGGTGAATCACGAAATTTATGCTATAATATATCTTATGAAAATTAGCAAAGCCTATGAACCGAACGAATACGAGCCAGACGTATACGCTCTCTGGGAAAAATCCGGAGCATTTAAACCCACATCAAACAAAAAAGCAAACTACTACACGATTGTTATGCCGCCACCAAATGCGAATGGTAATCTGCACATTGGGCACGGTCTCACTATCGCCATAGAGGATATCCTCACAAGATATCATCGTATTAAGGGAGATAATACTTGGTATATCCCCGGAGCAGACCATGCCGGATTCGAAACGTGGGTAGTATACGAACGCTTCCTTGAATCAAAAGGGAAGTCTCGCTTTGATTACACCCGAGACGAGCTCTACTCTCAAGTCTGGGACTTCGTCCACGAACAGCGCGGCAACATGGAGCTCCAGCTCCGCGCCCTCGGCGCATCATGTGACTGGGACAGCTTAACTTTTACTCTTGACCCTAAGGTTGTCAAAACGGTCTACGGCACATTCCAAAAACTATGGAATGATGGCCTCATCTACAGAGGTAAAAAACTCGTTAATTACTGCACCAAACATCAAACGGCTTTTGCAGATATCGAAGTAACTCACAAAGAAGAAACAGGGAAGCTCTGGCAGATTGCTTACCCACTGACCAAACCGGTCGGCGATATTAAAGAGCTCATCGTCGCCACTACACGTCCGGAAACTTTGCTTGGAGATACCGCCGTCGCGGTCAACCCAGACGACAAACGTTATCAGTCCGTCATAGGCAAAAAAGTTAAGCTACCTCTTACAGATCGCGAAATCCCCGTCATCGCCGACGAGCACGCCGACATGACCTTCGGCACGGGTGTTGTAAAAATTACACCAGCACACGACCAGAACGATTACGAAGTCGGCCAACGCCACAATCTAGATATGATCACCGTCATTGGTTTTGACGGCAAAATGTCTAAAGAAGCCGGCGCCAACTACGAAGGCCTCACCACTGCCGATGCTCGCAAAAAAGTCCTCAAAAACCTTGAGGAGCAAGGTCTCCTCAGAGGAGAAGAAAAGATCAAACACTCAGTCGGCCACTGTTATAAGTGCGACACCGTAATCGAGCCTCTCCTCAAAGAACAATGGTTCGTTGATGTCAAACCGCTAGCTAAACGCGCTATCGAAGTTCTTCGGGCAGGGAAGATCAAGTTCCATCCCGCCAGCAAAAAACAAGTTCTCATCAATTATCTCGAGCAACTAAAAGATTGGAACATTTCTCGCCAAATCCCCTGGGGTATCCCTATCCCTGCATTCCAAAACATCGACGACCCAACAGATTGGATTTATGACGACAGGGTAGAGCTAACCGAAATTCAAAAGGATGGTCACACCTATGTACGCGACGAAGATACTTTTGACACTTGGTTCAGTTCTGGTCAATGGCCATATATCACCACCAGCGATCGCAAAGCACATTTCCCAACCTCTGTCATGGAAACTGGTGCTGACCTACTATTTCAATGGGTCGGCCGCATGATTATGCTTAGCCTCTACGTCACTAACGACATACCATTCAAAGACGTCTATATGCACGGCATGGTGTTAGACGAAAAAGGCCAAAAGATGTCTAAGTCTAAAGGTAATGTCATCAACCCAATCGAAATCGTCAGCCAATACGGCTCTGACGCCTTACGTCTTGGGCTTATTGCTAGCCGTTCTGCCGGCGTCAATCAGGCCTTCAGTACCAGCAAAGTCATTGCTAGCCGTAACCTCTGCAACAAACTCTGGAATATTTCACGCCTTATTCAAAACCTCGTCGACGAGAATCCTAAGGGCGACAAGCAACTCACCATCGACAACTATAGCGAAGATTGGATTTGCCATCACCTCAACAAAGCCAACAAAGAGCTCCAAAAGCTCCTCGATCACTACCGCTTCGCTGAAGCAGGCGATCTTCTCTATGACCTCATTTGGAATAAGTACGCCGATTGGTTCCTCGAAAGCGAGAAACTCTGGAAAGATACCACACTCCTCAAGTCGACCCTCGAGCAAATACTCATCATGCTCCATCCTTTTGCGCCATTTGTCACCGAAACCATCTGGCAAACTCTCAGTTGGACCGAAGGCATGCTCATCAATCAAAAATGGCCAGAACCCTACAAGGTTGACGCAAAGCGTGTCAAAAAGTTCGAAGAGCTTAAAGATATCATCACCAACATTCGCAGCCACTTCCAAAGCCTGCCTGGTGCCGTCGCATACCCTATCGCCTTCGATAATGATCCGCTCATGTATGCCAACCAATTGCTAATTCAACATCTCACTAAGGCGCCGTGCGTGCCGCAGCTACCAACCGACGAACTCAGCGGCCTTCGTCTGGCCATCCCAGGGCACAACATTTATCTCCAAATCCCAGAAGATATCCTCGACAAGCACAAGCACAATCTCGAAGAGCGCATCCTCAAGCTCGGCCAAGAAATCAACACCCTCAACGCCCGCCTTGACAACCCTCGTTACGTCGAAAAAGCCCCCAAAGAGCTAGTCGATGAAACTCGCGAACAACTCGCCACAAAGCAAACTATGCTCGAAAAGATGAAAGCTGAGCTCAAGCTCATCTAGCAACGACAAGAGCATTCAGCCACCTTAAAGGGTGGCTTTTTGCTATCAAACATATCGCCACATATACGTTTATGCTTGACAAAATAAGCACAATATGATACAATCTAATCACGGTAGTCCGTAATCTACATTGAAAGGGGGCGAGAGTATGGCAACCGTATTGTACTTTAAGAAGGCCGCAATGGAAATCAGCTACGACCCTCAAATGGTCAGCCCGAATTCCTTCACAAAAGTTTTCTTAGCCGCCCAAATGACTGGTGCCTTCACGGCAACCATCAAGGAGCCTGGTGAAATTACAATCACCGGGTTTAGCGGCAATAAGAAAGCGTTTGACCTGCTCAATCAGGTCAAAATCATTGCCGGCCACAACTAGAAGCGGGACACTTCCACGTCCCGCTTTTTCCTATCTCTTGACTTTTCAAAGCGTTTATGCTATACAAATATCAAAGCCATTAAAAAGAAACACGAAAAAAATGTTACATAGGGCAGAATCCATCCCGACACACACTAAAAACGAGGAGCTCGACAATACTCAAAAAGTCGAGAATATGCAAAAAGCACAACTCCTCAGCGACGTCATCGAAGAATACCTCCGGCCATCTCTTAACGATTTTGCCGACTCGCCCGAACACCAAGATGTTATCGACAAAGATGAACAATATGTCCATAATCTCGAAAAGAAATTCGACTCTCACGAGCTTACTCTCGACAACTACGCATCCACCATCATAGAAGCCTTGACTCAATTCAGCATTAATCAAATTGGGCTCCTGAATGATGACGAGAATGGCAGCTATAGCGCAGAATCAATATGGCCAACCAAATTCGACGACTATGCAAATGGCGTCGACGTGGTATCGTATCTACACAGCACTAACTTTGACTTCCCAATCGCCTTTGATGTCACCACCAAAAAAGATGACTCGCTTATTCGTGACAAAATCTTAGTCAGCTCTAACGACCAAACACTAGGCTATGCGACAGGACTCACCGATATCCGTTACTGTCTAGATGCCAACGGTAACGCTTCTTGGCAAAAGCGCGTGCCAAGATACTGCGTTGGCGTCGATAGGCGCACTATCGACAACGCTCTTGCCGGTCTCACTATCGGCGAAGACCAATCGGCGGAACTTGATACCGAAACGATGGCCCTGATTTCTTTCAAAACCCTCTACGAAGCGAAGGCTCAAAACAAGCTCTTCCTCACGCCATTCCTCGACGAGTACCAAAATGGATACACCCTTTCAGAGGAAGACCAAAAAACCCTGGATCAATTAGGTACTCTTGACGGCATTTTCGATGCAGAGCTCCAGCGTCTCGTCCATGAGCTACCAGAAGACATTATCCGCACGCTAGGACCCGAAGGTGACGGATATTCCCCCCAGCAAGTCGCGGACCTATTCGCTAATGAACGAGGTCCATTTGGAGACAGAGTATTTGCGTCAATTATTAGAAACACGCAAAAACTCCAAGAAGAACTCGACGAATCTCAATTCAAGTTCGCGCATCTTAAAGAAATGTCTCTAAAAAGCATCCACAAAAAGCTCACCCTCACAAAAGGAGCTGCCAATGCAGATAAAGCCTACGACAAAGCCTCAAATGCCTATTATATAGACAACCAAACGGAAACTACAAAGCAGAAACAGGAGAAAGATGACCACGCACGCCGACGTGTTGCTTAAAACGCTTGCACCCCATTTTGCCAACATACCTCTTGACAAGCAGCGCAAATCATGGTAATATCCATTACGCGACGTCAGCGTTGCTATGTACGAAGAGTCTTTCAGAAGGGGGGTGAGAAAAATGGCTCAAGTAATTCGTTTTGATCCTAAGAACCGCCAGAGGAGGAGTTCCAGGACCAAAAACAAAACCGTACTGGGATTTCCCAGGTCGTCTGCCTACGGAGAGGAGGACATGGCTACTCTGCAAAGCAGAGCATATCAGTGGGCAAAAAGCGAGCAGGAAGAATTTTGCCCTGAAGCTCGCAAAATAAACCTGCACAAGCTTTCTGAAGCTCCTGATACCTACGGCCGTCATCTGTCCTTTTTCACAAATGGCAGCCACGTTTTGGCCAGATACTACTGGCCCTTCGAAGGGAAAGTGCTGTATTACGATATACAGAACTTCCCTCAAATCGAAGCAGAAACGCCAGAAATTGCAAAGCGGCTTCTGCTCAACGGAGTGTACGCCTATACGCGGGAGAATTCCAAAAAATCAGTCTCGGCTAGATTGTAGCCGAGACTTTTTACATCTTGACAAAACATAAGTTTTTTGATATATTGGTAACAACGGGTATCGTAAAAACAAACACTCAAAAAAGGAACATATAACACATATGAACAACCCCGAGCAATCAACTAACGACACCAACACTAACGAAGCCTGGCAAATGGAACCAGATCAGCAGCCAGAAAAGGTTACCGATATGGATGCCGACCAAATTGACGAAGAACCGCCAGTAGAAGCCGCATCGGTTAAGAAAGACGAGCGCACCACACGAACATACCCGATGCCAGACGGAACCTACTTCACGGGCACGCCCGAAGAATTCCATGAAGCTATGAAAGACTATCGCGATCAAATCGGCGCAGCCTAACGACAAAAAACCATGAAAAAAATGCCTCTCGTACTAAGAGAGGCATTTTTATCGCCTAAAACGCCAACTTCTTTCGAATCTCCTCAAACTCTTCGTCGCTTAACTTAATAGACTTATCGTCTTCCCAAGCCTCATCGTAGGGAATCAAATGAATATGCGCATGGTCTGGCAGATCCACCCCAACCACCTTCATAATAGTTCGCCTTCCTGTCACTTCATCCATATGCTTAGCAATTAACTTTGCGCTTGCCCATATTGCTACCCAATCCTCATCGGATAAATCATAAAGCTTACCAACTTCAGTTTTCGGCACCACCAAAGTATGCCCCTTTGCTTCAGGATTAATGTCCAGAAAAGCAAAGGTTTTTTCATCCTCATGAATCTTATAACAGGGAAGTTCGCCGCTAATAATCTTCGAAAACACACTTGCCATTTAATACTCCTTTTCTTTCATTATATCGCCATCACTCGTCGAGCAATGAAATAATTTGCGCACCGTTTTCTTCGAGAGCCTTCTTCACATCTGATCGTTTTAGCCAATCGAAATCCATCGTCTTCGCCACATATCCGACCTTTTTACGAATCACTCTCCCTGTCGGATGACGATTCACAGTGTCATCAAAACCGTTATCGTAATCATATTCTTCAAGCACCAATACGTCACCAGGGTTACACTCAAAATCGTTTACCCTGTATTCGAAAGTTTTCTGCCCAGACGAAATCAGCTCAAAATATTCACGATTTATTTTCTTGTGTATCTCCGCCATATCTTTACATTCTATCACATTGACAAAATAGACAAATATAGCATAATCACACCAGTTGCCGCACATTAACCTGCTCAATCGACAGGGGAGTGGAACAATCATCAACAACAACCCGGCCAACACCTACTACTAAAGGTGGCCGGATTTTACATTCCCAGAGCCAGAAATAAAATCGCCTAGGTTGGTAGTTTCTTCGAGCGACGCGCGATTTACGATCGAGCGAACGAGAAAAACTGCCAAGATAGGCGATTTATTCTGGCGGAAGCGAGAGGATTCGAACCTCCGAGACATTTCTGCCCACACGATTTCGAGTCGTGCGCCTTCAACCACTCGGCCACGCTTCCACCTCCCATTCTATCACACTTTCTCGCCTCTCGAGAGCCGCTCTGACGCGTTTTTCGCTTCGAGGCCACCTCCACATTCACGTCGCCCCAAAACCCCTACTTCAAGAAACCATTAATGATTTGCGCTTCCGCCTGCCTGCGCGATAGGCCTAAAGTCATTAACTTCGTCAGTTGCTCATTCGCAATTTTGCCAATCGCCGCCTCATGTATCAGCTCCGCATCAACGTTTAATGCCTCTAGTGCCGGCTCGGCATTCACGCGCGCCTTGTCCATAATAATCGCATCACATTCCGAATGTCCGCGACATTTTGCTGCTCCAATAATATGCGAACGAAAATTCTGAGCAGAGAAGTCCTGCGCCACCGCTCTCGAAACAATATCCGCCGACGAATCCTGACCATTCAGCCTTGCTACAATTTCACTCTCAGCGCTCTGTTTTCCATGCGTAAACAATCGCTCTTTCACAACTAGATGCGCATTCTTTGCCAAATCCGCCTCCGTCATGCGCCTCGTCGAATCCACGCCCTTAATCTGCTCAAGCAACATTTCCGCATAACTATTCTCGCCCAAATCAACCTTAGTCGTTGGATTCAAAATCTTTCCCGCACCTGGCCCAATCCCACAATGCTTCTCGATGTAATAAACTTTTGAATTCTTACCCACATGAAAAACGTGAATTCCATCATGAATCGAATCATCCGTTCCACAATTATAAATTCCACACCCCGCAACAATTGTTACTTCGCAATTATCACCAACGTAAAAATCATTATATACAGCTTCTTTCAACCCGCTTGCGCTAATAATTACCGGAATGTGAACAATTTCTTGATGCGTATTGTCTGCAATGTAGATATCGATGCCACTTTTTTCAGTTTTCGGCACGATATTTATTTTTTCTGAGCTCTGCCTCCCAATCGACTTACCATTCACGCGAAAGTTATATGCTCCCTCGGGAATACCCGTTACGCCCGACACCTCTCGCATCAAATCGCGCTCAATTTTATCGAGATCCATCATTTCAGCCCACCCCCAATTCGCGCCATCATCTGTTCCGGCGTGCCATGCGCGCTAATCTCGCCGTTCTCCAGCAAAATAATCCTATCTGCTATTTTCATAATTCGCTCTTGGTGCGAAATAATCACAATTGCTCGTTTCGGATTCTTTTTTCGCATATCTTTGAACATCTTCACCAGATTGTCGAAACTCCAAATATCTATCCCGGCCTCCGGCTCATCGAAAATGCTTAAAACCGCATCGCGCGCTAACACTGAGGCAATCTCAATTCGTTTCAGCTCGCCACCCGACAGGGAAGCGTTAACTTCTCGGTCAAGATATAATGCCGGTTCCAAGCCAACTTTTTTCAAATAGCCATCCACCTCTTTCATTTCATTGTCAAGAAACGCTTCACTACCGCTCGCCGCAATCTTCAACAAATCTCGTACCGTCAGCCCTTTAAAACGCACTGGCTGCTGAAAAGAGAAGGCCAGCCCCATCCGCGCCCGCTCTGTGCAATCCTTTTTAACAATATCTTCATCTTTAAAAATAATTTCCCCAGCATCACTCTTCTCGACACCTGCAATAATTTTCGCCAACGTCGATTTTCCACTGCCATTTGGCCCCGTAATGACTACCAGCTCCCCAGGGCGCACATCAAAAGAAATGCCCTTCAAAATCCCCTTAAATGACACTCCCTTCACCTGTAACATGGCTAGATTATAACATGAAGCCCTTCAGACTATCCCTATGGTCGACTCGCCCAACAGATATAATCGCGCGTAAGTTCAAATCTCCAAGATTGCCGCCCTTGACTAACGCTCAAAAATATCGTATTTTTTGACTCAGTACGTTAACATTTTTCTCAAGAGGTCAACCTCAAAGATCCTTTCCACGCTCGCACCCGAAAAGAACACAAGGAGGTGTTTTATGTTAAAAATGAATGAGCAATTTACGCCACATAAACAAAAAGGCGGCATTCAGCTACGGTGTTACGACAGACATTTCGTCGGCGTTCCAATCACCGACAACAACTATAACGAAATAAGTTTCAATCACCTGGTAATCGCTGACGGGCCCCAAATCCATCTTGAGTACTCAATGATCCGTTCAAAACGACGTTTCAGAAAGTACTTTAATCCTTATGCTTGTTTCTACAAAAGCGAGGACGACGCGTATAAGCTGCTGGTCGATGGGTGCGGCAGGGGGTTTATGCGTATCGACGTGAAAGATATAAACTATTTCTCGCCCGTCGTAACGGAGTGCCCATCATTAATTGAAGGAACCATACATCGCAAGCCCGAGATACTCGATGTACTGCCACGCCTATTCACTAAACTATGGCCGTCGTCAACAGGATACCAAATCTTCATCAACGCAATCTGTTGTAAAGATGAGGATATTGAGGCATTGGCTCGCTTCGTAATTGAAGCAGCTAAACGGTCCGGCTATATTGTCAGACCCGGGGATTGCCTCTAATACGACCGTACATACGCTCCGCGCATTAAATGCGCGGAGCTCTTTTTATTCATCGATGTCCCGAGCCAATACGTGATTATTGACATATCATGAAATATATGATACAATATGAAAATAGCTGCTCGTAGTAAAGTTCATATCCTACCGAAGAATATGAAGAAAGGGGGTATCATGAAACAGTTACGTTATTTGCCTTACGTTCTTTTCCATCTCACGACAAGATGGATAGCTCTCTATGCGTTAATCGTAAAAGCACTCGCGTTGCTAGCAAGGCAGCCCATCAAGGATTTCCTCAGATGGACAGCTCGCATTGCCGGCGTAACCGTCGCTTCAAGAAGTATCCTGATCATCCTGGCGATTTGCTTTGTTCTGAAAGCATGGTACCTGACCGCAACGCGACCATGCGACTGGCATCCCGCCCAAAGTATGTACCTCGTCACGGCCATCGCAGCCACTTCTACCGCTGCGATATTAGCTCCAATGCTCAAAACGAGCAATGGCGAAGCCGCCATGCTCATACTCGTCCTCATCAACATAGCCATCGCGCTCTATTGCATCATCAGGATGAACCTATACGAGGGCAGTGGCTGCTTTGGTCATTTTTAATCAACGCTCAACTCCGGAAAAAAAAGGAACCCCCGCTTATGCAGGAGTCCCTCTCCGGAGTTTTTTCTTTCCTAGTTCATTAAAATGTTTCTTTGGCTAAAACTTCGCCATCTGAATTATAGATCGTCGCTTCGGCGTTCGCCAGATAAAATACTTTGAAATCCGGCGAATCGAGCGTGTAACCCGCCTCTTCCGCCCAATCAAACTCGGCAATAATCGCTTTTTTCGCTTCAATATTATCGCTGTCATCAATCATTTCACAATTAATTCGAATCCACTCCTTCTCGCCGTCATATGCCACAATGCAGACATGGTTATCCTTCGCTAATTGTTTCGCCACATTTTTTCGCGCATTCGTCAAAGCATAAATTTTCCCATCAAACAGCACCGGATCGCCAAATGGCCGACAGCTCGGCCTCCCCTCATTAATCGTCGCTACATAGTTCACCTGTGTTCGTTTTTTCAAAAAATCAAATGTCTTTTCCATACAACTCCTTTGCTGCCATCATTTTAGCATGAAAAAACCACGCTCTCCGAGCGTGGCTCATTAGCTTACAGCGCAAGGTAATCACGCCCAGTGCAGACAACGCCGCCATCGACCGCATAGGGATCACCGTCTTCGCCGCCCACTGCAATGACGCAACCGCCTCCGCACCTGTCGAGATACTCGCAACGAAGACACCTATCCTCAAGATGACGATGCTCACGGAACGCTCTCAACGTCGGATTATCCAACATAAATCGCGTGAACTTCTCCCGGGTGTCGATTTCCAGGAAGCTCCCGATCGTACGCTCACTCAGCGCACATCTCTGGATTCCTCCGTCCTGAACTACGGAGAGCACCCCGTTCGGCTGCCCCCACTGGCAGCCACCCTCGTGGAGCATATCGTGATACTCTTCGGGTATAGAGCACCAGGGGAATACGTCAATCGTATCGAGCTTCGTTTCGAAGCCCAGACGCTCCCTGATGTCCTTCAGTGTCCTGAGCGCGCCCGGTAACAGATCTCTACGGACCTTCCACCGCTCATAATCATTCTTGGCGAGCCCAGTCGGCGCGATACGCTGAATTGCGAAATAATCGCGCTCAGGGTCCATCTGCAGTTCCTCGATTGCCCCAATCATCATCTCTTCGAGATGACGCATCGTGTATGGAACAAAATTCATCAGGATGGAAACGGCTTTATCTGTCGTGCCGCGAGCGGACATGAATTTTTTCAACTGCCACATGCCGTTCCTGTATGCGCCAATGTTGCCGTTTACACTATCGTGACGATCACCAATACCGTGCAGGGTGAACGCCAGCTCATCGACGAAAGGCGTAACCCATTCAATCGGGATAACCCTTCCGTCCATCTTATACACATGCGTATTCGACAGAACCGCAACGTTCATGCCGAGCCCTTTTGCGAGCTTAATCAGCTCCATAAGATTATCGTGTTCGCACGGATCCCCTCCCACGAAGACGAAATCTTTCGGCCTCGCCGTTTTACGGATATTGCGGATAGCCTGCATCAAAGTTGCCTTATCGCCAAAGACCGGCAGCTCCTTAAAAACAGGATTACTCTTTTTGACCATATCGACATAGCAGTACGGACATTTGCCCGAACACGCCTTCAGACCAGTCTTCGGATCGACGCCACCACAAATGTGAAAATCAACTTCATTAACCGTTATAGAACTTATAGAACGCATAAGAACCTCCCTTTTTTAAGCGACAATTGCAAATAGCTAATCACATTTATTATACAACACTTTACTAGAATAGTCAAATATAACCATTTAAAAAGCCGCCTAATCATCACCTAGGCGGCCTAAAGAGTCCAGCTCTCCTCAATCCTTTGAGAATCACTATGGCCAATACGCACTCAATCGCACCAATGAGCGCATATTCAACGATTCGCCCAATAAGCGTCGGTATCAGCGGGTAGCCAAAAGTTAGAACTAACCCAACGGTTTTCACGATCATTGAGCCAACTACATGACCAGATGTCACTGCAAGACTTACTCTCAGCGACTCTTCAAATTGAGCGACCTTTCGATATGTCAGGCCAGCCATGCCGCCAACACACCCCGCACCTACAGTCACCAGTGGAATCGGCACGTAGCCAACGAGCGCGCACGACAGCAAATCCGCCGCAACGCCAGCCATCGCGCCACATGCAGGTCCAAACATAATCCCCGCAAGCACAATCGGCAAATTGCCGATACTAATCCTGAATGGACCAATCGTCAAGCTCAGCACCCGACCATTTCCGAAGAGTATAGCTAAGGCAACGCATATTGCCATCATTGCAAGACTCTCCGTCTTTACATTAAAATTCTTATCTTTCACCTCTCATAACCCCCCTTTCAAAAGATATGCCAAAATTAAACCACAATCTTGCCCATCAATGCAAGAGTTCGTAACAGGGAAGGGCACACCGCCAAAGACAATTGGCAAAACACAGAAATTCTATTGAAATACACAAGCATTCATTGTGAACTAATCTAATAGGCATTACTATAGTTCTCTGCGCAGAATTATTTTTCATCATCCTTGTAGCAACATGCGTAGGAAGGGAATTGGCCTACGCAAAAGAATAAAATGCAGATAACCGCCCCTCGACAAAAAATCAAGAAAAATATATCGTAGCAAAAAGCCGTAGGTTGGTAATTTCTCCGAGTGAAGCGCGCCTATTGGGCGAGCAAGAAGAGAAATAATTTGAAATCAAAAAACCGTAGATTGGTAGTTTCTTCTTCTGAGCTACAAAAATATATCGTAGCAAAAAAGCCGTAGGTTGGTAATTTCTCCGAGTGAAGCGCGCCTATTGGGCGAGCAAGAAGAGAAATAATTTGAAATCAAAAAACCGTAGATTGGTAGTTTCTTCTTCTGAAGCGCGGTTATTGACCGAGCGAAGAAGAAAAACTGCCAAAATACGGCTTTTTGGTTCAAATTATGGTATGCCCGATACGATTCGAACGTACGACCTTCAGCTCCGCAAGCTGACGCTCTATCCAACTGAGCTACGGGCACATATGTGGATAGTGCCCATCAAAGATAAGCTACTATTCCACCGTTCAAAGATTAAAAGACCATCGTGCAGCGCAGAGCCACATGATGCATCACATTATAGCACATTTCTACCAGAGATGATATACTATTTTTATGGCAGAGCAAAAGAAGAAATCCGGACTTAAACCAAAACTTCAAAAAGCCAAGGCAAGATTCCTTGCCACTTATTACAGCAACCCTGGCAACGACCTCAAAGTTATCGCCGTTACTGGCGCTAACGGCCGCGATACTACTGCGCATTTCATCTACGAAATCGTCAAGTCTCGCGACGCAAAAACTGGCCTCATCCTAGACCCCAAAACCAGCACTGAGCTTTATAAGCAAATCTACAAAATTTGGAAAACCGGCGCCGATCACGTCGTCATTTCGGTCGATGGTACCGCGCTCGCAAACCATATCTTCTACGGTCTCCCAATTTATGCTGCCGTTCTTACGGAAGACGGCATTGGCGCACCAGACACTAGCGACCGCGACGCTCAATCTATCTTGTTTAACACGCAACCATATTTCAGCATTCTCTGTCGCGACGACAACATTAAGTACGATTTCTACTCCAAATACCCAACCAAAACTGCCACTTTCACTTATGGTCACGACCGCGACTGCGATCTTCGTATCAATCGCCAAAAACTTTATAAAATGGGCACCGAAACCAACGTAACCTATAGTGGCCGCAGTTTCGACATGGCAACCTATGTTGCCAACGAAGCCGCCGTCAACTATATGGCCGCAGCAGCACTTGCCGGCTTCGCCATCGGCGCCGACATCGACAGTATCGTCGATGGCATCGCAAACTACGAACCCAAAATTAACTAGAGGAACTCATGATTAACCAAAAACTATTAGTTTCTGGTGCCGACTATTTTGCAGACACCTACGAAATCAACCCGTATTACACTTCGAGTGGCATTAGCGTCCAAAAAGCCATGGCTGAGCACGCCGAAGTTCTCAAGTGCTTCAAGCAGGCCGGCATAGAACTTGTAAAAGTCGACCCGCCAAAAGGTTGCCAAGACGGCGTATATACCGCCAACTGGGCACTAGTCAAAGATGGCGTCGCCATTATGTCGCGTCTTCCCAAAGCCCGCCAAGCTGAAGAAGCCTACGCCAAAAAATGCCTAGAAGAGCAGGGGATTAAAACCGTTGAAGTACCGGGGAAATATCTTTTTTCCGGCCAAGGCGATTCGCTACGTTGTGGCAACTATCTTTTCGGTGGCAGCGGCTATCGCTCCGACCCAGAAGCCCAAGCTTTCGCCGCCAAAACTCTTGGCCTCAAACTAATTCAGCTCCACGCCAAACCTCAGCTCAACGATGACGGCACCGAACATATCAATCCCTTCACTAATCGCGTCGATAGTTTTTGGTATGATCTCGACCTCGCCGTCTCCGTCATCGATGAGCATACTATCGCATACTGTCCAGACGCCCTCGACGAAGCATCTAACCAAAAACTTGAAGCTATTACCGACCTCGACAAAATAATCGTAGATTTCGACGAGTGCACTGAAGGATTCGCCAACAATCTCGTCAGTACCGGCAAGTACATCATCATGTCTAATGATGCCCCCAAATTCCAGGCCGAACTCGAAAAACGCGGCCTTATCTGCCTCACGCCAGACGTCACCGAACTCAGAAAGGGCGGCGGCTATATTCGTTGCGTTAGCCTCTGGCTTAGTTAAAATGCTTTAGATCTTCCGCCTGCGAAATAGACATCCTAATCACTTCGCCCGATTCGCCATAATAGCTGTTCGACCTAGTCGTGCAGCTATATTTACTGCACTCTAGCTCGAGATAACGCTTTTCGCCAGGATAATTACTATCATATACACCAACGTAATAATGATTCGAACCCTTTGCGTCCTGTATTAGGTTAATTGCGTTCATTGCATGCAATCCACCAGAAAAGTACGCAAGAATCACTGGCGCTTCATGTCTGCGCATTCTTGACGCCATCAAGCTCATGAAATCATTCGAATTCGTCATCGTCTTTACGTTCGTCTTCGCCACGGCGCTACCAACACCAATCGCACTCCCCGAACTATACATTTTTACTGTCGTCTGACGAATTTGCCCCGCATAAATCGCATTCATTAAGCTTCGGTCAATATCGTCCATTACAGTACTATTTTGCATTTTCACCTCATTGAGACGCGCCTTCTCAACCGCGTTATATGAAAACCCGTACTTCTTAATCTGATCATCTGCAGCAACTTTGGTTTTCTTTTTATAAAAATCGTACATGCCAGTCTTATTAATCTCCGTTCGCACATTATCGCTATAAGTCAGTGCTCCGTCCTTCATTACATATTTGTCGACAGGCTCTTGCTCTCCGAAATAATTTGCTCCAAACTGTGACATATATTTCAATGCACCCGTACGCAATTTGTAATCATACAAATTCTGATAATCCTTGAAGTATGACCAATTCAAGTTATAGCTATACGAAGTTAAGCCAGCCGCCGTTATTGCATCATGACGTAGCGGCATTCTTCTCGAATAATATAACTGTGCAAACGTTGCCATCCCGTAACAATGCCCATCCACCAATAGATTCGAACTGTAATTTCTAAACGAAAAACCGTCGCGCGTCACCATAAAACCACTATCGGCCATCACGTAACCATCCATCTTACCGTCACCATCTACGTCTGCCAACTCGTCGTTCAATAAAACTTCCAAATTATTAAACACTTCATCTAGCCCCGTCACGTCTGAGCTCGAGAAAAGTTTGCAGCCCGTCTTTTCTGCAAGAATCTTCAAATCATTACTATACGCACCCTCCCCAAAGCCCAACGCGCATACGCGCACATTTTGGCTAATCATTTCGCTAGCTATTATTTCCGCATTACCAGAAAGGTGATTTGCGTCTACGCCATCAGTCAGGAGCACCAAAGTCTTCATGCTCGCCCCGTGCGAAAATTCCTTTGCGCCATCTCTAACTGCCCGGGCAATATTAGTCCCGTCCACTTTCACACTTCGGCGTTCATTCATTCCTTCCAATGCTTTTTTCAAATCATCAATACTCGTTCCAACTTTAGCTGATGCTACAAAATCTCCACTAAACTCGCCCACGCCCACTTTCGCGCCCTTTTTATCTAGCCTTTCCGCCAGCTCTCTCGTTAACTGGAAGCGCCGCCCGTCCGGATCATTCGCATCAAGCTTCCCATTAAAATCTTTACCATCGTTCATCTTCTTATACTGCTCATTCGTGAACATGCTCCAAGAGTTGTCCAGCACAAACAGAATTTCCGAATCTTTATTCTCGAGATTCTTCGCTTTCTTGGAGCCAAGAATATAATACGAACTCAAATCGTCTATCTTGGCGCTCACCTTTCGCTGAGCCGCATCTATCTTTGTTGCAGTCGCCACATATTTTCCGCTACCCAAATCGTAGCGATAGAGAACAAGCTCATTCGCATTAATCCTTGCACTAGCCAGTTCGCTATCCAAATAGGCAATCGTCACCACAATCTCCGTTGTTTTACCGGCCGTATAAAAACTATACAACTTCGGAATTAATCCAGCCTTTTTGCTTAATGCCGCACCATTTGTAATATCTATCGTCGTATTTGCAATGTCGCCTGTACCGCTCAACTTAAGGCGCACATTTCCACTACTGTACGTATAGCTCATCGTTCGCTCGCCATCTTTCTTTCCATCACCCTTCGAATCCGCCTTCAGTGGGCTAAAACCTAGTTTAATCTCGCTCGCATCATTTAAGCCATCACCATCCGTATCAGCCTTCAGTGGATTGGTTTTTGACGTAACGACTTCGTAACCATCCGCTAAACCATCGCCATCCGTGTCCGTTAGATCAATTTTCGTCCCCAACGAGCGCTCACGCTCGTTTACTAAACCGTCGCCATCGCTATCCGCGTCTCGGCGAGCTTTCGTCCTATATATGTCCTCCAATGCCAACGTTTCACCCTCGACGTCTTTCGTTACGACCATAAACGTTTTCTCAATCGTCCTCAATTGATACTTCGCCCTTAAAGTGCACGCGCCAGCCCCCTCCGACAAATCCCACTTCACACCATCGTCACTCCGCTCCGGCTGTTTTATCTTATCGTTATTGCTACAGACACCCTCGTAACTCACGCCATCCAACACCCCCGCATTCGCGACTACACCTAATTTCACCGTCGTAGGCATTACGTAGTCTAAGCCAATATCGCCATAGTCCGTATCCCAATTGATATCGCCGCCTTTCAGCAAAAAGACCAGCACGCCAATCGCCACCACTGCCAAAACACCAATTACGCCCAAAATTATCAGCGCCACTGGTTTACGACTTTTTCTCGGCACATTCGGCACACTCGACACATCCGGCGCACTTGATGTATAGACCATATTATTTTGCTGCCCAACCTCTGGATTCATACCACCTCTTGTTATTCAAATTATATCAAACTGAGCGCAAAAATATCCGCCGCCAAAAGGAAATTACTTCTTTTTTATAGCCTTCAGAGCTTTGACAACTTCATCCAGCTCATAGTAAGGGTGAACTCCGTCTGCACGTTCGATTGTTTTTTCATTACCTTTACCCAAGAAGAGCACAGTGTCACCTTTTTTCGCCATCTTGCACGCCTCTAAAATCGCCGTCGGTCGATCTAGAATCTTAAATAAATTCTTCTCATCCTTCTTGCCTTGCTCGCGCGCGCCCTCTGCAATCTGCTCTAGAATTTCTTCTCCTGGAGTATCGCGATCATCTTCCTCCGTCAGCACCACAACATCCGCATATTTGCCAGCAAGTTCGCCCATCGGCTTGCGTTTCGATGGATCGCGTCGCCCACCCGCCGAACCAAACACCACAATCAACCGCCCCTCGGTCGCTTTCTGCATATCAGGAAGTAGTTTCTCAAAGGCGTCTGGCGTATGTGCGTAATCTACAATCGCCGTAAAAATTTGCCCTTCGTCCACTTTAACCATTCGCCCCTCAACCTCCGTCAGGGCAAAAATCCCTTTCTGGATTTCCTCATCCGATAGCCCCAAACGTTTTCCGACCGCCACGCAGGCCAGGGAATTATATACATTAAAATTGCCCGCAATTTGCGTACTAATCTTTAAATTATTCTCCGACGGGATAACATACTCAACGCCGTCCGGCTTCAGCTGTATTTTCTCGGCTTTCATCTTGCCGCTATTTACACCATACGTAACATAGTCCGTCACATCCTCCTCAAATAGCTCCGCACTCGGATCGTCAGCATTCACTACGCCATATTTGGCCTGCTTAAATAATTTTCGCTTTGCATCTCGATATTTTTCAAAAGTCCTATGGTAATCCAAATGCTCATGCGTCACATTCGTCATCACGGCAACTTCAATAGGAATCCCTAAGCTACGATGCTGAGCTAGAGCATGGCTCGTAAGCTCAAGCACCAAATATTCCGCTCCTGCCTCTACGATTTTCTTAATCCTCTTATTTAGCAGCCTAGAATCTACGGTCGTCATATGCTCCATCTGCTCATGGATTTCACCTACACCCCAACCGACCGTCGTCATTACACCAGCTTTGCGTCCAGCTTCATTTAGCATCTTCCAAATCATAAAAGAAGTTGTTGTTTTTCCGTTCGTACCGGTCACACCAATCACTTTCAGCTTACGCCCCGGAAAACCATTTGCCACTCCCCAAAAAGCCGCTTTTCCTACATGATAGGGAATTACAATTTTATCGTACAATGGAATCTTTTCTTTTATGCTCATATCTACATCATACCACCACACCCCCTACGGCTGCGCAGAAAGCATCAAATCATAAAAGCCCCCGGCTCCGCTACAAGATGTAGCTTCGCCGAGGTTTTTTGACGGAGTTTGAGGTAATAATCCTAATACTTACTTCTTATTTTCCGTCGGCTCATATACTTTGCCGACAAACCATATCTCGCCAGTCTCTTTATCACGGATAAGATACATAAACGGTTTATCGAAAGTCAAATCAACTTTTTCTACTGGTACATCCCAGAGATATTCGAAGTGAGGGCCACCACTGCCAATACCACCACCGAGCACCGTAGTTGCACTGGCCTTTATCCCTTCATTCGAAAAATCAATCGTCGTATTATGTTTGGCAATCTTGATATATGAGTTATAGGCTTCTCCGTTCGCCTTCGTCAGTTTTGTTACGCCAGACAAGTCCGCATTTTCTTCGCTAAACACATCTTCAATGCCGAGCGCCTTCAAATCATCCTTCAAATTTAACGAGCCATCATATTTAAACAACGGAATAGTTGCATCGATCCGTGTAATTACGCCTTCTTTAAAGTTTTCATTCTTCAGTTCCTTTAGGCCGTCAATATACTTCGCCGTCTTTGTTGCCGTCAAACTCTTTACAAACTCGCTCAAGCTATCTTCTTTCGGCATTATCCCCACGTATTGCAACGTATTGCCATCATACTTCTTCAAATCCTTAGCGAATACTTTTACATCATCATCATAGTATACGTAATAATCGGTCGACGAATCGCCTTTTCCATAATTCGCCTTCAGCTCTTCCATATATTGATCGACTTTCTTAGCTATCTTTGCCGTATCCGTATCTTTGATATCCTCATATTGCCCCTCATCGCTCTTCAGCCACTTCTTATATTCTTCGGTGACTTTAGCTCGAATCTTATCTTCGCCAACTTCTTTAATAATGTCGTAATTATTAAAGTTTGCGCCAATCTTAACAGACTTAACGTTGCTAGAACCATTAAACTTTAGCGATTCGTATTTTTCTCTAATCCTATCAATACTTTGATTGAAATTCTCATGCTCGTAGCTTGAACTCCAAGAATCAAGGCCCTTACATGGTATCTTAATCCCGTCCTGGCATTGCAGGGCATAATTCCAATTCTGATCAATTGCCAAAGCGTTGACTAATGCAAAATCCAACCCCTTCAAGTCTTCATCTTTCATCGTCTTGTCAATCAGACCTAACGTCTGCTTGTTAATCCAGGAATTCATCGCACTAGCACTCTTAAAACTATCGTAAATGACATCTGCATTATAATTTGTTTTCAGGCCATCAATATAGCTATCGATAATCTTATCTTTAGTTGCTTCACGGATAAACATCGCGTTAGCCAAAGATGTATTTTTGCTATTGATATATTTCTTTACCTTATATCCACCAATTACGTTCTCGATCTGTTTTTTCGATTCGCCTTTGGCGCCATCCTTCAGCATCGCTAATGCATACTTTACCGAAAGCGGACTATAGACATTATTTTCCTCGTTATTTTCGAGCTTCAAAAAGCTTAAATCAAAATCACTTAACTTGTTGTCCTTCAGGGCAAGGTCACTGTCGCTAACGACGGACTCCTGTTTTTGCTTACCATCCGCCCTCTGGCCATCATCTTTTTTATCTCCCGACCCCTGCAATAACACAATCGCCGCAACACATCCAGCCACCAATACTAGTACTAAGACCGTCGCCAATATAAGTATAGAGCCGCGACCTTTTTTACTTTTATCTGCGTTAACAGCAGTCGTATTTTCCGCAGGGCCCTCCACTGCAGACGCCTCGCTAGCGCCACCTTCTGCCGGCGCATCGGTTTGCTGCTCAACCGTCTCGACCGCTTGCTCGGACTGCTGATCCCGTTCTTCCATTTTTGACCTCATTTATTTGCTATTATTATACCGCAAAAAATTTAAGCTTATTTACTGGAATATTCGACCACTAACCACTAGTACTTAGCACTCGATGCTTGACAGTGCTAATTCACCGCGCTAAACTAGATTTATACAAAAACATTAGGAGGAAATTCATGGCTATTAAACCTCTTGCTGACCGCGTCGTCGCTAAAAAGGACGCCGCCGTTGAGCAAACCGCTTCTGGTATCCTTCTCGGCGAAGCAAAAGAGAAGCAGAACACTGCAGTTGTAGAATCCGTTGGCCCAGACGTCAAAAACGTCATAAAAGGCGACCGCATTCTTTATCGCGATTATTCCGCATCCGAAATTAAGCTTGACGGAACCGATTACCTAATTATCAAAGAAGAAGATATCCTAGCAACACTGTAAAAGGAGTAATATATGGCAAAGAAAGTATTTTATGACGCCGAAGCCCGCGAAAAAATCCTCGGCGGCGCTAAGGCTCTCTACGACGCCGTCAAGGTCACCTTTGGTCCTAAAGGGCGTAATGTAATTATCGAAAAAAGCTACGGCGCACCCACTATCACTCATGATGGCGTAACTGTCGCTGAGGCTGTCGAGCTGCCAAAAGAAGACGACGCGACTCTTGGTTATGAAATGGGCGCCAAACTCATCAAAACCGCCGCGCAAAAACTTAACAAAGTCGCCGGCGACGGTACTACTACGGTTACCGTCCTAACTTACAACATTATCGCCGAAGCCAACAAGCTGATTGCGGCCGGTCACAACCCAATGGATCTCCGTAAGGGTATCGAAGCTGCTGGCGCTGAAATAATTAAAGGTATCAACAAAACCGCCGAAAAAATCGACGGCGACAGCCAAAAGATTGCCGAAGTTGCCACTATTTCTGCTGGCGACGCCGAAATAGGCAAACTTATCGCTGACGTCATCGAAAAAATCGGCAAAGATGGCGTTGTCACGGTAGAGCAGGGACAAGGCCTCGAGATGCAATCTGAAATCACCGAAGGTTTCACCTATGACAAAGGTTTTGCATCCGCCTTCTTTGTTACCGACGCCAACCGCCAAGAAGCCGTCTTCGACAAGCCAGAAATCCTCATTACTGACAAAAAGATTTCCGCCGTTAACGATATCGTGCCATTCCTCGAGAAAATGGCACAAACTGGTCGCAAGGATCTCGTCATTATCGCCGAAGAAGTTGAAGGCGAAGCGCTCAGCGTTCTCGTTCTCAACAAACTCAAGGGCGTCTTTAATACTCTCGTCCTCAAAGCTCCAGCTTTTGGCGATCGTCGCAAAGAAATCATGGAAGATATCGCCACCCTTACCGGCGCAACCGTCGTTTCTGCCGACAAGGGCATGAGTCTCGAAAACTCCGGCCTCGAAGTTCTCGGCTCGGCACACAAGATCATTGCCACCAAGGACGAAACTACCATCATCAAGGGTGCAGGGAAGCAATCCGATGTCAAAGCTCGTATTGCTCAGATTGAAGCGCAGGCCGAAGCATCCAATTCAGATTACGAAACAGGCGAATTTAACAAACGTGCTGCCGCTCTCAAGGGTCGCGTTGCCGTTATTAAGGTTGGCGGTGCTACCGAAACCGAAATCGACGAAAAGAAATATCGCGTCGATGATGCCGTAGCTGCTACTAAAGCTGCCCTCGACGAAGGTATTGTCCCAGGCGGCGGCGTCACGCTCGTGAACCTCAGCAAAAATCTTAAGGACGACAATGCCGGCGCATCAATCTTGAAGAACGCCCTTAAGGCTCCATTCATCCACATCACGGAAAATGCCGGCCTAAATAGCCAGGCGCTCCTCGCTGAAGTCGAAGCCGCTAAAGATGGGCAGGGCATTAATGTTATGACTCCAGAAAAAGGCCTCATTGATCTCAAGAAGGCCGGCGTCATTGACCCAGCTCGCGTCACCCGAGAAGCTATCCAGAATGCCGTCAGCATTGCTGCCACAACTATTACCATGGGCGCTCTCGTTGTTGAACTCCCAGAGAAGAACGACGCTACTTCCGGTGCTAGCATGGGCGGAATGTATTAAAACACACCTCCAAAAAACAAAACCTCACACACGAGAATACCCCCAAAAAACTAGGGGGTATTTTCTTACTTCCGCTTATTGAGCACAAATAGCGCACCGCCACCGATCAGGGTAACTGCCGCCAAGGACACAACAACTACTCGCACCGTCTCGCTCACGCTACCCATCGGGTCATTTTCGACACCATTCTCGCCGCCACTATTGTCAGGGTTACCATTCCCGTCACCGTTGCCTCCAGATTTCCCACCGGAATTGCCCGAACCACCATTTCCGCCAGAACCGCCAGAGTTTCCGTTGCCTCCAGATTTCTCACCGGAATTGCCCGAACCACCATTTCCGCCAGAACCGCCAGAGTTTCCGTTGCCTCCAGATTTCTCACCGGAATTGCCCGAACCACCACCACTGCCGCTCCCAGACGGCTTCGATGAAGACTTTTTCACCGTTATTGTTGCCATTGCCGAGTTGCCGGCGTCTTTGGTCTTAACTGTAATTGTCGCCGTACCGGCAGATACGCCCTTTACGACACCAGATGCGCTTACGGTTGCAACATTGCTGTCGCTACTCATCCAAGTTACGGCCTTGTTCGTTGCGTTCGACGGTGAAACCGTAGCAGTTAAGGCCACTGTATTGCCAACATTAATTGTCGCACTCGCCGTATTTAGCTTTACGCTCGCAGTGGGAATCACGTCAATATCATCATCCGCCGCTTCATCTTCAGTGCCACCGTTGTCCTTAATTATTTCATTGCTAAATACCGTCACGCTTACGGTTGCTTTCTTTCCACCATCATTCGTTGTCGCCGTAATCGTTGCCGTGCCGACGCCCTTCGCTGTTATTGTCCCCGTGCTAGTAACTGTCGCTACACTCGTATTGTTGCTCGTCCAAGTTACAGCCTTATTCGTTGCGTTCGACGGCAAAACCGTAGCACTAATCTTACTCGTTTCACCCACCTCTAATGTCGCGCTATTCTTACTCAACGTTATCGATTGCACTCTAATTGGCGAGACCGTCACGCTTACGGTTGCTTTCTTTCCACCATCATTCGTTGTCGCCGTAATCGTTGCCGTGCCGACCCCTTCCGCCACTATCGTCCCCTCGCCAGTAACCGTCGCCACACTCGTATTGTTGCTCGTCCAAGTTACGGCCTTGTTCGTTACGTTCGACGGCCTCACTGTCGCCGTAATCTTTTCTGTCGCCCCAATCAACAAACTTACGCTAGTCTTCGATACTTCAATGCCAGTCACACTGACCGTAGGCTTTACGACAGTCACGGTCGCCGAAGCACTCTTTCCGCCATCATTCGTTGTCGCCGTAATCGTTGCCGTGCCGACGCCCTTCGCTGTTATTGTCCCCGTGCTAGTAACTGTCGCTACACTCGTGTTGCTGCTCTTCCAAGTCACGGCCTTGTTCGATGCTGCTTTCGGCGAAACGATAGCCTCTAACTTTTCAGTCTTGCCAGTATTAATTGTGGTGCTCGTTTTCGATAGCTTTACGCTAGTCACGGCCGTCGTCACCGTAACCGTTGCCGTCGTTGTTTTTCCTGTATCATTAGTCTTTACTGTGATTGTCGCTTTTCCATTACCCACTCCTTTTACAACGCCACTCGCGCTAACCGTTGCTACATTAGTATTGCTGCTCTTCCAAGTTACAGCCTTATTCGTCGTACTTGAAGGTGCAACCGTCGCCGTCAGAGAAGTTGTCTTTCCGGTCAACACCGATAAGCTCGTCTTATTCAACTTTACACTAGTAGATTTAACGATGATATTTGCCGTTAAATTCGTCGTATCCAGAATTTTAATATATCCACTACTATCCGCCCCCGCTGCTGTCCTAACGGCACTAATGTTTGGTCCAATTTTTACGCTAATTTTGATTGAATTCTTATTCTTATAATTAAGGTTCTTTATCGCATTCGTAATCTTCGTGTTCACGATATCAGAATAGAACGAAAATATTGTCGTTTGTCTTGGATATTCATAATACTTTGTGCCATTTATCTCAACTCTAATCGCGTCAATAACATAATTCGTAAACAATGTACCTTTTAGTCTCTTATTATTCGCAAAATAATCATACAGAGTCTGATTCAAGTTATTATAAGACTTATCTAAAACCAACCTAGCAACTGGTTTTTCGATTTTGTTTTTCGCAATATTATTCGTTATAGTTTTATATCTAAAAGCATAATAATTGGAATTAAGCAGGGAAGTAAACGAATACTTCAAATTAACCTTGAAAATCGACAACAGCCCTTTATTCTTATTGTAGAGATCATCTACCGACTTCAAATCCGTCAACTGAGGATTCAAGGTATATTTCCAGCCCGTCTTAGAAGCCGCAATATGCGTTGCGTCTCTCTGGTATACTTTCTGATGACGAGTGCCAACCTCCGTCGTAATGACATAACTCTTATCTGGATTTATCCCACCATGCGCATTACAAAAACCATTCTTGTATTTATCCGTCGAAACACCATCCTTTTTGCACACGACATGGCTATATCCAGACACCATCCTCACGTGACCATACTTATCGATAATATCACCAGGCAACGCCAATGCATATCCGTTATAAATCTTCTGATTGCCGTAAGTGGTCTTGATATACGTCGAATAATTCAACTTGAATACATTACTGGTCATATGCTGGTTATTCTTCAATGAACCTTTTTTGCGCAGGTACTTTTCCACCTTATCGGCAGAAACACTCAATCCACCCAACATGGATACCTGTCCATTACTGAAGTACCTACTCGAGTCCGCCATCGGACTTAATGTCGCCACATCTCTGCCGACGGCCAAATAAATCGACGAACTACAATCGAGGCCTAGGTAATAACCATCACCCTTCGAACCGAACGAATTAGGAATAAATTGGAGGCTACCATTTTGCAATTCGGTTTTTCTCGTCCCTATCTTGTCGTTCGTTTTCTGCGCTTCATTTATATACAATGTTTTGTTTGGAATTGCACTTCCAGCATTAAACTTCTTGCCGTGATTACTTGTAACTGTAGCCTGGAAAGTGTCTGCTAGCTTATAAGAAAAATATGCCGTGTTTTTCTTCTTTGCCGTCGCGACATTATTCACCGTACCATGATGCGTAAATTGTCCAATCGTCGAATTAACTGTATTCACATATGGAATGCCGTAATAGTTCTGTTTGCTACTGGGCTTTATTATAATCGGCTCCGTTACGAAGTGGTGATAGAAATGCAAAGTCGTTCCACCAGACATATTCCACTTTACCGTGGCATTCTCAAGCATATTATTCACTACATTGTGTCTAATCGCATCCTCCGCTCCATTCGCACTCACATAACTATTTCCACCCCCATACGAGCTGTACCCATAGAGCGACAGACTAAACAGCCTAAAAAGCCCTTTTGCGATCGTGTGGTTATAATACGGATATATCTCTATCCCTTTAATAGACTCGCTCGCCGGTATCCCCCCTACTAGATTCTTCGAAATCAGCTTATATGTAGTGATCATCTTATTACTGCCATCGGAAGACTGTTCTTTATAATAGTTATCATATTCCGCATCCGCCATCGCATATGGACCATACGTACTTTTATTTGTATGGACAAAAAAAGCAATCGAATTATGCGCTGCAATATCGGCATCGATTGTCCTATACGTCGTAACGTCAGCAGCGGCTACTGAATTCCCATACACCACAAAAAGCCGCAAGTCCCCATATGTATTACTCTTAACTCCTTTACCACTAACATCCAGATATAGGAACGTCTTCTCGCCCGGTTTCAACGAATTCAAAGAGTCTCCTGTACCCGTCTTCGGCCGATTCGAAACAAAAAAATATGCTCGGCTCCCGTAGCTATTAGCATTCTTGACCAAAACATCATCTGCATATATTTTGCTCGACCGCGCCGCCCTCCCATAACGCACATATGCCTCACCTTTTTTAATCTGGCTCTCTCTTTTAGTATATGCCGACGTATTGTTACATGTATCAGTAGGCGAATTAAAATAATATCTTTTGCTATCATAATAACCCCTGATACCAATCCTCAGATCTTTATTGGTTTTCACGGCATCGCAAATACCATCTGCGTTATAGCCGACGATTTTAGTATTAGAACTTGCCGCCAGTACGCCAGTATTGCTACTCATATTATTATCAAAAAGGCCGACATTATCTTTAGAAATCACCGCAATCTCAGCCCCAAGCGCAACTGCAATCAAAATCAATAATAAAACAGCCTTCTTTATCGCCTCCATTATCCCTCCTTTTGCCTATTATTATATTAACATAATCACTTTAGTCTCGCGGTATATAGCCCATAAAAAACTCCCCTTCGTAGAGAAGGGGAGTCGCAAGCATTTTTAGATTAGATTTATTGTTCTTCTTCCTCTTCGGCGCCAACGACCATTTGTATGCCAAGCTTATCAATGCATTCAACAATGAATACTAGAGCCTCCCCCTTCGTTTTCTCATCAGTAATCTTGCTAGCGGCATTATACGCCGGCTCAATACAGGCTTTATCTTCTGTAAGTTCCAAGATGTCCTTATAAATCATGAACTTTTTTTCTGCCGGTATGTCAACTTTCTCTAATAGCGGGCGTAAATCGCTTAACGCCGCCGATTTAACCTTATCCAAATCTGGGTCTCCATATTGTGCTTTCATTGACTCAATCGGCGCAACTGGCACCGCCGCTGCGGCAACTGCCGCTGCAGGTTCCGCCGCTGCAGTAGCAGCTTCAACCTGAGCCGTTACGTCTGCAGCCCCAGTCGCTGCGCCACCACTCGTAATACTATTAATTGCTTGTTGCAACTCATCCGGAGCTGCGGTGCTTGCTTGTTCCATTTAGCCCACCTTTTTTAATCTAATCTTAATCTTAATAATACATTAACATGCTTATGTTAAATTCTCAAGAATTTAACAAGCCTATCTAACAAATCTAACTTCACGGGCTCCATCGGCAAATGCGCCCCAAACACATCTACAATCTGTTCGCCCTCCGCTTCCGGAAAGTAAACCATCACACGCGCGCCAAAACGCTTCTTTGGCATTAAGACAATCGAGTAGTGGTTGCTCTCATTTAAAACACCGAAAGACTTAAAATCGTCAAACACATATAGGTTATTTCCTTCAGACAAGCCTTTGTCGGTAAGAGAGTAGTGCAATAATCTCGGGCTACGCATCGTGTACGTCAAAAGCGCAACTACTGCCACTATGATTAGTAGTAAAAATGTCCATTGTTGCAAAACAATTGCAATCAAACATAGAACAGCAGTAACGGCAACTAAGCCAACATACCACTTAGCGTTCTTCTTGTACTCGATATATTCACGAGCTTCCCAGTTCACTAAAGTCTTATTCGCCATATTGAAATTATACCATAAGAAAAAAACCGTCATTGCAACAAAAAACGCTCAATTTCTTGAGCATTTTTTGGCGGAGGGTGAGAGATTCGAACTCTCGCACCAGCTTTCGCCAGTCTAACGATTTAGCAAACCGTCCCCTTCAGCCACTTGGGTAACCCTCCAATATCCTATATCCTAACACATCATCACCATTTTTGCACTATTTGCCATTTCTCATATATTAATGTATAATTTATCCATCTTTAATGGGTAAATTAGAGCATATAAAATATGAAAAAAGCATTAGAAAAAACAGGGCAAATTCTTACTGGCGCCGCCACTATGGCGACTCTCATGGCCGGTAGGGCTATGGCCGCTATGAATTACGACAATCCCGCTCTGGCAGGCGCCGAAGCTGCTCGCGCCAACGGCATGCCAGCAGATTTGGTCGGGACTAGCGGTGTCTTTACGAAAATCACCAACACCGTGCTTTTCGCCGTAGGCATCATCTCCGTCATCATGCTCATCGTTGGCGGTCTTCGCTATATTATCTCTGGCGGCGATAGCAAAAAAGTTACTGACGCCAAAAATACCATCATGTACGCCATCATTGGCCTCATTATCGCCATCCTTTCTTATGCCATCGTCAACTTCGTCATCAGCGCCGTTGGCGGTTCCGTTACTGTCTAATTTACCCACTTCTAGCAATCAAAACCACTGATATTTTCTCCGCTCCAGCTTTTTGAAGTTCAGCACACGCGGCTAGCATACTGCTGCCCGTCGTTCAGGCATCGTCCAACAACACATATTCCGTTTTCTTATCAACTGCAGCAGCTAGCGCATAAGCACTCGCCGCTTGCCTTTGCCGCATTTCTGCATTCGCACCCACCTGAACGGTATTATTCCGACGCCTCAATAGTCGTTCGCACCTGCCACCACACCTCCACATTATTCTCCGCGCCAATAAGGTCGTATGGTCGAATCCCCGTGACCGTATATGTTTTTCTATGGTTGGCAAAGGTATTAGTACTTTTCCGCTTGCGAATGCCCCAAACATTTTGAAGAACAAATCCGCAAACACCGTCGCACAACTTCGCATAGATTGATACTTATATAAGCTTACTAGCTCCTTCAACAAACCATCTCTTTCTCCCAAATAATATTGCCTGCGAAAGGGCAATCCACATCCGCAACATATCCCACAATTTAGCATTTTGCCGCAACGCAAGCATCTTCAATTATTACCCGCCATGATGTATTTCTTACAACATTCACACAATAATCCACCTACTTTTCCACATGATATACAGGATTGAGGGCAAAACATTTCACCAATCGCGCCGATTATTGTATTTTTCACAACAAAACCTCCGTTTTTCTTGATTTTAGAGATAAAGCCCCATATAATAAAGCTTAAGAGTGTAAATTAGTGGAGGAATATAAAAAACTATGGCTCGTAAACAAGACGACATGAGCTTAGACGATGAGCTTACAGCAGCCTTTCTAGAAGGCGACAACTCTGGACTAGTTGCAGAAGAGGAACCGGTGGAAACTCCAGTCAACACTCCAGCAGAAGAAACTACTATCGTTGAAGAAGAATACGTAGACGATGGTGACGGTTGGGACGACAGCGCCGACGATATCCCTGGCCAATTGGCTGTTGATGTCTACGAAACAGCCGACAAGCTCGTCATCAAGGCGCGCACCGCTGGCATCGAACGCAAAGATCTCGACGTTTCTATTTCTGACAATATCTTAACCATCTCTGGCGTCCTCAACGGCGGGGAAGACGACAAGGCCATCCAATGGCACATCCAAGAATGCTATTGGGGCGAGTTTAGCCGCACCATCGCATTGCCGATTCAGGTCAAAGAAGATGGCGTCGAGGCCGTACTCAAAGATGGCGTTCTTACTATCTCCTTCGAGAAAGAAAAGACCGAAGCGCCAAAGCGCATTCAAATCAACTAAAGATTACCGCAAAAAGTCGCCCACAACTCGGGCGACTTTTTTGTTTGCGTCAAACATCAGCTCCCACTCAAACCGGCCAAAACAAAATCCACAATCGCAAAGGCCGAAAGACAAATGATTAGCCCCACAATACCATACAATATGGTATTTTTACCTTTTTGCACTCTCTCCGGCGACCCCTGCGACGTCATATAATAAAACCCGCCAATAATCACCATTATCACCGCTATTACACCTACAACGCCAAGAGTTGTGTTTAGAAGATTCTTCACCACCACAGTCAAATCTGGTCCGTCTGGAATTGTTATTATCTGCGAAACGCCTTCATGCGCAGCATCTGCATTTATCATTTGGCCAAATATGCGCAACAACCCATCCATACTATGAATAATACCATAATCAAAATACCCCCGCATCTGCGAGGGTATTTTCTGAATAAAAGAATCTTATTGCCCCATCAATCCATTCAAGACGAAGCCGACAATCGCAAACGCCAATAGCACAACTACAAGGCCAATCACACCATATAGAATCGTGCTCTTTGCTTTCTGAACCTTAGCGGCATCGCCCTGAGACACTATATAGTTAATGCCACCGACAATAATAAATGCCACGGCCACAACGCCAACAATACCAAAAATAATGTTAAAAATAAGCGACAACATCTTGTTCAAATCGGTCTCTGCGCCAGGATTTACATTGTTTACGCCGTTCCTTGCATTCGCCGTTGCACCAGAACCGCCCGAACCGGAGTCGCCACCACCAGCTGTACCGCCATCGGCAAAAACACGCACACTATTCGTCGCCACCGTCAAAGCGGCAATCGTAAGAATGGCCCCAGCTTCTTTTACGACATCCTTAACACTACTCATTATTGTTTATTCTCCTTATCTAACCAAATAATAACATAAAAACTACAAAAAAGCACCCCCTCGGAAGGGAGTGCTTTTTAAGAATCAATTTCGTTTAATTAGCTCTGTAAGGCACTGAGCACGAAGCTGACAATTGCAAACGCTAGAATGGCAATTACAAGACCAATGATGCCATAGAGAATCGTATCCTTGCCTTTCTTAACCTTAGCAGCGTCACCCTGCGAAGTGGCATAATTCACACCACCGATGATGATCATGATAACTGCTACCATGCCTACTGCAAAAATTACCGTAGTAATGATAGTCCTAATCATATCGTTAAGGTCGCTATCGTTACAGGTATCAGGGTTAGCCGCAAGCGTACCCGCCTGAGCGCAGTCATGGGAGGTCTTAGCATAAATACTGTGGTATTCATCATTAACCTTTATGCGCTGACAATATATGTAACCGTCGCCAGGATTATCGATAGCTAGGTTAGGGTACTTGTTTCCTTCTCCAACACAAGAATCAAGCGCACTCGCAAAGGACCCACCCAACATAACCGTTGCGAAGGCCACCAACACAAACGCTCTCGCTAATTTGCCAACTTTTTTCATTAACTTTCTCCTTACTTATTTAAACGAAAAAACTTTAGTTTAATTCTATCATATTACAACATTATTTGTATATAAATTATAGTCCCTTCATTACAAAGCTTACTATTGCGAACGCCGACAAAGAAACGACTAAACCAATAATTCCATAAAAAATTGTACTTTTCGCCTTCTGAATCTTTCCAGCATCGCCTTGTGAAATAATATAGAAAATACCGCCAACTACTATCATCATAACTGCTACAATTCCAACGACCGCAAACACCGTTGAAAGGATATTCTTCACGGATGCTTCCAGGGCGATATCTCCACCTTCAACTTGTCTGACTTGCCCGCCAATGTCAACATTTGCCAATATGGTTTTAATTCTATCCATCATTATTACTCCTCTCACTTATCCTCACCAAGTTATGTTCTACGCGCCTCCGTTAATCGCACCGACCACCAAGTTCACAATTGCTGCCGCCAACAATGTGATAATCAAACCAATTGCCGCGTTCATAATTGTATTTTTCGCAATTGTAGTCTTTTGTGGCTCGCCCGTACTTGTAACATACGCAATGCCGCCCATCACCATAATAACCGCACATACAATACCCGCCCACAAAAACGCCGTATTAAACAATGATGCCGCAAAGGTTTTGTCATTTGCTGCTGCACCAGATGTGACATCAACGATAGCGCCCGAAATTAGGGAAGCGGTCATACAAAGAGCAATACCAATTAAGGCATTCGTAATGGTCTTTTTTCCACTAGCTACCTTGCCAGCGTCACCTCTCGATAACATGTATTGATAGCCGCCCCAAACTACGAAGCCAACACAGACATAGCCCGCCACCTGCAAAACCATCGTAACGAGATTCAATACAATTAGCCAAATCATCGAGCGAATCTCACTCTCATTCTCAGGCTGTTTACCCTCACAGACCGCTTTTACATTGTCATACCATGCCCTGAGCCCCATAAAATGGCTGCTACTACAGTTCACTGTCGACGTAGCACTTGAATCTTTACTGCCACCATCCTTGCTATCAGTTCCTCCACTCTTCTTTTCGGTCGCTATCGTTACTGACGGTTTGCTGGCGTAGGCATCTACGTCAACAAGCATTCCGCACGAAACGGCCGCCAAAGCAATCGCAAAACCCAATACTACAAATTTTCTCTTCATTTTTATATCCTCTCTATATTAATCACTCCAGCATCTTGCGCAAAATTGGCTGCCTCCTCGTCTGGTACAAGTAGTAAAATTACTCCCGCACCTATTGCCCATATTACAACACCAATCACTATCTCTAATATGCGAGTCTTGGCTTTTGTAACTTGCGCCTGATTGCCTTGAGCCGTCATAATCATATACGCGCACACAATCAGACCAATCGTCGTTAATACCCCAATCCCTACAGATAAAACACTAATTGCAAACCTCAAAAGATCTTTTATTGTCTTTTCACCATCACTTCTAGCCGGTTCGCAAAAACCCTCCAAGATAGTCGCACACTCTTGCTCATTCGCCGGCTCCACCTCGGCATTAGCCGGCGCCCCCTCGGCCCAAACTTGCCCACTCCCAACCAGTATTGCCGCCGCCCCCACAACCATCGCCGCTTTTTTCAACAGCCGCTTAACCTGCATATATCTTTCTTTCATCTAATATCGCGTGTCTATCTATAGCGACATTATAACATAAGCAGTCGCTTTTTCTAGGAGAGCAGGGTATAATTGATTTTTCAGCAGAATAACCCTTATAGCACTTGACGAAAAAGCTTATGTGTGATATAATAAGATAGCTATGGGAAGGTGGCTCAAAAATACAATCCTATCTGTTCTGGCAACCATTATCAGCGTTAATGCTGTAGCCAGTCCGGTTTTTGCTACCACTACGAATCCCACCGAAACTACTCCAAACACTTCCACTACTGCTCCAACCACCGACGGTACCACTACTCCAAATACCACCACTCCACCTACTAACAACACTACTACTCCAAGTACCACCACCCCCTCTACTAACAACGCTACTACTCCAAGTACCGGCAACACAACTAATGAAGAAGAGACTGCAGACGAAAACGAGTCTACGGATGAGACAAAAAGCCCAACCTGCTATGACCAGGTTGGCGGTATTGGCTGGCTCGTCTGTCCAGGCTCCGTTTTCTTTGCCAATGTCATTGACGGCTCCTACAATATCCTAGAGAATCTCCTTCGCGTTAATCCGCTGCCTAGTGACCCCAAGTCACCCGTTCATGTCGTCTGGGACTATATCAGAGGTATCACTAACCTCGTCTTCGTCATCTTCTTCCTTGTTATTATTTTCTCGCAGCTAACTGGCTTTGGCATAACCAACTACGGTATCAAACGCATGCTACCTCGGCTTATCGTCGCCGCAATTTTGATCAACCTTAGCTACACTATCTGTACGTTAGCGGTCGATCTTAGCAATATTCTCGGCATCGCCCTGCGCAGTGTCTTCGCAAATATTGAAACAGCCGCTATTACAAACGGCACCATCAATGAACAAATCGCTAGCATATCTTTCGCTGGCATTGTCGCCACTATCCTTGGCGTGGGGACAATCGGTACCGCCGCCACCCTCGCCTTTGCCGGAGGCATTGCTGGTCTTATCTGGCTTTTGATACCTATCATTTTCGCTGGCGCCATTGCTATTATTTCTGCCGTCATTACCATGGCCGCTCGTCAAGCGCTTATCTTCCTCCTCGTCATGATTTCGCCACTCGCATTCGTCTGTTATCTGCTACCAAATACCGAAAGATGGTTCCGTCTCTGGTATCAGATGTTCTTCCGCATGATATTCTTCTATCCGCTATTCAGCATCCTCTATGGCGCATCGCAACTAGCAGGCTTCGTCACCATCACGTCCGCCACTAGCTGGATTGGCGTTGTTCTCGGTATTGCAATTCAAGTTTTACCTCTATTCTTCGCCATACCACTCATGCGCATGTCTGGCACTGTCTTAGGAGGCATCGATGGCCTCGTTCGTCGTGCAACCGATCCGGCCACTGGCCTATTCCGCCGTTATGCCGCAGAAAACCAAGCACTTGCTCGCGCCCGCCAGCTCAATAGCACAAACAACATTCCGCATAATCGTCTAGCTCGTTGGCTCGAACAACGCCGCACCAACCGCGAATTCGACCTCCAACATACGCTCGCCAACAACAAGGACACCTACATGACTCGAGCCGCCACCGGTATGATTCATGGCCGTGGCCACGACCGTCGTCTCGATAGACGCGGCATCCGTTACTACAATATGATAGAGCAGAAATTCCGCAATACGATCGAGCGCACCCAGTTCGAGACTGACATGGACGAAGGCTTTAGCACGAGCGCAGCACTCGGCCCAGTTGGCAAAGCTCGAATCACTAGAATCAATGAAGCATTTGGCAGAGATGTCGTCGATGACGCTATCACCAAAGCTCGCCAACGCAGCGTTACCCGTCAGAACACCGCCGACCGCGCCGACAAAATCCGCGCCGCCCTCAGCGACGAAAACGAACGCGTCAATAGCGATATCTACAGACAAGTCACTGACGCCTTCCGTCGCGACAGAAACTCCAACGACGCCGACGAGAAACTCAAAGTCAAACGCGCCGTCAACGACGTTCTCGCCGAAGCTATTTCCCAAAAGAGCCGCGTCGACTCCGAAATGGAAGCCAATTATCTTGCACTCTACGATGCCTCCCCATCCGGTAGCTATAACATGAGGCAGCTCATCGACGCCATTACTGACACCAAAGATTACAACTCCGCTAAAGCCGCACTTCTCACAATGGCCAAGCGTGGTGACCATGGCGATATTATCGAGACTCTTACCAAATATTCCGATAAAATCGCAGACGACTACACTATGCAGAAGAATCTCTCCGACGCCTGTCTTGCCCTCAAGAATGATAACCTCTATGTCTGGGCTTGGGCTAAAGCCAACATGATTCGTCGTAGCATGAGCGAACGCAACGATCCCAATAACACAGCGGACAATGTTGCCCCATACATTGATTTCAAGACCTTCCTCCAGGGCAAATATATGGCTGGCGATGGAACTAGCGCTCAGGCCAAAGACAATATTCAAAAGGCCACTCTACAACAGATCTTCGATGACCTCAGCAGCTGGGCACCTGTAGCCTCCCAAGACCGCACCGTATATAAACAAATCTTCAAGATGATTGAGGACGGTACTATTCCTATACCAGTCGACGCGAACGGCAATGAAACCATCCTCCCGCTTCTCATACCAGAAAAGCACTTCCGTACTGCTGCCGTCTCTGGCCTCATGGACGGCGAACAGCTCGCCATGCACGACCGACAGCTCCTCGGCGGATTTAGCCTTGCGAAATTTGGAAGCGACCCTCTACATCCAACCTTTGGTAATCAAAGCGAATTCTTCAGAGACCACCAGGCTGCCATTCATGCCAGAATTATTAGTTATCTCAACAACATGGTACAAAGCCAGCTGGCTACATCTAAGAGTTCAACTATTAAGGGCATCAACGCCGCCTTACTCGAAATGAATCCAGCTAACGCCGAAGTCAAAATAGTCATGGGGAAGGAAATGTTGGTTAGCAGGGAGCTACTTAATCTCCCGTCCGTCCAAGCCATGGTTAATGGTCTCAATAAACCAAATGCCACCCACCAACGCACTGCTATGAATAAAGAAGTCCGCGAAATGCTTGGCGTTAATACTGATTGGTAGATGATAGCACTCATGCCAGAACAAACATTAACGATTATGCTAAAATATAGGTATGGCTCAGTATAAGGTCCCACAAGATGTTGAGGCCGACGATAAACTCCTCGGGCCGTTTACTTTCCGCCAATTCGTCTACCTTATGATTATAGGTGGCTTGATTGGACTTGGTGTTTTACTCTGGGGAGTTTTTCCACCTCTAATTATCGTATTGGTTCCACCAATACTACTTCTTGGTGCCCTCGCATTGCCGCTCAAAAAAGACCAGCCAATGGAAACTTATCTTTCTGCAGTCGTATCATTCTACCTTAAGCCCCATATCCGCATCTGGGAACCTGGCGAACCAGAATCGACCATTGTCATTACGGCTCCAAAGCAGAAAGAAGAGAAGCGCACTAAAAATCTCGACCAAGAAGAGGCCATGCACCGTCTTTCCTTCCTTGCCGACATTATCGACACCGAAGGTTATGCCATCAAAGGTGTCACCCCTAGCTCTGGCGTCAAAGCAGAAATCTACGCCGAAGCAAGCAATACTCTCGACATGTTCGACGATCCTACATCTAGTAACAATTCCATTTCGCAGACCCTCCAAGATAACGCCTCCGTTCGCTACGATAATGCAGTAAACCACATGTACGCAGAAGCTAATAACTCTCAAACACCACAGCAATCTACGACTGCTCAATCTTCCACTCAACCGCAAGCCTCATCATCAACCCAACCAATTACAACTCAACCTTTCAACCCCCAACCGCCCGCACTCCCAGATAATCCAATCGCCAATACTAACCCGCTTAGCGATGCAGCCATCAGAACTAACGACACCATCGTCAAGCCTGACTCCATAGCTGCCGAAATCGAAGCCGCAAAAGCCGAATCAGCCTCAACAGATAGTCAACCAGCCCCTGCGCCCGACCCAAATCTACTCAATCTCGCCAATAATAATGACTTTTCTATCGAAACCATCGCCAAACAAGCTAAGCGTATCAAAGATCAACAAGAGGATGAAGTGTATATTTCATTACATTAAGGAGTTAACGTGCAACCAAATCAATCACCGATAATACCAAATCAACCCACCCAGACGCCCGATGGTGCTATATTGTCTCAGCAACCCACTCAGACGCCCGATGGCGCTATATTGTCTCAGCAACCCACCCAGACGCCCGATGGCGCTATATTGTCTCAGCAACCCACCGCGCAACAACCCGCTACACCACAAGCCGCCAACGCGGCTCAGCTCAACGCAATAGCATCACAACAACCGACCCAATCCGCATCTCAAAAAGAGAATCCAACCTCCACTCAAGCCACCCTCATCATCTCTGAGCTGCGCGACTCCATGGTTATCATGAAAGACGGCTCTTTCCGTGCCGTAGTTGCGTGTAAATCTATCAACTTCGACCTTATGTCCGAAACCGAGCGCGAAGCTGTCGAATACTCCTACCAAAACTTTTTGAACTCCTTAAATTTCACTATCCAAATCCTCATTCGCTCTCAGCGTGTCGATATTGGTCCATATCTCGACCGTCTTTCCGAACTGCGCCGGAATAACGACAACATGCTTCTTGGCATCCTCATGGACGACTATATCGATTTCATCGACGAACTATCCAAAGAGGCCAACATTATGGATAAATCCTTCTTCATCGTCGTCCCTTATTACATCTCGTCCGAGGCCGAAAAAGCCGTCACTCAAACAAAGAACTTTTTCAAGTCACTTAGTCGCGCCAAAGGCCCCACCGTCACCCGCATCGATCGTGCCACTTACGACAAAGCCGTCACCGAAATAAACAACCGCGTCGAAGCTGTTATTTCGGGTCTTTTCCAAATTGGCATCCACTCCGTGCGCCTCAGCACAAAGGAACTAGGCCAACTCTACTACAACTTCAATAACCCAGATACGGCCGTTCGTGAACCACTCGGAGACTTTAATAAACTCGCGCACCTCTACGTTAAAAAAGGCGAGGGAACCGCGCCAAGTAAAGGAGAGCAATAATTATGGCAAAAGCTAAGCAACTCAGCGCTGCAGATATCGCCGCTCAGGCACAACTCCAAGAAGAAGTCGAAATCCAAAAAGCTTTCGAAACGGGTATTACCACCCTTCGCGATCTTATCTCGCCATCCAGCATCGAAATCCACTCCGATTACTTCCGCCTCGGCACCAAATATGGCCGCACTATCTATGTCTACGGCTATCCACGCATGCTATACACTGGCTGGCTCAGTTCTATCATCAATATCGATGAAGTTATCGACGTTTCCATGTATATTTATCCCGTCGACACTAGTGTCGTTATGAAGAACCTCACCAAAAAGGTTACTCAGCTCGAAGCTAGCATGAATATTAACAACGAAAAAGGTCGCGTTCGCGATCCAGAGCTCGAAGCTGCCATCTCCGATGCTGAAGATCTTCGCGATCAGCTCCAAGTCGGCGCCGAAAAATTCTTCCGATACGGTCTTTATGTAACTATTTATGCTGATTCTCTCGACGAACTTCAATTCATCCAGCATAAAATCGAAAATATCTTCGGCCAACAAATGGTCTTCAGTAAAGTCGCTAGCTCTCAGCAAGAGCAGGGTATGAATAGCACTATGCCACAATGCTCCGACCAACTTCAAATTCGTCGCAACATGAATACAGGCGCCATTTCGACTAGCTTTCCATTCACTTCGGCCGACCTCACCCAAGAAAAAGGCATTCTTTACGGCGTCAATATGCACAACAATGGTCTCGTCATCTTCGACCGCTTCACGCTAGAGAACGCCAACATGGTTGTATTTGCTAAATCTGGTGCAGGTAAATCGTTCACTGTCAAACTCGAAGCACTTCGCTCCATGATGGTTGGCACCGAAATCCTCATCATTGATCCAGAAAATGAGTATCAAAAACTTTGCGACGCTGTTGGTGGCGCCTATATCCGGCTTAGCCTCAACTCCGATGTCCGCATTAATCCCTTTGACTTACCAAAGGTTATCGATTCCGAAGACGCCAACGACGCCCTTCGCGCCAACCTCATCACGCTCCATGGTCTTTTCCGCCTCATGCTCGGCAACGGCAATGGCCTCTCCGCCAACGAAGAAGCCGACCTCGATCAGGCTCTCATAGATACCTACGCACGTGCTGGCATCACTAATGATCCACTCACACACACCGCCACTCCGCCAACTATCATGAACCTCTTCGATACCTTACTGCACATGGGCGGCTCTGGCCCTAGCCTCGCGCAACGCCTCCGTAAATACACTACCGGTAGCTTTGCTGGTATTTTCTCGCAGCAATCAAATATTGATATTAATAACCAAATGGCTGTCTTCAATATCCGCGATCTTGAAGACGAACTACGTCCAGTCGCTATGTACATTGTTCTTTCGCATATTTGGAATATCGTTCGCGCCCAACAAAAGCGTCGTCTCCTCCTCGTCGACGAGGCCTGGCAGCTCATGAAATATGAAGATTCCGCCAACTTCCTCTTCAGTCTCGCTAAGCGTGCTCGTAAATACTATCTTGGCCTCACTACGATCACGCAGGATGTTGAAGACTTTATGTCGTCAAAGATGGGCCGCGCTATCGTCGCCAACTCATCCATGCAGCTCCTTCTTAAGCAATCCGCCTCTGCCGTCGATGTTCTTTCCGATGTCTTCAAACTCACCGCCGAAGAACGCAAACGTCTCGCTAACTTCCCAGTCGGTCAGGGTCTCTTCTTCGCCGGCCAGAATCACGTCCACATCCAAATTGTCGCTTCCGACACCGAAGAAGATCTTATCACTACCAACCCAACTGAAACTGCCAAAAAATAGTTTCTACCTCCATTTACTGTTCGACATCTTCCACAAAATATTGTAGAATATAATTATCTATGGTCTCCACACCAGAACAAGAGTCGTCATCATACTTAAGTGAAAACGATCCCCATAAGAGGTGGCTCGAACGGGCTCGCAAAGAAGCAGCCGGTATACTTTCTAATGCGGAACAAAAAGTTGCACAACCCCCGACCACCTCTAATCTGGAAGATCAACGCCAAGCCGAAAAAAGTCCTCGCACCTTTCGCAACAACACTACACAAAAACGCACTGGAAGAAGTGGCAACACCTGGTCAAACAAGGTCACATCAAAAAAATCATCATCTCAAGACAGAAAAGATAGTAATCTAAGCAATAAAATAAACAGAAAGAAACGCGCTCTCAAAAAAGCCGGTCCACTCGGCGCAATCGCCGCTGTTCTTTTTAGTGCCGCCGCCTTCTTCTTTGTCGCCCAATCCATGCTTCCAGCACATCTCTCCGCCCTTTATACCCAAGCTACCGACCTCCAATATACCGCCTACAACCTTCGCAACGTCCAACTCACATCTTTTATACTTAATGGCAATAATCAGAACTCTTTTACCGATAAATACACCAATCTCACATCTTACATGCAAGGTCGTCTCGAGAAGAATGGTATCAAAGTCGGGCATCTAAACTCCGATGGCGTTTTCGAAGCGGGACAGGCTGAAAACACTGTCCTACAATATGACGGCAAAATTATCAACGCCGACTCCTTCCAGGATGAAATCGCCTCTAACCCCAACTTCCGCGAAAGTTATTATAATGCTAAACTCAATCGCGTTAGCAATTTCTACGACGAGTCCGCTGACGATTTCTTTGGAAACTCACTAGGCACAACTACTCGCAATATCTTCCAAGAAGGGAATTATGACGCAGCTGCCGACCCAGAGGAGAGAACAACGGCCTTTCAAGATATAATCAACGAGCACACTACTGGCGGAAGCGGCACAATCAACACAGCCCACAGCGAGATAGACCAAGAAACCGGCGAATCAACCACCAAAACTAACGGCGAAGCCATTAGCACCAACTCTCTTGACGGCGTCGACTCCACAGCCAAAGCGCGCTCTTTAGTTAATCATCTCGCCGGCAAAGTTTCGTCCGTAGGGGTACCAATATGCGCCGCTCTTAGACTTGCTAATATCGCTAATATTGCCATATCCTCCCTCCAAATTGCCCAATCAATCGCCTACTTTCTTAGTTTTATGGAACCAATCAATCAAATGATGTACGGAAAAACTGGCACTTCTAGCGTTAACGAGGTACTCAACAATCTCACGCAACCGGCTACCAGTACAGTAGACTACGTTGACGAAAATGGACAATCCATCACTAAGACAGTCACCGGTTCAGCTATCGAGGCTGCCGGCTCAAAGCTCATCCTCGGTAAAACCATATCACCAGAATCCGACTATCAGCCATATTCACTCGACGGCCTCACGAGTGCTATAACACGTATCGCAATTGGAACGGGCGCCACCACCGCCGTATGCTCTGGCATTACAGCCGCTTCCGCTGTCATATCACTTACAAAATATGCTATCCCTGGTGGAAATATCGCTTTCTTTGCACTTGGCGCCGTCGCCAAAACTATAGGACGTATCGCCTTTGTTGGTGTCGTTGCGACTATCATTAATGCTATCATCCCCCGCCTAGCCAAAATGTTCACACCTAACGTTTTTGAAACCTACACCGGTATCGCCGCTGGCGAGCTATTTACACAAGGCGCCGCTGCCGCCAACTTCTCCCTCGCAACCAAGGGAAGCGCCTTGATGCCCGCAACCGAAGAACAGGTCAAAACCCAAAACCGCTACACCGCAATTGCTCTCGCCCAAGAGGCTGAAGTTGACCGCCTTCATCGAAGCCCCTTTGACGCCTCTAGCCCCAATACATTTTTGGGCTCAATTATGTCGAAATTCTCCTATCTCTCATATTCTAACCCACTTATCCATGGCACCGCCGGTATAGCGAATGTTGTCGGTAGCTCCATCCGCTCACTAATTCCCGCCGCTGCCGCTGCGGACCAAGATTTATCCTACACTAGCCAAAATCACCCATGCGCAAAGCTTAAAAATGCCGTCTGCGACGTTTATGACCACCCAATCGTAGGATTTAATTACGAAACTATCAACACCAAACCCGATGACCCAGAATACGTCGCTTCTATCTCGCCAAATCTTAACGAAGACGGCAGTATCAAAGACGGCTCAGAACTTGCAAAATTCATTACTGTTTGCACAGGGCGCGAATCTGAATGGGGTGTTCCAGACGCTAGCATTCGTAGCGCGCTCCGTAGCAATAATAATATTATCCTAAACGAACTACCAATCGTCGGCGAAGTAACAGATTTAATTGGTTCTGCTGAAGATGTAATTAACTCCTACGAAGGATGGGATACCGGGGAAGCGTGCTCAAAGCCCGAAAACAAATATTATCAACTCTACGTCCTAGACATGCGCATTCTCCGCAGTATGGATGACCCAAAGACCGGCGCAACCAACCCCGTTCACGCCTACAGACAAAAATACCGCGAAGCCCACCCGCTAGATAATAGTTTCGAAGGAACCCTCTCGCGTATTTCTGGCCTCAGCAAGGACGATATCGCATTTCTCTTAGAATATATCGACTATTCTACCGAAATCGCAAATTACAACCCGTCCGAACGTCTCAAGTTTGGTCCACATAGCGAACCTCAAACTGTCGCACTTAACGTTACCGAGTCTAAAACCCCCACCATCAATCTTCTGTCCTCAATATTTGAACCGATCTTCATTGATCGCAGGAATTACACCCTATGAAAAAACTCAAGAAAATACTTAAAACTCTATCTATTATCATTGTTGCACTAACTATCGCGACCCCCACTTATGCCGCCATTCCCAGCGAGGATATCCTAGACATGTTCAATAAAAATGGCATTTATTATTACAATCCCGCTGGCAATGAAGATGACTGCAATACAATCTCAACTACTCTTGCCGGTAAAGATACGGCTGAAAAAATCTGGAACTTCTTTATCGAACAAGGCTTCACCGACGCTCAGACTGCCGGCATTCTCGGCAACGCCAAAGCGGAATCTGGCCCTGGCGCCACTCGCGCCAGCAACTCATCGTATTGGGGGTTATTTCAGTGGGGCGGGGGACGCAAGGATCGTCTCTTCAAAAAACTAAACGAAGCAGGCTTTAGTAAATACACTTCTCAAGAATACTGGGGCACTGACGCCGAAAATAAAATGCCTCCAGAAGATTACGATGGCATTCTCCGTATTGAACTTGAATTTACTATGAGTGAGAAGGATCTCGATTGGCAAGAAGAACTCAAAAAAGCCAACTCTCCAGAAATGGCCGCCGAAATCTTCCTCGTACTCTTTGAGCGCGCCGTAGGCGGTAATTCCGAAATCATTTACTACGCACCTTATGCTGGTCGCCTTTATCAGGCTACTAGTAAGCGTCGCGACTTTGCCAAAGAATACTTTAATCTTTACTCCGGCAAAGGTACTAAAAGCGTCAACGGTGCCACCGGTCGACTTGAAAATGGCAAGAATGTCTCCATCATCGGCGACTCAATTACTGTTGGCTCCCACAATGCACTTATGCAAAAGTTTCCAGACATTACCGAAGCTGACATTAACGCACGTTCCGGCCGCGGCTGGGATGAGGGTGTTAGTATTGCTCGCGGCATGAATCTTAAAGACATTGTCGTTTTTGCACTCGGCACCAATTCGCCCAACCTCACTGAAGAACAAATAACTACCGCTATTAATGTTATTGGCACTAACAAAACCATCGTTTTCGTCACTAACTATAATGACGCCAATAAAGATTTACATACCACCAATAATAATTTCTTCAAGAACCTCGCTAAAAACAACTCAAACATCATTATCGCCGACTGGGCTCAGACCGTTTCTCAAAATCCCAGCACCTACCTAAAGGAAGATCAGCTTCATCCTAATGATGCCGGCAAAAACCTATTCGCCGAAATAATCTGGAAAGCTATCAATTCAAACACTAATGAAAATGGTTGTAGTGTCAGCGGCGAGTTTCAATCTCTCGTCACTAGCTACGCCTGGCCAGACTACCATTCCGCCCCGTGGCACGACCGAATGCCAGCATACGCTGATGCAGTTAATCAATCAATTAGTGAAGGTCGCTATGTTGGTGGTTCTGTTGCCGGCGTCCCAGGCATCGACTGTGGCGGCTTTGTAACTATCCTCGTCCAAAATTCAGGCATCGCACCTGACTATAATGACAGTAAGGGCAATACCAGCACGCAGGAAGCCTGGGTTAGATCCCATGGCTGGCAATTAATTAACGACTCTGTCTCTTCGTATGTCGACACAAGCCTTCTCCAACCAGGCGACGTTGCATTTTCTAGCGGACATACCTTTATCTATGTTGGCGAAATCCCCGGCTTTAACAGTGTCATCGCATCAGCATCTTACTCCTACCACGGCGCCGGTCGCGCACCTATGGCCGGAGCAGAGGATCTCACCTTCGGCAATGGCGCAATTGTACGTTGGTATCGTAGTACGGGTTTTAGCGCCTCCGAGACGCCATCATTTAATAATCATTAAAGGAAAGCGACATGCATTTAATTAAGAATCTCAACAAAAAACAACGCATCATTTTCTTTATCCTTTCCGCAATCATTCTTGTTGGAATTATCTATTTTATCGTCGTATCCATTAGTCGCATTGGTAAGATCCCCATCACCGTCCAATACGCTCCATTTGAGGCAAATATCACTCTTAACGGCACGAAAATTAACAATCATACAACAGTTTGGCTCGAGCCCGGCAAATATCTGGCTAAAATTGAATTCGACCATTTTAAAACCATTGAACGTGAGGTTGAAATTACCGACAAATATCGCTATATTGTCGGCATCATGGAGGCAACCGATAGCAATGGGGAAGAATACGCCAACTCTCATCGACAAGAATTTATCGAAACCGAAGGAGTTATCGGACAAGCGCTGAACCAGGAAGGGAAGGAGATTAAGGAACGATATCCTATCCTTAATTATCTCCCCATCAATAATCGCCTTTATTCCATTAGCTATATCTATAACAATAATACTGCGCCTACTATCGCAATTAAGGCAGCCCCAGAATACCTCGATGCTGCCGTACAGAAAATCAAAAACCTAGAAGATGTCGACCCCACCATTTATCAAATCGATTTTACCGCCACCAACCCATATACGACTTATACAGAATCACCTAAAGCTAGTCCCGAAGAAACTATTAAAGCCAGCTTCACTCTTTCGGACACCTATAAGCTTTCCGAAGGTGAATATATCGCAGGCGAATATTATGTTGCAACGCTGTATAAATACGATTACGATAAAGACCTCATCTGCGCCCACTATCGTGTTCTATTAAAGAAAACTAACGACAAGTGGCATATTTTAGCCACCCCACAACCTCTTCTTACTAGAAAAAATACCCCAAAGGCACCTAAAGATATTCTTTATTACGCCAATGCATTTGAGCCTTAATTAAAGCTCCTTATCAACTCTCATCTCGCTCGGTACTGTCGTACTCGTAATTATCATTTGGTAATTTTTAAAGTTATTCACTAGATGTTTCTGGCGCATCTCATCTAGCTCTGAAAAAATATCATCCAACAACACTACAGGTTTTTTACCCACTTCTTTTTCTAATATTTGCGCCTCTATAAACTTTAAGGACAAAATCATACTCCTATTCTCGCCTCGCGAGGCTGAACCGTCCGCTTTTTTGTCATTAAAAATAAACTCATAATCATCTCTATGCACTCCAAATGATGTGTGCCCCAAAATGCGATCACGCTCAAAATTCGCTTCTAACTTCTGGAGGTATTCACTCTCACTGACCACTTCACCTAAATATTCTATTCTGCAGTTATCTTGATTATTTGCTATATCCCGATAGACCGCGGTCATTTTTTCATTTATCTTATCTAAATTTCGCACCCGCCACTTTATTAATTCCGCACCATAATTCGCGCACATAATATTCCAAGAAAATAAATCATCTTTACCGACAATCTCTCTTTTCAATAAATCATTTCGTTGTCGCAATGCTTTATTATATTTCCCCAAAACTAATCCATAATTGTCGTTTATTTGCTTAAATAACTCGTCAAAATAATCTCGTCGCCGCGAAGGGGAAGAGCTAACTAAATAAATATCATCCGGCTCAAATAAAACAACCGGATACCGATTCTTTTTTGGTAACCGAGCACTCTTTTTGCTATCAATCTCAAACTCTTTTTTATTACCATCAAAACGAATGATTATTTTTTGCGCATCCTCCAACTCTACCTCCGCCCGATAAAATCCTTCGTCACGCTTAAGTATCTCTTTATCCACACCTTTAAAACTTTTTCCACGCAATGCCAGATATATCGCCTCGAGAACAGAGGTTTTTCCACTCCCATTTTCACCAATAATTAAAGTTGTTGGGCGATTGCAGTCTAAATCAAATTCGCCATGACAGCGAAAATTCTTCAGCCTAACTCCCTTAACGACATTCATTAGCTTTTCAATGGCATAATAATATGCATATAATCATTATTTTTTGCGTTCTTAATTATAACTGGCGCCAATTTTCCACTTAGGCCAAATATAATTTTGCCTTCAACCGTCGCATTAAGGGCATCAAGCAGATATCGAGAGTTTAAAACAACCTTACCATCCTCAGAAATATTAGCCCCCATTGCGGATGTATTCTCGCCCAACTCAGACGCCACTGCACTAATCGAAAAAATGCCTTCATCTTTTTTAGCTTCACAAACAACCGAACCACCACTATCTCGCGCAAATAAAGCCGCAACTTTCGTCATTCTAATTAATTCCGCTTTGTCTAACTCAATTATATTCGTACAATCCTTCGGTATTAACTGACGATAATCAGGGAAACTAGCATCAATTAACTTTGACGTGATTTCAATTTCGCCCATCCTAAAGCGAATTTGACTATCTGTAATTAATACCTCAATTTCTTCGACATTATCGGAAATCGAACGAATCACCTCCTGAAGAGCATTCGTTGGCACAATCACTTTTATCTCGCTTTGCACTTTTTCCACAAACTTACGATCCGCCAAACGGTAACCATCTGTCGCTGCAATAAATAGAGAATTGTTGAAAGTATTAAAGAATACACCAGTCAAAGCTGGTCGCGTCGTATCGTTGCTAGCTGCTATAATAACTTCATTGACCGCTTCTTTAAATATATCTACATTTATTTTGAATGTCGCCGCCTCTTCTTCGTTTATCTTTGGTAATTCTGGAAAATCATCCGCCAAAATCCCGTTAATAGTCGATTTATATTTTCCAGCCGATATTACAAGCTTCTCATCTTTTGCACTTAATAATACATTTTCTTTTGGTAGATTAGAAACAAACTCCGCCAATAACTTTGCCGGCACCGTAATGGTTCCATTCTTCTTTGCTTTTGCGTTAACGTACTGAACGGTGGCGATTTCCATATTTGTCGCCGTTAAGGTTAATTGATTATCTTCTGCTCTTAGAAGCACATTGCTCAGAATTGGCAACCCAGCCTTCGTGCTTGCTGCTACTCTACTAACAGCATTTAAAGCTTTTGCTAACCTGTCCTGTAAAACTTCTATCTCCATATATCCTCCGCCTTAAAAGTTTTTCTTATTATTTAAAAGAGTAGTAGTATTAATAGTTCTATGTGTAAAACGTGGAAAACTTTGATTTAACAGATACGAAAACGTTAAATTAAGTGTGTATATTTTGTATAAAATTTTTTCAAAACTTCGTGCAAAAAACCAATTTTGTGAAAAAATACCGCAATTATGCATCTTTTTATTCCACATCTGCCATTTTTTCACACTCTTCATCCACATTTTATCTACCATCTTTTCGACAATTTTATTCACCATTTTTCCACACCTGTACGTCAACTTGTATAAATTTTTTGCCGCAAATCTGTAATTTGCTCCCGTAAATTAAAGTCAGTCTTAAGGTTATTTTTGACCACCTTTATTCCATGCATAATGGTAGTATGGTCTTTGCTGAGCTCTCGACCAATCTCTACCGTACTAAGCCCCAATTCTTCCTTCATTAGATACATACTAATCTGTCTTGCTGTTTTTATGTTTTTTACACGACTCGTTCCTAGTAACTCTTTTGGACTTAAGTTGTAGTACTTAGCTACCTTATCGATGAGTTGTTTAACTGAAATTGTCTTTCGCCTTGTTGGTGTACTACTTTGGGTAATATAACTATCGTCAATCAATTCATATGTTGGCACACCGCGAAGTTCAGAGAGGGCCAATATTTGATTTAATTTACCTTCGAGGTCACGGATGTTGCTTCGTACATTCTCGGCGATAAATTCCACGGTCTTGTCGTCTATTTCTGCACTTATCAGCTCCGCCTTAGATTTTAGGATTGCACAACGCGTCTCGAAATCAGGCATTTGAATATCGATTGGGACACCCATCATTAAGCGTGATGCGAGGCGCTCGTCAATTGTGGCAATCTGTGCTGGCAATCTATCGCTTCCGACAATTATCTGCTTATCATGCTGCTGCAATTCATTGAAAGTATGAAAAAACTCATCTTGTGACTTTTCCTTTCCGGCAATAAACTGAAAATCATCAATAATCAAGACGTCGACCTTGCGGTATTTTTCCGCAAAGCCATCTAGCTTCTTCCGCATAGCCTCGACGAACTCGTGATAAAACTGCTCAATCGTCACGTATAAGACATTCATGTTCGGGTTACGTTCCAGAATCTCATTGCCAATTGCCTGGATTAGATGTGTCTTGCCGAGGCCTGGTCCACCATAGAGGAAATATGGGTTATAACGCATGCCTGGGTTTTCTATCACTGCATGCGCAGCGCTTACGGCTAAATCATTATTACTGCCTACTACATAATTGCTTAACCTAAATTTAGGATTCAGACCATTACTATCAATCTGTAGGCGCTTAGGAGTACTAATTGCTCTTGGCGGCGTAAAGGTTGGCGCTATGCGTTCGTTTGGGAGTATTTCCTTTGGTGGTTTGACGGTTGGTTTATCGTTTCCGTCGATTATTACCTTAAAGTCTCTAAAGTCGTATTTTGCCACCTTGAGTGCGTCGAGTACAGTGTTGTGATATTTGCCATCTATTTGCGTCTTAATAAAGACGTTAGGCACGGAGCTAGTCAAAATACCGCCTTCGTTTGAAACGAACTTAAAACGAGCAAAATAAGCCTCATAGGCCATCTCGGAGACATTGTTTTTGATCTCATCTAACACTGTCTGCCATTCGTTTGGCATTTTAGACCTTCCTCCTTTCCTGAGATTCATTATAGGACTTTTCCACAGGTTTTCAAAGCGAGAAATAATGTTTTCTAATATATTTCCGCAACAACAGATAAGATTTTTCCCCATTCGTAGCCACAACAGGGGAGTGGGTATGTGGAAAAAATCTTGAAAAATGTGCAAAAAAACAGTATAATAGACACAATTCTTTTAATAAAACAATAATTATATAGTCAGGAATATACTCATGCCAAAACGAACTTATCAGCCACACAAACGTCAACGCAAAGTTGAGCATGGTTTTCGCAAGCGCAATTCTACCGTAAACGGTCGCAAAGTTCTTGCTCGCCGTCGTATTAAAGGTCGCGCACGCTTAACCGCTTAATTAGATGATTTCAAAAAAATATCGTTTTCATTCCAGGGGTGGGGTGCGATATACCTACCAAAATGGCAAAACAATCAGGGGATCCAAAGTATCCCTGGTTTTTGCTGATAATAGCAGAAAAAAACAACGTTACGCCGTGGTGGTTAGTAAAAAAATCCTCAAGTCAGCAGTAGGTCGCAATCGCATTCGTCGCCGTATCTATGAAGCAATTCGTCTTGAGCTCTCTAAAATCCAAAAACCTATAGATTGTATTTTTATTATTAATTCGAAAGAAATACTCGACCTCGATTTTAAGGAAATACAAAAAATCCTCAGAGATTTACTTAAAGAGGCGAGTATTTTATAATTAAAAGAGTCAAAAAGGAGTTGTATGTTTGCTTTTCTTGATATGGTCATTGTTCGTCCGATTGTTAATATCCTTTTTGTGATTTACTCACTCGTTGGTGACTTTGGTCTTGCCATTATTCTTTTTACTGTGATTGTTAAGCTAATTACTTGGCCACTTATGAAGCGTCAGCTTCATCAAACCCGTATTATGCGCCAGATCCAGCCCGAGCTCGCCGAGATTAAGAAGAACTGTAAAGGTAATCGCCAATTAGAATCCATTCAGATGATGGATCTCTATAAGCGTAAGAATATCAAGCCTTTCCGCTCCATGTTGATGCTTTTGATCCAATTCCCAATTTTTATTGGTCTTTTTACAGCCATTAACGTCGCCGTACGTCCTCACATGACCGAAAAGGACACATATACGGTTGAACATTCAGCCTACTTCTTTGTTGAGCCAATGGATCATATCGACGATTTAATAACCCAACAGAAGACCTATCTAGCACAAGTTCAATCCGGCGCAGAGAATCCTACTCTAGAGTTTTCACCGAAGCTGTTTGGCGTCGTCGACTTATCCGCAACGGCTGGTTTTACTAGTATCAGCTCAGTTATTATTCTCGTATTTGCGATAGCATCTTCTGTAACGCAGTTTGTGATGTCGCGCCAACAAGATCCGTCTCGCCGAAACGGCAAAAAGCGCACTATGCGCCAGCTCATGAAAGAGGCTGCTGATGGCAAAGAAGCAAGCCAAGAGGAAATCAATGCTGTTGCCCAAGGTCAAATGACTTGGATGATGCCATTTATGATGTTCCTTATTATGGCTAATCTACCAGGAGCACTTGTATTCTACTACCTACTCAACAATACTATTACTGTGATTCTTCAGAAGCGCATTCTTAGCCAGAACTACACCGAAATGGAGGCTGCTGCGGATAAGCAAATCCTCAAAGAGCTTCATAACGCCGAGGAGGCCGTCATTGTTGACGACCGCACTATTAAACGCGAAGAAAAAACGACACATTATTCGTCGGATAATAAAAACAAAAAAGAAAAAGTCCATATCACACGAATTACAGCATCGGATAAAAAGAAAAGGAGATAATTATGAACACCGATGAATCAATTCGTTTCGCAACGAAATACCTAGAGGACCTTTTGTCGTTCTTTGGTATTAATGTTGCGGTTTATTCAACTATCGAGGATGACGTAATCCAACTCTCGATTCCGTCCACCAGTATGAATTCACTCTTGATTGGTAAGAACGCTAACAACCTCCGCGCGCTGCAACATGTCCTTATGATGACTCTTATTGCTCGTAACGCCGAAGTCACCCGCGTCAACATTGACATTGCCGACTACAAACGCCAGCGTGCCGACAAAATTGAACACCAAGCAGAGAAGTGGGTTGACGAAGTTCGCCGCACTGGCAAGGAGAAGATTCTTGACCTCAACGCTGCTGATCGCCGTGTTGTCCACCGCTACGCTAGTGACTATTCAGACATTGAAACTTTCAGCACCGGTGAAGGCCGCGAGCGTCGCCTCCATATCGCCAAAAAAGACATATAATATATATTAGCCACTAAAACTCCGCCACTAAGCGGAGTTTTTTGATGGTTTTCCACAGGGATTTGCTAAAAAACGTAAAGTCAACTATACAAAACCAGATATGCGACATATTTTCACGCGATGTCAATTATTACACACTGAGCCCCTTGTTAAAAACTATTAGCAAAATGTGGGGAAGTGCTATTGCTACCATTTATAGGCTAGAAAAATCCCCCTCTACGATCCGAGGGGGTTAGTGTAATGATTGTTTAGAATCTAGTTTTTATGCCCATTCCCAATTATCACAATAAAATCACTGTCGTAGCTTTTAAGCTCGTTAGGAATTTTAGTGATTATATCTACGCCATAGCGCTTTTTCAAAGCCTTAGCGGTCTTTTCCATCTTTGTGTTGACTTGATACAATTTGACGCCATCAAAGTTAGATAAGCCATCTTTGTCGGGCGCATTATCAACTTGGCTTACCGTATAACCGTCGTCTTCCAGGTCATTCTTTTCGTTGCCCGCTACGCCATTAGCCTTAGTACCATTCAATACTACAATTTTCGCCCCCTCGTTGATATAATCGGCGCCAGATAGCTGCTTTTTAATATAACTATGAATCTGGCTATATTGGCCAACACCCTCTGCGGGGTATACGTAAGAAATGCCATTTATCATACCCATCGTCAGAAGGCTTTGGCCGCCTTCGTCTGCATTATATAGGGAAATCGTTTCCATTCTCGTTAGAATGTCGCTATCGGCTAGCTTAAGCAAGGTCTTAATCTCGGTATCTTTGAAATTAGTGCGAAAGTTTTTGCCAACTGCTTCCTTAATTTTTAATGCTTTTACGAGGTCAGAAGTAATCTGCGAAGCACGAGCCTTCTTTACCATTGCCTCAATAATACGTTGTTGGAAATATTCGCGGCTAAAGTTGCCACCAGAGGCGCCGTAACCACCAAAGGCGTTACGCGCTCGCGCCACCGCTAAGGCCTCTTGGCCGCCAAGATGGTAAGCCTTGCCAGTCTGGTATTCAAAGTTGTATCCAGAATAATCGTAGCGCATATCTGCTATACCGCGCTCATCAGAAACTTCTATAGCAGTCTCATTGCCATCCCATTTTTGATCTCCGTATACAAAAACCACATCAACGCCACCAATTGCATCGATTACTTGTACGACCGCTTGCCAGTTTACGTGTACGCGGTAATGCACTTTAATTCCTAGAATCTCCTCGAATTTTTTTGCAAGTTCTGTGGCGGCTTTCCTCTCATATTCCTGCCTCTCCTCATTACTTACTTTTTGACCAGCAGCAATCTTTGTATATATCTCGGAATAATTACAGTAATAGACTTCGTTTAGCTTTCCGGAAGATGTGCAGGTAGTTGTCTTAAGGTCGCGCGGCAAACTAATAGCTTTCGCATCGCCTGTATCCTGATTTATGCTTATTAGCATCATTGAATCGGTCAAATCGCCACCGTCGTATTGCTCAGGGTGATCCATTGACCACCCCTCCGTGCCAAAAATAAGAATATTCGATCGGCCATTCTCGTCCTTTTCGAGTGGCGTGTCTGGGTCAGAGAGTAATAGTCCAAGGAGGCCACCCCCGTCTGTGATTTGTGAAACAAAATCATTTAGATATAAGAATATGCCACCCCCCGCCACTATCAGTAAAATAACAAAAACAATCAAGAAACGCTTGAGCCCCTTATGTCCACGTTTCTTCTTTTTTTCTTTCTTTTTCTTCCTTGGGGCATCCACCAAATCGGTGGGGTCGTCATTATAATTCTCAGACAAAAAATCTTTCACAGCTTTCGCGTTATCCGCCTCCTTGATTTTCTTTTCACCCCCAGTGTTGACCACCCCTATTTGATCATCGGTTTTTTCTTTTTCAGAAACACCAATTTTTCTCCGAGTCGGAGTTGCATCTCTTATTGGCGCCTTCATGACTGGGTGTACCCGTCTTGAAGCACTAGTCCTCTTTACGGGACTACTCCCTCGCCTCTTCAAGCCATCGATTGATCTTCCACTACTCATTACTATATTCTACCACAGGCAGAATTCGCGACTATTTCGCCCGCTCTAGTCGCCATCTTTGCGAGTTTGCATCGCCATCTTGCCAAAGAATAATATTGGCACCACTCTTTAGCTGGTTTGCGTTCAGGTTGAGCATTTTTCTACTACCTATATTACGAATCCTATAGAGGCCATCCATCCCCTTAACTATGTACCAACGCTGCGCTGCGGTAGAGTTGTTCTTATAGAGCCAAATATTCGCCCCATTCGCTTTGCTGCCACCACTTACATCAATGACATATTTTGCATTGCTACTCACGATATTGTAACAATCACAACTAGAAATATACTTGAGCGTAAACTTTTGCGCAGCGGTCAAATTCGACTTGTATAGCTGAATATTTCTCTTATTGGTGAATCTACCGCCCGAGACATCAATTACGAAGCTCGAATTCGACCCACTTCGAATATAATACTGGCCATTTAAGGCGGCGCCCTCATATTTAATAAAGGTAAACTTTTGCGCCTTCTCGGTACTCTTCTTGCGCAATAGAATAGCCGTGCCATTGCTAGTCCTACCATTCACGACTTCTAAGGCATACCCCTCATTGCAAGCAGACATGACTGAGAAAGTATTATCACTGTTTTTTGTGACAGCCCATTTTTGACTACAGGTATTAGCTTTTGTGTATATAACGACGGGCGTTTTATCGACAACCGTACTGGACTTTGCGGCAAGATATTTATTAGACAGGAGGTTTCGGAACGTGTAGTAGCCAGTCGTTTTATCGTATTGAATATCGTATTTCTGGCTTGGCTTATTGGTAATATTCCACAAATGAACAGCCGTATTATTTACGGTCTTGTCGCTTACTAGTGAAATGGCCGAAGTATTATTTAAGGACGATACAAACGAGTAAGTCCCATTCTCTAATACTTGTGGTTTTACCTGGGGTTGCGTCTGGGGTGTCGTTTGCTGTGACTGTTCAGTATTTGTTTCTTCTTGGGCTGGAGTAGTTGGAGTTGCTGTAGAATTCGGCGTTGTTGTGCTCCCTGTCCCAGATGTAGTCTGCGAAACATATGTCTCGAGGTTGAACTTTTGCCATGCTGACCGCGTGTAGGTTGATAATACAAACTGTCCACTTGTGCCATCGTAAGTCAAGGCTACAGTTTTATTATTTAGTGGCGAAAAACTGTAACTATTATTACTATTGTCGTAGATAATCCACTTTTGCGCCGCATTACTAGCACTGTATGCTGACGACTTAATTACTACGCCGTCACTTGGCGACGCTGTCGCATCTAGTGCTCCATTGGTCGCGGTATTAATAATCGAATAGCTACCGTCACTGTTCTTTTGGAGTAACAGCTCTTTGCCACTTCCGTTGGCTGGCTTGGCGGCAAAACTTAGCGTATATTGGCCGGCCGCCGTCTTGCCGAATGTGAGATATTTGGTCGCATCTTGTGCGCTTTTAATATAATAATTACCACCATTCACGCTTGCGGTTTTGGTTGTAAAGAGGGTACTACCAAACCATTCGCTAAAGTACATGAAGAAATTGCGATTACCATAGGAGCCACAATTCGCAGTACCAGGATAATTCTTTAACGCGGCGTCATTTGGCGTATATGGCGTATAGATATATAAAGAAGCGGTCGCATAATTCTCGATATATACATTTTTTGAGCCACATGAAGTGGTAGGGGAGTAATAAATTTTGTTCGTAACATATGGTCGATAATTGTAGCTATATATGTTCTTTTTGTAATAATCTAGTTGCCAAGCTGCCGTATTGACTTGGTTATAAAAACCATAATACTTCTTGTCGCACTCGGCATGATCCGGACAAGCGTAACCCATAATAGTGTTGTATTCATTTTTAGTTGGCCAGTTATCGCCCCAGGCGTAACTTTCTTTCTTCAACATTACCAGGAGTACCTGTGGATTAATGTTGTATTCCTTAGCCGAATCATAAATAATTTGTGCAGCCGAAACCATTCCGTTTTTAACTACACCTTTTGTGTCGAAATTCGATTCGTGCGTAGTCGGATTCTCATAATATTTATTAATACAGACATAAGGTGGTTCATGGTAGCGACTATCGCCGGCTTCCGTGCGCATCCTGCGTGCATATTCGGCGCGGGTCGTATTTGGGTCGACCGCTTTACCATTAATATAATAACCACTTCCGATTTTGCCAGTACCCCACATATCACAAGCGGGTAAAGTGCTATCCATGAAACTCTGAATTTGCGCCACAGTCATCGTGTTGGTGTTATAGAAAACGTTATCGTCAATAATGCGCCCCGCCTTGAAGTCCGTTGCTTTTACGGCTGTTGTTGCTGGCGTGTTTATAATGGCTAGTCCAAAAAACATCACCACGAATGATAGCGCCCCTACCGTACTACTTAATCGTAAAAGTTTGTGTTCCACTTACTCCCTCCGCATAATTAGATTTATATTCAAGTCTTACTTTCCATTGTCCTGCATTTAGGCTACCCTTCTCAAGCATAACCGCCTCGCAAACTGTATTCTTCGCATTCGGCAACACGCGTGTCTTTTTAGTAAATGTGGTTGAATTATTAGTAAATATATAATTACAATCGCCCTCCGTCTCAACAATATTCGTGATTGTGCTACTAATAATTATTTTCCCCTCAGCTTCGTATGGTTCGTTTAATACTACATTTGCATTTTTTAGCCCATTCTCATTCTTTTCCACTTCGGCTGCTAGTTGTTTTTCTAGCTCATCAGTCTTCGCTTTTGCATCGTTCCCGGCTGTAGTCTTTTTTTCTTCCTCATTTTCTGGCTCCGCAGTTTTTGTGGACCCGCTGGAGGCATCTTCCTGATTCTTGTTCTCTTGTTTAGTGCTAACTGTACTATCTGTGCTGGAAGTGTTTTCGTTGTATAGCCTCCATCCCAACAGGGCGCCGAAGCATATCCCAGCTACCAACAAAATCGCCCCTATTATTCCTAAAATAGAGAAACCATTTTTTTTCTGTTTTCGTTTGTATTTTTTTGTGGCCATATTGATAGCACTCCTACTTACATTTAAGCATAACCTGCCCCATAAGGCAAGCTCATATGCGGCCCCAAAAAGATTATGCTATAATTAGTATAGCTATGGATAAAGGTGGCGATAATGGCGATTATATCGGCAAGGGCATCGATAAAGTTGAAGCCCCCACTGGTGGCTTAGGGCACAAACTAGGCCTCTCTTCTTCCGATGGAAAATCTAAAGAAGAATCCGATGTTCGTAATGCTGAGCAAAACCCAACAGCACCTCTCGATCGTGGTGCAGTCGGCAAAGAGGGTAGCGTCCTCGTTGCCGGTGAGAAGAACCAGGAATCCGACAAGGCATCTTCATCTAGCGGATGGATAAATCATACCGGCATTAAAGTTGGGGCGACGGCGGGCAATGCAGTGGGCATGGTTATGAAAGCCAAAAAAGGAGGCGGACTCCTGATGGGCGCTAAGGCTGTCGGTCCAGCGGCGACTATCCTTATCATACTTTTAGCGTGCTTTATGTCCCTCATGGTGAGCGTATCATTCTTAGTGAGTAGTCTTATTCCATCTATAAATAAGGCTATGAACACTAACGATATTGCCACCACCGTACGCAGTCGGCAAATAATCACCAGCATTATGCTCGGCAAGAACGCGAAAGGTGGACTTTGGAGTAGCATCCCAGACCGTATAAAAGGAGCATTCAATAAAGCTGGCGCGTCGGTCGAGATGGGGGACGAGGGTCTTGAAGTAATAAAGACCATAGACTCAAACGGCAACCCAAAAACTTTAGATGGGCACAACTTTAATAATGAAATAGCCACCGATCCCGAAATCGCAAAAACGGTCAATGATGGTCTGGCACGTGCTGGCGGTGCCGGGTTGGCCGACGACTCTTCTGCCGAAATGGTCGTTAAGAATTTTGGTGTCGAGTCGCTTAATCGAAACAACGCTGTCGAGACTGGGAAAGACCCAGATGAAACAAAAGCTAATCTCGACGATAGTTTACAGGAGGACCTTACCAAGGCCACCGGCGACGGCATAAAGGCTGATTATGATAGTGGTGAGGAGAAAACTTCTGTTGTCGACGAAGACACAGGTAGATCTGAAACGACCATCGAAACGGGCCGCGAATCAAAAACAATTAGCTCCGGCGATGACGTCAAAAACGTTGTCGATGACGAAATTAAAGACGGCGCAATGGAATTTGGCGGTATTGCTAGCCAAGCCGCCAAGGGCGTATGTCTAGTTTATAATACGGCCATGACCATTAATCGCGCTGTCAAAGCTTTCGAGGCGGCGCAGGTTATCTCTATGGGGCTTAGGATTTTTGAGGCAATACAACGCATGCAGGCTGGCGAAGGTGTTGACGATATTATAAATATAATCGCCAATTATCTTACTCGCCCCAAAACGACCGATTTTGAGCTCACGCAAGGCGAGTTTACTACGGTTACTACCTCAGCTATAGGTAGCAGCGCTCTTGCCCAGTTTTATGGTGGCACTAAGCTTACCGATAACGATACTATTGTCCAATCATTTACTACTAGTTCTAATCAATTTCGCAAAATTGCCGATTCGATAGAAGGGGGTACTGGCTATAAAGCTTGTACTGGCGCCAATGTTGCAGCATCCTTGATTGATGCGTTCGGCGAAGCAGCCACTCTTGGTGCCACTAAGCTAATGAGTATCGTTGTTAGTGTCGCCATTAGCGCTGCTATTAGTGCGGCGGCGAGTATGATAGTGTCAATTATGATACCAAAAATCGTAAATGCACTCAAGCGTGACTTCCACAATTTTGTCGAAGGAGCAGAAGGGGGTGGCGTGCTCGCTTGGGCGGCAGAAATGATAATAGAAGCGATTGCAAAAATGTCCGGCATGAGCATTGGCACTAAGAAATCCTTGGAAACTTATGTTCAAAAGAAAGCGGACATCGTCGCCGAGCGAGCTCGCATTGCCCGCTATACGCTCAGCCCATTTGATACTTCGTCTGAATATACTTTCATGGGGTCGCTCATGGCCTCTTTGACTCGCGCTAGCCTAAATACGAGTAGTTTGTTGGGGCGCGTGGGCAATATTACCTCCGTAGTGGGAAAATCCCTTATCGCTCTGACGCCGGCTAGCCATGCTGCCGATGCTATCGATGAAATTGTTACGACGGGAGATTATCCAGAACTTACGCAGCTTGTCGATGACGGACAAGAACGCTATGCCACCGCTTTTGGTGAACCATATTATATCCCACACTTCACTGATGCAAGTATTGAAGATGTGATGTGGTATTTCGATGCCATGGGTTGTTTTGAAGAGCCGTACGACCCAGTCTCAAATCCAAACCCATCTGTCAAAATGAATGGGACCGGCATCGCCTCCGCAAAAAATCCTATCATTCTTGCTATTAAGGCGGGGCGCAATCCGTCAAATGACGCTACGCTTGCTGCCTATTCAGACGACGGAAGCCTGCCTGAGGAATTTGTATTGGCAGATGTGGCTTCGAGCGAGCAGAACGCACTCGGCCGCATCATTGAAGAAAAAGTACTCCGCAGCGCGCCATTGGGCGTCCCTGACGCGGAAATTGAGGCTAAATACAGCAAAGTGGGCCGTACGGGTTCGTCCATCTGGGACAAGATTATTAGTGCCATTCCTGTTATCGGAAGCATCATAGACGTAGTGAACGGTGTTGATATGCTAGCCCATATGGGTAGAATTCTCGGTTACGAATATCATACCAACTCTAAGTTAAACCAAATGGCTGAACATTATGTGCACGATCAGCGTATTGCGGAAGCAATGGGTGCAATTCAGAAATCTCAAGTGACTGCCTATATAGAAAAATATTACGAAGAGCACCCAACGGATAATACTACGATTGGCAAAATTGCTCGGCTCAGCGGGCTAACGAAAGAGCAGGTCGCCACGTCTTTTAAGCAAATTAATGCTCTCAATTTCATCGCAAGCTATCGCCCAGACGGTCTTGGCCCGCTCTTCTTTGAGCATCCAAGCGTAGAAATTACTCTCGAATCGTCCAGTGATTATCGCCCCGCTATTATAGGTATTCTTTATTGCCCGATGACGTTTGAATCGCAAAAGGCCCAAAACATTACGGCATAAAAAACTCCCGCGCGCCGTAAGGCATACTGCGGGAGCTTTAGGCGTAACGCCTAATACGCATTATAATCACCAAGGTCGTATCCGCCCAGAATGTTGTCCCGACATGGGTTGAGCTCCGCCTCTTTGGCCATCTTAAAAATCAAAACAGCCAAATTGGTATCAACACTGCGTGCCCATTCCGGCGGGAAAACGTAGTAAAAATCACTACCGTCGTAGCGTGTTACTTCTACGGGAGAAACATACTCAACACCATTTACGCTGCAGGTTAATGTTGCTTTGTAGTAGGTGTGACCTTCGTCGCCCAACTGAAGTACTCGCCAATCCCCATTCTTGTAGAAGAATTCAAATTTACCTGCATCTTCGTACCACGAGGGGATGCCCCAAATATCAGACAACATCTGCCCAAGATCGAAGTCATCGTGGTCTCCCCCCAGCTCGTCGGGCGACAGCCACTGCTGGATGTCTTCCGGCGAATAAGCCACCTGGTCATCCTCAACCGTCGGCGGTTCGCCTTCGTGAGTTCCCGGCGCAAGCTCTTCCTCGTCCGGTTCTTCAGCGGGTGTTGCATCCTGATCTGTGGACCCCTGGCTTGACTGCGGCAAATCCGGAACGACAACGTTGTCCGGGTCATAGCTACCGGTACCGTCGTCGCCCACGTGAACTTCGCCAGCCTCGGCCAATGTAGCATCCGGTGTTGCAGTGGAATCGCTGCCGCTCTGCGTCGAAGCGGCCGCCGGAGTGGTTGTTGACGTTGCTGCATTCCCGTTGACCTGGTTACTGCAGCCGCATGTGATCAGAGCGACTGCTAAACATAATGCTATAAGGTACTTTATTTTTCTCACTCATATCACCTCTCTTTCTTTTTAGCGAGAAAAACCAACTGTTCGTAATTTGTATTATACAACCCTTTACTTTTTTTGTCAAAATGACATAATAATATATATGGATTTTTGGAAACAATTCAAGCCTGGTTTTACGATTCTAGCGCCCATGGAAGGCGTTACGGATATCGCATTTCGTCAAGTTGTTGCTCGAGCCGCTCGGCCGGATATTTTTTATACCGAGTTCACAAACGTTAATAGCTATATTAGCGAGAAAGGTCGCCATAACGCCCTAGAACGTTTTCGCATAGAGGAATCTGAGCGCCCAATTGTCCCGCAAATTTGGGGCACAAAACCAGAAATGTTTTCCGAGACTGCCCAGGCACTGAAAAAAGCTGGCTTTCCAGCCGTGGATATCAATATGGGATGCCCTGATCGACATGTTGTCGCTACGGGAGGCGGCTCCGGCCTCATCCGTACGCCAGAATTGGCCAAAGAAATCATTCGCGCCACCAAACAGGCTGGCCTGCCGGTATCCGTCAAAACTCGCCTCGGCTACAGTAAAGTCGACGAGTGGCATAGCTGGCTTGCGCATCTTCTTCAAGAGCAGCCCTCTGCGTTAACTGTGCATTTGCGCACTAAAAAAGAAATGTCCAAAGTTGCCGCCCATTATGAGCTAGTACCAGAAATCGTGGACCTCAAAAACGAAATATCCCCCGAAACCACCTTAATCATTAACGGCGACATTGAAAAACCAGCCGATGCGCAAAAGTTTATTGATATGGGCATTGATGGCATCATGATTGGGCGTGGTGTTTTTCATAACCCGTTCTGTTTTGAAAAGACGCCCCGCGAGCATAGCAGAGAAGAGCTTATTGATCTTATGCGCTATCACCTCGATTTATACGAAAGATATCAGCTTTCGCCCTACGATCCGCTCAAGCATTTCTATAAAATCTACATCAATAATTTCCCTGGTGCGTCCGAAATTCGTGAACATCTCATGCAGACTAAGAGTATTCCAGAAGCTCGCGCAATCATTGATAATCTATGAAGAAAACTATCATTCTCATTCATGGTCTTCGCGGCACTCACCATGGTCTCCTTGCTATTGCACAGGCCCTTTCCGGCAAATACAAAGTTCTCACTCCTGATTTGCCCGGTTCGGGCGTGCGTGCAGAATTAGCTGACAAAACTATGGACGGTTACGTTGAATGGCTTCATTCTTACGTAAAAGATCTCAAGCTAAAACAAAAACCGTATATTGTCGGGCACTCCATGGGCTCAATTATTGTTTCACATTATCTTGAAAAATATCCGAACGACGTTCAACCAAAAGTCGTGCTGATGTCGCCTATTTTTCGCAGCACAATCAGCCAAAAAACCAGTAACGTTGCTTTTGCTCTAGCAAATGGCTTCTTGCACTTGATGCCAAAAACTCTTCGCCACAAATTTCTTGCTAGTAAAGCGGCCTCTTTCTGCATTTCTCACTATCTGACCTGTGACAAAACTATGCAAAAACAAATCGATCAACTCCATTATCGCTATGGCGGTCGCTTTTCTTCCGCCGACTCACTCATGGCTGACATGAAGATTTCCATGCAGCAGCAAACCGTTATCCCGCCCAAAACGCAGCCCCACCTTATTATTGGCGAAAAAGATAAACTGACCTCTCTTAAATTGGCCAGGGCAACCGCCAAAACGCACCGCATCAAAATTGACACTATTCCAAATTCTGGACATCTCATCAATTATGAACGTCCGGCCGAAGTTGCCGAATTAATTGTCCGCGCGATTATCTAAAACAGTGTTGTAAATATCTTCTATCTGCGTGAGCGTATGGCTAATGTCGTGCTTTTGAATACGTCGCGCTGCATCTTCCGATAATTTTTCACGCAAATCATTATCTGACAAAATACGCACAATGCCACGCGCAACGCTTTCCTTGTCGTCCGGTTCGTAAATATATCCGTTCTTGCCATGCTTTACTAACTCCGGGATTGCGCCAGCTCTTACCGCCACGACCGGCAAGCCAGAAGCCATCGCCTCCATCACGACAATACTTTGCGTTTCGGTTTTCGACGTAATCGTAAAGACCGTGGCCGTGCGGTATACTTGCGGCAAATCATCGCCCACGATGCGTCCCGTAAAAAGCACATGATCGGAAAAACCTTCCTCTTCGGCGATTTCTTCCAACTTCCTTCTTGCTGTACCGTCGCCTACGATTACTAAATGCGCATTCGGTACTTTCTGCAAGACATCCGCAAATGCATACATTAGCACGTCCAAACTTTTCTCTGGATCAACGCGTCCCACATAGAGCACGATCGGCACCTTTTTAGGAATATTATATTTCTCGTAAATCTCCGCATCAGCACGACCCTTTGCAAAACGCGACAGGTCAATACCATTGCTAATTGCCACTACAGGTACCTTAAAGAAACGTCTGTTCTTTGGCAATAAATCTGTGATAGCCTGCTCGGTTGGCATTGTTGCATACTCGCTACGGCGCAAGAAACTTAAAAAGTATGCATTCATTGCTTTGTTGATTGGCTTTTTGGCTAGTTCTGGTAGCTTAACTTGTTGTGTCAGGTTATCTGGATAAGCATGATCGGTCGAAACAATCGGAATATTGCGCTTCTTAGCATATCGAAAAACCGCTAATGCAAGCGGCCCCGGTGTCTGATCGTGAATGATGTCCGGCTTGAACTCATCCAGCACTCGTTTTATGTCAGAATATGGATTGTAACTCACATGTAGGCCGTTTTTGTATACCAACTGCGGCATTTTTACGCCGAGCACTTTCTTGCCGTCTGGCACTTTTTCTATCTGGTCTGGATAAAGATACATCCGTCTAGACTTCTGACGCACCACCGTAAAGCCACCTTCCTCGTCTTTTTCTACTCCAAATTCCCCCGTAATACTTGGCGCCAACACCATTACTTGATGCCCACGCTTCTTCAAGCCCGTTGCCAGGTTTCTCGAAAATACTGCCACCCCATTAATCATTGGATAGTATATATCCGTAGAGATAACTATTTTCATGATATGATTTTATCATATGGCCATCCCAAAGAAGATACACTACGTCTGGGTTGGTACGGCGCCTATTCCCGAGCAAGACCAAAAATTCATCAAACACTGGCAAGAGTTAAACCCCGACTTCAAAATCAAGCGCTGGACCGAAAAAGATATTGACACTAAAAAATACCCCCTTGTTGCTAAAGCGATTAGCGAAAAGCGTTGGGCGCTCGCCTCGGATATCATTCGTATGTACGCAATCTACACTGAGGGCGGCTTCTACTTCGATACCGACGTTGAATTACTAAAGCCGCTCGATGATTTGCTAAAATACGACGGTTTCGCTAGTTGGGAATCGAATTATTGGTTCACGACCTCTGGCTTTGGCGCCAAAAAACACTCTCCATGGATCGAGAAAGTCCTCAAGCGCTACGAGGGGTATTTACCTAAGAAAATTACCAATAGCGTATTTATGTCTACGGTTCATAGCCCATCCGTATATGCTGAGGATGTTTATGGTCTTAAACTTGACGGACAAACTCGCGTTTACGATGACGCGTTTGCTGTCTTTGCTCCCGAATATTTCAATCCTAAGCATTACAGTACTGGTGAAATGCATCGTACCAAAAATACTCGCGCCATTCATCACTACGCCTCTACCTGGCATTCTAATTTTGAGAAGTTTGCGCAGAACTTTTGCATCTTCTGGATCAAGCTGATGGGGCCAAGAATCTATGGGTTTTTCGAGCGCATCTATCATGGGCGCCTTGCACGTAGGATTCGCGACCAGACTAAATAAGTGCTAAAATATAAATATGAAAAAAGTCAAAAAAACCACTGCCGTCGTTAACCGTCGAGCACATTACGACTATAACCTGTCCGACAAAATCGAGACCGGCATGGTTTTGACTGGCGCCCAGGTCCGCCTCATTCGCGACCGTCACGCACAGTTAAAAGGTACTTATGTTACAATTCGCAATCATGAACTTTGGCTATTAAATCTCACACTTGGCTCCGAAACTTCTGAAAATATTAAGCTACTTGCCACCAAAAAACAAATTGCCGCCCTCGAGCGCGCCAAAGTTGACGGCTCCACTATCGTGCCTGTCGAACTCCATCCATTTAAGCGCCATATTAAGCTCACCATCGCAGTCGGGCAGGGCAAGAAAAAATACGATAAGCGCCAAACTATTAAGTCGCGCGACCTCGACCGCGAACGCTCTCGCTATTAGCGTTTAAATATGGTATAATTATCAAAAGTATGGCTCGCATGCGCGAGTCTTTATTAATCAACAAATAATGGAGCAACCAATATGAGAGCATTAGCGAAAGATCTCACTGTCAAATCTGGTAAAGTCGAGCTTGCTGGTTGGGTAAATTCCCGTCGCGATCACGGTGGGTTAATTTTCATCGATTTACGCGACCACACTGGTATCATTCAGCTCGTGGTTGATCCAAATACGGCCAACGCTTTTAAACTCGCCGAATCCCTGCGTGACGAATATGTCATCCGCGCTACTGGCGTCGTACGTCAGCGTGGTGAGGGGCTCGAGAATCCCAACATCCCAACTGGCGATATTGAAGTTGTTGTCGACAATCTTGAACTTCTCAATCGTTCCGAGCCGCTTCCGGTCAATACGCACGATGAAGGCGTCGAAACTGGTGAAGACCTCCGCCTCAAGTATCGTTATCTCGATCTTCGCCGTCCTAGTATGCAGAAACGTCTCGCACGCCGCGCAAAATATTACAAATTTATGCGCGATTATATGGAAGAAAACGATTTCGTCGAAGTGACCACCCCAATTCTCGCCAACTCTAGCCCAGAAGGCGCTCGCGATTTTCTCGTTCCATCCCGCCTTCATCCAGGCCAATTTTATGCTCTTCCGCAGGCACCGCAGCAATTTAAGCAGCTCCTGATGGTCGGTGGCGTGTCGCGCTATTATCAAATTGCTACTTGCTTCCGCGACGAAGATCCGCGCGCTGATCGTTTGTATGGCGATTTCTATCAGCTTGATCTCGAGATGTCTTTCGTTGATGACGGCGAAGAAGTCCGCAAAACCGTCGAGCCTCTCATTGTTAAACTTATGACCGAGTTCGGCGGCAAGAAACTTCTAACCGACCCGAATAATATCCCACGCATCCCATACGTCGAGGCGATGGAAAAATACGGCATCGATAAGCCAGACCTTCGCTATGGCATGGAATTGATCGATTTAACCGAAGATTTCAAGAATACAAAATTTGCCGTCTTTGCCAAAGCCGAATGCGTCAAGGCCATTTGCGTCAAGAATGGCGCCGACCTCAGCCGTTCGCAAATCGACAATTTCACCGAACAGGCTCGCAAGCTTGGTGCTGGTGGCCTTGCTTATCTAACTTACACGCCAGATGGTATTAAGTCCCCAATCGCTAAGTTTATGAGCGAAAAAGAATTAGACGCTATCACCAAAAAGACTGGCGCCAAAGCTGGCGATGCTGTTTTCTTCGGTGCCGACAAGCGCGAAAAGGTCAATAAGGTACTAGGTCAACTCCGTATTTCTTTTGCTGATCATTTTGAACTCAAAAACCCCGACGAGGTCGCTCTGTGCTGGGTTGTTGATTTCCCGTTCTATGAATGGGACGATGGGGCAGAGAAGTTAGATTTCGGCCATAACCCATTTTCCATGCCGAAAGGTGGCCTCGAAGCACTCGAAGCTGCCAAGACAACAGAAGAGAAGCTTGCTATCGTCGCCGATCAATACGACATGGTCGCTAACGGCTATGAGATTTGCTCTGGCGCCGTCCGCAATCATAATCCAGAAATCATGTACAAGGTCTTCGGCATCCTCGGCTACGACGAAAAGTATGTCGAGCAACGCTTTGGCGGCATGCTCACTGCCTTTAAATTCGGCGCACCGCCTCATGCGGGTTGTGCTTTTGGCATTGATCGCATTTTCATGATTCTCGAAAATACTGAGAATATCCGCGATATTGTAGCTTTCCCAAAGAACGGTTCTGGCGTAGATCTCATGATGAGCTCGCCATCAGTAGTTGACGATTACCAAATCTCCGATTGTCATCTTGCCATAGTCGAACCAGAAGAATAATCTCGTGCTACAATAATAGATATGCAGAGAAGGTTAAACTTCAGTCTTTTACTTGCCGCAGTAATTGTAGCTTTTTCAGCCCCGACCGTCAGCGCGGCGGAGCTTGACGAGAAACGCATCGGTGCTATTTCTCAAAACTGCTCCATCATTAAAGAGCGTTTGCGTCGTATCGAAAGCGCTGGCGCTAGAAGCCGCGTCTATCTCGGCACCCAGTACGAATCAATCTATTCTGGTTTGATGTCAAATCTGAGTCTCCGTCTGATGCGCAATGGCATTGCTAATCAAGACATTGCTAACCAGCAAGCCACATTCAAGAGCGAGCGCGAGCGTTTTCGCAATGATTTTATTGGTTACTCGCAAGAGCTCAAAAACCTCATCGCGATGGATTGCAAGAATGAGCCGAAGAAGTTCTATAAACAGCTCAAAAAAACACGCACCAAAAGGGAAGACATATCTAAGAGCATCCAACGCATGAATGATATTATTTCGGGACACCGCCAAACGGTACAGAGTCTGCGCGATAACACCAAGAAGGATAACAAATGAACGCTGAGGAAAATAAAGATAAAAAACCAATCCGTGGCGGGCGTAATTTAGTACTCCTCGGCGTAGGCGCCATTGCCATTGCGCTTATTACCACTTCAATTAGTTTGTATTTCTACAGTAAAGGAGATATTTATATTGACCGTTCTCGCCCTGGATATATTTCCGAAGATGAAGTTCGTCAGGCCGACGACGATTATCAAGAAAAATATTCCGATGAAGGCGATATTACCGACGACTCGCTTTCTGAGTATCTCGAGGAACTAGATCGCGTCACCGAGCGTATCGAATCCTCACAAAATGATTTTGGCCCTGATCCGTTATCCGACGATAGCCTAATGATTACGCCAGACGACGATTAATCTGAGGCGAACTGTTTGCGTAGCCAATCATCCGCTGGCCCAGCTGTCATTAATACAATTAGCCAATTCTGATTATGCAATTGGTGTATTTTCTCGGCCAAACTTTCGTCTAAATCTGCAATTTCGGTTCGGTCTTTTGTGACAGTTTCTTCGATAAGCTCTTCTGGGCTTAAAATCGATAAATCTGGGTTCTCGCGCGTAAGGTAAGTCGGTAACCAAAATATTTTGTCGGCTCCAACGAAAGCATTTTTATAACCTTCGCGCACTTCGTATTGGCGCGTATTCTGATGCGGTTGGTAGATTACGGCCAAGCCAGCATAATTATCGCGTCTCTTCAGTTCGTTTGCCATCTTTACGGTTGACGCAATCTCATTCGGGTGGTGCGCATAATCCGTAAAAACGCCATGCGTAATCCTCTCGAAGCGTCGCCCTGCGCCCGGAAAATCATTAAGCACATCGATTATCTTTTGAAAGTCCAACTCTGGCGCAATCTTTTCAATCACTTCGAGCGCAATGCTTGCATCTTGGCGCCGCAAACCGCCGACCAGGATAATCCCGCTGTTCACTGCTGTGTTTTTTACAACGATATCACTCTGGGACATGAACTCATCAAACGCATCACGATAATCGTCGACGGTTGGATAGACATCTGGATGGTCGTAGTCAATGCAAGTAATCGCCGCTATATACGGATGATATGCCAGAAAATTGCGATCATATTCGTCAGCCTCGTATATAAAATATTTCGATTCGGGATCAAATTTACCACTGTCGCTCCAGCTTAAAGTGGTGCCAACTAAGTAACTAGCCGGTAAGCCCAACTGTTTCATTGCCCAAATAATCATGGCAGTTGTGGTAGTTTTGCCATGTGTTCCAGCTATTGCGACCATCTTTAGGCCTTTTTGTTCTACTAAGTTAGCCAAAAACTCATCGCGTTTCGTGCATTTAATACCTCTTTCACGGGCCAATTGCAACTCGGGGTGGTCATCTGGAAGCGCTGACGTATATACGAACCAATCAACTCCGTTTTCTTCAATCGTCTTGAGCAGAAAATCCCCGCTTTGTTTGCCATAGCTAACGTTAACCTTTCGTTCTTCCAACGCCTCGCTAATTGCGCCAGGTTTTAAATCTGACCCAAAAACTACATAGCCAGCATCTTGTGCCAACTCGGCCAACGGACCAATGCCAGTCCCACTAATCCCCGAGAAATAAACATTCATAATTACAGTATAACATTTTGCAACTATTTTGCATTTTGCGCACGCTTATGCTAAACTACAAATGTGTAGTGTGTTCTTGTTACTTTTTGGAATAAAACAGATATTTACAAATCTTTAAACCAAAAGGTATATCTGGATGAATATGAGGAGGTGTGTTAGACGCACTAATAAACGTCTATTTAAGCTGTTTTTAGCAACAACGGTTTTTGTGGTTGCTGGTTTTTTGGTTAACTTTTTTCTAAACCAGGACTACTATTCAACATCCAACTGGGATGAAGATGCGGCCGATAGTAACATCAGCGTAGCGGCCAATAGTGGAGCTTTCGCGAACGATGTCAAAATGGCAGTTGAGAAAACCGACGACGCAGAAATTATAAAACTTGCACTTCGCGCTGCCGGGCAAGGCATTCAGCAGGTTTATGCCTATAACATTACCTTCACGGACCGAGACGGCAACGAAGTGCAGCCTAATTCCCGCGTCAAAGTTACGATTAATCCAAAAGACTATCAGCTCAATTCTGAACGTTATGCCCTCGTCCACATCGGCGACGATCGTCGCGCCAAATATATCGGTAACATTGCCGCAACTAATACTGGCGAGCTAAGCTTCTATGCCGATAGCTTTTCGATTTATGCAATTATTCCTACCCGCGAAACTGACCAGCAGCGCTATGCGCGGTATACCTACGAGTTCTACGTCGACGACGCGCTTGTGGCTAGCCAAATTGTCCGTAATGGCGACATTTTGAATGCTCCGGCCGCCCCGAATAAGACAGACTACATCTTTATGGGCTGGTATACAGAAAACGACAGGGTCTTCAATGGTCTCAATCTCGCCGTCGATATTCCAGATTCAATCCAGAGCGATAAGACTATTAAATTGCATGCTCGCTTTGCCGACGAAATCTTCTCAATCATTTTCTATAATCCGCAAGGCAATGTTTTGGCTACTAAGACCGGCACGTCTGGTGACATTGTCGATACGAACGAATATCGTTACGAGGTCAGTGCTGGCTATTTCGTTGACGCATGGACTACGGATAGTGGTATTATGGCAAACTACGATATCGACACCTGCGGCCAACAATGCAGTATTCCGAACGAAATCCCCGTTGCTAACTCTATTCAGGGCGACATTACTATTGCCGACCACAACATTAAGCTTTATCCTATCGTTCGAACCGTGCAATGGATTCATTTCCATATGAACGACCAAGATGCTGATTCATATACTGCCGCATCATTCGTTCCGTCGACTTATGCCTTCTATAATCACGCCGCTACTGCCCCGCCAAATCCGACACGCAACGGCTATACTTTTACTGGTTGGGCGACCGACCCAGCAGGCAACAACATGTTCGACTTCAGTACGCCACTCGTTACAAGCATTGACCTCTATGCTATCTGGCAAGCGGATAGCGACACTCAGTATCGCGTCGTCTTCTGGAAGGAGGCGCTCGACGGCGAAGGGCATTATGTTGAAGGGAACTATGAGTACGCCGCCTACTACGACGGTACAGGCACTAGCGGCTCGACCATTACTGTTCCGCAGAACCGGATTAACAACATCTTGAGTCAAACTGGTCTCGAATATTACGAGCTTGACCATGCCGAAACAGGCGTAGTTCTCCACGGCGATGGCTCCGCGATTGTGAATGTTTACCTCAAACTCAAAGTGTATACGGTATCGTTCGTCGTAGAGACCACCACCACTCAAGGTGGCCGTACTCGCTATTGTTTCAACTATTACAATAACTCAAATAACCAGACGACCTCTTGCCAGAATACTAGCCACAGATCTAATGGCATGATGACTGCTACCTATGTCAACGGGTCGACGCACGACCTCACGCAAGGCTATAGTTTTACGGCTCGTATGGGTGAATTAATTAGCGATCGATATCCCGGCGCTGGTCAAATCAGCCTGGCATATACCGGTAATACTTTTGCTAACCTCAAGGTTTACGGTTGGCGAGCGGTTAATAATAATCCAGACAATGCTACTCGTGTTTCAAAGCCGATTACTATGACGGCGGATTTGTTGCTCAGCAATGGTAGCGGCGGCGCCACCTTCTACCTTATTGGCGCACTTTCTACGACCAACGTCGAAGTTAACTACTGGTTCGAGAAAGCCGACGGAAGTGGTTACGAACGTTCTGAAGATTATTCCTTCACAGCAAACACGACTGGCTCTGGCAACTTCAGTGGTCGCCAGGTCACCGGTTATGAACTGCTAAGCAACACTCCATCGGGATACTCCGGTTCGTCCAACGGTGTTTTCAACTTCTATTACAAACGCAACACCTATAAGCTTGAATTTTACAACTATAACACCCCTGGCGACTCGCATCAAAACATCCGTCACGGCGCTAGTTTGCTTGAGTATGATTATGTTCCTGAACGCCCGAGCGGCATGAGTAGCGCATTTACTTTCCAAGGCTGGTATTCAACCCCAGAATGCCTCGACGGTACTAATTTTAACCCCGCCACCGAAGTGATGCCAATGAGCGACCTAATGCTCTATGCAAAATGGGAGAACACCAACTATGTCACGCTCTCGTTCAATTCTAACGGCGGCTCGCCAATCGAGTCCCAGTCCGTACTTTATGGCAATCCGGGACGAGCCGTCGAGGATCCAACTCGCACTGGTTATACTTTCGTTGGCTGGCGCAAAACTGACGGTACTTTCTTCAGCTTCGACAATATTATTATCGAAGACACGCAGTTGGTCGCTAGCTGGGTTCCGTTTGACACGATCTACGTTGAATACAATCCGAATGGCGGCACGCTCGACATCGTTGACGATGAATCATATGTCGATACTTCGACTACGGCAATTTTGCCAGCACCGATTGAGCCCCCAGCCGGGAAATATTTCGTCGGTTGGAACGTCAGTGGTCGAATCTATTATCCGGGCAACGTCGTTATGATTCTTCTATCAGATATTCCAGACGGCGGCGATACGATAACAATCACGGCCGAATGGGGCAAGGAAGTTGATAAGACCTCTATTACTTATAACCCTGGTACGGGCGTCGGCGAAGAGCATTCATTCGTGCTAGAGCAGAACGAAGCCTTCACGACCAAAACCGCCGAACAGCTCGGATACTCGAAAGTTGGGCACAGTTTTGTTGGCTGGAACACTAAAGCAGACGGATCGGGCATTACTTTAAAGCCGAATACGCAATGGGCGTCCGATCAACGCGCCGATTTGCCGAACATGCTTTATGCTCTCTACGAAATCAACTGCCACACCCTTACCGTTAGACATATTTTTGCCAACGGTAACGAATACGACGATACGAAGACTTTTGAAAAATGTTACGACGAACCCTATTCTACGAGTCCATCGACGAAAGACGAATCTTATGTGGGTGCCGTCACTAGCGGACAAGCCTCAGGAAACATGCCGGACAATGATATAGAAGTAGTTTATACCTATACTAAGCGAGAAGTGACGGTTACTGTTAACCACCTTGACGAATCCGGCAATACTCTAGCATCATCGGAAACGTTAACCTATCATCTCGATGACGAATATACCGTTTCGCCAAGCCCAACCCTTACACCTCACTACAATTACACGGTCGACCGCCCCACGACTGGCCCCGTTACGGGCAACCTCACGATAAACTTCACTTATACTAAAAAGAGTTTTACCCTTACTACTCAACATCAATACTCTGACGGAACGCAGTATGACGATACTACTACTGACACATATCAATATCTCGACTCCTATACTGCGCATCCGTCCACTAAGAGCAACGATTATGAAGTAGTTAATACAATCGGTTCTGCTACGGGCACTATTGAAGGAGATGTTACGGTCACTTTCGTGTATGCCAAGAAAAAAGCCACCATTACTACTCTCCATCTGGACACAAACGGCAATTCGCTAGCGGCCGCCGTAACTCAAACCATCGATTATGGCGAGACCTATAACACAACGCCGGCTGCTAGCCTTATCGACGCCTACAACTATACCGTTGACAACCCAGAATCCGGGGAAGTGCATGGTAATCTTACGGTGACTTACACCTATACAATCAAGACCTTCACTGTGACGGTAAACCACATTATCGAAGATGCGGAAAATATCACCGATACCTATACCGTTGAATACGGTGCAAGCTGTCCAGCCACTCCAAAAGCTAATCTCCTTGCAGGATATAATTACACGCAAAGCGGCGACAGTTGCACTTCGGTTACTCAGAATCTCACCGTAATCTATACCTACACGCGCAAGGGGCTGACGCTCACAGTTCGCCATCTCGATCAGGCCAGTACGCCGATTATTGCCGATAAGCACACTGGCTACCAGTATGGCGACCACTACGAGACGAATGTCGATATGGAAGTGGCAAAAGGATATATTTGCACCACCAACGACACCACATCTGGCACAATCACGACCGACACGACAGTCACCTTTGTCTGCGCTAAACGGCACTTCAATGTTACTACCCATCACGTCAAAATCGACGGTTCGCCTTTTGCTGATGATGTAGTCGTAGACTATGAATATGGAGCGCAGTACACAGCACTGCCAATTGAGGACCCCTCTTATACTTACGAGATAATCGACGGGCAGGCTAATGGCACCGTAAGTGACGACGTGGAGGTTACATACCGTTACCAGAAGAATGATCCCAACCTTTCTAGTTCAGTTTCAATTATCGACGGCGACGATACGCTCACGAATACAGTCTCGATTAGCGAATACACTATTAAGTATTCCGCCACAGTAGATGAGTTCCTCGGTGACTCGGTCATCACGATTATCAATAAGCTCCCGTATCCAATTGATTTGGACGATTCCAATCTTGATGGCGGCGTCTACGACGCAGAAGCCAACACGATTACCTGGACGCAAAGTGTCGAAATCGGCTCCATGCCAAAGAGTATCAGTATTAGTAAGGCAGTCAAAGTCGTCTTTAAAGATATTGTTGCTAGTGACCGTACTGTAGCTAACCGCGTTGACACTACTATTACGCTTGGTTCCTCCGAAAAGACTCGAGCCGCCAGTGCTAGCGCTTCAATTAGCGTTCAAATCCAGGGCAGGGCGGTTGTCCATTATTATCTCAAGGATACTACAAACTCATTAAAGGATGATCTCGAGCTAATCGGTCTCGTCGGCGATGCATATACCGTCGAGGTTGTCGCGATAGATGGCTACAATCTCGTTAGCGCGACGCCGGCCAAGCAATATCTCTTTACGGAGGCGCCACGCGATATTATTTTCGAGTACACTAAGATTCAACCTCAGCCAGAGCCTCAACCGGAACCCTCGTCGGACCTCCAGCCTGAACCGGACAACCCGAATACTAATGGCACTTTCGGACCAGTCACTATCGCTGGTTTAGGCATATTTTCTGGGCTAGTCGCCGCAATTGTCTTGCGCGCCTCGCGTCGTCGTGCTTAGGTTCGTCATCTTATTGAATCGTGCTATAATTTAATCAGTCATGGGTGGAGTGTCAAAAAAGAAGAAGTCTAAGAAGACTTTGCTTAAAATCTTCCACATCAACACCTGGAAACTTTTTCTGGTCTTAATTTTGTTGGTTTTTTTGAGCGCTACGCTCCTACGTTTCGACCATATTAAAATGACCGAGTTGCGCGAGGCTGTTTTGACCGCGGATGAACGAGAAGAAAAAGATAAGATCCTTTCATCTTTGAATGAACTCCGTAATTTCACGCTCAAACACATCATCTTCAATATCTTAGAGGATAATGGCCAGCAGCATATCATATTTGGCACTGGGCCGTTCTATCTTGAGCATCTCTATATCCACGATGCCAAGGAAGCCATAGCTAAACAGCAAGCGGAAATCGAAAAGCAGGGTACAACCAGCCAAAACCCAAATGGTAACATCTATGCCAAAGTCGCAAAAATCTGCGACGGCAAAGCGCGTATCTATGGTTGGCCCTATTACGACAGCCGTTATTTGAGTTGTTATACTACCGAGCTTGCCAAATATCCATCCTCGGAATCGCTCATTACGGACCTAGAGGCAATATTACCGCTTACGGAAAGCTATCGTTTCGATTATTCGTCGCCAATCTGGTATCCTTGTGCATCCGGCATTACTATTGCTGCCGCCATTATTATCGCTCTGTGGATCGTTATTCGTATCATCTGTTGGCTCGTCACGACTATAGCACTTTTCCTCTTGAACCACGGTAAATAAGCATAAAAACTGTAAAAACCACCGTAAACCCCTTGACATCACTTTACAGTGACCATAAGATAAGAGTATCAACTAACGGAGGAAAGCTTACAATGGCTTACAAGCATACTAACTCAAAGGGCGTCACTTACTATCTTCATAAGACCGAAGTTACCCTCAAGGGCGGCAAGCAGCAGACTATTTATTTCTTCGCTAAGACCGAGAAGAATGACAAGGGTACTCCATGTGATCTTCCTGAGGATCGCGAAGTTAACGAAAACCCACGCAATGGCTTCTTGACTGTTTCCCGCAAAAAATAATTAGTTTTTGAAGGCAATATGCTGTAACCTTTCGGGGTTGCAGCATATTTTTTGTCGGTACATACTAAGCATGTGGAAAAACATGTGGAAAACCGTCGTGCTAGAATAGTAATATGAAGCAACCCACCAAGAAACAGACCGCCCTTCTCAAGTATATTGATCAGTTTACCGAAGAGCATGATTACTCTCCGTCCTATCGCGAAATCATGCGCGCCATGAAGCTCAACTCCGTTTCAGCAGTTGCAGAGCATGTTAATAACTGCGTCGCTGCCGGCTTTCTTAAGAAGAATCCAAATGAAGCCCGCTCGCTTAGAGTAATCCCAATCAAGGACTACAAAGAGACAAAAGGGCTTTTTCGTCAGAAAATTGCCGAAATCGACGCGATGCTCAATGCTAGTCTGGGCGAAGACGGAACTGCACCCACCTTGTCCGCCGAAAAACGTCGTAGTCTAGAAGACGACAAAATTACCCTCAAGGCCGCCGCAAACTTGCTCGACCTAGACCTCTAGCGATGATATAATAATCGAAATGAGAAAAGAACCCGGTTTTGCTTATCGTGCATTCTTAATCGTTGGCGACGTAGCTGCAATTGTTTTTTCTTTTGCGTTCGCTTACTACTTTCGCACGCATATCGATCCGCGCGAGTTCTATTTCACTACCGGTATGGGCGATTTTGTCGCATCTCAGGCGCTACTGTTGCCAATCTGGCTAATCACGCTTACTAGCCTTGGTCTCTATTCACGCCATGTCTTATCGCACCGCAGCGTAGAGTACTGGCGGCTTTTTCTTGCCTCCATCATTGGCGTGATGGCGATTATTGCGACCTATGATTTCTTTGCGGTAGGCAATCCTAATATTTCTCGTGAGCCGCTATTCCCAAACCGCGCCATTGCCGCATATACCATTGTTTTTTGCTTTATCGTTCTTGTTGCTATGCGTACAATTATTCGCGCCGTTCGACAGTTCTTTTTGCGTCGTAATGTCGGTCTAATTCGCACGCTCATCGTTGGAGATAGTAATAATACTACTCAGCTACTCCGTGGCATTTCGCCAGATAGCGGTTTCAAGGTCGTTGGCGTTGTGGCGAGCGATAAGTATGTCCCGGACGAATGGCGCAAGCGTCAATATAGCGATCTCAAAACTGCCTTCTCGCGTCTGCGTCCGCATGCCGTAATTCATACCGGCTCCAAAGACATTGAGGCCACAAATAAAGCCGCGGTTGACCATCACGCTCTTTATTACTATTCGCCACCAGAAGATTCCATTATCGTCCAAAGTGGCAAAGTTGAATTCGTCGCTGCTGTTCCTATCATCCTTGTTCGTGCTACTCCACTCAGCGGTACCGCCAAAATTTACAAACGCATCGCAGATATCATCCTTGGTCTGATTTTGACGATATTGGCCGCCATCCCTATGCTTATCATCTTCATTATTCAAAAAATAATTGACCCCAAAGCGCCTGCTATTTATAAAGACACTCGCCTCACGCGTTATAATCGCGAATTTCCATTGCTCAAATTCCGTAGCATTAAACCGGAGTACTCTGGCATGACGGCAGAGGAGGCTTTCGAGAAAATGGGCAAGCCCGAGCTGTCAGAAATCTATCGAAAACAGGGTGACTATGTCAAAAATGATCCCCGGTATACTAAATTCGGTAGCTGGCTACGTAAGACTTCACTCGACGAAATTCCGCAATTCCTCAACGTGCTCAAAGGTGATATTTCACTGATTGGCCCACGCGCTCTGCAGCCAGTCGAGCTAAAGGATTATGGCGATCGCGGCTTATTGCTCACCGTAAAGTCTGGCCTCACTGGTCTCGCACAGGTCTCTGGCCGCCGCAATATTTCCTTCAACGAGCGTCGCGCTCTAGATGTCTACTACGTTCAAAACTGGTCTTTCGCCCTTGACGCACAAATCTTCTTTAGAACTGTCGCTTCGGTTCTTCATCATGTTGGCGCGAAGTAGGCTTGGCATCTTTTCCGCGGAAAATTATCTTATATCCAAAATAATTTGAAATCATTCCACAAATTGACCCAAAGGCTTTTCCAACTAATTTCATTACATCACTGCCACCAAACAAGAAAATTACTGAGTTAATTGCAACATTTTGCACAACCCAAGCGCTAAACAGTGATACGGCAAGAAATCCAGGCGCCGTCTCGCGTTTGCTTTTCTTCGATTTCCAAACGTACTTGTAATTTAATAAGAAACTTATCGAAATACAAATTGTTGTTGAAATGACGTTGGCGATAAGTGCTGGTATATTAAAGATGTTCGCCAGTAGCCCGAAAATACAAAAATCGAGAACTGTATTAAAACCGCCTACCAATACGAATTTTATTTTTTCGTTATGCTTCCGTACAAGTGGATGTTGTTTAAGATTTTTTAGTTTTTCCTTCATTCAAATTTCTCGAATTTTTATGATCGACTATATATAGTGGGCGACCTTGCGCCTCTGCGTGTATGTGTGAGATATATAGTGCGGTAATTGATTGCGAAATTAGCACTAAGCCAATCAAGAATGTGATGAAAATGCTCAAGCAAGTCGTTCCAGTCCACCTGAGCTGCAATGGGTCGGCCATGATAAACTCTTCAATGATTACGAATATGCCTAGTATAAGAGATGCAACCGTAATGAATGCGCCAATCCATCCAAACAGAACCAACGGAGTGGAACTTAGACTCACGAAACTATTAATTGCTAATTGGAATAATTTTCGAAAATTATAACTCGGTCGCCCCGCCAAACGGTTCCCGTAAGTATAATCGATATAAACTTTCTTAAAGCCCATCCAATCCATCAATCCGCGCGTAATGCGACCATGCTCGGTAAGCTTATTGTATTCATCGACGACGCACCGATCGATTATCCGAAAATCCGTACTCCCCGGTACGGTATCTTTTACGCCCATCATGCGCAGTATTTTGTAGAAGCATTTCGATCCTAGCTTCGCAATAAAGCCATGTTTTTCAAATTTGCCACGTCTACCAATTACGATTTCGCCACCTTCTTCCCATTTTTGAATAAACTCATGGATAAGCTTCGGCGGCTGCTGTCCGTCCGCATCCATTGTCAGAACGGCGTTACCTATCGCTTCGCGGATTCCCGCCGTTAGTGCAATTTCCTTGCCAAAATTCCTTGAGAAGCGCAGAACTTTAATGCGCTTGTCTTTCTCGGCTAAATCTTGAATAATCTTTAGGCTGCCGTCGCTACTACCGTCGTCCACCAAAATCAATTCGTAGTCGTATTTGACTTTCTCTAATTCGGGCAAAAGCATCTTTGTGTAAAAATCACGAAATCCTTTTTCCTCGTTATAAATTGGCACCACAAACGATATTTTCATTACTTTTATTATACCATAAAAAGCGTTTCTTGCTCTCTGTTACGTGGCATCAGAAGACTATTTATTATATAATAATGCTAATGGTATACTCTGAGCGTATTAATAAGGCTATTAAGGTGGCAACCAAGCTGCATGAGGGCCAATTCCGACGCGGTTCCACGATCCCATATATCGCGCACCCTTTCGCGGTCGCCATACTCACGCAAAAATACGCCGACAGTGAAGATATTTTTATCGGCGGAATTCTGCACGATATCCTAGAGGATGTGCCGAACCGCATATATGGCAGTGAGGACCTTGCCAACGATTTTGGTTACGACATTCTGAATATAGTTGAAACCGTTTCGGAACCAAATATTCCCGCGCAAACTCAAGACGCATGGCGTGCGCGAAAATATGTTTATCTAAACAATATCCAGAATACTAACGACATTCGTCCGCTCATTATTTGTGCCTGCGATAAAATACATAATATGGGCGAATTGGCGTATTGTTATGATGAGCTCGGCGAAAGCATTTGGACCTATTTTGCCGCCAGGCGCGAACGCGAAGTATGGTTCTTTGAGTCTGTTTTGAACATTTTGCGTAGCAAAGTGTTACCGCCGGAAATGGTAGAAGAATACTGTAGGCGCCTAGAAAAGATACGGTCACTACATTGAGGCGATAAAGATATGGAAGAAAAACGTCACCGCATCATTATTTCGACCAGCATTATCGGTATTTTGACTAATCTGGCACTCGCTATATTCAAAGCCATTGTTGGCGTACTCGCTAACTCAATCGCCATTTTACTAGATGCCATTAATAATTTTAGCGACATGGTTTCATCAATAGTCACCATTGCCGGGACCCACGTGGCGCGCCTGTCCCCAGATCGCGAGCATCCGATGGGGCATGGCCGCTCTGAGTATCTCAGCGCGGTCATGGTCGCAATCATTATTATTTATATCGGCTTCACCGCATTAATTGAGTCCGTTAGAAAAATAATTTCACCAGAAGTGCCAAATTACTCGACGCTAACCATTTTTGTCGTGGCCGTTGCGGTTGTAGTTAAAGTTGTTCTCGGCCTATATGTCTATAGGGTTGGTCGCAAAGTTGATTCCGATTCGCTTGCCGGTTCGGGCAAGGACGCACTGTTTGATGCAATGATTTCGCTCACTACGCTGATTGCTGCAATCGTATTTATCTGCACGGGCTTTAGTGTCGAAGCCTATCTTGCGGCTGTCATTTCCGTTTTTATCACCTACAGTGGCTATCGCATGCTTCGCGGAACATTTAGTGTCATTATTGGCGAACGTGCCGACCCGCGCCTTTCACGAAAAATCCGTACTGAAATTGAAAAAGTAGATGGAGTAAAAGGCGTATATGATTTAGCAATCCACGACTACGGCCCGAATAGACTATTTGCTTCGATCAATGTTGAGTTTCCAGAAAAGATGACCGCCTCCCAAATTGACGACGCGTCTCGTGCTATTCGCCATCTCATCTATCGCAAATGCGGTGTCATTATAAGCTCCGTAGGCATCTATGCTGTCGACGGTAGCGAGAAAGCGGCCAAATTGCGACGCGAGATTGAGAAGGGTATATCTAAGTTCGAATATGTCGGACAGATGCATGGTTTCCATATCGACGAAGCAAATAAAAAAATTAGCTTCGGCCTAGTCGTTTCTGCCGATGTCGAGGATAGCGATGCATATCGTTGCGCCGTCCGCGAGTCACTGATGAAAGATATACCGGATTATGATTTCGCCATTACTCTCGACCCAGATTTCGGCAACTAGCGATGGTATAATAACATCATATGCAAGACAAGATAGATATTGTCGTAACGTGGGTGGACGGGAACGACAAGGCGTGGCTCAAAGAGCGCAAGAAATACGAGACGGAAAATATGTCGCTAGACGCCGTTGGCGATCAACGCTTCCGCGACTGGGGCATTCTCAAGTATTGGTTTCGCAGTATCGAGAAAAACGCTCCATTCGCGAAGAATATCTACTTCGTGACTTACGGTCACGTTCCCGAATGGCTGAACGTCAATCATCCTCAAATTCGCATCGTTAAGCATAGTGATTTTATGCCAAAGGAGTATTTACCAACCTATAATTCCGTAGCTATCGAATTGAATTTTCATCGCATTCAAGGAATTGGCAAGCGCTTTATCTACTTTAATGACGATTTCTTTTTGCTGCAGCCAGCTACGCTCGATGACTATTTCACAAAAAACGGCCGAATTAAATATAACTTTGTCGAGAGTGCTATGACTTCAACTGGCACACTTGATCCGGTCTATCGTGATATGCTTATAAACACTATTGAGGTGGTCAATCGTAATTACAAAAAACGCCGTTTCAAGAATCTAACTTTGCGCGACCCAATCGTTCTTTACAATAACCTCAAGGCCATTGCGTTCAAAAAGTATCTTGGATATCAGCCGCACCATTTTTCGCGTGTTTATGATCGAGAAGTATTAGAACAACTATGGGTAACTCATCGAGATACTCTGGATTTTTCCTCTAGGTCAAAATTCCGCAATAAGGATATTATTACGCCTGACATCATCGAGCTGACCCAGGCCTCGCTCGGCATGACGCGCCCCTACTATTCTCGTAAGCGTGAAAAATACCTAGAAATCAACAGTCAATCCATAAAAAACATAGAACACATCATTAGCAATGCGTCCGTCAAAGAAGTATGCCTTAATGATACTTGTGCCGCCGAAGACTTTGATGGATGTCGCAAGATTGTAATCGAGGCTCTCGAAAAACAATTCCCAAAGAAATCCAAATTTGAGAAATAATATGAAAAAAGTATCCATCGTCGTTCCAGTCTACAATCGCGAAAAGACTATTAAAAAATGCCTCGATTCGCTTATCAACCAAACATATCCCAACGTGGAGATAATTGTCGTCAACAATAATAGCGTGGATGGCACAGTCAAGATTGTTAAAGAGCTTATAGGGAGCAACCCGAATATTCATTTATACAACTGCAAAGAGCAGGGAGTCTCGTACGCGCGCAACTATGGCATCAAGAAGGCAACTGGCGACTATATCATGTTTGTCGACAGTGACGACTATTGTCACCTGAAAATTTGCGAAATACTTATGAAAAAAGCAGCAGAGATGGATTCCGATATCGTCGTTTGCGGGGAAGAGAAAAGAAATACGCATGGCGCACTGCTCCCATCGGACAATGAAAAATCCGATTATCACGGCAAAAACCCAGTACGGAAGCTATTATGTAGACCAGCTTCGCCTAATGCTAAAATAATTAAACTGGACCTCATAAAAAAGCATGATGTCAAATTTCTAGAGGGCGTCTGGATTGCCGAGGACCTAGCCTTCGTAGCAGAACTAGCTGCGTATACTGAGAAAATAGCTTTCGTTGAAGGTAAATACTACTACTACTTACCTCAGGACGACTCCATTACGTCTATGGCTAAACCAGAATACGAATATCACATATTTACGGCCCTTGGCTACGTCTATGGAATATATGATAAAAAAGCCCAACTACTAGACAAATATCGTAACGAAATTGAGCGTCTCTTCGTGGCGAATCTCGTTTTGGCCGCATCGATGCGCTACATGTTGCCGACGAGGGATAAGCGCTTTTATGAACAATCGCGAAAATTTATGCGCATTCATTTTCCAGAGTGGCACAAAAACTCATACTACGCGAAACGCGGCGCTAAAATCAAATTATTTTTCTTTCTATACCGCCACGGTATGATCATGCCATTCAGTAAACTTATCTCTCGCCTCGGGGGCTGATATATTGTATAATATGAGCATGAACAGCTTTACTATACGTAATTTTTTTAGGCAATGGAAAGCCATTCTTCCGCTTGCAATTATCCTTACTTTTATTGGTTTATTCATAGGCATTTATTACAATGGCACGCAAAAACAGAGCTACAGCGCCACCAACGAGGTACTAGTCGTCAATATGCTCGACACAATGATGCCAGAAGATCTCGTGTCCATCGTGAACAGCAAGAAAACCGTTGGCGATGATGCAATGAAAAACGCTGGCGTTGACGATTCGTGTAGCTATAAAGCGACAAAAAATGGGAACGTTATTAAAATCACCGCCACGTGTGGCTCAAATGATACAGATCCTCACAAACTAGTCGATAGCGTAACAGACTATTTTAATCGAGCCATCGTAAACATCTACGAAACGGACGGACTCCAGGTAAAAACGATTTCTGAGGGAGATAGCGAAGAAGACATCACCACATCGCAGCGTTTTCTATATATCACCCTACCAGCCTTAGCGGGGTTGGCTATATCGGCCTTTATCGCATTCATTAAACTGGATTATGCCACTTCTAAAAAACGTAAATAATGAATAAAGTCAAAAAAACTGCGAGCAAAGAAAAGAAAACTACAGCGCCGTGCTCGGCCTTAGTGTGTGTATACGAAAAAGACAATGCCGAACATTTCGAAATAGCCGTGCGCAGTCTTTACGAACAGACCTTGCCGCCTGATGAAGTAGTTATTGTAGGTGATGGAAAATTGAGCAGGGAACTATACGCCAAAATCGACATGCTCAAAAAAAGCTACCCGAGTGTTAAATACTACGAACTTGAAAAGAATCTCGGTATCGGCGCGGCGAGCAATTACGGCATTTCTAAATGCAAGAATGAGCTAATCGCCAAAATGGACTCCGACGACATTTCTTTGCCAGAACGCATAGAAAAACAAGTTGCAGAATTCGAAAAAGACCCAAGCCTTTCGGTGCTGGGCGGGCAGCTTGATGAATTTGCCAATAATGATCCAGACCAAGTTGTTTCGCGTCGCGAGGTTCCGACTAGCTCCGAAAAAATCATTCGTTTTGCTCGGCGTCGTTCCCCAATCAATAATCCAACTGTCATGTTTCGCAAAGCTGATATTCAATCCGTGGGCGGCTATCCGGAAATGAACCGTGCCGAGGACTATTTACTATTCGTTAGGCTTATCGCAGCAAAAAAACTATTACGCAACCTCCCAGATACAGTCGTAAAATATCGCCTCGACGCCGACAATATTAAACGACGCAAAAGCTGGAGCAACACCAAAGAAATGATTCGCGCACGTAAGGAAGCTTATAAATTAGGTGTCGCGCGATGGATAGATTATGAATTCATGAAAATCGCATTTCTGTGCCTTTTTATTGCTCCGTCTGGCCTAGCTAAAATTTCATATCAATTGGGGCTACGAAAATGAAAGGCCATCAGCCAACAGTCTCGGTCGTCATTCCTGTCTATAATGCTGCAAAGACCATTAATCGTGTAATTGACAAGATTCTCGGTCAGTATGATTCGCTAGAAATAGTCGCCGTCAATGACGGTTCGACCGACAATACGGCCGAAGCACTAGCGAAGTATGATGGCGATTCGCGCGTTATTGTTATAACTCAAGATAACGCCGGCGCATCTGCTGCACGGAATACCGGTATCACGCACATCCACGGTAAGTATCTAATGTTTGCCGACTCGGATGACGATTTTGAATCCAATTTTATTCCCGCAATGGTCGACGCTATGGAGACTAAAAAAGCCGGCATTGTGATTTGTGGCCATGGCGGCGACGGTGTCCGCACGCTTCTGCCAAAAGTCGCCGGTTTAGTAAATAAGAATCTCCCCAAGCACGTCTGTTCATCCATTCTCGAAAACGGGTTGCTTTATCCGACCTGGAATAAAATCTATATTTCCAGAATTATTAAGGATAAAAATATCTTCTTTAATGAAGAAATCGGATACGGTGAAGATCTTATACTTAATCTAAACTATTTTAAATACATCGACAGCTTTTTCTATATTAAAGAACCGCTCTATACGTATATCTACCGCCCAGGTGGCCTTTCGGCTAAAACAAAATCAAACTTGCACTATCGCTATGAAATGCTAGCGGCACTACGCAACTATTTGGACGATAATATCAAAAAACCAGATGTTGCTTTGAAGTATCAGCTAATTCGTATTCGTTGGATTATTTCGGCTAAAAAAATGGAAAGGGCGCAGGGTAAGAAGCATGAATGATATTGAAAGCCTATTCTTCTACTTATTCTGTTTTGGTGTCTCGGCGATGCTATTCCATGTTGGACAGAGACGCAAGCTGCGTACCCCGACCATTGCTGCTATCCTAATTCCAACATTAGTCGGCGGATTTCGCTATCGTGTCGGGGTCGACTATGTTTCGTATATGAGCAAACTCATGGCTGCACCGAAAAGTGGCCTCGCTGAATTTTCTAGTAAATTTGGCGGCATGGAGCCGGCACTTTGGCTTTTTGGCCAACTTCCTTGGCAGGTATTCTTTTTCGCAACAAGTTTCTTAACCATTTTTTTCTTCTATCTCGGCTTCAAAAACTTCAAAAGTAAACATATCGGTCTCTGCATGTTTCTTGTCATGCTAGTCATCTTTCCGCAAGCACTTGGCGGGGTAAGGCAGGGCGTTGCGATGGCGATTTGTTTTTACGCATTCTCCTTTATCCCAAAACGACGATATGCAATCTCCGCAACTATTATCCTATGCGCAGCTCTTTTTCATTACTCGTCGCTAGTTATGCTCTTGTTATTGCCGCTCTATTATCTAGTAGTGCTAAAATCGGAAACTGACAAAAAATTCTTAACAAAAATTAGCATCATGGTTGTGGCTCTTGGCGTCGCAGTCATTGTCGGCTTCCAGGTCATCGAGCACATTCCTTTTTTGAGCAAGTACGCGATTTATAATACTGATGCCTTTGCGGAACAATATGGACAGTATACTTCGTCGCACAATATTATGCCTGAGCTTGCAGCTTGCGCGCTCATTGCTATGTTTTATGGACACCTCGTTAAGGGGCGCAAGAACGATGGGCGTTTTATGCTTGTATCTATTGTGCTAATGATGGCAATTACGCTCATCGGCTTCAAGGTGCCGCTCGCTTCGCGTCTCGCAGACTATTTTATTGCTTTCTTCATTCTCGCTATCACTTCTGCAATCGATACGTTCGATGACCGAAGCAGCCGTAATTTCATGGCCGGAGTAGCGATCGCATACGCAATACTGTTCTTTTTTGCCGGCGTATATATAAACGGCAGCGGCGAAATCTTCCCATATCGAACGCTATTTGAGATAGCCGCAACATGCAAAATATCCCCCTAAGCAAAGGGGGATATTTTATGTTCCATTTATTTAACGGCGCTTCGCACGAAAGATAAAGAACGTCGCGGCGAGGAATGCGCCACCCATACCGACAATTGTGGGCAGGTTAATATCGGACGTATTTGGGTTGGCCGTCTGAGCCGTCTTCACGCTGACAGGCTGATTTGCTTGAGTGGCGGGAGTTGGCTCCGGCTCTTCTTTATCGCCCTCTGTAAATACTGGGTCACCGTTAAACTCGGCAGTGAATGTCGCAACAGCAGAGTCTTTCTTATTTCCGGCTACATCATATATTGTCGCGTAGGCCATATAGATCTCGCCATCTGTTAGACCAGTTAGTGCGAACGTCTTCGTCGTAACCGCGGTTTCGCCAGTACCGCTTTCGCTATAGATCTCTGTTTCATCCGTGTATTCTTCGTCATCGGCGGCCTTATAGTGCCAAACAATCTTGCTTAAGCCACTTGCAACATCCTTAACGCCAATTGATAGCGTAGCGCTTTCCTCTGAAATTTCAGTTACCGCAAAGCCGGTGCTGATAAATGGCGCTTTTTTATCTATTGCATTGACCGTAACGGTTTTTGCGGAAATCTCGTTGTTAGCATTTTTAAACCATACAGTGTAGGTGCCATTTTCGGCAACGGATTCGGAAATATTTACGGTTTTTGCTGGCGAGCTTACCGTCTTCCAGGAGCTTGGTGCTGTATCGGTCGATTTTCCACTCAAAACTGCGTATTTGTTTATGGAATAACCATTACTCGTGGCGCTGGCGGAGATAGTGGCCGCACCCTTTGTCCATGTACTTTGACTCGACACATTTAGTTTAAGGTCGGCGAGTTTGTTCATGCGGAAGCTTATGCTACCCCAACCAGATTTCGTGTCCTTACCAGCGGTTTCAATATCCTCGGCGTTTAACTTCAACGCTTTATAGATTTGGCTGTAGTTCATAGTTGGATTCTCGGAAAGAAGATTGGCGACCGCTGCGGATACTAACGGCGTAGAGAATGATGTTCCGCTGCCGAATGCCAGACCATCGTCCCCATCGCCCGACGGCAACAATAGGCCATCGCCGGGAGCAGCGAAATCGATTTGCCCACCATACTGCGAAAAGTCGGCAATCTTGTTTGCACTGTCGACTGCGCCAACGGCAATCGTATATTCGCTTGAGGCTGGCCAGCTGACATAATTATTGCCACCATTCCCAGAGGCTGCCACGATAATCGAGCCTGCATCTTTGGCTTCTTTCAGGACACTGTCGTAGGCCGCGTAGCCCTTATCGTTGGGCGTAAATTTTGAGGCCAGGCCGAGGCTAAGATTGATGACGTCAACTTTTCCTTTGACCGCAGAGATAGCCTGCAAAACTAAAGCCACATTGAGTTTCATGCCGCCCGTGACGCGAATTGGCACTACTTTGACGTTTGACGGCGTAGACTCTGTAATTATGCCAGCTACTGAAGTACCGTGGGTTACTCTGTTGCCATCCTCGTCCGTTTCATTTCCACTATCGTCCGGATTGCTATCCTTGCCATAATAGTCGTAAGCTAGCGTCATATCTAGGCGATCTTTTGCATTGTTTGAAGCATAGCTGAAGGCATAATGGCTCGCGCGTATACCAGAATCAATCACGGCAACCTTCACGGTCTTAGCTGGAGTAAAAGACTTTGCGTAATCAACAAGCTTCATTGAGTCAGTTCCCCAAGAAAGACATTGGTCCGGCATCTTTGTGTAATTACTATAAACATATGAGCTTGAGTTAATGTTCAGACACTTGTCTATTTCTGGAACACCAGTTTCGGTATAGAGCGCTGCAGGGGTAATCCTGGGGGTATCCATAATTTCCAACGGCATATTTAGCTCCGCCGTAGCGCCGTTTACACTGTCGTTATAGTATAGGTAATTCCTGTAAGTTGATTCATAGTCTTTAAAAGTCGCAATAAATACACCCTCTGCTACTTTTTCGCATTTGACTATGTCGACATTATTTTTTAGCTCGTCTTCGTTCCCGATTTCTATAATTAGTGTTAATGTATCGAGCGAAGATTTCACCTCCGACACGGAGATTCCAGCGTTCTTGCTTATACTTTGCAGGGCGGTATCGTTATGTACGCCCTCGGCTGCTTGTGTTTTTGGCGCCGCCACCAACAATGCGCCGGCGACCAAACCGGCAGATGCGAGCGATGCTGTAAAAAGCAACGATTTCTTTTTTCTGATCATCCAACCACCTTTCTTTGTGTTTTTGACCTTTTTATTTTGACCGTTATATAAATCCTTTATAGCACGAGCATTTTTGCAAGTCAAGCCAAATATGGTCAAGGTATCATGATATACTAGAGTAAAGACCAAAAGATTAATATAGAAAGGATGCAGACACGCTATGAACCCGAATATAAATGCGGGCACAAGTAGCAACGGCCAGTTGGCTAGTACTTCTCGGGGCGGCATCGCTAAAAAAACCAAATATATTTTTCTGACGGTAATCATTATTTTCATGGTTATTTGCTTGCTTTTAGCTATTTTCGTTATTAACAGTAATAATGCAGAAGATAGTGACGAGACTGTTAGTGCAGTGGAGATTGACGATCACTATGTGCCACAATACCCAGTTAATGTTACGAAGTCGCAACTCGTTGGTACATGGATCTGCGAAGACGATCTTGGTACGTTTTTCTTTTCCGAAGACGATACCTATCAGCTAGCCAGCAAACTCGACTCTGATGATTATGTAATTAGGGGCACTTTTAAATATCGCCCCGAACTTGGATTGCTTCGTCTCTATGCCAAATCGGTTAAAATTGGCAAAGAAGAAAAAGTAGAAAACGAGGGAAGTGAAGAGCCGCCCGCTGAGGAATATGCTTTAACTTCAACTGGCAGCAAGCTATTATTTTATTCCGGCGACGAATTGCTATATAGATGCGAGGCGAAAAAATGAGTAAAAAAATAAAAGATTTCATCGGTGTGTCCCTAGTAATTATTGCGGGTTTGTTATTCATGCCCCAATCCTGCCTTGCTTTTAGCAAGGTGGACTGGCACACCAAATACCAGCAAGAGTGGAAAATCATTGACATTAAAAAGGAACAGATTACTAAACTTAAGAATTTTGGCCGGAAGCATAGAGATGGCAGTAACCTCATCGGTAAAACGGATGGCTATAAAAGTTACTGGAGCCAGGGGTCTGCTATCACCCCGAGACACTTAGTTTGGTCGAGCTGGACCGGCGATGGCGATCCTGTATATGTTATTTTTGCCGACAGAAACCCGCCGTATACTATACGGGGTGTCGTGGAGGGGCACTTCCAACACGCTCCATTAACCTACAACACCAAGACAGACGAAATCATCGTCGGCGGGAATGGAAAATGGACTTTCATCAGCGATTCAACCATGAAAGTGACGAAGACTATCACACGGAAAATCGGTGATTTCCCCTATAATGGTAAGTACAACGCATATAGTCATGGGACGAAATTTTACGACGACAGTTGGCATAAGGTTTCTGGGCTTGGGATAAAAGGTATTAATCACGGACTAACGGCGCAGCAAAATGCTACCTATAACGATCATGTCTATAAAGTTGCGAACGATTGGGGTTGTAACGATTGGCATCCAGGAATGTATCCTAGAGGTCAAAAGATCTGCTGGCCACATCATGGTGGCACCTCCCTGATATTTGCTTTCAATGTAAAGACTGGCGAGCTTGAAAAAACTTATGTTATTCTCGGTTCGGTTGTTGATGAGGAGCTAGAAGCAGTCTCGTTTGATACTAATGGCGACATGTATCTGTCGTATAACGAGCATGGCGTAACTTGGTATAAAATATCGAGTAACGTGCTCAAGACGGAGCCATCGCAGGGTGGCGGTTCTAGCGGTGGCGGTTCTGACGGCGGTTCTGGGGGCAATGAAAACCGCCAAGGACACACGGGCCACGGCTACGGTGGCGAGGTCTCTCTTGAGCCAGTCAAAGAGCCTGCCTGCACCTCGATCCTTGATTCTAGCCTCTGCGATAAAGCAGATGGTGAGGCAACCATAAAGGCAATTCTTAGTTTCGTTGTTAATACGATGACAGTTGGCATTGGCGTTCTAGGCACCATCGGTATTATTCATGCCAGTTATATTATTATGACTGCTAAGGACAACGAGTCTAAAGTAAAAGATGCCAAGATTAGAATCGTCGAAGTTGTTATCGGCCTTGTTGTATGGGTATTATTCGCTGCAATCATGAACTTATTGTTACCAAGTAGCCAAGATGCCGCGAGTGTTTTAGGTGAGCTACTGAAGTAGGCGTGCTTTGTCTCCAAAAATCTAGTTTTTATTAAAACCAAAAAAATCCGCCAAAAGCGGTTCTTCAAAACTTGGCTCCCCCGGCCAGACTCGAACTGGCAACCTCGAAGTTAACAGCTTCTTGCTCCACCATTGAGCTACAGGGGAAGGTAATCTAAGTTTACAAAGATGCGGTGGAAAAGTCAAGTTCCATTTGTTGTATTAAAAGCACTTGCATTTTAGGAACTCGTGTGTTATTGTGGACTTACAAAAGGTCAAAAATAAAAAAGAGAAAAAATATGAAAAAACTCCACACTTCAGCCATGCTGGCCGCAGCTGCGGCATTTATAGCATCGCCAATTATAGGCGTTACCGACGCGAGCGCGGCGGCTAGCGTGACGTATGCAGGTTTTCACACACTAAACCGCAATACGTTAAATAATGCATACTCATACTCAAAAATCTATTACACCGAAAACACTAAGGTTACGAATGTTAAAGTTGGCGCGGCTGGCACATTAAATGCAGTTATGACGACTACGGGTAATAGTATCAGCTCTGGCGCTGTTAGGCCGGGGGAAACCTATACTGCACTTATTGAAGATAGTACCGCCACAGACCCGAATGGTAACCCTCTAGACGTGCTTTATAAAGTATCAGACGTTCATGCTTGGACGGACGAGCTTAATGACGATGGCAGCCCGAAAGCGAATGCCAGTATCAGTTTTCAAAAGAATATTACTGGCTCCGGTGCCGAAACGCATCCAGAGGAGTCAGCCGAAGAATCTACCGTTGTTCACGCGGGCGATCCGATCATTGCCTGGAATAGTACCGTCCGAGCCGACTCTTTGTTTACTGTCCAGTTTTGCAAGAAAGGCACCTATGTCGTAGCTACCGATAGCTGTACTATTGCTACGAATATGGCCAATGTAAGCGCAGCAATGTGGGACTTTGATGTTCCAAACGCTATGCGCGCTAAAGACAGCGATGGCAACTATATTGTAAAAGACGACGGTTGGTACGACTATACGGAAGATGGCGATAAGCTGTTCCATGGTAACGAAGGCATTCTCCCTACCGTAGGATCAAATACTATTTATAAGAATACCAACAAGACTACCGATGGCACTGTATTGTCAACTGAACAAAATGGTTTCTCTGTCAAAGATATCAATGGCAGTTCCTTTAATGGCATCTGGTTTGGCAATTCTATCATGGTTACTTCTACTGGCCTAAGCGGTTCTTGGTCTTATCGCTATAGTGGCCGCGGTTGCGGTATTGGCTTCCTGTTTGGCTCAGCTGTGCCATATGAAATGCCAAAACCAAAGAAAACCGTAAACAAAACTACTGCAAAAATTGGCGATGAAGTAACTTACCGTATTACTCAGGAAGTACCAAATAACTACAGTACCGAAGCTGATATCGTTCAATTCATGTCGCTTTGGAGCAACTATAGTGCTATTCCACAGAACAAAGGCTACAGCGCACTAAGAATCTCAGATAGCTTCGATAATAGTCTCATCATGCCAAGTAGTGGTGAAATCAAAATTACGAACGAAAAGGGCGCTGATGTCACTTCAAACTTTACTATTACGGTGAGTGGACAAAAAGTCGAAGCCGTAGCAAAAAATGCAAACACGCTTGATTTCTATGGTCACACTTATACGATAACAGTGAAAGCAAAGGTAGGCAGCCCAATTAGCGGCTCGCCAGTCCGCAACCTTGCTCAAACAGTATATACTCCAGTCGACGGCAGCGATACGACTCTCAATTCCGATTCAGTTGAAACTAAAATCTATCACACCGTTACTACAAAATATATTAACGACGAAACTGGAAAAGAGATTGCCGATCCAACTTCCGAGGATTACGAACACGGCAAATCATATGATACTGACGAATCGGAGGATATTCCTGAGAAATTTGTCCTTATTGAAATTCCAGACAACGCTCATGGCACCGTAGATGATGATATTGAAGTAATTTATCGTTACCTTCCACCAAAAAAGGTCACTGCTCGTTACATTGATGATGAAACCGGAAAGCCAATTGGCGATCCTATCAGTGACGAATACCCGCAGGGCGATGATTATGAAACCTCCCCACTCCCAGATGATCCAAATGGCTATAAGCTCGTTAAAACACCAGATAATGCTAAAGGCTCAGTAGGCAATAAAGATATTGAAGTAATCTATCGCTATCGCAAAGTTAAAAATCCGAACACGGCAGACATTAGTATGAAAACCTTTGTCGGCGCAATTGTTGCTAGCGTTATGGGTGGAGGATTATTCTTCGGACTCAAGCGACGCCGCTAAAAGACAAAAAGTATTATTCCTCACCATCATACAGCCGCAAATGCGGCTGTATTTTTTGACACCTATCAGACAAAAATATATACTAAGCTTAAGAAAAAGAGGAGTTATTATGTGTGGAATTGTGGGCTATGTTGGTAAAAGAACTGCGCAAAATGTGCTAGTTAATGGCCTGAAGCGTCTTGAGTATCGCGGATACGATTCGGCCGGTATTGCTACTCTCGACGACGAGGATAATCCGCACGTCGCGCGCTCTGTTGGTAAAATCGCCGAACTTGAGAATGTTCTCCTGGCTAAACCACACGAAGGCCATCTCGGCATCGGTCACACTCGCTGGGCTACGCACGGCGGCGTCACGGTTTCGAACGCCCATCCACATCACGTTGGCAATATTTATCTTGTCCATAACGGCATTATCGAGAATTACAAAGAGTTAAAAGAAAGTCTTTCTGGTTATAAATTTAACTCAGACACCGACACTGAAGTTCTTGCTGCGCTCATTGATAAGAACTATACCAAGGGCGTATCGCTCAAAGACGCCGTCGCGAAAGCCGTCAAGCAAGTTCGTGGCACTTATGGTATCGCCGTATTTTCGCCGAACGAACCAGATACTATCGTTGTTGCACGTCTCGGTTCGCCACTCATTATCGGTATTGGCAACGACGAAACTATCATCGCTTCCGACGCCTCGGCCCTACTTGGCTACACCCGTGAAGCAATCTACCTCAATGATGGTGAAATTGCAGTCTGCACAGGGAAGGGCGCCGAAGTATTTAATCTCAATCTCAAGCATCTAAATCCAAACCATGAAACCATTGAGGGTGATGTTGAGCAGATTCAGAAAGGTGGTTATGATCATTTCCTACTTAAGGAAATCATGGATCAGGCAACTACTCTACATAACACACTCTCTGGTCGTATCGATCCCGCGAATGGCACTATGCATCTCGGCGGCCCTAATCTTACTGCAGAAGAGATGCGTAATATCAATCACGTCGTAATCGTTGGTTGCGGCACGGCCTATTATGCCGGCTTGCTAGCCAGCTACTATATGGAGCAACTTGTGCCTGACCTCACCACAGAGGTTGTCGTTGCATCCGAATATCGTTATCGCTCCTTCCATTTGCCCAAAAACTCAGTGGCCTTAATTGTTTCGCAATCTGGTGAGACTGCCGATACGCTCGCATGTTTACGTGAGATTAAAAAACGTGGCGTCAAAACTCTCGGCATCGTTAACGTAGTTGGTTCAACTATTGCCCGCGAAGTTGATGGCGGCACCTATGTACATGCCGGCCCAGAGATATCCGTCGCCTCAACAAAGGCCTTTACTGCGCAGGTAGTTGCCATGGTTATGTTTGCTGGCATGTTAGCAGGTTATCATGGTGGCAATGTTGAGCTTGTTTCTAAAATCACCAATGAGCTCGCCATTTTGCCGAAAGAAATCGAAAAGGTTCTTCGCACGCATCATGACGAGATCAAGGCTTTGGCTAAGAAATACGTCAAGTATAATGATGCGCTATATCTTGGTCGTGATACGGCATATCCAATCGCGCTCGAAGGTGCACTCAAGCTCAAAGAGATCTCTTACGTCCATGCCGAGGGCTATCCGTCCGGCGAACTCAAACATGGCCCAATCGCCCTTGTGGACGACACTTTCTTTGAAATATTCGACATTATCGATAACTGGCTCTTTGATAAATCCATCGGCGGTCTCCATGAAGTACGCGCTCGCGGCGGCAAGACCATCGTCTTCACGAATAGTAAAGCTGACATAGAAACCGACGATATTGTTCGTATCAAGAGCAAAATCACGATTCTCGCTCCGCTTTTGCTCAATACTTTGCAGCAATTGTTTGCATACTACGTTGCCGTTGGTCGTGGCAATGATGTTGATCAGCCACGTAACCTAGCCAAGTCCGTAACTGTCGAATAATTATGACCGAACGACGTTCTCGTCGCGCCCGAAAAAAAGCGCACAAAGAAGCCGAACGCAAGCGCCCAGAATATCCGCGTATCAATCTCAAATCTATTTTGTATTGCATGCGCATTTATCGCCGCGCCGTCGGTTTGCGTCGTTATTTCTTCTGGTTCTATCGAATCACTACATCGATCGTTCCTTCCATAACGGCTATCCTCGCCGGTAGAGTTGTTAATGAAATTCAGCGCGGAATTAATACGCAAGACTTTGGCGGGTTCATTTTCTTTGTCGCCCTCCTTCTGTCTGTACAATTCCTCGATATGATTCTCGGTGCAATTTATCGTATGCTGGCTATTTCGACGAGTCAGGAGACATATATTTATGTCAGTGAATTAATTGCTACGAAATACATTAAGATTCCATTAATCATGCGCGAGAGCCGTGAGTTCGCTGATAAATTTGAACGCGTACGCGATTTTGGGTTATCCATAGAGTACGTCTCTACTAGCGCGATTACAGTCGTTTCCGCACTCGTAGGCCTAGCGTCTGTTATTATCGCTACCATATTTGTTAGCCCAGCCATCACGATTATTATCATCATCGCGGCCATTCCATCATCAATTATTAGCCTCCGTCTAGCTGCTCGCAATCGTCGCAACTGGCGCGAATATACAAAAGATCGCCGCATTGCTTGGTCTATTGAGCGCAAAATAACCAATTCCGATTCAGCGCTCGAAATCGAACTTAACGGTCTTTCGCACCAGTTTGTCCAACAAATGATCAAAGCGCGCCGTCGCAGCCAAGAACAAGACATTAATGACGAGCGTGCATTCTTCTGGCCACGTTTTGGCGCCAATATATTTCAAGACACCATTAACTACGCGGTGCTGATCGTCGTGTGTATTGAAATCATCCTTGGTCGTCTCGAAATTGGCGCCTTCGTTTCTACGCGCACGCTTCTCAACCAGCTCACCAATAGCATCTCATCTTTGTTTTCTAGCATTACCGAGATTAGCTCCAGCCTCGTTAATGCGACCGATTTTATGGAATTCATGGAGACGCCCGCCCAACGTTCTGGAGATATCGAAATTCATGATATTCCCACTATTGAATTTCGCCATGTTACCTTTACTTACCCGCATTCTAACGTGCCGGCCATTCGCGATGTTAGCTTCACGTTAAACCCGGGTGATAGTTTAGCTATTGTGGGCGAGAACGGCGCCGGCAAAACCACGCTAATCAAACTTCTTATCGGCGCTTACGTTCCGGACAGCGGCGAAATTCTCGTTAATAATCAGCCACTCGAACGCATCAACCGAGATTCATACCTTGCTCAGATTGGCGCTCTTTTCCAAGATTATTCGCGTTATGATTTTGCGACGTTAGGCGAAAACGTCTGGTTTGGCAATGTTGAAAAACCATATAGTCGCAAAGCAATTATCGAGGCTCTAGAGGATGCCGGTCTAGGCGACCTCGTCGGTACTTACAAGAACGGCCTCAATCAGATTCTTTCTAAAGATATTGATTCACAAAACGCCACCAACTTATCCGGCGGCCAATGGCAGCGGCTCGGTATTGCGCGCGCTTTTTTCCGTTCTCCAAACATTCTCATTCTCGACGAGCCAACTTCGGCAGTAGACGCAAAGTCTGAATACGACATTTTCCGCAACATCATCAAAAAACAAGAACACAAAAGCACGATTATTATCTCGCATCGGTTCTCGACCGTTCGCAGAGCCGAAAAAATTATTGTTCTCGATGAAGGCAAAATCATCGAGCAGGGAACTCACGAAGAATTAATCGAGCACAACGGTGTTTATAAAGAAATGTTTGAACTTCAGGCTGAGGGTTATACATAAATAGTAGTAGAATGTACTTATGAATAATTTTAGAAAAACCATTTTTGTCATTTCTATTCTTATCGCTATCGTTGTTGCGATGGGTGTAGCGGCAGCTATTATTGCCCCCAAAACATTATCGGATACCATATATGATCTAATTATTATGACCATATCTGGCATTAGTATTGCTATCGCTATCTATTCCGAGGTTGAACTAAACATGGAGTCGCGTCGTGTCGACAAAATGGTTAGGCAGATTAGCGAAATGCGCAAGAATATTAGTAGCGACGTCGCCATCGATAAAAATCTTCGCTATAAGCTCGACAAAATAATTGCACTCGACGAGCAAATTTACAAAAAAGTTGGCGGCCGTAAGAAATCCACTGATCTCGTCAAAGAATATTATAAGGAAACAGAAAAGAGTTCCAAGGCTTGATACGTTTGGACTTCGCTATCTTGCTCATGCTAAAATATAAACAGACATGGACAATATAAATCTCGTAGATTTCTATTCGCGCCTCGGCACCATTGCTATTATTCTTGCGCTTGGGTTCTTCCTTGGCAGATTTAAGCTCATTTCGCCCAAAACAAACAAGGATCTCGTCAATCTTTTGCTCCTCGTCTTCATGCCGGCATCACTTTTTATGGCCTTCCCAACTTCCTATAGCGAAGAAACTTCTCATGTCTTCATTGCCGGTCTCATTGGCGGCGTGATTGTTATGTTGAGCCTTGTCCTGATTTCGCTCGTTATTTTTAATAAAAAATGGTATAGCAACAAGTTGCGTTACGAGTCGCAGTTTGCTCTGATCTTTAATAATGCCACTTTTCTTGGTTACCCAATTATCTCTAGCACTTTCGGGCCGCAAAGTGAAGCGGTCATTGCCTACTGCGGCTTTATCATCGCTTTTAATATCGCACTGTTTTCCTATGGCGTTTATCTCTTTAAGCATAAAATCGATGCCAAGCTCGCCCTAAACGTCATTACGAATCCAAATATCATTGCCGTCTTGCTTGGCGTAGCAGTTTTTATTACTAGCTTCCCAATCCCGGCTTTCGTAGACGACTCTGTTAAATATGTTAGCAACGCTACTACTGCACTCTCTATTATTTGCGTCGGTTTTATGCTTAGTACGGCCAAATTTATTGAACTCATCAAAAAATGGAAGCTCTGCCTTACAGCGCTCATCCAGTTAATCATTGGCCCATTGGCAACATATTTTATTCTTATCGCGGTTCAATACATTGCTCGAGGTGCTGGTTTTGATTTTCCAGACGAAGTTATTGTGGTCTGCACTCTTATTCAGACACTTCCGACCGCCACTAGTCTCGGCCTTTTTGCGTCAAAATATGGCGGCGACGAAAAAGAGGCTTCGCAGCTCGTTACGATTTCTACCGTTCTCTCTATTGCTACGCTACCACTGATGGCGAGCTTATTGCTGATTCATTAGTTTATCGATTAAATCCGATACATTCGGCACGATTCTAGATTTGTCGATTTTTGTCCTCACGTCATTGCCCGCACGTTCTACCAAATATCCGTCATATTCCGTCAGCATCGGCAAATCGTTCGGGCCATCTCCCACGGTAATGATGTGGGTGTCTTGAGCGGCGATTCGTTCGGTTAATTTCTTTATTCCGTGTGTTTTGCTAACGCCGCGAACATTTATATTAATCATGTTGCGATAGGTCTCTCTGTTATCTTGTGGTAAGCAGTGCCTACCCTCGATCACCGTAATGCCGCAGTAGCTAATAATATCCAAATCGTCGTCCAACTCTTTTTTGAATGACCTCACGATGGCATCATGATCGTCGGCTAATTCGGACCAAACAACAACTTTATAGGCGGATGGCGTAATCGCTTCTTTTTCTCCTTCGCCAGTATAGCTAATATAAACATGATTTTGCTGAAGGCGCGTATTGTTTGCGGCCTGAATCATACGTTCGGCAAGCTCTTCGCCGAAACAATCGCCGAACACTTCTTCTCCTCGGCCAGTAACTGCGGTCGCGCCATCGCAAACAATGGAATAATCGGCATATTTATTCCAGTCGGGTATATTCTCCGTAAAGCTTTCTTTGCTACGGCCCGTAGCAAAAACAAACGCGTTCCCAGCCTCGCGCCACCTTTTCACGGCCTCCTTATTTCTCCGAAGAGTCTCCCGGTTTAGAGATACATCCTTCAAATGCGGGTCGAACGTAAAGTCGTAGTCGCTAATCAGTATTTTTTTCATAATCCTCTGCGATATAATTATACCAAGTTAAGAGGGAATCAATATGGTAAAAGAGTTTTTTGGAGAAGGTGATTCGGCGATTCGTCCAGACAAGCCAATGACGGAGCGGCAAGTCGTCATTGCGGTCGTGCAACACCCTACGGAGAACAAGTTTCTTTGCGTTAATAATAAGAAATTCAACTGGATTGATTTTGTCATGGGCGGCATCGAGGGTGACGAAACCCCGGTGGAAGCTGCCCGTCGTGAAGTTCTCGAGGAAACTGGCTATACTGACCTTGAAATCATAAAGGAATTCCCGGATGTCTATTACGATAACTTCTATGCTGCACATAAAGACGTCAACCGCCACATTACATGCCATACGGTCTATTGTAAGCTCAGGAGTCTCGAGCAAAACGATCGCGATGCTGCCGAAAAAGAAATCGCCGATGTGCTTTGGATTGACGACGAAGACTTAATGGATAAGCTTTCCACTGAAGCGCACAAATACGACCTCGAACGTGTCCGCGCTTGCAAGAAATAGCGCATTTCACAAAGCATGAAAAATGGCCCCAGAATAATCTGGGGCCTCTTGGTTTTTGGAGCTTCTGAAAATCAGATCTCAGGCAAGGGCGCTTTTTATTACGGCGTCGGACTCACGCACGGTGATGTATCCGTTTTCCGTAAAAATACGATCGAGCTCCTCGAGCATCCGTGCAGAAACTCGAAGATCGTTACGGGCATCATCCGCACCCGAAGTGCTGACGCCAGCGTCGAGAAATGCTTCCTTGTGAACTTCTCCGCAAGGTTTCTTGACCAACATGAAGCATCCCCCCAAACTGTGAGCAAAACCATGGCTTGCCCCAGGGCAGCTTTCGGCGCCAATACCCGACAGCATCGCGCCACCGTTCTCGTAGTGGTATTTGCTATCAGATATCTTCCCGTCTGCCCACGTGTGACAGGCATATGGGCCGTCGGCAGTTTGGATGGTCGTTTCGGCACCTTCGATCGGTATCGAATATGTGACCGTCAAATCGGGCCCGTAGGGCTCTTCGCCGTACGTAAGCCAGCTGCGTGCTTCGGGGCATCTCGACGTGAGACTCAATGTTATGTCGCCGCCTTCCTGAAAAGCGGGCCGTATTTCATCGGCGCTCGTCACTTCTTTTGCAGCTTTGGCTACTGTGTCAAACAGTTTGTGTGGTGTTATAGCAATCATTCGTATACCTCCTCTAACGAACAATCTCTACCCCAAAAGTCGGGGTTACTACAAAAACATGGGCTAAACACCCGTAACATAATTATATCACAAAACCCTCAAAAATGCAAGCATCCAGCGCCACCATAAGATACGAAAACTATAATTCCTGAGAATAATTAATCGATCGCGGTCGGAAACCGGCGCCTTCGTAGAAACGAGTCATTCTGGATATTTGCCTGTTTGATATCGCGCGCATTTATCAACCAAAACTCGGCCTACATAATCGACGACAACCAAGCAAATCTTTTGCCTTAGCCCTACTCCCCAATTTTTTCGTGCACCGGGTTGTCGTAGTACTGCTTCATGAAGCTATCGTCGTAGTATTTATCTAACACTTTTTCGATGCCACTACTAGCTGGTTGCCCCTCGCTTCTTGTGCCGTAGCGGAACAGCGCCGCATATGAAACGACATGGCTGAGCAATACAAAAATCATAAACGTCGGCATAATTGCATTTCCGATACGCTTCGGCGTAAACTCAATCAACCTCGAAAGAGCTGGATAAACAACCTTTACAAAAATCAGGCCGCCCGCGCCCCAAAAGAGCATGTAAGGAATTGTGGTTCGCCCCATAATATTCAGGAATTTATCCGAATAGTCCCATGCATTCGCCTTAAAAACATATTCGCCAATCAGGCTTGAAATCATCTCGGTCGCTCCGCCAATTAGGCATGAATAAATGTACGTCAGCCACCATTTGCGTTTTAAATTCCGGCAAAGCAGGGCAGAAAAAGCCAGGAAGCCCGCACCATATACGGGGTTGAATGGCCCATAAATAATACCTTGTCTAGACAACCACTGTCCGGAGCGACAGAGAGTTAGAATCTCTTCGTAATACGTACCGATCATACAGCCAATCACGTAAATCAAAAACAGCTTATAGAAACAAAATCCTTCCGCAAACTTTGCATCTTTTTTTGTTCTCGTTTTAAAAACATATAACGCAACAGCCGCAACTCCCACATATAAAATCCACCTCGTGCCGAAGACGCCCAAAAAATGATGCGCAACAAAGTATATTGTGAAATAGGCCATTAGGCCAACTTGAATAATGATATCCTTTATTTGTTTGTCTTTTTGTTTCTGCTTTGTTTTTGTCATTTAAGTAGTTTATCCTTATCACTATGACTATAACACATTGATATAATAATACTATTATGGATAAAGATTTGCATCAAACGGCGGCCGATGCTGCGCGCATAATGAATTATAAAAAACACGCAGAACAACTATCTGTCCCCGTGTTGAAGGGATTCGAAAGAAAAGCCGATGGGAACCCACTAACAATTTTGTTGGCCGAAGGGTATGGCTTTACTGAGCAGCTGACATCTGACGGGCATATTGAATCCGATCAATTCGAGCAGCACGTAGATTTAGCTATTAATAATACTAAGCAATTCATGCTGAATAATGGCTGTGAGAATGTTGATGGAAGCTTTATTTATCACAAAGACTACAAGAGTGAATCATTTCAGTTTAAACTATACTTCTGCGACATGATTGCCCAAGTTGGCGGCGAAAGAAAGATTATCAGACAGCTTATCGCATATTTCTTTGAGCCTAAAATGCGCGATTTTTATCAGCTCACTTTGTCCGTTGGCCCTTTTTCCATGCCAACCGAAAAACTAAAACCTGGAGTTATTGACTTGCAGAATGATCAAGTTACGGCAACGCTAGACAAGATGATGACGACGTTGACGGATAATATACAATATAGGCAATGAAGCGTCTTTTCTCAATCGATTTAAAAGATTACAACCCGAATAGCGAAAAGTATTATCGCCCATCGGTTCGCGGAATTATTTTTGACGAAAATGGTAATATTGCAATGATTTATAGCCAGAAAGACCATTATTATAAATTCCCAGGCGGCGGAGTCGAGGATGGCGAATCTCGTCTCGAGGCTCTTGCCCGCGAAATCAAAGAAGAAACTGGTCTGACGCTCATCCCAAAATCTGTCCAAGAATTCGGCGAGGTTCTAAAAATTCAACGCGGAGACGAATGTGGCCAGGATGTAATTCATATCCAACAGAACTACTATTATATTTGCGCGGTTGAAGACGAGATTGGCGCACAAGAGTTGGAGGAAGATGAAAAAGAATCAGACTTTGTCCTAAAATACGCTCCAATCGATGAGGCCATAGCCGTCAACGCCGCCTTCGATAGCGACAATGCTTTCAAAAAGCAGATTGCAGATCGAGAAAAACGAGTGTTGGAAATCATAAGGGGCACACCGGATCGCTAGTTAGCTCTGCGTTAAAATGATGAATTATTAATTGAAATATCGAAACAATAAATAATGCAAAAAGAAGTTGCGACACATGCGTAACTTCTTTTTTGTAATCAATTCTTTTGACGTCGGGAACTTTTTCTCCAGAAAAGTGCCCGTTGGTCTGGTGGGGGCAGCTGGGTTCGAACCAGCGACCAATCGGTTATGAGCCGACTGCTCTAACCACTGAGCTATGCCCCCGTAAAAAAAAGTATACCATATCTGGCGAGAAAATCGCCCTTCGAAAAGCCAGTGCGCCGAGCTAATTAATTAGATAAACAAAAGCGTATTTGCTATTATAATAACAAGATGGGCAAATTCTTCCACCGAGATTATTCAGGCAGGGGCAACTATCCATCATTCGCTACTGCCGGGGACAAAATGGCCGCAAAGCATGCAATGCGCGTAATTTCTCCGATTATCATCGTCTGCATGATTGCGTGGACTATTTGTGCCATTTATTTCATGAATATGATTTTTACTAAAGTCGGCACCGCCAATGGCATTATTTTACCGACCCCAGAGGAAGAGTCGGAGACTCCGTCTGATACCCCGACAATTATCGCCGCAGAGGCCATCCGCATGGTCTGCGAGAGTGGAAAATATCGCTATGATTTTTACCAGGACAACAGCTACGAGCTAGCCTACGTTAATCAAAACTTCAATCTCGAATCCGGTACGTATACTATTGCCGGCGAAAAAATAGCCCTCAAAAACAAAGACGGCGTCGTTACGGACGCCAGTTACGCCGAGCATGTCCTAATAATCGAGCACGACACATTTAACTGTAAGGAATACAATGGCAGGTAAAAGAATAATTTGGCACTTAGCGATTAGCTCCCTCATCTGTCTACTGATGACGAGTCCCGTTATTGCTGCCGCAACCCACTACAACTGGCCAGAAAAGAATAAAACGACTTGGAAGATCACAACCCTTGGCTCCAGCAAAGTTAAACTTGCGGCTAGATTTGAAAATGCAGAAAAATACGGTGTCGGCACAAAAAATATCCCCGAGACAAGCACTGGCTACCGTATCCGGGGTGGAGCTGTAACGGAAAGCTATTATGCGTTCGCCTTATATAAAAACGACCAATCTGCGAGCTCCATCTATCTCGCAAACCGTTCCAGTGGCAAAGTTACGAATATCGTATCTAAAAAATTACAAAAGACGAATAACGTTTACTACACTTGGGGCGCGAAGCATCTTCGAATTGAATCTAACGACAACAAGGATGGCTGTTACGATCTTGAAGCCTTTAAAACTATCGATACTAGCAAATGCAAAACAAAACGCGCGGACGTTTATGGCGCAAAGGGGCTGACTAATGAAGGACAGGCGCAGGCGAATGGCTATGTGTATAATGCGGGCTGGGATTCGGGCGATGGCAATTATGGCCAAAAATGGTATCATGAACGCAATAGCAATGCGGTTTTTATCTACAAACAGGGGTCAAAAGAATTAGTAAAGACCCTATATATCCCCAAGAGCGTCGTTGACGGAGAGCTTAAGGATATCTCGATTGATGGCAACGGCGATTTGTATTTATTCTTCGATCAAACCAGTACTAATAAAGGTGCAAGTTTCTATAAAGTTTCTAAAAAAGACGTCGGCACTACGAAAGACCAAACAAGCACGGGCGGCGGCAGTTCTAGTGGCGGTTCAAGTTCTGGCGGGGGTGGCTCCGGCGGTGGCGGTTCAAGTTCTGGCGGGGGTGGCTCCGGCGGTGGCGGTTCAAGTTCTGGTGGTAGTAGTTCTGGCGGCAGTTCCAGCACCAGCGGCGGAGGTAGTTCGGGAGGCTCTAGCAGCGGTGGCGGCTCCGGTTCGAGCGACAGCGGGGACGATTCGAAAGTTCAGCTCACCCCACAAAGAGAACAGCAATGCGCGGTCATTCTCGCTGTTTTCTGTTCAGACGTCGAAGCGGATGGCGAAAAAGCCATTCTCAACCTTCTTGCATTTGCGGCCGGTCTGTTTACTATGGGTTTTGGCATGCTTGCTACAATCGGCTTAATCCACAGCGGTTATCTATACATGACTGCGCGTGAGAACGAAAATCAAATCATCGCTGCCAAACAACGTATTCGGGACATTGTTTTAGGCCTCTTTCTATGGATTCTCGTTGTCGCCTGTATTGGACTTCTCCTTCCGGGGACCAATGCGATGGTCAACGAAGTCATCCAAGGCGTCATTATGCATTACCTCTAAACCATAAGTGTTATAATTGCAGTATGTGGCTCAAAATCCAGACTTTCTTTCGCAAAATTCGCTACTATGCCAAACGTGACATTTTTACGGTGCGCAATATCATCACTGTTCTTGCTGTTTTGGTTTGCTTTTATTGGGCGTGGGGCGCTATTAAATCTACTGCGCGCAACTGGAGCCTTGCCGAAAAACTCAGGAGCAAAGAATTAGAAGCGGCAAAAATCGAACTCGAAGTTGATAAAAATCGCTTAGAGCAACAATACTATAATACTGACGAATATAAAGAATTGATGGCCCGCACCAAACTTGGCAAAAAAGCTAAAGATGAGACGATGGTCATTTTGCCTGAAAACTCCGAGAAAGCCCGAACCAAGTATATAGAAAAAGCTACCGAGCAATCCGAATTTCGCAGCAACTTCTCTCAATGGCTTGACTTTTTGTTCGGATAAGCGTATTATTATCTACATCATCGCGGGGTAGAGCAGCCTGGTAGCTCGTCTGGCCCATAACCAGAAGGTCGTTGGTTCAAATCCAACCCCCGCCACCAAGAAAGTTCAGTAGGCCATTGGCCGTTTTTTGTTGCTAAATTCGCTCGCAGGCTTCGCGAATTATCGCATTCCAATCATTCGCGATATGTGGGACCATCGCAATATTGTCGGCCGTTAAATCGTAGCAGAGCGCAAACGCCAATTCTTGCGCCAATATGCCTGCATCTGGCGCCATGATTGTTGCACCTAATAATTTGTCAGACTTCTTCGCCGCAATCAACTTAATGAAGCCGTTGTGCGTATCGGACAAATTGGCTTTCATAACCGCATCGAGCGGCACTACAATTTTCTTTATCTTCTTGTCTGCGCGGATGCAATCGTCTTCCGTCTCGCCAATCTGCGCAACTTCTGGGTAAGTATCCGTCACACGGATTAAGCCACGATAGTCTGCAATCGCTTTTGATTTTCCGATAATGTGCATTGCTGCCACGCGCGCTTCCATTTCGGCTTTTTCGGTGGAACTTTTACCGCCAACTACGTCACCTGCTGCATAAATATGCTTTTGCGAAGTGCGCATCGTAATGTCGACGCTAACGCCAGTTTGGTCAAATTTTACGCCTGCGTTTTCTAGGCCAATATCAACGTTGGGCGCACTACCAGTGCACATTAAGATTTCATTGATGCGTACGGATTTTTCTTGTCCGCCCCTCAGGAATATTACTTTCTTCGTTTGACCGTCCTTTTCTAGTGCGATTACGCGCGATTGTGTAAGGACTTTAATCTTATCTTTATTGAAGACGTCGTCCATTACCTGGCCAACTTCCTCGTCTTCACGTGGGAGCAAACGACCGGCAATATCAGCAATGATGACTTCTGATCCTAAAGTTGCAAAGTATTGTGCGAGTTCACAACCGGTCGAGCCGGCACCAATGATAAAGATGCTTTTTGGCGGTCGCAACATGCTTAAAACATCTTCCGGCAACCAATAATCGACATTTTCGGGAATCTTGATACCAGTGTCGAGGATTGATGCTCCCGTCGCAATCAAATACTTCTTTGCGCGTATAACTTCGTCATTTACAGCAAGCTCCTTCTTTGAAATAAAACGTGCTCGTCCCTTAATGCAGGTTATATTATTTTCTTCAAACTCTGCCTTGCTATTCGATTTCGCTCGACGCATAGCGACGTTTTTCCAGTTATTTATTGTCGGGTAATTATAGCGTAACCCATTACTGGATATTCCGAACTTTCCGCCCTCAATGGCTTTTTTGTAAATTTGGGAGGCATGAAAAAGTGCGCCAAAAGGCACATTTGTTGAATTGAGGCTAGAACCACCCCATTTATTTGCTTCAACCAAGACTACGCGCAGTCCTGATTCGGCTGCAATTAAGGCCGCTTTACCGCCTGCGTCGCCACTTCCTATGACGGCCAGGTCATAATCGAAACGCTTGCTCATCTTATATTATTTTATCATGGTTTCGATAAGCAAAAGCGATATCCGGGCTGATTTCGTCAAGCTCTCTACTAATGAAATTGCGTAAATCGTCTTCCGTAACCATATCTTTGTCGTCTATCCATTTGTCGGTTGCATTTGCAACTCTTTCTGCGACTTGTTCGCCCCATCCTTCCGGCAGGCGCAAAGACTTTGCATGCCGTAGAACGCTCTCTTTTATGCCATCGTGCGTATATTCGTAAGTAATTCTTTTTCTACCCATCACATTACCCAAAAGGCAACTACAAATAGCGCCAAGACTACAAATCCACTACTTGCGAATAGCTTAACGAATGCTTTATTTCTTATTCGCCACTTCTGTGCCGCAATCGCATTTTTGCCAGTTTTAATGCCAATCTTAAGTGCAACCATCGGCGCAGCTACAATTGCTACGTAGAGCAGAGCAGCTACAAGCGGCATGCGGACACTAATTAAACAATTTGCGACGATAAAATATATCACCAGAGATATCGGCAGCTCCGCGAAAGCGCTAAGCATCCCAAGCGAGAAGGCTTCGATATCGTCATTTGCAGATTTGGCTCGGCGAGTTATGTATCGAGAAACGCTTTTTGGCAACCATAACTCCGTTCCGTTCCCGTCTCGAAAATATCCTAGCAACATCACCAATGCACAGGCCATCAAGGCCCCAACCGCGACCATCATCCACTCTTGCGGAATCGGTCCGCCTAAAATATTTCGAAGCACGAACGCGCCCGCACACACGATTACGAAGCTAATAGCGCTCGCCCCCCAGATATAGCTCTTGGCCAAGTAGCGCGTTTTGCGACGTTTATGGCGCCCCATACTAGAGTGATACAACAAAACAAGACCGCCCAAACTTAACTGAAGGGAAGCTTGAATAACGCCCGCCAGGACTATAGTAGCGATACTTAACAAATCGCTCATGGTTTCAGTTTAACATGCTTAAGAAAATAATGCACTTATGCTTGGGGTGTGCCGTCGGGCGAGCTATGCTTGTGATATGAAAAGAATGGTTTATTTGTGTTCAATAATAATCTTAGCGGCCTGTTTTATTTGAGCCGCCCCATCGTTCGCCGATGCTGACGCACCTTCGTCGCCCCTACGAATCTATGCAATTAATGCCGGTTATAAGGATGGCGATTCTAGCCAGAAGTACGACTTTATTGAGCTTGAGCATCTTGGCAATACAGACCTCGATTTAGCGCCATATCGCCTAGTGTATACAAATAGTTCTGGCAACTTTGGTGGCGAGATATCGTTCGCAGAGAATCTTGCACTATCTTCTGATCGTCTCGTTCTGGGCGCCTCGGTTAATCCCCAGTTTAATGCCATCGAAGACGATGTCTATGTGTACAATTTTGGATCTGCTGGTCTCGCTTCCACTGCGGGGAAGATCGAGCTATATTTTGGCGATATTGTAATTGATGAGATTTGTTGGGGTAAACTCGAGTGCGCCAATAATTACGCAAAATTCTCTACTAAAGAAGAGGATAATTACTCACTCGTGCGCTGCGCAGAGGAATGTCTCGGCGGTGCTCCATTTGATATGCAAAAATATTATCCCGAACCGGATTTTGGCAGTATTACGGAAATTGCCAACGAGCCATCTTCCTCCGAACCATCCATGTTCGAACCTGAGTCGGGGCCTGGACCGAGTATAGATAAATCTTCCTGCGAAGGCGTCATCTTTAGCGAAATATACAGTTATTATATTAATTCCATCACAGAGCAGTTCGTCGAGCTTTATAACCCGACGCAAAAAGATATCCTACTTGATTCATGTCTATTGGAGTACAAGACGACATCAATTGTTTTAAACGGAATTATCGCCTCTAGTGGCTACTACGTTTTTCGGGATAGCAATCTTGCCTTAACGAAGAATCCGACCACCTCCAATACAATCAGTATCAGAAACGGGCAGGGCGATATCATTGCGACTGTCGGCTATCCGCACGGTCAAAAGAAAGGTGCATCTTATGCCGTATTTGATATAAACTCCAATAATCCGTCTTGGCGCCAGACTTATGCGCCCACGCCAGGAGCCCTTAACGATTATCAGGAATTTCAAACCTGCCCATCCGATAAAGTCATTAATCCATCAACTGGCAACTGTATTAAGAAACAAGAGGAGGCTACTACTAAATGTCCAACCGGCAAATACCTCAATCCGCTCACTGGGCGCTGCAAATCTATCACGTCAAGCTCGTCGCTTGCGGCCTGCAAAGATGGATATGAACGCAATCCAGAAACCAATCGTTGCCGTAAAATATCGACCATTAGTAGTACCGAACCTACTCCGTGTAAAGACGGCTATGAGCGTAATCCTGAGACTAACAGGTGTCGCAAGATCCGCGAGAATATTGGTGAGTCTGTCGACTATGCGCCAACCCCAACGGAAGACGGAAGCTCCAATTACCAAAATCCCAAGATATTCACCGCTGTGGCGGCGATAGCTGCCGCTGCGCTCTTGGCTGCAACGTATGTTATATACCAATATCGACGCGAACTTCGTAAGGCTCTTCGGTTCGTATTGTCGAAGTTGCGTAGGGTATAATGGTGGCATGTCTACCAAGCGTATTCTCGGGATTGATCCCGGCACTGGCATATGCGGCTTCGGTGTTGTAGAATTTACAACACACAAGCGTCCGCGCATGATTACGGCTGGCATTGTTACTACTCCAGCTCATACGCCACTCGCCGACCGCCTACTAGATATTTATGAATCTTTGAACGAAATCATCGCCGAGACACATCCTGATGAGTTTTCTATCGAAAAATTATATTTTAATCAGAACATCACCACCGGTATAACTGTTGCCGAAGCGCGTGGAGTTTGTATTTTAACGGCCAGGCAACATGATCTCCCCATTTATGAATACACCCCACTCCAAATCAAACAGACGTTAACTGGGTATGGTCGTGCCAAGAAAAAAGAGATGCAGGAAGCGGTCCGTGTTTTTCTTAATATGGAACAAATCGTCAAGCCAGATGACGCCGCCGATGCCTTAGCTGCTGCCATCACTCATGCGTTAATGACACGCGTCTCCTATAGGTAGTCAAACTAAAAATCTTGTATAATCATCCTATGATTGCTCATGTTCGCGGCCAAGTCGCCGAAAAGTTCGCCAATTCCGTCATTATCGATGTTCAGGGAGTCGGTTATGAAGTTGCTCTTTCGGCTATCGATTTTGATAGCATTAATCTTGAAGATGACATAAAACTTTATACCTATCATCATATCCGAGAACAATCCGAAGAGCTTTTTGGCTTTTCTAGTCTTGCTGCCAAGAAGCTTTTTGAATTATTGATTACAGTGCAGGGGATTGGTCCAAAGGCTGCCATGGCCATTCTGAGCCTTGCGCCTACCGAAGAGGTGCGCAACGCAATTGCCAATGCGGATACTTCATATATTTCTAAAGCAAGCGGTGTTGGCAAAAAATCTGCCGAACGCGTTATAGTCGACCTCAAAGACAAAGTTGGCCTACCTACTTATTATGGTCGCAAGGCTGAGCTAGAGCAGCAAAAGCTGCCAGAAAATGACGACGCACTAGACGCATTGATGGCACTCGGTTTTACGCTAGCGGACGCCACAAAGGCTCTAGACGGTATAGATATCGAATTGCCGGTCGAAAACCGCATTAGAGAGGCTCTCAAGAAGCGCTAGGCCATATAAAAGCTTATGCTTGAATCCCCCACATTTGTTTGCTATAATGCTTATTGTCGCTTCAAAAAACCGTATTTTCGGTAGGGGACAAAGGTCGTTTAAGGCGATACATTACTAAGCAGGAGAAAACCATGAAAAAGCGTACTCGTAAGGGGACGCTACGAGTGGATACACTTCGATGGAATGAATACATCGAAATGTAGTAATATTCAGAAAACTTCCCATTCCGGGAAGTTTTCTGTTGCTTCTAAAATCGATATCTTCTCGAAATCTTTACTTATTCTCCGAGCTGTCGTTAAGCTGTTTTTCGACCATTTTCTTGATATCTTTTACGACATCTTCGAATGATTTTTGTTCGCCAGACTCATTATTGCCTGCAATGTCGACTTTTTCGCCATTCACGAAAATCGATGGGGTGGCATCTACGCCCGACCTCTCCTTACCTAAGTTGTAGTCGAAACTAATCTTTTTATCGATATCCGAATCGTTCATGTCTAGGCGTAGCTGCTCTTCGTTTCCATCCGGCGCGATTTCTTTAAAAATCTTCACGTAGACATCGGTACGTTCTTGCCCCGTAGCCTCTAGCCAATCTGAGCGGTTTTCGTAGAGCGCCTCTAGCATCTCCCAGTAGAAATCCTGCTTCGCAGCACTTTCGATTGCCGCTGCCGCTGAGCGCGAATTCGGATGCGACTGTAGTGGAAAGTGTCGGAACACGAAAGCGACTCTGTCGCCATACTCTTCGTATAATTTCGTCATGTATGGCATCATCGAAGCACAGCCTGGGCACGATAAGTCAGCGTATTCCACAATGATCACTTTTGAGTCGGCCTTACCGCGAACATGATCGCCAATGTTGCCATTATTATCGTCCGCAGCAATAATCGTGTTTGCGTCATACTTGCTAAAATCCATCTTGCCACTTCGGTTATTCATCGACCACAAGACCAAGCCGCCAAAGCAGAGAACTAAAACGGCAACCGCCACCACAGTAAATTTGTTCATTAATTACTCCCGATTTCCTCACTTAATAAGATGATATAATTATAACACGAGGAACGGAGTAAAACATTATGGCAAGTCAGGGCAAAAAGTCACTCTTCTATAGAATCATGGCCAAGTTTACGGCCGCTATTGATCCGAAGCTCGAAAAATATCGTCCCCCCAAGAAGAAAGAACCCCCGTTCACGCCTAAAACTGAAGAAGAACTTATTGGCGTTATCAAGCGTACGCCCAAAACTCTACTCGATGCTAAAACTCGCAATCTGCTTGCTAGTGCTATGGCTTTTGATAAAATGGCAGTCTCTGTCATTATGTCGCCAAAACGCGACATGGAATTCTTGCATGAAACTGATTTTCTTGGTCCACTCACGTTCGACAAGCTCTACAAATCTGGCGCTACTCGTTTTCCTGTACTTAATCAGGACGATCAAGTTTGCGGAGTTCTCAATACTAACAATGTTGACCCGCTCGCCATCACGGAGGAGACTCCGATTACCAAATATATGAGTACCGACGTTTTCTTCGTGCGTGCAGACTATACCCTCGAAATGCTCCTTGCCACTTTTCTCCGCACGGATAGCTCTTACTGTATTGTGATTAATCGCGACGAGAATATCGAGGGCTTCGTAACGCTCGACACGCTTATGTTTGTTTTATTTGGTCGCGATATTACCGATTCATTCGACAACGACAGTAACGCCTCTGCCGTTGCAAAACGTAGTGAGAAATAAGCATAACCTTTGTGTTAAAATAGTTTTATGTGGTGGCTAATTCTTCCCGTTGCTGCATCAGTTTTTTATTGCTTTGACGGATACATCCAAAACTATCTTACCGATGTTGCGCTACCTAAGAAGCGCGCCGGCTCTCTGGCGATCATGCACGCTCTCGGCTTTTTCGTGTCCATTATTGCCTTAATCGCCATCTTTGGTCGTGCTGTTTTTATGATGCCGCTCGGCAACGCGCTTGGTTTGATGCTGGCCGGCGTAATTAATGTCATTGGCGCCATCTTTTACTACAAGGCAATTCAAAAAGGCGACAATATTGATGTCACGATTTTTGGCCAAGTCGCGCCACTCATGTCTATTGGTCTCGGCGTACTTTTACTTGGCGAATCAATCAATTCCAACCAAAGCCTTGGCTTTGTCATGATTATGGCTGCGACGCTCATTGTAATCTTCGGTACGAGCAGCAAACGCGAGAAACATAGCCCCAATGTCGATGTGGCGTTAACTACAATTGTGTATTGCTTTTTTTCGATTCTTTCAGATATCGTCTATGCGTTGTTTATTGGCGACCGCATCGCGGACTATACCTTGTTCGCTCAAGGATTCTTCTTCTTTCAGCTCGGTTCGCTACTCGCGGTTGTTCTGTGTTTTATCTTCTTCGATTCGTGGCGCAAAGCGCTCAAGCGCACCTTCTTCACGAGCAAGAAGCACCATTTTTATCTTTTGGCCGAACTTGCGGATAATGTTGCCCTGCTTGGCGGAGAGATTTTTTATAAATTTGCACTCATTGTTGCGCCAGTTGTTTCACTCTTGGCGCCAATTGCGCGCGTCTCTAACCTCTTCGTCTCATTCTTCATTGTTTTGTTCCTAGGTCGCGCTTTCCCGAAGTTTATTACCGCCAAGCGCATGACGAAAAAAATCATTCTCTACTATCTGGTTGCTGCCATTATTATTATGGTCGGTATTATTTTAATGAATTCTTAGCACTCTTGACCTATAGACTGCTAAAATATATAATCTAATCCATGAGCAAAAGAGACTATTACGAAGTTCTCGGCGTGGGGAAGGATGCATCTGATGACGAAATCAAAAAAGCTTTTCGTAAGCTTGCTATTAAATATCATCCCGACAAGAATCCTGGCGACAAGGAAGCTGAAGCGAAGTTCAAGGAAGCTAATGAGGCATATTCTGTCCTAAGCGATAAAACCAAGCGTCAGCGCTATGATCAATTCGGTCACGCCGGTGTCGGCGGTGCCGGTGGTGGTGCGGGTGGTAATCCATTCGAAGGTTTCAATTTCAACGGCCAGAGTTTCAATTTCGATTTTGGCGGTGGCGGCTTTGGCGGCCTCGACGATATTCTTGGCGCCATGTTTGGCGGCGGCTTTCGCGGCGTGCGTCGTGGGCGCGATTATCGCACTAGTACCACGATAGATTTCAAAGAAGCTATTTTCGGTTGTACGAAAAACATCAGCGTCGATGGTGAGCAGATTAAGCTCAAGATTCCTGCCGGCATCTACGATGGCCAATCGATTCGCATCAATGGCAAAGGCGGCCCCGCTCCGCAAGAAGGTGGCCAACGAGGCGACCTTTATGTCGAGGTGCGCGTCCGCGCGCATAAATATCTCACACGCGAAGGTGATTTGATTCTCTCTGAAGTTACTATTTCCATGGTAGAGGCCGTACTTGGCACGGAAGTTGACGTTGAGACCGTTGACGGGGAAGTGACTATGAAAATCCCAGCCGGCACTCAGCCGGGCACAAACTTTAAACTATCTGGCCATGGCGCTCCGCGGCTTGGCTCAGACGAACGCGGCCCACACATTGTTACGGTCAACGTTGAGATTCCGAAGAATATCAATCGCAAGCAGAAAGAGCTTATCGAAGAATTTGATAAGGCCAAGAAACGTTCCATTTTCGGCTAAATCACTAGCGGTGAGCCGATTGACTTTTTGAGGTCTCTCACCTATACTACCCTGCATAGAGAGGTGAAATAAACAGTTAAAATGAAAAAGAAAAACTGCATGTGCATCTCAAAAAGCCTACGGCGCATGTCGTTTTTTATTGCCGTCGCATTTGCCAGTAGTTGTTTCGCCATCCATGGTGATTTAGCTAGTGCAACCACCCACAACCTTGTTGGATATCCAAAGAATAAAATGACGCGCCTCTCGCTCAAGAAGGTCTTATCCGCAAAACGTCCAAAAGGCGCTGGCAGTTTGCAGGGCTTCGCAATGACTGACAAGTATTACGTTCTCATCATGCGCCCGTCTGGCTTGGAAGATAACAATCAAGTTTTAATTATTCGTCGCGACGACAACAAAAATGTCACAGCCAGTTTTGGTAACCCAGTCTACAATATGGGCCACGGCAATGATGCGACTTGGAATCGCAAAACTGACGAAATTATAGTTGTCGACGGCAGTCGTAAAGAGCTCGCTCGCCTCGACGCGAACAACTTCAAGAAAAAAGGTATTGCTAAACTTTACGATGCTAACGGAAAAACACTTATCGGTAGCGGCATAGCTTACGATAAGAATCGCAATGTATATCATACATCTCTTGGTCGTACGATCCGTTCTTTTAACTCTAAAAATCAGCTTGTTTTCGGATTTCAAGAGCTGCATAATCAAGTCAATCAAGGCCTTGCCTATAATAATGGCTATCTATATCGCCCTACCTGGGAATCGGCTGGGGGCTATCCTGGCGCAAAATATGATGGAATCTTCAAAAAACACACGACGGTTTTGTATCAATTTGGTATAGATGGCAGTTTCACGCACGCTTATTACATCGACAACCCACTCTATGAGGTTGAAAGTATGGATTTCGATGAAAAGAACACGCCATTTATCGCCTTCAACGGGCCAACGGGCTACTATTCAATCTACAAAATCGTGGACCCAAATCAGCTCAAACAGCTCCGCCAGAGCTACACTATATCTTATTTTGACAATGGCGGTTCTGGTTCGCCTGCAGAGCAGACTGCCTATGTGGGCATCGAGAAAAATCTTTCAAAAGTCAAACCGACTCGCGCAAATTATACTTTCCTTGGTTGGTCGACGAATAAGGAAGCCACTAAAGCTAGCTATTCTGCCGGAGCTAAATATTTTAAAGCGTATGGAAGTAGCAATACTAACGTCAAATTATATGCTGTTTGGCGGCTTAGTTCCTATACGATTTCTTATAATGCCAACGGTGGCAGTGGCGCTCCGTCCCATCAGCAATTGCCATTTAACCAGGATGCTACACTTTCAAAAGTCAAACCGACTCGCGCAAATTATACTTTCCTTGGTTGGTCCACAAACAAAGCCGCCACTGCCGCAGGCTATCGACCCGGCGCAATCTATAAAGGAAGAAAAACGATTACGCTCTATGCCGTCTGGAGGAGTAAGATCTATTCAATTATCTATAATGCCAACGGCGGCACAGGTGCACCAAGTGTGCAGACTGCGACGGCAGGGCGAGTTACTACACTTTCGAAAGTCAAACCAACTCGCGCAAATCATACTTTTCTTGGCTGGTCCAATAATAAAAATGCAGCGACCGCTCAATATGCACCGGGTGCGGATTTTGTCAGAAAAACTAACGTTACGCTCTATGCTGTCTGGAAAATTACTCAATCCCCAATGCCCACCCCCACTCCGACTCCAATCGCTCAGACTCTAACTATCACTTTTGACGCCAATGGCGGCATAAACGCGCCGAATTCAATCACTGGCGAAGTTGGTAAAATCACTCTCCCTGCCGCCAAGCCGACTCGCGCCGGCTTCGTATTTCTTGGTTGGAATGAAGATAAAAACGCGAGCTCTGCCAATCACCAGCCGAGCACAAAATATCTCGGCGCAACTAGCGCTACACTCTATGCCGTCTGGCGGCAACAAATGATTGTTATTGTTTTTGACGCTAATGGCGGCAAGAATGCTCCTGCTACCCAAAACGTAGCTATAAACCAGACCATTAAGCTGCCCACGGATGTTCCGATTCGTGATGGATATGTTTTTCTCGGATGGGGCACGGACAAGGATGCAAAAAATGCAGAATATGAGCCAGGTAGCCAACTATCGTCTCATTCGGACATGTATCTCTACGCAATCTGGGAGCATAAAATGTATACGATTTCTTTTGATGCCAATAGCGGCATCAATGCACCATTGCCAATCTCGACCGACACGGATGAGATTGTTCTCCCTCCAGACCGTCCAACGCGTTCCGGATACACTTTTCTCGGATGGTCGACTAGCTCGGATTCGTCAAAAGTCGAATACCAACCTGGCGACATTATTAATGGCCTAGAAAACCTCAAACTCTATGCCGTCTGGCAATCCGTTATGCCTATACCGATCATTGATACTGCTGATGACTCGGTCAATGAAACGATTAGCGACAAAGTTGATGAAAATAATGACAAAGATACATCGGAGATTAATGGTGGCGAGGATAACAATTTTGCAACGGTCACCCTGGATGAACCAGACGAATTACCAACAACTGGTCCAGTCGAAATTGCAATCGCAGTCATCGCTTTCATCTGCGTTACGTGTGGCGTTGTCTATTGGGCAATCAGCAGTAATCAGCTCAAAAAACTATATCGTTCCATCAGGGGGCGGCGGTAATATATTAAATGCGTTAAAGCCCCAAATGCCTTTTCGCAATATCTGTTACAACGCGCCCTCGCGGAGTGCGCTGAATCATACCCATTTGTACCAAAAACGGTTCCAAATAATCCTCAATCGTCGAAGCCTCGTCGCCCGTCAGTGCGGCAATCGTATTCAGCCCAACTGGTTTGTCGCCGTATTTTTCATACATCAGAGTCAGCATATTGCGATCAGCTGGGTCTAATCCCAAATCGTCAATCTCCAACATGTCTAAGGCGTTTTTTGCGGTTGGGGTATCGATAATTCCATCTCCATTAACATCCGCGTAGTCGCGTACGCGCTTCAGGAGTCGATTAGCGATTCTTGGCGTCAAGCGCGAACGTTCGGCTAGCAGTTTTGCCGCTTCGGGCTTGATTTTTGTGTTCAAAATATTCGCTGAGCGTTCGATGATCTGCTGAATATCGTCGTTTGCATAATATTCCAGACGATACGAATGGCCAAAACGGTCGCGTAATGGCCCCGCCAAATTGCCTGCTTGCGTCGTGGCACCAATCAATGTGAAACGCGGCAAATCTAATTTTACGCTCCGCGCCGCTGGGCCTTTTCCAATCACGATATCCAACTTGTAATCTTCCATTGCGGAATAAAGAATTTCCTCCACGGCACGTCGCAAGCGATGTATTTCGTCTATAAATAATATGTCGCCATCAGCGAGGTTCGTCAGGATGCTCGCTAGATCCCCAGCTTTTTCGATTGACGGGGCAGAGGTTGCTCGAAAATTTGCACCCATCTCATGTGCGATTACGCCTGCCATTGTAGTTTTGCCAAGTCCCGGCGGTCCGTATAGTAACACATGATCCATCACGTCATTGCGTTTCCTGGCAGCTTCAATTGCAAGTTTTAGATTAGTCTTAAGACGGCGTTGGCCAATGTATTCGTTAAAATTCGTTGGGCGCAAAGAATACTCAACGGCACGCTCTTCGCTGTCGTCTTCGTGCAGACTGGTATCAATCACCCTCTCGATTGCCATGTCTGTATTATAACACCTAGCGCCAAGCGGGAGCATCGCGTCGGTCGGAATAAACTCACGCTTTTGTTGCGCGGGAGTTAAAGATGCAATTACTAGATGGGCAGAAAAGGTAGAATTGCGTAAATACGAAAAGCGATTACTATTAAAGAGAAGAAGGGCGACTTGCAGCCGTCGGGTAGCAAGCCAAGCCCACTTTTTTGTTCCCACTCGCGAGGCTACTTGGTCGCCTTCTTGCGCTTCTTATTGCCACGTTCGTCTCGAAATCTCAATACATTTACGAACGTCACTATGGCAATCACTATATCGGCAACGAACATTGGGTAAGCCTGGATTAAGAAGTCAATAATTGCCCACAACATCAAATTAACTATGAGCGCAATTCTCATATGCTGCGCAGACTTTAGCGAATAGACGCACAGCGTAAATTGCACCGAAGCGACTATCGGCAACACGCCCAGCCAGCCCCGATTATTGAATAGCGAGCCAACGACAATCATTAGCGCGCAAATAACCAAAGTTAAACTTTTGCTTAGCTTCCCCTTCGCGGATAGAATATTTCTAACGAAGGTCAGAACATTCGTCACAACGGCCGAATGGGCACCCAGAAACCAATCCGAAAACCCGAGAAAGACCGCATTCAGCGCTTGCCATTTCATCATTTCCTGCTTCTTGTTGGTGAATGTTGAATATACCAAAGCAAGCGCAGCCAGCAACGACAGTGTCTCTCCAGCTATGAACATTATTCATGGATATTATATACGAAAAATGTATTGCACTGGGCTATAATAACCTCATAAATAGGAGGAGATATGGCATTAAAAGACTCTATCAAAAACACCGCCAAACTCAAGCAGAAGTATGATTTCTATGCTGGCTTGGGCTATTCCGAAGAAGCCGCTAGCGTCCTGTCCTGTTTTACTTATGGCAATAATCGAACCGTGAATAAGTTTTTCAAAGAACTTGGCGAGGAGAACTTACTGGCTAAAATTTACGACTTTGTCGGTGATGACGATATCGACGTGGCTGTTCAGCGCATCTACGAAAAATACTCAACCAGAAGATACAATTACGATAACATTCCAAACAGCAGTATCCGCCTAGCTAGCGTTGCTAAGAGCGCGAGCAAGGGGCGCGCCAAAGTGAGCGAACCGGAAGATGGCGCTATGGTGGAGGTGGGTGCGCCAATGGCTATCCGCATGAGTTTTTCTGAGGATTTACCGGATGGGTTTATGGAAAGTATTTCCACAGACTCTTACGCGCCTATTGAGGAAAAAGATGCTAAAGGCGTGTTTGCGGCGCCAACTTCCACTTTCCGCATGACAACTACAACTGCGTCCATGGGTATCGTGATGAACCAAATTCGCAACGATCGTGACATTGATTTATCGCAAGTTCGCATTGAAGAATTGCTTAATTATTTTGATTATGATAACCCAAAACCAAAGCAAGATACGTTCAATATTAGCACCGAGATTCTGGACAAGAGCGATACTAAAAAACTGCTATATATTAACGTGCAGGCCAAATCAGAAATTAAAGAACACCAAAATATTATTCTATTGCTCGACGTTTCTGGCAGCATGAGCCGCAATACGGAAGTTACGCAACAATCTATTGCGGTTATTGTGAGCAAGCTTAAGATTGGCGATATATTTAGCCTAGTCACGTATAGCTCCGTAGATGAAACTGTGCTCAAGAATTACGCCATCCGCTCAGACTACGACAAAGAATACATTATGGGCAAAGTACTAACTCTCCTGATTGATGGTGGCACCTATGGCTCCAAGGGCATTGAGACGGCATACGAGATTGGCAAGCATAATTACGACGCCGCCTGGAACAATCAAGTTATTCTCATTACGGACGGCGACCTCAATTTCGGCATCACCGACAAAGGTGGCCTCGAGAAACTCATCGAAGAAAAGAAAAAAGAAAACCTATTTCTTTCTGTTATCGGCACGGGTCTATGGAATTACCAGGACGAAAAACTCGAAGTCCTAGCTAAGCATGGTAATGGAACTTACTGTGTCGTCAATAGTCTCGAAGATGTTTCTGAATCCATCAATAAACGCTATGAAAGCTTGACCAATATTGTTGCAAAAGACGTCAAAACTCAGGTCGAGTTCAATCCGAAATATGTCAAGAAATATCGTTTACTCGGCTATGAGAATCGCGAGCTCAGTCATGAAGATTTCAAAAACGACAAAGTCATTTCCGAGCCATATGGCAGCGGCGGTCATGGTATTGCGCTATATGAGCTAACTATGAACGACGGCTCCGCTACGGGCGGCGAGTTCAAATATCAAACTGCCGTAGTGAATGATTCGGACGAACTCTGCACAATCAAGCTTCGCTATAAAGAGCCGCTCGCCGACACTAGCCACGAGATTGAGCATGTCGTAAAACTCGGAGATGGCGAAAATAAGAATGCCCGCCTAGCATATCTGCTTTACTGTATCTCCGAGCAGCTTCGAGGTTCGGACAAACTTGATGAAGCGGACCAAAAGTTCTTGGCGGATGCCATAGCAGAGAAGAGCTACGAAGATTTTGTGAAGCTGAATGGCGAGAAACTAAAAAGTTTCATCGAAGCGTATACGAAGAATAACAAATAGTATTTACGAATAAGCGTCTACTATGTATTATTGTATTAAGCAAGTAATACAATAGAAAGGACGCTTATTCAATTCGTTTTCGACAACGAAAGACCAATCTATCTTCAACTGGTAGAACAGTTGCGGTTGATGATTGTGTCGGGGCAGTACGCAGCGGGAAGTCGACTCCCGTCTGTGCGCGAATTGGCTAGCCGGGCGCGGGTTAACCCCAACACAATGCAAAAAGCTCTTCAAGAACTTGAAGACCAGCAGCTGATTTTTACCGAGCGCACGAATGGCAAATTCGTCACTGAAGATCAAAAGCTGATTGCGAAATACAAGAAGCAACTCGCAGTCGCTGCAGCCAAAGCTTATCTTGCCGAAGCGCAAAAAATCGGCGTTTCTTTCGAAGAAGCAATTAATACCTTGCAAGAAATAGGAGGCGGCAGATGACTTTGCTAGAATGCAAACATCTTACGAAAACATTCGACCGTAAAACCGTACTCGACGACGTTAGTCTTAAAATCGAGCCCGGCAAAATCTACGGCCTGCTCGGCAAAAATGGTGCCGGCAAAACAACCCTAATAAAGTTAATTAACGATTTGCTCACGCCGACCGACGGCACGATTTTATTCAAAAAGAAAGCCATCGGAGTCCAATCAAAGGCGCACATTTCATATTTGCCTGAACGCACGTATTTGGACAAAAATATGCGGGTTAGCCAAGCGATTAAAATGTTCGAAGATTTCTATGAGGATTTCGACCAGAATCGCGCATATAAATTGCTTGAAGATTTAGATCTCGATGCAGACTCGAAAATTTCCAAAATGTCTAAGGGTATGCAAGAGAAGTTGCAGCTGATTTTAGTAATGTCGCGCGCCGCAGATCTGTATATTTTAGATGAGCCACTTGGTGGCGTCGATCCTGCCACGCGCGATTACATACTCGATACAATCTTGTCTAACTTCAAAGAAGGCTCCAGTGTAATTATATCCACGCATCTAATATCTGATATCGAGCGCATCCTCGATGAAGTAATCTTCATCGATAAAGGTAAAATTGCGCTAACTAGCGATGCTGACAAACTTCGCAGTAAAGAAAAAGCGTCAATCGACGAAATATTTAGGAGGATGTTCCATGCTAAAAAAGCTAATTAAATACGACTTCCTATGGATGAATCGTAATATGGTTATAATATTTGCGATTGCGACCATTCTTTCTATTCTCACTCGCATTGCCAGTAATTTTACCGGCTCCGTAATTGGCGACCTCGTCTTTGGCATTTTGCGCGGTTTTACGATTGCGGCTTTCGCGAATGCTGTCATTAATTCAGCAATACGAATATGGGAACGTTTCCGCCAAAGTTTCTATAAAGACGAAGCATATTTGACGCATACGCTTCCAGTAAGCAAAAATACACTCTACGATAGCAAAGTTCTTTCTGGACTCTGCGCTATTGTATTATCTCTCGCCGTCGTGATTGCCTGTTTCTTCATCGCGTTTTGGAATAATGACATGTATGAATATTTTCGCTCAGTATTTAAAGATGGCGACATGACATTTATTGTGCTCGGGATTCTCGTTACGGCTGTCTTGGAAGTAGTTTATGCCGTGAATGTTGGCATGTTTAGTCTTGCTGTTGGTCATCGTGCAAATAATGGCCGTATGGCCCGTTCGGTGATTCTTGGCATCTTCTTGTATTTTGCTCTGCAAAGTATTTTACTCGCCATCATCTACTCAATCGGCATGTTCGACGATAGTGTCAAAGCCATGTTCGGCGATGCAACGGATGTAGTGATCGGCTTTTCGACTTACCGCACGCTTATTGTTGTGACTGACATAATGTACCTTACGCTGACTACCGGTTTGTATTTCGGTGGCAAGAAACTGTTTAGTAAAGGCGTAGATGTCGAGTAGCATGATATAATAACTACAACGAGCGCAGTTCTAGAAACTACACTCTGTTTGGGTTCGGTTAGCCGCTAGCGGCTAACTTTTTTTGGCTTCCGCACCAAGCGAATTTCGGACCTCAACTCCACAATCCAAATCCTGAAAGTGAGTGACATCTGGATCTTTCTCAGGAGCGTCTAGCTATCTAGAATCCTGTTCACCGAAGCCCTGCGAGCTCTCATGACTTCAATGTCAGTTTTAACCATTGATTTAAGACACCTTGCGGTGCCTTTTTAATATAGAAAAGTCCAAAGCGACTTAAAAGCATGAGTTTAATCATTTGCTATAATATATCTATACAGGCGCAAGCCTAGAACTTACGCCTTGTTGGTTTAGGGGAGACTAGCTGAAGCTGGTCTCTTTTGCTATTTAATCAATCTGATTCCCAATTTAAACTCCACTTTCCATATTTTGATGGTAAGTATCATTCAAATCTTTCTCAGAGGCCTAGCTATCTAGGATACCGTTCATGGAGCCTCTGCGAGCTCAACAATAGGTTCCATGCTAAACCAACGAATATTATTTTCACGATAACTATCAAGCAACAAAAGCATAAGCTTAAGATTTTTCACACAAACCCCTTTAAAACAGGTATAATTAAAGTGGAACTTACAATTTAACAATATATCGCGTTTTAGCTGACGCATTTTCGCGTTGCAAAAACCTTGATTGCAGCTCCCATAGGAGTCGGTCTTATAGTTTTTGCCTAAAACGCGAAATTGTAGGTTCCAGCCGGCGACTTGGGGGCTGCAATTTTTATTTAAATGCAGCGCAGCACTTTTTATCAAACATAAGAGTAATTGGAACCTACAATTGTGAATGATACATCTGATAAATATGCTAATTTTTCGCACGACGAATTAGTCGCCGAAATAAATCGTTTAAAGAAGCACAAAAAATACGGCCTCGTTTGGGAGCATAAGACCGAAAAGGTGATTGAGGATTTCGAAACTCAACAACCATACCTCGAAGAAGTAACCGATAAACGTATAGAAGATGCTCCGGATGAGCCGACAAATCTGATTATTGAGGGCGATAATTTTGAGGCGCTATCGATTTTGAATTATACACACGCCGGTAAAGTGGATGTTATCTATATCGATCCGCCATACAATACTGGCAATAAAGATTTTATTTACAATGATGATTATGTAGATTCCGAAGACGAATTCCGCCACAGCAAATGGCTTAGCTTTATGGAACCAAGATTAAAGTTGGCAAAGAACTTATTGAAAGATGACGGATTCCTTCTTATATCAATAGATGAAAACGAACAAGCGGCATTAAAAGCTGTCTGTGATGACATATTCGGGAATAAAGCGTTCATAGCAAGTTTAATATGGCAGAACAAATACACTATATCAAATGATAAAGGGAATGGTCTGTCAACTCAGACGGAGTACATTCTATGCTATTCAAAAGTAGATGCATCTTTAGTGGCAATGAAGCCAGCACCGCTACGCGACGAATACATTAAAGCCAATTACAAAAATCCGGACAATGATCCAAATGGACCATGGATGTCTGTGCAAATGTTTAAATATAAAAACCCGTATAGTTTTGAAGTAGTATCCCCAACCGGTAAAAAATGGAACATGCCATGGAACTTTACTGTAGATTCATTCAAAAAACTTGCAGACGAGGGGAAAATCTATTGGGGCGAAGATGGTAATTCTTGCCCGAGAAAGAAAGTTTACTTAAAAGACTCAAAAGGCACATCGCATAAGAATTTACTATTAGGATCTGAAGTTGGTTATGCGGCAAATAGTAGCGCTGAACTAAAAAATGTTTTCAACAAAGCGAATGTATTTCCATATCCAAAACCATCATCTTTGATTAAGCATATTATCAACTACTCCAATAATCCGTCGGCGACAGTCCTCGATTTCTTCGCTGGCTCCGGCACGACCGGTCAAGCTGTTCTTGAGCTAAACAAAGAAGATGGCGGTCATCGTCAATTCATTCTATGTACAAATAATGGAGATAAAGGTCCAGATTCTACGAAGATTGCAGAAGAAATTACCTACCCACGTATTAAGACAGTTATAACAGGCGTGCGCCAGGATGGTAGTAAATATTCCGATGGTATTCCGGCAAATCTCCGCTACTACAAAATTAGTCATCGCGAAAAGAAACCTAGCATCGATGCAAACCGTCAGGATATGGCCGCGTATATGGAAGACATTATTCAGGTTAAAGAAAATGCTTATAAACAACTTGAAGTTAACGAAGATTTCGCAATTTACGAATCGAACGAAAAATATGTTGGTTTAGTATTCGAACCATTCTCGCTCGAAGAAGCTATTGCAAATCTCAAAGAACGAAACACGGAAAAACGCCCAGCCAAACTCTACGTATTCTCGTATAGCCGTGACGCGTTTGAAGATGATTATGGCGCAGACTTTGAAATCGAATTCGTTGCTATGCCGGAAGGTTTATTGAAGACTTACGCGCACATCGTAGAAGAACAGAAAAAGGAGGACTTATGATTCTCAAAGATTTTCAAAACGATGCAATTAACGAAACTGTAGAATATATTCGCGATTTCTTAATCAAAAAAGAGCAGGGTAAATCTACAGACAAAGTCTCGCAAGTTGTACTAAAAAGTCCTACGGGTTCTGGCAAAACAATTATGGCGGCTGAAATTTTGCGCAATCTATCTGACTTTTTCGAAACTCATCCGTATGCTATCATTTGGGCGGCGCCAAATAAACTGCATGAGCAATCACTAAAGAAGCTTTCGAATCGCCTCGCGGAGACCGAATATCAATTAGTGAATGTTGATTCTATGAGTGCAGGCGCACTGACTAGAAATACAGTCCTGTTTACGAACTGGGAAAAACTATTCAAAAAAGACAAAGACGGCGAATGGGCAAATAAAGCTGTGCGCCAGGGTGAAGACGGAAAAAATCTTCAGGACGTCTTGGATGCTACTCGCGCAGCCGGCATTGGTATAGTATTGATAGTCGACGAAAGTCACCAGACTTTCTACGGTACTAATTCACAGGCCTTGGTCCACGAAGTTATTAAACCGGAATTAGTTCTCGAAATTTCCGCCACGCCAAAGGCCGTCACGATGGGCGGGGATTATCATATTACGGAAGTTGATTTTACCGGCGTGGTGGATAGTGAGCTTATTAAAAAAGAAATCTATCTCAATAACGAAATCGCAAAAAGTATTACCGATGCCACCAATTCAGTCGAAGCTGTAATTAATGCCGCATTGGACAAAAGAGAAGAGCTGGCGAAAAAATATCAGGAACTAGGGCTAAACATTAATCCACTTCTTTTGGTTCAATTGCCAAATACTTCAAAAGAGACAATGTCTGAGCTCGATCTAAAAGACAAAGACATTATTGAGAATATTCTGGAAAAGCGTGGCTTGCGCTACTCGAACTGTGAACTAGCAATTTGGCTTTCCGACGATAAGCAGAACCTGGAGAATATTGAGAAGTTAAATAATCAAGTTAAAGTTTTAATTTTCAAACAAGCCATCGCGCTTGGTTGGGATTGCCCACGTGCGCAGGTTATGGCAATGCTTCGCGATACAAAATCCGAGACTTTCCGTATTCAGACTGTTGGACGTATTCTACGAATGCCAGAGGCAAGGCACTATGCCGAGGATGCGCTGAATAAAGCGTACGTTTACACGGATCTTCCGGATATAAAAATCGACGCAGACGATACCGATGCGAAGAACCTTCTCAAAATGCAGTTCGCATATCGAAAGGAAGGCATTTCAAATGTTTCTCTACCAAGTGTCTTTATTCATCGTACGGATTACGGCGATTTACGCGCAGACTTCAAGCCAATTCTTGATAATATTCTCGATCAAACTTTCGGTACAGACGACTCCATGATTGTTGGCGAAGACCGCTACAATCTCATCGACGAGAAGCTCGAACTCTATGACTCGGAGTTAACTTCGCCAATTATTGCTGATGCAATTATTGAGAACTTAGATAGCTATGAAGTATCAGAGTATGAAACGCTCAAAGTTAATATGGATGCAGCAAATATTGAGCGCATCTTTAATACGATCCTGAAAGGTTTTACTGGTCAATTTAAGAACTGGGCTCGTACTAAATCTGTCGTTTGCGGTACGTTATATGGCTGGTTCCATAAGGCGAATATAGATATTGAACAAGTGCAAAAACTAATCGCATGTTCGAGAGTAAATCAGGAAATATTTGCACAGATTTTCGATAAGGCACTCGATGCGTATGAAGATGTTTATCGTGAAGAAATGAAGAAACGTCGCGCGCGCGAGCTCGAGGAGCTAACCTTCCGCATTCCAGAAGTTGATCAGTTCAATGAAAACTACATCATCACAAAGTCTCCGAATAACGCCATGGAGCAGTACTACCGTAAAAAGAATGCTCCTGGCACTGAAAATAAATTTGAAGACATGCTTGACGCGAGCTCTCAAATTGAATGGTGGTATAAGAATGGCGAAAAAATGGAACGCTACTTTGCTATTCCGTACTTCGAACTAAATGAACGTCAGCGTAGTATTCGCCGCGCATTTTATCCTGATTACATTATTAAATATAAGGATGGTTCGATTGGTATCTATGATACGAAAGCTGGTTTTACCGCCGACAACGAGCATGTTCGTCAAAAAGCCAATGCGTTGCAAGCGTTCATTCAAGAACATGCAGACCTAAATCTTAAAGGTGGAATTATTAATGTGAAAAATAATTATTTCTATCTTCAAGATTCGCCAGACTATGACGAAAACGGGGGATGGAAGGCGTTCGCAATTTAAAGGGAGAAGAAAATGGCAGCATACGAAGAATTAGTTGAGCTTATCGGAAAGAAAGATATAGTAAAAGCGCATAAAGATCTCGTAATACGTGGCGGTAATTTTGCGAGCGGAAAGTTATGCGAATATATGGATTTAAGTGCTAGATCAACTAGAACCAAAACTGTTTTTATCTTTGACGATGAGATGGAAGAAGATGCCACCGAGCCAAGCCGTCTGGGGAAGTTATTTATGCGAAAAATAGATACTAAAACCCAAGATTATGGCTTTGTTTTTAATAAGACGGGAACGGAAAAGCTAATTCGTAATATTGCTACTGGAAGTCCGATTAGGTTGTTTGACGATTTTCGCGACGACTTCAATTTTATAGACGATAACAAAGAAGCGTTATGGCAAAAGGCTTCTGATTATACCAAGCGAAATTTAATCGCTAAAAATATCATGTCGATGAATAATAAGACGCGCATACAATATCGTACTCATGGCGATAGACTGCATTATCTTGTAATAGGAAAAGTTGTCGTTATGCGTCAATCGGGCGAGAAGTTTGAGCGCGAAGTGTACCCACTTTCTTTATTTAGCGTTCAGAAATCCGACCCCAAAACCCAACGTTTAGAGATTGAATCTGCAGGGTTTTATAATTTCTTTTTGGATGAAAACATACTCGACGGTGAACTGACGAGGCTTTTGCAGACGAATGAAATAAGTATTGATAGCAGCATCGGTTCTACTCTGACTAAAATCCAATTGAGATTATCGAGTATTAATTTGCCATACATTCAATCGATAAAGTTTGATCCTACGTTTAGCTTAATTGGCGTCATAACGGGCTTTGGCGCTGAATATTTAGATAAAGCCTGGGCGGAGATATTAAAGTAATGAAGACCACAATTAACTCGTTAGACCCATCACAGAAATCTGCCCTAGATTCGATTCTTAGTGGCAGTTCGAATAACACGGTGATATATGGTCCTCCAGGAACGGGGAAGTCGCACTTAATTGTTAGTCTATTGTTCGAGTTGGCCGCGGAAGGTAAAAGTGTCCTCTTTGTTAGCCAGAACTCTGAAGCACTAAATGTAATCGTGAGAATGTACAAGGGGTTGCATAAGGAGCTAGGTCTTGGGGAGCAGGATTTGTCATTCTTGGATTTCTGTTGGCGTCTGAATTCCCCAGAGCAAAAGAGATTAAAATTCTTAAGGAATAGTTTTAATAGTCGCACGGGTAAAACTACTCAAAGTTCCGCGATTCTCGATTATGGCGTACGTAATGATTGGGCCGAAAACTCTGCTCCATATAATTTAACTTATAAAGAGCTAGATATTATTAAAAATATGAACGTTCGCCCAGATGCGGTAGGCATTGATGAATTAGCGACGATTAATATTAAATATTTATCGAAAGAAAAAAATACTCCAGCAATACTACATAATGTCGATAAAATAGATACTCGATATATTTTAGAATTGTTGAATAATTTTAAAGATCCAAATCATAATTTTTCGAATTATAACAATCCAACTAATCAACTAAAGTTTTTCTCTAAGAGCAATAAACAGTTAACTTTAGGCATGATTAGGTCGTATGCAGATTCTATTTGTAGTGTCGATGATATTGTAGAAAATAATACGACATACATCGTGTCAAGTGACAATATAACTATTCAGAAATATCTAGAGCACTTGCGTCAGATCGCTAGAGCCTCTTCTTATATAAGCATTGATAGCGTCAAGAAAAACCCAGAAATTTTAGATAAGATTCAGTTTGAACTCAAAAAAGCAATTGTCGTTAATAACAGGCAATATGTTGTAGAAAAAATATCTGTCCCTAAAGATATTGATTGTGATACTTTTGTGAAATATAAAAAAGAGTTTACTAATATTCGTGATACTATCGAGCTGGCTGGAGATATTAAAAATCGCGAATCGTTATGTCGTAAATTGCAAGCACTCAGTGAAAAATATCCGTTCGATATGGATGCTAGTATTAATAATCTTTTAATTTATTGTCTTAAAACTATAGATTTTGACTATAGAAGTTTATTTACTAAAGGAAAAGATTTTAAACTATTTCTTGGAATGGACGAGGGTGATTTAAGTAATCTCGTCTCGGACATAAAAGAATACAATAAAAAGGGAAGATTATCTAAAGTTTTTTCTTCGTTTCCAGAGACTGTAAGCCAATTCGAAGAGACGATGGGTGATGATATTGTAAACAATGTGGAATATCTTAGTACGTTTATAGACGTAATCAAAGGTACTAAATATACCGTTCAAAATATTTACGACTTAGCGTTTGAGAAAATAGAAGGAATGAATTTTGATCCATTAGAGAAAATGGACATAACGGTTGATGCCGTAATTGAGCTCACTAATTATTTAATAAAACTCAAAGAAAGTACGCCTGCTTATCTTATTACGAATAAGTCGATTAAAGAGACTATTGAGGATTGTGACGATTTTAATAGTAAAGCAAGATTAATTGCCGAGATTATAAAAACTAATAAGATCGAAACGGATAATATTTGGTTAGCGGTCGAAATGGTGAATCAAAATATATTAAATGGCCAATATGCCGCCCGTATAGATGAAATATATGACGAAATCTCGCCACTGTTAACCAATCAGAATCGCTCCGATTTCATACGAGAAGCTGAAGGCATAATTGATTTTATTTCCACTAATAGAAATACGATTCTTGATGCCCTGAGCAACATCTCCGAGATTCCAGAGAAGATCTCGATTGATGCTGAGAAGATACTCGAATTAGAAAAAGTATTGAACGACTCGCTTGATGCGGATATATTCTCACATGATTTCTATTGGGTTAGAAAAGGCGAAAATATTAACGTCTGGCGGAAACGTGTGGATACTATTTTAAATTACAATAATATTGATGAGTTTGAGGAATATATCTCGCAAATGCTATTCCTCGATAATTTGAAAGAGGCACTTACTCCTGCGAATCTAAAGATTATCGTAGATCTATTGTCGGAAGAGAGGGTTGATTACGATACTTTCGCGAGTTATTTAGCTAACGACATAGTTTCGTCAGCTCTTTACAATATGTCTAAAGGCAATAATCCTAAAATGTCTAGTGATTATTTTGAGACCTATGAGAAACGTATTTCGGAGCAGAAGAGATTGCGTTATCTACGAGAACTTCGGGGTATGCGCGCGAACTGTGCCAAAGAGGCGCAATTCTTGTCATATGCATCGAATTGGTTCGGTAATTCCGTAATGGAAAAAATTCGAAATAATACAGTGCATATCATAAAGGCGTTTCCAGTCGTAATTGCAACACCTAGCGACGTCTCGAAATACATTGCAGCTTTTAAAGAACTATTTAACTATGTAATTTTCGACGAGGCATCGCAATTGTTGCCTGGCCAAGCGTTACCGTCGGTGTATCGGGCGGAAAAGTCGGTCATCGTTGGCGACCCTCATCAGATGCCGCCAACTGCGGTTTCGATGCTTGGCGGTACAGCCACTGCGACGATTGACGAGGGGGATGACGAAATTGGCGCCAGTATTTTGGATATGGCCGTTAATCTTCCAGACTTAGAGTCGCATCATCTGAAGATACATTATCGCTCGGAATCTAATAAACTATTTGAACCATCACTCACGGCAATATATAGCCAAGATGGGATTAGGCCAATTTTTGAAGCGAAGAGTGGAAGTTTGCCTATTTATATTGAGGACAATATCGGCGATGATGATAGCCGAGGTTTTGGTGTCATTATTAAACGCATAGATCACTATCTGAATATAAATCCGAATGCGAGTTTTTGTGTCCTATTCTCGAGAGGAAGCGGAAAGGGCAGTTTGTATGAGTTTAAGAAATATCTCGAGGCGCATCCGGAAAATACTGAAAAGATTATGGAGATGTATGAGAACGAAAGAATCTTATTATCTACTGTAACGAATTGTCAGGGAATTCAGGGGCATCATACGATTATTTATTTGCCTACCTATAATAGTATTAGTAGGATGTGGTTCTTTAATGAAAAGGCTGGGGCGTATAAACGTTTGAATGTTTCTATTACTCGTCAGACGAAGACTCTTGATGTCATTATGGGGGATACGAAAAATAAGTGGATTAACGCTTGTCAGGGTTACATACAGTCGGATAATACGCCGCCAAATACCTTGCTGAGTGCTAATTTATTAAACTCACTACTTACAAATGCGGGGCAGGTTATTGATCGAGAATATCTCCAGCGTACACTTGAGGGTAATGTGGCCACGATTGATTCTCCATTAACTAGAGAGATATACGATAAGCTAGTTGAGCACTACAAGGATGATATAGATAAAACTATCAATATATGGTGCGAAGTAGGATGGAATATTTTAATTCCTGATTCAGAAAACTACGACATAGAGCGTAAAAATGTTGGTTATCGAGTAGATATTGGCATATATTCTATTGCGCGCAAACGTTTTGTTTTGGGTATCGAAATGGATGGTTCGGTCTATCATAATGGTTTTGATAAAGAGTTTTCCGATTCGCAACGTCAGGACACGCTAAAACGCAAGGGTTGGAGAATGTATAGAATCTGGTCTACGAATTGGCTGCGCGACACGAGAACCGAATTCGACAAATTGGTAAGCGTAATTGATGAGGAGCTTGCGAAAGAAGAGCCGCTAGAAGATATTAATATCCCCGATGATGATTATGATATCGAAGATATAGACGAAAATGAAGAAGATGAATCCGCAATCGTTGTCGACGAGCCCAGTATCGTAAATATAGATATTCCGAGCCCAACGGAACCGGATAAACCAGTAAAAGTAATATCGAGAGAAGATATTGGTCAAATCATGTTCGAGTTGAACTTAACTAAAATCGTCGATCAGCGTCTTCGTATCGGGGCACCGCTCACTATAACTCTCGCCGACAGCCACGAAACAAGGAAAATATATCTGAAGAAAAAGGAGAGCGACGGTTTTCTAGGCGCAGAAGAAATCAATGGGGCAGTACGGAAATATAAATATGGCATGATTGAGAGTTATCAGGAGTAGGCATGCCTTATCCTGACAGCCATAGTTATGCATTAAAACATTTGCCGAGTGATTATCGGGGTCGAGAAAAAATAGTTTTTATTACTAAAAACCTCCGCGGTTTTCTCTCCCTTTCCGAATTGCGCAAAGCTCTCGTTGCTTTAGCGCAGAATCATTATTTGTCATATCAATATATTATGAACAACTTTGGCGCTAATGATCATGATGCACTACAGGAAGTTTTTGACGCGGAATCGAAAGGCATTTTTCAAAAATCCAACCCAAATGATGTCACGGCTAAATTGTTTTGGCATCTAAATCCGAATCTTACCGAGAAAGATCTCCACGACTATATTTATCCTAAAATTGCCAAAAATAAGAAACCGAAAATTAGGAAGTATTCCGAAGTCGTCCGCCCCGTCAAACATTTTTCGCCAAAAACGCACCGCAAAACATATAACCCCGACCCTCGCGGAGAAAGTAACCGAATTGCCAACGAACGCGAGCGTAGACACTATGATTCTATCGTGGGCGACATGTCGCCCGATCGCAAGCCAGACGCCGACAGCTATCATTGGAGCGATAAAACATCTAGGCAATTCAATCGCAAACTGCGCTCTGGCGAAATCAGGCCTGACGACGGCTAGTGCCGACTTTTGAAAAAACTAGAACAAAAACTCGACAAAGACTAATTATTTTGCTTGTGCTTTTCGCGCAATAGTAATCTCTGTTAAAATAAGTATTAACTAAGGAGAAATATATGGCAGAAATAAAGGGTACAAAGACCGAGAAGAATCTCAACGCCGCCTTCGCGGGTGAGTCTCAGGCGCGCGTAAAATATCAGTTCTACGCTAGTAAGGCTAAAAAAGAAGGCTACGAGCAAATTGCCGAAATCTTCCAAGAGACTAGTGATAATGAGAAAGAGCATGCCAAAATCTGGTACAAACTTCTCCATGCGAACGCCGTTCCAGATACGGTCGAAAATCTCAAGGATGCCATTGCTGGCGAAGAGTATGAAGAAACCGAAATGTATGTCAAATTCGCCAAAGAAGCACGCGAAGAAGGCTTCGAAGAAATCGCTAAATTATTCGAAGAAGTCGGCAAAATTGAAGCCAAGCACGAAGAGCGTTATCGTAAATTGCTTAAGAACGTTGAAGATGGCATGGTCTTCAAGGCTGACGGCGTAACGGTTTGGAAGTGCCGCAACTGTGGCTATATTCATATTGGCGACAGTGCTCCAGAAGAATGCCCAGTTTGCAAGCACCCACAGGCCTACTTCGAAATCCAGGCTCAGAATTATTAAAATGTTTCCGAAAATCTCCTATCGCACTCGGCGAATTATTGCTGTTCTCCTGGCGGTGGGAGCTTTTTGTGCCTATATTCTTTTAAACCCAAACTCTTACGAATATGCCGCCTTACTCGATCCAGCAATTCAGGAGCCTGACAAAATTGCGCTCAAGCCAGAGCAAACCAAGGCCGACTCCACGAAAGCGAAAGATGTCCTGGAAAGTCTTGCCGTCCAGGAAAAAGACCATTCGAAGAAGTATTATCGTAAACTTTTCTATGATAGCTGGGGAATAGATGAGCACGGCTGCAGCATGCGTGAAGTTATTTTGCAACGCGACCTCAAGAATACTGTCCTAAAAGGCTGCAAGGTTCAAACCGGCACCTTAGAGGATCCCTATACGGGCCAAGTCGTCAGCTTTAAGCGCGGACAGGATACTTCAGAAGAAGTTCAAATCGACCATGTTGTTGCTCTTAGTAATGCTTGGGCGACTGGCGCCTATAAACTCGACGCCGATACGCGTTACGCGCTCAGCCAGGACCCGCTCAATCTTCTTGCCGTGGAGGGGCAGGCTAATCAAGATAAATCCGATGCGGCCGCCGATACTTGGCTTCCTTCAAATCAGGCATTTCAATGCCAATATGTTGCTCGGCAAATATCAATCAAGTATAAATATCATCTTTGGGTAACGCCCTCCGAAAAGTCCGCCATGCAAAAAGTTCTCGCGCTATGTCCAGACGAGCCTACTGTAGGACTAGAAAATCGGTAACTTTATAATTATCGCCAGATACTTCGGCGGCCGCCAAAATTGCCGCGCCGCCACCGTTCTGGGTCAAGTAAAACTCTGCCGCAAAACGCATCTTCTCGAGCTTCTTTTTGTCTATCGCATCCAGCCCAGCGCCAGCACGTCGATATTTAACTTCGGTAAAGCAGAGCACGCCATTAAACTTCGAAATGATATCAATTTCGCAAAACTTATTCTTCCAGTTTCGTGCTACAATTTCATGCCCGCTTTCGACTAAATAGTTACATACTGCCGTTTCGCCGCGGTTACCTTTTGCCTTAGTGCTTTTTGGATTTTTCTTTGCCGACGCAATGCCTAGCATCTCCGCAATTGGGCGGAAACTTTTTCGGTGTTCTGGACAGACGCCAAGTTCTTCTAGCGCTTTGCGGTGTGCTGCCGTGCCGTAGCCGACATGTTTTTCGAAACCGTAACCAGGATATTTTTCTGCCAGCTTGTACATATAATTATCGCGCGCAACCTTAGCAACAATCGACGCCGCCGATACTTCCGGCACTAACAAATCCGCTTTGGTCAAAACCTGCACATGTGACGCTAATGGCGTGTCACGCAGGAAGTTAATTGTGCCATCGATAATAATTTCATGGAAAGGTACATGGATTTGCTTTACTGCTTCTCGACAAGCTTTGCAGAGCGCGGCCGTCATGCCGATTTCGTCAAGCTCTTTGGCCGAAACCCAACCAAGACCAACTGCGGCCTTTTCTTGAATAATCGGCGCCAAAGCCTCGCGTTTTTTGGAGCTAAGTTTCTTAGAGTCGGTCAGACCTTCGATTTGCACATCGCCCAAAACACACGCGCCAACAACAAGAGGCCCCGCCCAGGGGCCTCTTCCTACTTCGTCTATTCCTAGAATTGCCAATTTAGGCAGCTTCTGCCGTTTCGGCTTCTTTTGCTTCTTCGGCTGGAGCTTCAGCAACTTCTTCGGCCTCTTCGACCGGAAGCGTATTTACGGCATGGCGATCAAAATCTTTCTGTGCCAAGCGCGCACTCTTACCAGAGCGTTCGCGGAGGTAGCGCAAGTTATTGCGGCGTACTTTACCACGGCGAACAATCTCGATTTTCTCAACTAGTGGGCTATGGATCAAGAAGCTCTTCTCGACGCCAACACCAGAAGTAACCTTGCGCACAACGATGCGCTCGGTATGGGATTGCTTGCGGTCGACGCGAATAACCGTACCCTCAAAAACCTGAATACGGAACTTGTCACCTTCCTTAATCTTTTGGGACACTCGGACGGTATCACCAGAACGGACGTCAATAACGGCCTTCTTCTTTTGGGCATTTCCCCCCAACTTTAATAGTTCAAACGACATGATTTTACCTTTTATATTTAGAAACTTGACTCATTTTAGCATATTTTTGCCAGTTTGAAAAGAGGTATACAGGTGTTAAATCACGCGTGCAATTTCTTCAATTGTCGTATCGCCACGCAAGGCTGCCATGATGCCTTTTTGTTGCAAAGTCAACATGCCACCTTGTCTTGCGGTTTGCTCGATAATATTCGTGTCCGGCATCACCTCGCCGCGAATAAACTTCTGAATTGGCTCATCAACAATTAACTGTTCCATAATTGCCGTACGGCCACTGTAGCCGAATGGGTGCTCTTTGCTCGGTTTTGGTCGCCATAGCGTGATGTCGTCCATGTTGTAATCAGTCAATGAGACATTGCTCATTACGTCCTTGATATACTTCACTGTCTGGACATCTGGCTTGTAGGCCTCTTTGTTTTCATCAAGCTTACGCAAGAGTCTTTGCGCGATTACTAAGCGCACTGAAGAAGAGAACACGGGATTGACGCCAATCATATCGATCATTCTCGAAAAGGCTGCCGATGAGGAGTTGGCGTGGAAGGATGAAAGCACTAGGTGGCCAGTAATCGAAGCCTGAATTGCTGTACGTGCAGTGTCTTGGTCGCGAATCTCGCCCACCATTACTACGTCTGGGTCTAGACGCAATACAGAGCGTAGTCCCTCTGCGAATGAACCTCCCTGGCTGGTCATGATTGGAATTTGCGAGATACCCGTCAGGCCGTATTCAATAGGATCCTCAAGTGTGATAATCTTGCGCTCGGTCGTATTGAGGGCGTTAATAATCGAATATAACGTTGTAGATTTACCAGAACCAGTCGGACCTACCATCAATAGTAGGCCGCGTGGATGCGAAATTACTTCATCGATTTGCGCTCGTTCTGCTGGCGTAATACCTAACAAATCCAGGTTTAGCAAGCTTTCGTCAAAGTTGAACAAACGCAACACTGCGTCTTGACCATACATGGTCGGCACGGTCTCAACACGGATATTCAAAAGATGCGTTGCGCCATCGCGCGTGATATCTTTCTGCATATGGCCAGATTGCGGGCGCATTGAGGCGGTAGATACGTTAGCACGCGAGCTTAACTCGCCCATAAAAATTCGGTAACGATCGCGACTAATCTCGGCTACGGGATGCAATATGCCATCCACGCGCATCCTAATTCGAATCACATGACGAAGGTTCTCGATATGAATATCCGAAGCGCCAAGTTTATCAGCCTGGTCTAGCAAATAATCAAATACTTTATCGGTTGCAACGGTATTGAGTGTTCGTGAAACCTGTTGAATAGTCTCAGAATCGCCTTCGGAGGCAATCTCAATATCGTCATAATGCGCCTCTTGCGGCGGGTCGTGGCGCAACATGTATATTTGGTACGCGGAATTGGAAATCAGGAAAAACTCAACTCTTTGGCCCTCATCATCATATTTCTTTTGCAATGACTCAATCACGCTACGTGGCGTCTGGCTAGTTACCATGAACTCGTACGGCTTGCTCCCCTCGCCGACCTGTAGAGGGATCATGTAGTTCTTGTGCATTTCCTCTTTGGTCAGTACGTCACGAATCAACTGGTCATCACGCTCAAAATCGCGGGTGTCTAGATAGGGTAGACCGATAATCTTTGCGTGGCGCGCAGTCGCGTCTTCCTCATTTTGCCTACGCTTGATTTGGACCTCTTCCTCATTCATAATCTTATTGTAGCATGAAACCGCTTATTGTTATCCTGTATAATATCCGCTCCACCTATAACGTTGGAGCCATCTTACGCACCTGCGAATGCCTAGGTGTAGACGGTGCAATTTTTTCTGGATATACGCCTTTTTTAGATAAAGGCCTTCCGCACGAGCAGGCAAAACTCCGTAAACAAATCCACAAAACCGCCCTTGGCGCTGAAGAGCTTGTTGCCTGGGAACGCCGCGATGACATTCTGACCGCTATTTCCGACTTGCGCGCGAAAGGATATAAAATCTACGCCCTCGAACAGGGTATCGAGCGGCCAGCCCTGAATATTTTAGACGTCAAGAACTACCCCAATCAAGTTGCCCTCATACTCGGCGAAGAGGTTCATGGCATCCCTAAAGAAATTCTAGCCGCATGCGATGAGCTAATTGAGATACCGATGCGCGGCCAAAAAGAATCTTTCAACGTTTCGGTCGCAGCCGGCATTGCAATCTGGGAAATTAGTAAAGCTTCCCAGAACGGTAAAGAAATGTATCTACGTACGCAAAAAGAATCCCAACAACCAGAATAACCACTTTAGCATCGGCAATGTAATTAGCAATATCTGCGGATAGGGTATCGAAACTGAAAAGAGACACCAACGGCGTTGCTAGCAGGATAGTAAGCATCGCGGCAAAGATGATTGACTCTACCGCGCGCATTGCTCCAAATAGACCACTTCGACCCGCCCGAAAATAGAGCAGTATTGGTACGAAAGCCACAAATAAGATATATAAGCCCGCATCGGCGACATTGGCCGGAATTGTCAAAATAATGTTGCTAATCGCATTCGCAAAATTCGCACCGAAGTGTTCATATATTGTTATGCCAGCAATCATCGCCAAGAATGGCACGCCCACATGATGGCGTACGAGCAAGAAACAGAGAAGCAATGCTGCGAATACGACTATTAAAACCATAAGCTAATTATAATTCTATCACAAAAAGCCGGGGCTTAAAGAGTACCCGGCTTATCCTGTCCTATCTATGCGCCTATGCGATCTTTGCGAATTGTGCGATTGGCGTTGCGTTCAACGTGTTCAATAATCTTGCCTGCCACATTACGACCAGTGACCTTCTCGATGCCAAACCCTGGCGAAGCATTTACCTCGAGCACGAGTGGACCGCGCTTTGAGCGCATAATGTCTACGCCCGCTATGCTTAGTCCCATTACTTTTGCAGCCTTGATTGCTACCTTCTCTTCCTCGGGAGTTAGCTTAATTATGGTGCCACTACCACCTTTGTGTAAATTAGAGCGGAAATCGTCATCCAAGCTTTGGCGCTTCATGCTAGCAACTACTTTTCCGCCGACCACAAACGCACGGATATCTGTACCGGCCGATTCTTCGATAAATTCTTGCAAAAGGATATTAGTACCCTGGTCATTTGCTAGATAGAAAGCCTGCAGGGTAGATTTAGCGGCTTTCTTTGTCTCTGCCAAAACTACACCATTACCATGAGTGCCGCTAGCTAGCTTGATAATAACCGGTGCGCCACCAAGCAGGTTGAGCAACTCATCAATATCGCCCGAATCGCGCGAAACGACAGTTTTCGGAATGTCGATTCCATATTTAGCAAGTAGCTGCATTGAGCGTAGTTTATCGCGTGCACGCGTAATCGCGAGCGACTTTGACACGCAGTACTCACCTTGCATCTCTAGCTGACGCACGATTGCGGTGCCATACTTAGTCATGCCGGAAGAAATACGTGGGATAACCGCATCGTAATGACGTAGAGGTTTACCTTTATAAAAAACTTGGTTAATTCCTTGCTCTATCGAGATATAGCACTTCTTATATTTGATAACTTTTACTTTATGACCGCGCTTCTCGGCTTCCTCAACGAGGCGTCTGGTCGAATAATTCGCATTTCCATTTGAAAGAATTGCAATTTTCATTGTGTGACTTCTCCTTTGAGATAAACATTTTTATAGAATTCGTGCGGATTTTCCGCGAGTTGTTTGCGTAAGTTTAATGTAATCGACTTCTTTTTTGTGCTAATTCCTTCATTCTTAGTAACGTCCACGAGAAATCTTCCATGAAGTGTCCTTCGTCCGATTAAGACCGGGTATGCATGAGTCGAGCGGTCGCATAGTCCGAAGAGTGCTCGTACGCGTTTTCCGCCAATTTTAACCGTAATATATGCCTGAAACTTTATAGTCGTATCTCCCGAAGCGCTTTTAACGTGTGCGACTTTATAGTCCGTGCGTTTCAGTACTCTACCGGTGTAGAATGGGGAAGACTCATCAAAAAGTTTAAAGCGGAGGCAGCCCGCTTTATCTATGCGGATATCGCTCGCCCAGACCGCCGATCCGTCTGCGCCGGTATCGACTTTGGCTGGCACGCCAATGGCGAACTTGCCGAAATCAACTCTGGTCTCCCGACCGATAATTATTTTCTCTGTTTCTAGCATAGACCAATATTCCTAAATACGCGATAATTATACCATTTTAGACAATATGTGTCAAAGATATATCTGGCATCGTCAAGATGAATGTGTTATAATCAAAACATGAAAGATGAACTAGCGCAAGTTAAACACGCTCGCAGCGAAAAAGACTATCCAGAACTTAAACTCGAACCAGACGAGCACGTCGTGCTTCATCTGAAACGTTCTCGTGTTGGCGTTATTGCCCTCTGGTGTATGGTTGCCTTCTGTATAATTGTCTTGAGTTTTGCGTTGATTATGATCGCCAATAGCCTCAAGAATAATGAAACGCTACTGGTCGTCAATGACGATGCGCTAGGCTATCTGCGTATTGCTATCTTTGCACTCTATGCCGTCGTTATTGCTGGCGGTATGGTTGGGCAGAGCATTTACGATACTAATGAAATGTATATTACTAATCGCCGGGCTATTCAGAAGTCTCGTGTTTCTCTCTTTGCAAACTCTATGAATATCATCGAGCTTCGCCGTATCGAGGATGTCTCTTTTCGTCAGGAAACGCTCTTTGATCATCTGTTCCACATTGGCATTCTTCGTATGTCTACTATCGGCGATGAAACGACCTACACTTTTAGATTTCTCGACACGCCACGAGACGAGGTTACGACCATCTCGCACCTAGTCTACGAGAACAAAAGGCGCGGTAAGGCTAACGGCGACGATGAATAAAAAATACCCCCTCGGGGGTATTTTTAGTTGCGGCTCGTTTTTACGAAATCTTCTTCTCGCTCCATAACAGAGCGCAATTCGTAAGATTTACACTTGCCATCTTCGCAATTTTTGCCTTCATAAGAGTAGTTGCTACCTTCGTCCCAAAGTGGCGTACCATACGGATCGGTAAATAAATTTGGGTCCATCCACGGCAACACCTCGGCTTTGTCTATCTTTTCTGGATATGCGCCGTTTTGCTCTCGATATCCCTCTTCGAGTGAATAGAACATAGCATTTAGCGCAGTCTTTCGTGTTTCATCGCGTTCCATTGCATCGGCGTTAATCTTTTGGTAGAAGAAAAGCACCACAAAGATGCCCACAAAAATAATACAAACAATTAACTCTAAAACCGTGAAACCTTTTTTCGTATTCGTGTCCATAACCATATTCTATCATACGGCCAAAAACAAATACCTTTTCAATGGTAGCACCAACTGGGATCGAACCAGTGACCTTAGGCTTATGAGTCCTACGCTCTAACCAGCTGAGCTATGGTGCCACTTATGAAAAGGTATTTACTCGAAAAAGTATATCATAAGATAACGGTCTTGTCACTTTTTCTTGCGGAAAACTACCGCCGTCCGGCAGGGCAGGTATATTTCAAACCCTAAGCCACGCCTGTCTTGGTTTGCGGAATAAACATACTTTTTATCAATACGATCCTGGCCGCCAAATTCTTTATCATCCGTCGAGAAAATGGCTTTGTACTCGCCGGCGCCAGTCGGGTGTGTATGTAAGAAAAACTTGGTCGCCGATTCGGTCGGATGAAAATTGAAGACGTAAAGCAAATCGCCACGCGCGAATGCGATAATCTTTGCTCTCTCGTCTAGCCATAGGTTTTCTGCGCCACCTTGCCGTAGGACTTTATATTTTTTGACAAAATCTACCATCGCTTCGTCAAAGTTGAGTAGCCATTCATATTTCAAGAAGCCATCATCTGCTAGCGACCACTGTCGTCGTGCATATTTAAAGCTCCAACCATTGCCTTCGCGCGGAAAATCTATCCACTCCGGATGCCCGAATTCATTCCCCATGAAGTTTAAGTAGGCTTCGCTCGCAAGGGTAATTGTTGCAAAGCGAATCATCTTGTGCAGCTCAATCGCGCGGTCAATGACTGGCGAATGATATGCCTTGTTCATGCCATCGTACATTTCCGCATCGGCCATCCGGAAAATCAAAGTCTTGTCACCCACTAGCGCCTGGTCGTGCGACTCGCAGTAGCCGATACTTTTCTCGCCCGGCCGTCGCGTAGTTAACTCATGCCACATCGCGTGCATATTTCGATCTTCGTCCTTTTCTTTTTCCAGTGTTTTAATCCAATAATCTGGAATTCCCATCGCTAAGCGGTAATCAAAACCTACACCACCATCTTTTATTGGAATGCACATTCCGGGCATACCACTCATTTCCTCCGCAATCGTAATCGCATTTGGGTTTATCTCGTGAATTAAGGCATTAGCGAGCTGCAAGTAAGTGATAGCATCGGTATTTGTTTGCACGTCGAAGTATTGTTTGTAATCGGAAAAATCTACGCCTAGGCCATGATGGTGGTAGCACATGCTCGTCACGCCATCAAAGCGAAAACCGTCAAAATGATATTCATCCACCCAATACTTCAAGTTTGATAGCAGGAAGTGAATTACTTCATGTTTAGCATAATTAAATAACTTCGTGCCCCAAGCCGGATGATCGCCCGCATCGCCCGTCATAAAGAATTGGTTAAAGGTGCCGTCAAACATATTGATACCTTCGGCTGTATTCTTGATGGCATGCGAATGTACTACATCGAGCAATACCTTTAGGCCTAGCTTATGCGCCTTGTTGATTAGATATTTCAAATCATCTGGGTCGCCATACCAGCTTGACGGGGCATAGAAATTCGACACCTGATATCCAAACGAAGCGTAATAGGGATGCTCTTGGATTGCCATCAATTGGACGGCCGTATATCCTTCTTTCACAATGCGCGGTAGGATATTGTCCGCAAACTCTCGGTAAGTGCCAATCGCTTCTTTTTCTTGTGCCATCCCTATGTGTGCCTCGTAAATCAGCAAAGAGTCTATTGTACGGTCGCGCCAACCGCTATCTGTCCAGCGGAACGGTTTTTCTGGCGCCCAAACTTCTCCTACGAAACCACGCGTCAATTTATCCTGCACTACATGATTCATGTATAGCGGGATACGGTCAAACTTGCGATCGCCGCGCGTAACTTGAACTTTTATTTTCTGGCCATGCTTGATAGCGTCGCGACCTTTAATCTTTACTTCCCAAATCCCCGATTCGGTGCGATGCATTGGGTGCGCCAGCCTGTCCCAGTTATTGAAATCGCCAATCAAATGCATTGCGTCGGCGCCCGGTGCCCATTCGCGGTAAACCCAACCAGTACTAGTCCTGGCCAGTCCAAAAAACATATATCCATTCGCAAAACTCGCCAAGTCGCCGTCCCCAACCAAGGCGCGACGAGTGTCATAATAGCGCCGCATGCGCAAATCGATATCACCTTCATATGGCTCGAGCCACGGGTCAATCTCTAATATCTTGTACTTTTTATTTGCCATAATCAGTATTTAAATTTTACCATACAAAATAGGTCAAAAAATAAGACCTACGAGGTCTTCTTTTTCTGGCGGAAGGAGTGAGATTCGAACTCACGGTGGCTATTAACCACGCCGGTTTTCAAGACCGGTGCCTTAAACCGCTCGGCCATCCTTCCACTAGGTGAAATTATATCACATCCTATATAATACCCTTGTATGAAGATGAAGATTTTCAAGTTTTATGATGATGCGATTATTCCAGTTTATCAGACTGATGGGGCGGCCGGTTTCGATTTTTACGCGCATATTAATGAGCCTTACACGATGAAGCCGGGCGAAATCAAGGATTTTGGTACTGGCGTCGGCGTAGAAATACCGAAAGGATACGAGCTCCGATTATCTTCGCGTAGCGGGCTAGCATTTAAAAACCACATATCTCTTTTGAATGGCATCGGCGTCATCGATTCGGACTTTCGCGACGAGGTGCGCGCTTTGCTCGTAAACTTTGGCGACGAAGACTTCACTATTGAGCCGGGCATGCGCATTGCGCAAGGTGTCGTGACGAAATACACACACGTCGAATTTGAAGAGGTCTCTGAGCTCTCCAAGACCGGCCGCGCTGGCGGCTTCGGCAGCACGGGCGTTAAATAGTCTTAGGATAGACCTCGCTTTCGCCCATTGCGGCGCCTGCTTCGTTTTTTTTATTAATTATTATGGTATCCTGTAGGTACGGGTGAAAAACAAGGAAACTACGACTACGCCAAGATATCTATATGACGACGATGCTACCGTTCTTAGGGACGGAATGGAAGAATATAGGGATAAGTATGGCAACTTGGAGACCGATGACAATGTAGGATTTGCTCGCCAAAGAGCGCAGGAGTTGGTAGAGCGCAGAATTAACAAGATGGCGGGCGTGGATTTTGAAGAGTTGGATGCTCTTGCCGAGTTGGGCGATATCCACGTTTGTAAGCGGGAAGCCGACTGGGGGGATAAAAAAATTCCAGTCTATGTATTAAGATATGGCTACCCAGCCTGTTTTCTTCAGAGTGCTATAGACTATAGACAAACCGGCGAAAATAATAAGTGGACCGATGGTCGCAAGACGTCCGATGAGCTAATAGAAGACCCATCCTTGTGGACTAAAAGCAGAAAAGAAATCGAGGAAAGGGTTGATCACTCCTCTAAAACCGGCGGGGTTGGGTACACTATCCAAGGGAGTTTTATTAACTTAAGTAATCATGTTAGCAGAGAGGTGCAAATACCTACATCGTGCGGATACGCTTGGAATTCCGTTCCTCCTACATCAGTAAAAATTATCTCAGCTCGCGATGCGGTCAGTAGCCATATGGTAGGGGATTGGAAGACGGAAGTAGATGCACATGGCGTGAACATTCTCGATAACATTATTGAGCCGAAGACTGCAATAGGTGGCTATAATGAAATTGACTGGGCTCGTTACGACGAGCGAGGCAATCCTAGGCCACCAGATTTCATTACAATCAAGAGGCCGTCAGTTAACGCATATGGGAAAATAAATGAAATGGCACTACGGCATGCCGCATACCATGGGGTGCCGATTGTAATCGTAGATTATGGGACGTACGACGACCAAGAGAAAATTGACTCATATGAAAAGAAGAAAACGTCAGAAGAAGGCTTGTCTCCAGAAGAGCAAGACGAGTATGAAATATTACTTTTCCTGAGGGATAATAATATCCTTAGCGAAAAAGACAGGCAGACAGCGATCGGTGAGTTAAAAAAAGAGCAACGCATCAGAAAATATGAAGAATCGGCAGCTAAAGGCGAGCTTACGGAAGAGGAGCAAGATGATTATGATATGCTAGCCTTTTTTAGGGGCCTTTCGAAAGATGAGCAAGATAAAACAAAGGCCATTTTCCATCAGCTGAGGCCGCTATACGGCGAAAAGGCGCAAGACGTCATAGAGAAACATCAAGATACGATAATTGGCTTCCTGAAACTGGCGGCCGAAGATAGGATACGATATTGGAAAAAGGCGGAAAACATAGATATAGAACTGTCTGAATTCGAAAAAATTGCAATCGATTTTAACCTTCCTTTAAAGCAGGCGTTGCAAAAACTTGTGACGCAATTTGACGAAGTAGGGCTCGAAAAGATGGGGAGACAATGACATCTCCCCAATATCAGCCACAGCGCGTCTATTCCGCGTTTGTATGTACCGCTACGACGTCGTCGAGATCATCGATGGCATCTAGGATCTTTTCAACTTTCGTCGAAGTCTCTTCGTCAATTGGTACAGTATTATTTGGAACGTATTGCAATTCTGCGGAATCAATTTCGAAACCAGCATCAATCAGGCCACTGCGGACCTTAGCGAGATCGCCAGCTGCAGTATAAATAGTTGTTCCATCTTCTTCGTCCGCAGCATCTTCTGCGCCCGCATCGAGCGCCGCCATCATGACTTCGTCGCCCTTTGCCTTTACGAATATTACACCTTTGCGCGTGAACTGGAACATCACTGAGCCTGGGTCAGCCATGCGACCCCCATTTTTCTCTAGCGTATGACGTACTTCAGGCATCGTTCGATTCTTGTTATCTGTCGCAACTTCGATGATAATGCCAACTCCGCCAGGCCCATACGCTTCATAAGTCTCCTCAATCAGCGCGGCGGCACTCTTATCCGCTACGCGCGCAATCGCACGCTCAATGTTCGCCTTCGGCATGTTCGCTTGGCGAGCTTTTTCTAGTACCATTGCAAGTGATGGATTCATGGCAGGATCGGTACCGCTACGCGCCGCAATGGCGATTTGGTTGCCGATCTTCGTAAACAACGCACCGCGCTTGGCGTCAACGACGGCTTTTTGGCGCTTAGTGGTTGCCCATTTGCTATGTCCGCTCATGTTTCTCCCTTACTTTTTGTTGAATATTTTCTATATTTTAACATATTTTCTACTAGATATATGCGCCCTCTGTCAAAAATATTAAGCTGATGCTTTTTTGTCGGCTAACCGTGGTGGTATTTTGTGACTATGTTTTTTAAAAATAAACGAAAGGAGAAAAAATGAAATATCTAAAACGAATGAAATTGAATGCGGCGGAAGTCGCCCAGATTAGACGTCGCTCGAATAATTATATCTGGGTCGCCGTCGATGTCGATAAGGGCGTAATTGCCGCCGGTGACGAGTTCTTGGTCGACCTACGTGATTCGCTCATCTATAAGTATCACTCTCGTGCCAAAGATATTTATGGTCTCGGTCTCGATTTATCTTCAGGCGAGGTTTACTATGCGCCCGTTGTCAACCGTATGAATCGAGCCTATCGCAATTTGAAAATCATCCCTCAGAAAACCCGTAACCGCATCGAGACATTGATGGCCTATTTTTTTGAGGACTTTGCAGCGTTTCGCTCCAAGCCACGACACGTCTATCAGGCTCAGAGTTTGCAGGGATCGTCGTGCTAGCTTTTACCTCAATGATTCGCTAAAATATAACTATAAACAGGAGGTTCCAAAGTGGCTAAAAAGAGTCAGGAAGTGGTGGGCGCGTCGGACAAAGATAAAAAAAATAGCAAAGAAACCAAAGTGTCTGCAATGGATGATAGTAAAAAACAGGCCTTGAATCTTGCCTTATCTCAGATTACCAAGCAATTTGGCGATGGTTCCATCATGAAGTTAGGTGAGCAGTCCAAGATTGATGTTGAATTATTCTCATCCGGGTCGCTCGCTTTTGATTTGGCGCTCGGTGGCGGTTTTCCGAAGGGGCGTATTATCGAAATCTACGGTCCGGAGTCATCCGGCAAAACTACGCTTGCCCTTCACGCCATCGCCGAAATCCAAAAGCAGGGTGGTCAGGCCGCCTTTATCGATGCCGAGCACGCGCTCGACCCGGCCTACGCCCGCAAGATTGGTGTCGATACCGACAATTTGTTGATTTCTCAGCCAGATAATGGCGAGCAGGCGCTCGAAATCTGTGAAACACTTGTTCGTTCAGGCGCGGTCGACCTCATCATTGTTGACTCCGTTGCTGCACTTGTACCGCAGGCAGAAATTGATGGCGACATGGGTGATGCGCAAATGGGTCTTCAGGCTCGACTTATGTCTCAAGCCATGCGCAAGCTCACTGGCATCATTAGCAAGACTAAGGCGACCGTTATCTTCATTAATCAGATTCGCATGAAGATTGGTGTGATGTTTGGTAATCCAGAAACCACCACCGGTGGCAATGCGCTCAAATTCTATGCTTCCGTCCGCGTAGATATTCGCCGTATCGGCCAGATTAAGGATGGCGAGAATGTTTCTGGCAACCGCACCAAGATTAAGGTCGTCAAGAATAAGATTGCCGCGCCATTCCGCACTGCCGAGTTCGATATTATGTATAACGAGGGCATTAGTAAGACTGGCGATGTTTTGGATCTTTCCGTCCAGTACGGTGTTGTTGAGAAAGCTGGCGCTTTCTTCAAATACAATGGCGAGACATTAGGGCAAGGCCGTGAAGCCGTGAAGAGGCTTTTCAAAGAGAAGCCAGAGCTCATGGCCGAGATTGAAGCGAAAGTCCGCGAAGCGGCAAAGACTGACGAAGATTAATGCTAGAAACTCATACCATCTTCGATGGCGAACAAAGTGACGCCGCGTCGTCTCATCGAGTTACCGATATCAAAGAAGCTGTTCGGGACCGGAACCGCGTCAATATCTATGTTGACGATAAGTTTTATTGTTCGCTCGATATTTCTCAAGTAGTGGATTACGGCATCAAGGTTGGTCGCGAGCTCTCTGCTGAGGATCTAGCCGACCTCAAGCGTGCTTCGGATTTTGGCAAGTTTTACGGTCGTGCGCTCGAATATGTATTGATGCGTCCGCACTCGACTAAAGAAATCCGCGATTATCTCAAGCGCAAAACGCTGGACAAGAAAGTTCGCACAAAGAACCCCAAGACTGGCGAGTATCAAACGAAGACACGTCAGGGGTATGATTCCAGCCTGGTGCCACTAGTTCTCGAACGGCTTGAGCAGCACGGATACCTCGACGACGAAAGATTTGCGCGAGTCTGGGCCGAGAATCGTCATGCCAAAAAAGGCATCAGTAATCGTAAGCTTCGCGAAGAGTTGGCAGAGAAGGGAATAAGTAAAGATATTGTGGACGCCGTTCTACAAGATGGCGCACGCGACGAGCGCGAGGAGCTACGCAAAGTTATTGCACGCAAAGCTAACCGCTATGCGGACCGTCAAAAGCTCATGCAGTATCTCGTGCGCCAGGGTTTTAATTATTCTGACGTATCGGAAGAGCTGTCAACTTTTTCGTCCGAAGGTGCGTAGTCTGGCTTTCTGAATGGATTGACGAAATTTGGCACAAATTCCTCGTCAGCTTCTTTCTTCTTTGGAATCTTCACCTTTGATGTACTGTGCTTAATTACTACTTTAAAATCGTCAATTTCGACAATCTGTGAGCGGTTAATCGTCAGTTGTGGGTCGAGGAAAGAGGACATAAGTGGGCGTTGCACTATTAATTGATAAACCATAAAACTGCCAGAGTCTACGGTATAATCAACAATTTTGCCCATTTTTTTGCCTTTTTGGTCTACCACTTTTAATCCAATTAGGTCAAATTCCAAAGACATAACCTCGTCAAGTTTCACCACCTCATTCCGAGTCGTCAAAACATCGGTAGAATCAATCACGAAACCAATATCGCTCACTTCGCGTACATCTGATAAATCGAGAATATTACCCACCTCAGGATCTTTATCGATCAGCGGACCGCCCACTGTGTAGGCCATAATTCGCAAATCCTCGGGGTCGATGATGGCTCTTCTTGTGCGCGCAATTTCGCCACCTACATGCAGGCTTAGTACCGGGAAGTCGGCCATGTTTGAGCCAATCATTAACATTTTCTTTTTTTCTCCGCTTATGGAATAATTGTAGCACATGAAAAAAGTCATTGCGGTATCTGGTGGGATCGATTCGGTTACGCTGCTACACATCTATCGCGATGACCCGGATACGATTGTGGCACATTTCGACCACGGCATTCGTCCTAATTCTGCCGACGACCAAGCGTTTGTTCGTGAGCTCGCCCAATCATACGGACTCCCGTTTGAAACAGGGAATGCACATCTGGGGTCTAGCGCTTCCGAAGCGGAGGCTCGTCAGGCTCGCTATGCATTTTTAAACTCGGTCTGTAATCGATATGGCGGCAGACTCTACGTTGCGCACCATCTCGATGATGTTTTTGAGTCTATTGCTATCAATTGCTTGCGTGGCACCGGGTGGCGTGGGCTTGCGCCGTTCCGTAACCGTGCTATTGAGCGTCCGCTAATTGCTTGGCGTAAGTCAGATATTTATCGTTATGCGGCCAAGCATCAGCTCCGTTTTCGCCAAGATCAAACCAATACGGAAGAGGACTACTTACGGAACCGCGTACGCATGGCACTTATGTACGCCGACGAGAATCAGAAAGCGCAATTGAGCCAGCTCTACAATCGCCAGTGCGAGATAGCAGAGGAGGTTGAGGGAATAATAGATGGCCATCTCGCGGATGGCGAGCAACATTACTCTCGCACTATTATTCGTCAGCTCGATGACGCTTTAGCTGTCGAGCTATTACGCGACCTACTTCTTCGATATCAAATCTCCCAAACTCGCCCCCAACTCAAACGTGCTATTGCGGCCATCCGGAGTTATCTCCCCAACAAGCAATTTCCCCTCGGCAAGGATAGCTATATTCGAATCGCAAAGTATCATTTTTCCATCAAAAAGAATGCAAGCTAATCTGTTCGAGTTTGCTCAAGCGAATTAGATGTGTTAAAATGTAAAGTACATGAAAATACGCAAGGCATTAGGAATGTTCTCCATTCCATCCTTAGTAATTCTTGGTATCACTGCTACTATCCTGATTGTTAGCATAGTCGTAAAGCAGAGCAGTTTTTTTGCTAGCGCAACTTCTGCTGACGGTTCCGCCGAAGATGGTGAGCAAAGCTTTGTTACTATCTACGATGGAGACAATAAGACTACCATGCGCTCCGGCGCAATCACCGTACGCGATCTTCTCGCTCGCGCTGATGTCCAATACGATGAATATGATACGGTCGAACCAGGCCTCGATGAGGAAATAAATTCCGAATCATTCAATATCAACATCTATCGCGCTCGCGAAGCTATCGTTGTCGATGACAATGTCAAACGTCATATTCATACTTCCGCTACTAATCCGACCGCCGTCATTGCCGATGCTGGCATCGAGCTCTACGACGAGGATATCGTTAAAATCGTGCCGTATGATGGCCTACTAGAGAGCGGTATGATGTCCGCCTATCAAATCACCCGCGCTAAACAGATTAATTTTGATTTTTACGGCGAAGAAATGATCGTCCGCACCCAAGCTAATACCATAGGCGAATTCCTCGCCGAGAGAAATATTAAAGTCGACCGCAAGGATACCTGGGCTTCACTAAGCGATGATACAGAAATAACGGACGGTATAAAATTCGCAGTTTATCGACAGGGTAAGCAAACGAAAACCGTCGAAGAAACAATTAAGTACAGCACCAAAACTATCCAAGATTACTCAATGAACTATGGCACTCAAAAGGTCGTCAAAGAGGGGAGTGATGGCAAGAAAATTGTGACCTATGAAATTGTAATGCGCAATGGCAAGGAAGTGTCACGCAAAGTCATTTCGTCAATTGTTACGAAAAAACCAGTCGAGCAAGAAGTTCGCGTTGGAATGAAAGTTAATCTTCCGGCAGGTTCGCATGAGGATTGGATGTCGCGTGCGGGCATTTCTCCGAGCGACTACGGTTACGTCAACTACATTGTCACGCGTGAGTCGCACTGGAACCCGCTTGCTAGGAATAGATCTAGTGGTGCGACTGGTCTATGTCAGGCCCTCCCGGGTAGCAAGATGGCCTCGGCTGGCAGCGACTGGGCAACTAATCCTATTACTCAACTTCGTTGGTGTAACGGCTATGCGGTCGGGCGCTACGGTAGTTGGGCAAAAGCATATCAATTCTGGACGTCAAACCACTGGTGGTAATCAAATGAAAAACCGTAAATCACTCGGACAGCATTGGCTCAAGGACCGAGATATCTTGTTGGATATCTCTAATTTTGCCGCTACGGACGGGGTTGATACGGTAGTGGAAGTTGGTCCGGGCCTCGGCACGCTTACCTCCACGCTTTTTAAGAATTTCGATAAAGTTATTGCCATTGAGCTAGATGATCAGCTAGCTGCAAATTTGCCCAAATCTTTTCCGGGCAAAAACCTAGATGTCCATAACCATGACATCCTTTCTCTGGATCTTGATACGCTCAATCTTCCCGAGAACTATGTTGTGGCTGGCAATATTCCATACTACATTACATCGCCGATTATTCAGAAGTTTTTGCACGCCAGTCATCGTCCAGCCAAGATTGTTTTGCTAATCCAGGAAGAAGTAGCCGAGCGTCTTGCCGCCGAAGCAGGCGACTATTCCATCCTTGGTCTGTCGGCTCAAATATATGCAAAAGTCACACTTGGTCCTGTTGTAGGGCGCGAATTTTTCACGCCACCGCCAAAAGTCGACAGCCAAATTGTTATCCTCGAACCGCTCGAAGAGCCGCTTGCTAGTGAAAGCACAATGGCTCTCATCAAGCTTGGTTTTATTGCGCCACGTAAAAAGCTAATTTCGAATCTAGCCATCGGTACTCACCTACCTAAGGAGCGGTTACGTGTCATTTTTTCGGAGCTCAATCTCGACGAAAATCTTCGTCCAGCCGATTTGGCGATTTCAGACTGGGTAATGCTTGAAAAAAATATTCATAAGCATTAAAATAGAATTAAGTAAAACGGATAATTATATTTTAATGGAGGCGGATCCGAATGGATTTAGATAATCAGAACTCTGCAACGGCAAACACGAACACGGATTCAGCCGCAAGTGATTTTGGCGCACCGGTCAGTTTTGCAGACCAATCTGCAGACATGAATGCAATTAACGAGGCAATTGCTGCTACCAATGATGGCGGCGCAAGCTCTGCATCTGCTTTTGATATTAACGACATTAGCTTAGACGACGTACCTAGCTCTCAAGATGAGCTCGACCGTCGCCTAGAACAGAATCCAGGTATGAATCTTGCTGGTGGCCCTGCCGCCGATTCAGCCGCCGCTGCCAACCCAATGCCTGGCACACCCGCCGCCGCTGATGCTGCCACTATGAACAATGACCCAGCCGCAGAAAAACCAGCTGCTCCTAGCGCATCGTTCGTATCTGGCGATATTGTCGATGAAACTGAGGCTTCGGACAGTCAGCCAGCGGAAGTTCATCGTGAATACGATAATATTAATACTGATCCACTTGCTAACTTTGAAACTGCACCGGTTAGCCAAGCTGCTCCGCAGGTAGGCCCAACGAATCCTTCGGCTGCGCCAACGGAAGCGCCTGCCGCCGCCGCGCCCGCTGCCGAGCAGCCTGCTCCCGCACCAGCTGCCGCCGATGCTATTACTGTTCCAGGTCGCAAGAGTAAGACTCCAATCATTATTGCCGCCGGACTCGTCGTTGTCGCAATCATCGTTGGCGTTGTTATCTTCTTCGTCACCAAAAAGTAGCATTCGTCTTTATCTGTAAAAGATGTTAAAATATGATTCATGAAAGAATCATATATCACTACTGCTATTCCATACGTCAACGGTAATCCGCACCTTGGCCACACTATGGACTATCTGCTTGCGGATACGCTCCGCCGATATATGACGTATTGTGGCAAAAAAGTTCGCCTTCAAGCAGGAACTGACGAGCATGGTAGCAAAAACTTCAAGAAGGCCGCAGAGCAGGGTATCCCCGTTCAGGATTTTGTTGACCAGAAAGCGCAAATATATCAGGATTTCATTCACTCACTTGGTGTTGAATATACTGATTTTGTTCGTACGACCGACCCCGATCACGAACGTCGCTGTCAAGAAATCTGGCGCAAACTTTCAGACCATATTTATAAAGATAAATATGAGGGGTGGTACTGCGAAGGCTGTGAAGGCTACGTTACAGAAAAAGAATACAATGAAAATCACGGCGAATGCCCTGATCACAAGAAGCCATACACTAAACTTTCCGAAGAGAATTATTATCTCCGTATTTCCGATTTCAAGAGCCGTATCCGCGAGGCAATCGAGTCAGACGAGCTTAAAATCACACCTGCTTTCCGCAAGAAAGAACTACTCAACATGCTAAAGGATATGCCCGACGTCTCCATTTCGCGCCCAAGAGCGCAGGTTCAGTGGGGCATCCCCGTACCAGACGATGACGAACAGGTCATGTATGTTTGGATAGACGCGCTCTCCAACTACATAACTGTGCTTGGCTACCCAGATAAAGATATTTCCGCCGATTGGCCCGCTCATACTCAGATTGTAGGCAAGGATATTTTACGCTTCCACGCTGGAATTTGGCCGGCTATCCTCATGGGGCTAGGTTTGCCGCTCCCGCGCAACCTGCTCGCCCATGGCTGGATTACTGCTAATGGCGAAAAAATGTCTAAAACTATCGGCAATGTTATCGACCCGCAGGAGATTATTGGCAAACATGGGCTCGCACCATTCCGCTACTATTTCTTGCGTCATGCCTCAACAACCACCGACGCCGACTTTACTTGGGAAAAATACGAAGCTTCGTATAATGAGTTAGCTAACGACCTAGGGAACCTCGTCCAACGTCTCGCAACTCTTTGCAAAAAGAACGATATTTCTGGTCAAAAAGTTGAACGAGTCACCAACGAGGATTTCGACCGCCGTATGGAGAAGTATGAATTCAACTTCGCCTTTGATATTTTGTGGGATGGCATCGCAGAACTTAATAAGCGCATCGATGCCGAGAAGCCTTGGGCACTTGCTAAATCCGACCCCGAGAAGGCCAAGAAGGTTCTCGTGAAACTCGTGGTAGACCTACTCTCAATCAACGACCGCTTGCAGATTTTTCTGCCAGACGTCTCTGCAAAAATTCAAGATATCTTTACGGCAACCGAAATCCAACCGCCCGCCACGCCACTATTTCCAAAGAATTAAAAAATATCCCCCACTCGGGGGATATTTTAATTAGTCCAATACTTTTTGCCGCCCAGAATATCGTAAATAACTAATTCGTAATCATCCATCACTTCTGCCATATTTATCTCGCGCCCTTCCATGTAGCTGGCCGCCAATACTGGTTCGCTCTCGCAAACTTGGTCGACCATATAATATAGCGAATCTTTCTGCCATTTCAGTCCATTCAGCATCGTATTAACCATGCAGTTTGGCGTAGTGGTCGGCAATGTCTTCTGGCCACGAAAACCAGAATCGTAATTTGAATAGACGAAGTATGGTGTCACTCGCGCCAAGTCACGCACTTCCTTCTTCTCGTGCGAGTTTACAGTATCGAACAGCCCCGCCGCATGATCTCCGAAAAATAACACTACGACTTTTTTATCCATTTTATCAAGCTCTTCTATAAATTCTCCAAGATATGCATCAGAGTTGTGTATGCTTTGATAATAAATTGAGATGTCGGATTTTCTCTGTTCTTCGATATCCTCGTTCGTTACGGCGAATTGGGTCTTTTCGTAATTCTCGGCATTGTATGGGGTGTGGTTCTGCATCGTAATCAATCCTACTAGCTGTTTTTCGTCGCTTTCTGTCAGTGTCTTTAAGACCTGGTTGTATGCTGATTTGTCATTAATATATTCAGAGTTGCCATCGTGCTCTTTATAATCCATCTCATTTTCGGTAATGAAAGTATCGAAACCTTCGTTCGCAAGTGAGATATTGCGTTTATACATGCCGCCATTGAACGGGTGAATAGCGGTCGTTTTGTAACCTTTTGTTTTTAGCATTCGCGCAATCGACGGAATCTCGCCAGCTTTCGGTATCAAAGCAGTGTATGGCACAGTATTTACCCAATAATTAGACATGCTCGTCAGAGTCTCGAATTCAATATTCGCCGTGCCGCCGCCATAGTCGAGCGAGTACATTAGTCCACTTGGATACTTTTTCTGGATCTCATGCAATTTTGGCAATATGTCTCCGCCAGTGTGGGGGTAGTAATCCTCGAATTTCTCACCATTGAACTCTACGCTCGGATCGAAGAAAGACTCGTTTAAAATAATTACGACATTCACGTCGTCCTTCGCTAAATCTTTGCGATTCAGATTCTCTTCATCTGCTTTGGCGTCATACTTAGACTTAATTGCCTTAATCTTATTTTCTGAATATATTTCCGGTTCCTCAAGTTTTAGCTTCTGGAAGTTGTACAAGAAACCCATAATAAAACCATTTTCGTCATAGTTGCGATTTTGGTTCCACGCCGTAAAATTGGTGCCCAAAAACGGAATATCCTCATAACGTGAGCCGTCATGATGACGAATGAAATCGGTAGAGAAGAAGAATGCGCCACCCGCTAATGCGACTATCAATAAGCGTAATACGATGGCGTGCTTTTGTGCAAAAGTATTCGTCTTCCAGGTTCGCTTCAGGTGCAACTTTTTTGCCCAGTATTTATGGAAGAGTATAATCAAGAAAACCATTAGGATGATTGCAACTACCATGCGCACGATCGAGCCATAATCAACGAATTTTGTTAGCGTCGTCGCCTGGCTTGCTAATTGAAAATCTTCTGGCAACAATGGCGTTTGACGTGAGTGGTATTTGTTGATGTGGATGTAGGTCAAAATCGTAATTACCACCCAAGATATGCCCGTAGCGGCTACCGGCGAACCTGACAGCCCCCAAATAAAGACCAACATAAGCCACATCAAGAAAGAATTAAACAAATAGACCGGCGTTCTGCCAAATACGAAATCCCACGTGCGAGACATGCTGTTTAGAAAATAGCGATACTCGAGGAACCAAGTTAGCAATAGCGCTGCCCCAAAAAGAAAAATTAATGAGCAAATCAGATAACGTTGCTTAAGATTAAGTTTTTTCAAAACCTTTATCATTCCACCATTATAACAGATTATTTAAGCTCATGCTTCGCACTCTTTCTGAAATGGCATACAGTTGTGTTATGGGGCTACATTTTAAGTCTAACTTTCACATTTCCGTATTGCCGCTCTTTTTTGGTGTTGGCGTTATTGTTGGCGATATAGTTGCGCTAGTCGCACACTGAATCTTTTTGCCCGCAATTATTATTGAGGTAGTTTTTCTTTTGATTGCCATCTTAATCCCGAACATCGTTCGGCCGATTTGTGCTTTGTTGGCCGGATTGCTAATCGGCGTACTACGAGCCAGCCAGGTTAATTTAGATCAAAAAGTCGCCACCAGTTATATTGGTCGCGAAGTAATCATTAGCGCTACTGTTGCAGACTCAACGAGCATTAACGGCTCAAGCCGCCTGCAACTCGGGGACATACTATTTAATAATAGCACAAATACGCTAAAATGTCAAGCATATGCGGTTTTAACGGGGGAGAATGTTAATTTTTTGCGTTCGGATCGTATCACGATGCGCGCGCAAATTCAGCCCGGCTTTGGTGATTATGTCATTGCAATTTATCGACCAATAATTCTAGCGTCTAGCAAACCGGATCCGCCCGATTACTCTGTTTTAGCCCATTCCTTCATCTCGTCACGCTTGCGCATGCTTCTGGATAGTCCTTCCGTCGATTTAGCGCTCGGCTTCTTGGTTGGCGAGAAGACATTGCCTTCTGAGCTTAAAGAACAGTTAAAAACCGTCGGCCTTTCACATATTGTCGTCGCGTCTGGTTTTAGTCTATCCATTCTTATCGGTGCTGCGAAAAAATGAATTGGTAAGGTCTCCCGCTTTGCTGGGTTTGCGATGGCTTTCATTTTGATGTTTTTATTCATGTCCGTTGCGGGGCTAGGCCCCAGCCTTCTGCGCGCCGGTCTAGTTTCGGGATTGTCTTTGTTTGCCTGGTACTTCGGGCGTAAATTTCATCCTGGAAGGCTTTTGGTTTACGCCGCAGCCATGTCGGCGATTACTGCACCAACCATCGTAATCAATTTAGCTTGGCAGCTTTCGTTTGTCTCATATGCCGGCATCATGTTTTTGTCGCCTTTGCTTCAAGACTTCTTCTATGGGCGGAAGCGCCCAAACTATCTGGTGGGAATTATCCTTGTTACGTTTGCCGCTCAGCTGTATTGTTTGCCAGTTAGCCTCTACTACTTCGGGCAACTCTCGATTGTTGGCGTCATCGGTAATATTTTTGTCACACCACTAATTTCGACCACGATGTTTCTAAGCTTGTTCGCCTGTGTTTTACCCAGAATACTCGCAGCTGCGGTCGCTTGGCTAGACGGGGGAATATTATCCTATCAAATTGCCGTAATTGGGCAACTGAGCACTATTAAGTGGGCAACTATTAGTATCGTCCCCAAATCTCCGACCTCTCTACTTTTGTATTTTCCCATCTTTGTTATTACGCTCATTCTTTGGCGCGTCACTAAGCATAGCTATCGCCCCACTCCTGCCCTAGATAATCGCCAAAAATATGGTAAAATATATGCATGTTAATTCATTCTGAGGCAGAGATGATTCGAGCGGGCAGTGAATTTGCGAAAAAACTTCAGGCCCCCGCTGTTCTGGAATTACTCGGCGATGTTGGCTCCGGCAAAACTACTTTTACGCGCGGCTTAGCGCAGGGTCTCGGCGTCAAAGAGCCGGTAACCTCCCCTTCTTTTACGCTGTCCAAAGAATATGCTGGTAAAAAATACCGCTTAGTTCATTATGATTTCTATCGCTTGGTTGACCCTGGCATTATGGCCGAGAATCTTGCTGAAGCAATATCCGACCAGAATACGATTGCCGTCGTCGAATGGGGGCAAAGTATTAAAAAGGTCCTCCCGGAAAAACGCCATACTATCGAGATTAAATATATTGACGAAAACACGCGAGAGGTATTAATTAGATGAAACTATATCTCGACACCTCTCGGCCTACTGCTATTGTTAAGCTCGATGACCAACTCTACGAATGGGACGCCGGCTACGACCTTGCTAAGCATCTTCTGAAATACATCCACGATAAGCTCCAAGAGCGGGGCAAAGATTGGCGAGACCTCACATCGATTACCTTCATGTCCGGACCGGGCAGCTTTACGGGGCTTCGTATCGGCGCCACTGTTGTCAATACACTTGCAAGCCAGCTCGGAATCCCGCTCTTTAATCATCGCGGCGAAAAGGTCGACCTCATCATACCAGAGTATGGACGCCCAGCAAATATTTCTTCACCCAAGAAGTGAATACATGCTACAATTAAGATTAGGTACATAGTTACCGTTTAATTTCACGATTATTTATTTAATTTATTGATATGCGCACCTTTATCTTGATTTTGATATTTGCGTGTAGAAAGAAAGAGGAGAAATGGAGATAGGATTACTTATCGCCGGGTTGGTCCTGGGTGCTGGGGCTGGCGTTGGTGGTTTTTATGCCGTGAACAAAAGTAAAGAAAACGGCGGCAAGAATAAAGCCGATGAGCTTGTCCGCAAGGCCAAACACGAGGCTTCAGAGATTGTATTAAACGCAAAGAAAGAGGCTTCAGAAATCGGCGACAAAGCCCAACGCGAAGAGGATGAACATCGCAAAGAGTGGAAACGCACCGAAAATCGTCTCGTCGAGCGTGAAACTCTTCTCGATAAAAAGCTCGATCAGCTCGATAAACGTTCTGAGGCTTTGCGTAAACAAGAGGGTGAAATTGAGGAGCTCAAAGATGAGGTTCGCGCCATTCGCACGAAGGCCCAAGAAAAGCTCGAAAAGATTGCTGGTCTTAGTAAGGCGAGTGCCAAAGAGAAGCTCATGGCTATGACTGAACGTGATATTAAGGATGATCTTGCCGAATTAGTAATTAAAGAACAGAAGGCCTACAATGACCACGTCGATGAAACCGCTGAGGCAATCCTTCTTACCGCCATGGAACGCATGTCTTCTGAAGTTACGGCTGACCGCACCATTACTGCACTTAAACTTCCAGATGACGACATGAAGGGGCGCATCATCGGTAAAGAGGGCCGCAATATCCAGGCACTCCAACACGCCACTGGTGTTGACGTTCTCGTCGATGACACTCCCGGTATGGTCGTTCTCAGTAGTTTTGACCCTATCCGCCGCCAAGTTGCTCGCTACGCGCTCGAGCGCCTCATGAAGGATGGCCGCATCAACCCATCCAGCATTGAGGATGCCGTCGCTAAGGCCGAGCGCGAAATCGAAAAGGAAGTGGTCCGTGCCGGCGAAGACGCTGCCCGCGAAGTTGGCGTCATTGGTATCCCGTCAGAAATCCTTCACCTACTCGGTGAGCTCAAGTTCCGCACTAGCTATGGTCAAAACGTATTATTGCATTCTATCGAGATGGCCCATATTGCTGGCATGATCGCCGAAGAAATTGGTGCAGATGTTAACGTAACGAAGACCGCAACGCTCTTGCATGATATTGGCAAAGCCGTTACGCATAAAATCGAGGGTAAGCATGCCGATATTGGCGCTGAGCTCACGAAAAAGTTCGGCATGAAAGACGAAATCGTGCATGCTATTGCTGCCCATCACGAAGATATTGAGCCGACCACTCCAGAGGCTGTCATTGTTAAAATTGTCGATGCTATTTCGGCCGCCCGTCCTGGCGCTCGCAATATTTCTGCCGAAAACTTCGCTGAACGCATGAAAGCCCTCGAGAATGTTGCCACCAGCTTTCCAGGTATTGATAAGGCTTACGCCATCTCTGCCGGCCGCGAGATTCGTGTTATCGTCGAACCTAAACAAATCGACGACCTCTCCGCCCTTAAGCTTGCGCGCGACATTGCCGACAAGATTGAAGCTACAATGCAATATCCTGGCGTCATTAAAGTCAACGTCATTCGCGAAACTCGCGCTATTGAATACGCAAAATAAGCACTCGTTGCGTAACTTTTCGTTCACTTTTTGAATCGAAAAACCGCCCATTTTGCTTATGTTAATGTATAATAGTAACATGGACAAAAATATGGGAGCATTCCGCAGGGGCTTCACTATTATTGAAGTGATGCTGTTCCTTGCATTAACTGGTCTACTTCTGGTGGGCATTCTCGGTGGCCTTGGGGGCAATATCGCCAGACAGCGCTACAATGACGCCGTACAAGACTTAGCCAACATTCTACGGGATCAATACTCGTTCGTGTCGGATACTCAGATTTCAATCCGTACGCAGGACTCTAGTTGCTATGGTCTAGTTTCGTCCGATTTTCATTCCGAAGGACCTAGTGACTATTTTCGCTCTCAAAAACTCAGTTCGGCCGAAAGCGTATCATTCCGCGGTCGTACTAATTGCGTCGTCTACGGTGCAGTAGTATTTCTAAATGAAGATTATATAGAAACCACAGAACTTCTTGGCCGCGACTATCAAGCCGTGGACCGCTCCATGAATGGCGGAATTCCGCAGGATGCTACTGATCTCCAAATCCTCAAACAGTATGTGACCGCCAACAATATGTCTTTCCACTGCACTGAAGATTATAGTGAATGCACTATCCGTTCTGGAGATAAGACTCGTTCGCAAGTTACAAAATGGGGCACCAAAATGCAGAATGTTGACGGCACGCCTTTGCGTAAAACTCTCTTAATTTTCCGTTCCCCACGCGATGGTTCAATTAGGACTTATGTCAAAGATGGCCTAGTCAAAGTTAATGAAGACATCGTTAAGTACTCAGAAATCGATTCAGCAAACAACGGCGCTGGTCTTTCATACACGAACCCTGCAGCACTGGATAACTATGGCATCAACCGCTATTTGACCAGTAGTAATTTTAAAGTTGAAGATTTAGATATCTGCCTCGAATCTGGTGATGGGCAAACGTATAACAACGCGCGTCGTTTGGTTAAGGTTCAGCGTGGCGGCAGGGGGCAAAACGCCGTAGAACTCATCAATCTCGATTCTGAAAAAGATGAGTCTGCTGGGAATAAAGTGGGGGTTCAATCATGTCAATAAAAAAGCGTGGAGACACCATTATCGAGGTAATGATGGCGGTAGCTGTCTTTGCTGTTTTGGCCGTCATCACAATCAACCTCATGAATAGTGGCCTCAATAGCGCTCAGCGTACGCTGGAAGAATTAATGGCCCGAAACGAGATTGACAATCAAGCCGAAGCTTTACGCTATATCCACGAGAGCTATATTGCAGAACGTCAGCTCGATCAAAATACCAGCCAGTTCCGCAAACTTTGGGATGCTCTGCGCAACGTCGCCCAGAAGCCTGCGAACCTTGAAGATGAAGAAACTGGTGAGCTGGCTGTCTTTGATATCAATCGCATCAACAGCTGCAGTGAAGCATACCGTTCGAAGCCGCGCGGTATGGTATTTGCTTACAATGCTTTCGTGCTAAATACTCGCCTAATTTTGCCCGATTCTGGGACCGGCATAACCTACGACGGCAATGCTTATGATGATGTTATTAAAGATATTGTCGTCGGCATCAACGACCTCTACGAAACGGAAAGTGGGGCAGAGGATCGGCGGCTGACCGAGGCACCCCTCTATCCACGTATCGTCTATAGCGCATCTGGCCTGAGCCGCGACATTCAAACTGGCCTGGCTTCTCCCGTTGGAGACGACAATACGACCGGTTCTCTTGCTGAGAATAAGATATATAATCGCATCAAGCGTGCAGAGGGTATCTTCATTATCGCCGTAGGTGACATCAATTCTAATAGCCAAAAAGAAATTGCCCGCTCTAATTATTTCGACTTCTACATTCGCACATGCTGGCACAGTATTGGTTCGACCGCGCCGAGCACAATCACGACCATTGTACGTCTTTATAACCCGGAGGTTATCGAGTAATGACAAAGAAGAAAACCATCAGCAAAAAAGCCTTCACAATCATTGAATTTACGCTTGCGACGACCTTCCTTTCGGTACTCCTAATGGGTATCACCACCATCACCATGCGGATTCTTGAAATATACCAAAAAGGCCTCGCCCTACGTGACATTAGCTCAACTGGTCGCGATATTCTCCACGACGTGTCTAAGTCTATTGGCGATTCGCCGATTGTTGATAATATAAACCCAACCGCATCCAACCATCACAATATTAGCGATAGTGATATTCGCCAAGCATATCGTGCCTATTTTAATGAAATTATGGTAATGAAGAATGGTCGAAAAGTTCAAGCAGGCGGCGTCTTCTGTACTGGTGAGTACTCGTATATTTGGAATACGGCCCCATCTATCGAGGCAGTTCGTGCCGATAGCGACCGCAAGCAGAACATGCTTCTTATTAATAATCAGTATTACAAATTTGCCAGAATCCCAGATAATGATCGTAGCGTTTGCAAGACTACTGCAACTTTAGGCGGTGCTGGCTACCAGCTAGCGAACAGGAATTTTACCGCAAATGCAGAAGACGTCGTAAGTCTTATTAGTGACAACGATAGCGACCTTGCCCTGTATGATTTTGTTGTCCTCCCCGCCACGCAGAACAATAAGACCGGTCAAATCTTCTACTCGGGTTCATTCATTCTTGCCACTATGCGCGGCGGAGTTAATGTTATGACGAATGGCGATTTCTGCACCGGAACCGAAACAATGTATGGCACTGACGTAGAAGCTACCAGCTTTGAATTCAATTACTGTGCCGTCAATAAGTTTAATTTTGCAGTTAGGGCAACTGGACAAACGACTAACACTAATCAATACGGAGAAAGGTAATATGTCGAAAAAACAACTAATCGTCAAAAAAGGCGCATCAGCTATCTACGTGGTAATATTCACCGCCACACTTCTAAGCATCATTGCGCTGAGTTTTGTCCGCCTGATGTTGTCGGAAATGAATCGCACAACGAACTATAGCCTATCCCAATCCGCATACAACTCTGCGCTAGCTGGCATTGAGGATGCGAAAATTGTATTGCTTCGCTATCAGAACTGTATGAATACTAGGTCGTACGATGCTTACGGAAATGTTAGTTACAACTATAAAGTCAATGGCAATCCTGTCGATTGCCCAACCTTAGCAGATGCCTTCACTACGAATGTGAGCAAGACGGCCGAGGATTGCGATGCTGTCAGTAAACTTCTCGGCCACAATACTAGCAATCATGAAACTATTATCCAGACGGTCCAACAAGAAAACGGCAATCAAGACGTAACCGATTCCGCTAAGTCCTTCGACCAGGCTTATACCTGCGTTAAAGTATCCGCCAAGAACCGCAATTATCTTACGACGCTGGCCAAGAAGTATCCGACCAAAATTGTACCTATTCGCACTATTAATGATGCTGCTACTGACTCCGTCAACCGCGTCGTTATTAGCTGGTTCAGCCGAAAGAATCTCTCAGACGTTAGCAATTCTACTACTGGTGCGATTCGGACCGGTTATCACTCATATAAGCTAAATAACGCTTCGAACCCATTAATGAACGGTGCGATTAAGCGCAACAATATATTCCAATCATCAATCGATGATTATAAAAACACCTTCAATAACAAACCGACCGTTCCGTCGACAATTCAGGCGACCCTGATTCAAACCGCGAAGACTTTCAGGCTCAGTGAGTTCTATGCCTCGAAATATCAGAATGCTACCTATCGCACTAATCGCGGCACCATCACTCTTCGCCCCACTACCGAAAACCTCTATGGGATTGATGCGGATATTTCTGGTGCAGAAATTAGGAATTATTCAAACCATATTTTTGGCACCACTGAATGTGGCAGTGTCGGAAATGAAGACTGCTACTCATTCCATGGTGGCCCATTTGCCACGGCCGCTACGAAATCGCAGAATACCCCACTTGATGTCTATTGTTACACTAGCGACGGCATCAATACGCCAAATGGTTATGCCTGTACGGCAGATATTTACGTTCCGAAGCCTATTAATTATTCAAGTAGCAATAAACGCAACTATACCACCTTCTTCTTGGTGTTAAACTTGCCATACGGTGAGCCTGATACTGAAGTAAGCGTAGAGCTCAAGTCTTGTAAAAGAAACACGGATAGCATCTACACTGACGCAGATGATGGTTGTAAGTCCGTCGACTTCGCCAATGTTCAGCCAATCGTCGATTCGACTGGGCGCGCCAACGACCTCTTCCGCCGCGTCGAAGCTCGCGTTGAGCTAATTGATACTTATTATCCAATCGTAAGCTACGCCCTCTCTGTGGACGGAACGGGCGATGATGAAGGTAATGTCGAAAAGGATTTCTACGTCACTACTGACTGTTCATATTCCGAGACTACATGGAATGCTACCGCCGGCAGCGTGTCTACGTCTAGCGGAGAGTGCAACAACTCTGGTAGACGTTAACTAAATAAAAAAAGACTCACCTCCGATATGGGGTGAGTCTTTTTGGCCAGGCAATTTCTGGTAAATAATTTCGTGGTGCCCGCGACTGGAGTTGAACCAGCACGCCCATGAAGGCACTAGCACCTGAAGCTAGCGCGTCTGCCAATTCCGCCACGCGGGCATGGCTTTATTCTAGCACTTTTTACAGATATGAAAAAGGCCGCGACATCAATGCTCGCGGCCTGCTCGCCCACTTGGGGGGGGCTAGGGATGGGGATCAATCTTCGGCGCCGGCGCCGACACTAGAACTGGGCTTTACGGTCGTGATGTAGTCGACCGGGCCGTGATCACTAAAGGGCAGAAGTCCTCCGCCCGTAATCACGAAAAATCCTTCCCCGACCTCTATTGTTTCAGCCTCCGCCGAATGGAGCGTAACGGAGAGATCGAACGACCTGGTCTTCCCCTCTTCGTCTACGCCTACGATCGTATTGTTGTTTATGAAGGCGACGCGATATTCGTGCACGAACGTTTTCGTGCTGTTCCAGCCGTAATGGCTTACTCCGGCAGCGACGATAACGATTGCAATGACGATAACTCGCGTTGTCGTCTTCACGCCCTTCTCGTCATGAAGGATGTATGCGGCGCCAGCAATCATAAGGAGCAGCGCGCTCCATACCACGGGTGTAGCTGTACGTACCTGGTATTCGCCGAAAGCAGGAGCGGCCAACCTGGCGATAATCCACAATACTGCTAAGATCACGCCACCTCCAATTGCCACCTTTACGATGTCGATTTTTGCCCTTCTTACGAGGACATATCCGACGGCCACCGTAATCACCGTCAGGATCCCACAAATAATATAGCAGATGTTCAGCATCTGCCCATCACCTCCCTTCGTGATGTACGTGTTTGTTTCTGTGCAGTACAAAAGCGCACAAAAATCCCCACAACCATATTATAGCATATCACGGCCATCTTTGCAACTAGCGACCAGATTATGATATAATACGACCAATATGGCACACTATTTCACAGATGGTAGCGCTAGTCCAAATCCAGGCCCTGGCGGGTATGCTGTCATTCTTGATGGTCAGCCAGTCGCACTTGGTCGTGAGGCTAACTCTACAAATATTCGCATGGAGGCGCAAGCTCTGATAGCGGCCTATAAGATTGCTCAACCTGGCGATAAGATATCGACGGACAGTGAGTTCTGGGTTAATGTTGTCACGAAGTGGGCCGCCAATTGGCGGAAGAATGGGTGGAAGAAGAAAACTGGCGAGATTAAGAATCTCGAGCTGGTTCAGGAGCTATATGCTCTGTATCTCGAAAAGCCAGACGTAGTTTTAGAGTGGACTCGTGGCCACATTGGTACCGATGGCAACGAAGATGCGGACAAATGGGCAAACAAAGCCCGTGAAGGAGCAACAATATGAAAAAATCTATCGTCAAAATGAAGCTGCAAAGTCGTGCGGACTTCATTCAGACTCTCGAGGAGATTAATTTTAAATTTTCAGAAGCCTATTGGCAGCACGATCGTATATTTGTGCCAAAAAACTACGCTCGCGACAAATCTATGCCACGTCTTTCGCTCCGCACAATCGTAAAAGCGCCAGATAAGACCGTCTACGCCTTAGTGTTGCGCCGTCACTACGAAGACAAACACCTCGACATCGTTAACTCAACCATCGTTAAAGATTACACTGAAGCTGCTCATATTGTTTACCAGCTCGGCTACGAGCTCAAATACGAAGTCAGCCGCCGCCGCGAGGAGCTAAATATGGGCGACACTATCAGTATGTACATCGATAAAATCGATGGCCTTCAGGGCTACTATGGCCGCATCGAATCTGTTCTTAGTGACGCCGACGACCCTGAAGAGGCCTATAATGATCTAGTTGAAACCTTCCGCGTCCTCAAAGTTAAGGGCAAGCCAATCGAACAAAGCTATGGCGAACTGCTTGAGTCTGCCGAGCATGACACTATCGCTGGATAAAAAATATCTCCGCTTCTGCGGAGATATTTAGTATCGGGTAATCTTTATTTTTCTGTTGCTTTCTTTGCGGTAGTTTTCTTTGCTGCAGTCTTTTTTGCGACTGGTTTCTTCTCTGTAGCAGCTTTCTTCTCTGCAACTGGCTTCTTGGCGGGAGCGGTCTTGGTTGCAGTAGTTTTTGCTTGAACAGCTTTCTTTTCGCCGCCAATTTTTACGCCATGTTCTTTCGCCCACTTGACCAAATTCGCTTTGCGGCGGCTAGCAGTGTTCTTCTTGATTAATCCCTTCTTGACTGCCTTATCGTATTCAGATTGGACAATCGCCATTTTTTCGGCACTTGGTTTGTTATGGAAATCCTTCAATGCATTACGGATAACCTTCTTGGTCGCTTGATTGTTGTTGCGACGCTTCTCAGCTTGGCGCGCAGCTTTCTTCGCGGATTTAATAATCGGCATTTATCTCTTATTCCTTAAATTATTATTTCGATTAATCAATATTATATTCTAAAATTTGCAATATGTAAAGTGTTGACATGATTTAACACTTGCAATCAGAAAGAACTTATGCTAAACTCGAATCAACTAAGGTCAAAATATAAACAGAAAACATAAAAATGCCAAATTCAAATACTCAGCCAAAAGGAGACGTCGATGTCATTTCGCAAGTCGCAGAGCGCGTGCGAACTTGTGATAATGTGCTAGTCGCTCTCTCTAAGGACCCAAGCGTCGACGAGCTGTCCGCCGCCTTAGGTCTCACCTTCATACTAGATAGAATGGGAAAGCATGCAACCGCTATTTTCTCTGGTGCCGTGCCGAATGCCATCGAATTCCTTGAGCCCGAAAAAACTTTTGAGACTAATACCAATAGTTTGCAAGATTTTATTATCGCCCTCGACAAGGAGAAGGCCGACCACCTTCGTTACAAGATTGATGGCGACTACGTCAAAGTGTTTATTACTCCGTACAAAACTACCATTGAAGAAAAGGACATGGAATTTAGCCACGGCGACTATAATGTTGACCTCGTTATAGCGCTAAATGTTGCTAGCTCCAACGATCTTGATTCGGCTCTGACTGAGTATGGCCGCATCATGCACGATGCTAGCTCGATCAACATCTCCGCAAATGTTCCCGGTAAATTTGGCGACCTCGAATGGGGTGATCCCGCAGCCTCCTCGATTTCCGAGATGGTCTATAAGCTATCCGAAGCTCTCAAGGAGAAGGATAAAGATAATGTCGATAAGTCTACTGCGACTGCGCTTCTTGCCGGCATCGTCTCTGCAACGAATCGCTTCTCCAATGAACGTACCACCCCTGAAACGATGGCTGTCGCTAGTAAGCTTATGGCTGCCGGCGCCGACCAACAGCTTATTTCATCTAGTATCCCAGTAGACATCCTAACTTCTAATGTTGTTGATGCGACTGAGGATGCTAAGGAAAATAGCAGCGACGATTTAAGCGATGTTATCGAGCAGCCGAAAGAAGCTGAGCCCCCGACACCGAAGGACCCAACCAATCTCGAGATACACCATGCTGCAAATAGGGAAGAGAGCGAGAATGAAGAGGGAAATGCCGAAGTTGTAGTTGACGGCGGTGTTGCGCCCGAAAAAGCAACAGAAGAGCCCGAATCTCAAGCAGGCGACGACGGAGTTTCCGAAGAGTCTCAACTACCCAACGGCGGTGAAGCTGACGAAGTGGTGCCAGAACCTGAACCTGAACCCGAACCGCAACCTAAAACAGAGCCTGCGGTCGAACCGGAGAAAACGCCTCAACCCAACTCAGACTCAGAGCCGAAATCCGAGCCAAAACTAAAGCTTGAACCAGCGCCGGAACCTAAACCGGAGCCGCAGCCATCTCCTGTTGAGCCTCCAGTTGCGCCAATCGCCCCAGCCGTGCCAGAGCCGCAAATTAAACTGTCGGTCGATGGCTTAGATGCGGCAGCGAACGAGCAGGTCGATGCTACCGCTAAGCTCGAAAAGCTAGTATCTCCGACCGCTTCCACCGCCACGGATAACTCAGTTCTAAAAGAACTTCAAGATCCGAACGTACACGTCAAGAAGAATCTTGTTCCGCCAAGCGAAGCACTTGAGCCGCCTAAAGTCCCGAAAGATTATGCTGCCATGATGGCCTCTGAGCTATCCGATGGGTCCGCGTCGGCGCCCGCGTCAAATGAAACTTCGGAGTCTGAGCCGCCGATTGCGCCCGTCCCAGACAATATGCCAATCATGGATACTTCTCCAGAACCAATCGCAAAAGACCAAGATGGAGGCGATACGGTAAAGAATGAATACGTCGACCCGCCGTTGCCGATGCCAGATGCGGATACGATTCTGCCACCACCACCACTCCCATTCGATCCAGCGGCAGCACCTGAATCTGCCGATGATGCACCAGCTTCTGCGCCGTTTGGGTCGCTGTCTGCTCAGGAATTTGCCGACCAAATCCAAAACAATGATGCCAGTCCAGATACTTCTAACACTACGGCCAGCTTACCTACGCCAGACATTTCAATGCCGGCCGTCACTCAATCGCCGTCGTCGGATAGTCCGAATATTGGGCAGGGTGTGATGCAGGATCAAGTCTACCCAGCCGATCCAAGTGCCTTCCAGATTCCTGGCATGTAAAATGGCCATAAACCACATGAGCGGAAGAGTGCTAATTAGTATAGTTTTGGCGCTGTTTCTATTGCGGAGTGTCCCGGTCGCTGCGCTTAAGGCGGATACTGAAGTAATTAAGGATATTGGTGTTAAATCCAGAGCAGTCTTCTTATGGGACTTGGATCATGCTAAGACTATACTTAGTCAGAATGCCGAACAAGAGATGCCGGTTGCATCGCTTACGAAAATCATGACGGCATTAGTAACTCTAGAAAAACGCCAACTAAACGAAACGGTCGTAATCACTCAAGAGATGGTTAGTAATCTTGGCGATTATGCGGCTATTGGTCTGCGAGTGGGGCAAAGCGTTACGGTCGAGGACTTACTCTACGCGACTATGTTGCCGTCAGCTGGCGATGCCGCCCAAGCACTCGCCATCTCGACCAGCGGTTCTATTGCTGATTTTGCCGAGGCGATGAACCAAAAAGCAAAAAGCCTTGGTCTTAAGAAAACTCACTTTAGTAATCCTGTCGGTATGAATGAGAATAATTACTCGACCGCCCACGATATGTCTATAGTCCTGCAAGCTGCGCTTCAAAATGAGACTTTTACGAAAATATTCCAAACATATCAGTATAAACTAAAATCCGTCAATCTAACCGCCGAAAAAACATTCACTAAGCATGCCAATATTCTTGGCGGCAAAACGGGATATACGCAACTTGCCGGTCGTTGCTTTGCGAGTAATGCTAAACTAAACGGAGTAAACTACGCGCTTATTACACTAAACGCCGACCCTAATTCTACCGAACACATCAAAGACGCCGAACGTATTTATGGCTATGTCAAAGAAACCTATATCGAGAAAGATATTCTGCAGGCGGGCAGTCTCATTAAGACGCTCGCCGTTACGGATAGCAAACAAAAAACACTCGATCTTCATGCAGGGCAGACTGTTCGCGTTATTCTCCATAAAGACATCAAGCCAGAACAATTGACATATCAATTCAACGGCACTGAGACGATAACTCCAGATATTCCGCTTGGCGCTAAACTGGGCACCTACTCAATTTATTACGGCGAAGACAAGCTTTACGAAACTGACATTTATCTTGAGGACGAAATCGAATTCTATAATTATCCGCTCATCATTGCGACTTTTGTTGGTATTGGTGCTCTTGCTGCAGCTATTCTCGTTGCGGCTGTTTTTATCATCCGCGCCGCAGTTCATCATTAGGCAACAAAAAATACTCCGTCACTTCTAGAGTATTTCTTTTGTGGTCGGGGCGACCTGACTCGAACAGGCGACCTCGCAGTCCCGAACCGCGCGCGCTACCAACTGCGCCACGCCCCGACTCTAGCCTATTATATCTCTATTCTCTCTCTAATTTCAAGATTTGGTAGGTATAGCTATGCTCGTCGTATTGTTGGTTCATCACTTCTGCTACACGCCAGCCCTCACGCGGAAACTTGATATAGTCCTGTCCCTCTTTTGTCGGCGCCTTACCGACGTACCAAAAGCTATCATGCTTAGCTAGCCAGCTGTCCAAATCGTCAATTCGCCCGAAATAGCTTTTTTCTAGTGGCTTCATTGATCCGTATTTATAGCTGGTTTTTTCATTAATAAACAAAACCGGGTGTTCTTCGGAAGTGTAGGCGACTAAATCGTAATACAGCCACGCTGAATTGCTAATAATTGGTAGATTTTTCCCCGCATCTAAGCCTACGACCGAATTAAAGATATTCTTACTAACAGTTTTCATGCCAGTGTCCATATTGTAATTGCCTTTTTGGTAAACCGTTGCTACGCCAATGGCTGAGCTGCCGACCAATAGTAGAGCCAGACAAATAGCGGTTAATGCCGGTCGCCACGCTGGTCGTTTTTTCTTACTACGGCGTACCTTTTTATTGATATCGCCCATCAGCAAAGTTACTCCTACACCCGTAGCCATTGGAATCGCTAACATTGCGAACATGATATAGCGCGAAATGAATAGCGGGTCGAGTGGTGGCATCGACAGTAGCATCAGAAGTACGAGCGGTACGAGTGCCATCGAGAGCAATAATGTCATTCGCTTGCGGTAATGTATTAATAAAAATGAAATAACAAAGAAAGTTATTACAGCTAAAATCATCAGCCAGTTTTTTACTTCGTCTGCCCGCATATAATATACCCCCTCCGTAAAATAGCTCGCGATGGTTGTAACACTGACTGGGCTAACCCAAAAACCGTTTTGTTCCACATCCGTCACCTGCGCAAATAGACTTGGCACCCACGGCAAGAATAACAATATGGACAATACATAGACTAGCCAGATTTTTTCCGTCCAAAACTTCTTCCCGTATATCTTTATTAAATACAACAAGTGTGCACACCACGCCAGTGCCGCAAAATAATGCGTCCACATACCTAGCGCTACTAATATTGCATAGATAATCCACCAACATTTCCGACCGTTATCGATTGCGAGCTGCAGGAAAAATGTCGCAGCGAAAACAATTGCAACTACCAGTGTATACATGCGCATTTCCTGGCCGTATCGAATGAAAATCGGTGAGATGCTTAGTAAAAATCCGCTAATCGAGGCCGCTTTCAGGCCGTATTTATATTTCAGCCACAAAAATGCAAACATAATTGCAATTGCCCCTAGTATGGTCGACATCATGCGCATTGCAAAATCGGTATGTCCAAAAACATGCGCCCACGCCTTTAGTAAGAAATAATAGAACGGCGGATGCACGTCTGCAGCGGTGAACTCCCAAATGCTTTTTAAGTCAAACCGCGTCAGGTATGAACTAAATGACTCATCGAACCAGATTGATTGCTGTAAATTGACGGCGCAGAGAATCATGTATAATGCGCCCAAGAAAGCCGGCATTACGATTAAAAAAACTCGCCTCCGCTTTCTCAAGTAATCCTCCATATTTTAATTCTATCATAATTATGATATAATTACCCAAAACCGGGGTTTGGCGCAGTTGGTAGCGCGCGCGCTTTGGGAGCGCGAGGTCAGCAGTTCGAGCCTGCTAACCCCGACCAAAAAATAACCTTTCGACCGCAAGGTCATTTTTTGTTGTGCGTACAATATATTAATCACGCCTCTATCGTCATGGGCGAACAAAAAAAGTCATAAAATAGCTAAAACTAGCTTGTAGAAAATACGTGAACGGAAAAACCAAAGCCGAAGAGACAAGAGTATTTTTCTTTGCTATAATCAGTAGATGATAGGGTGCGAGTGTGTTGCCCATTTAATTTAGGAGTTTAAATGCCAGAATACAAAAAAAGCGTTAGCGGAAAACGCCCGCAGAAAAAACCGAATAAAGCCATTAATACCGTTCGCCTGATAATTTTTTGGATGGTCGTCATCATTATCGGCATGGCCGCCATTACCGCTTTCAATCCCGACGCCGGCGTCAAGAGGGAAGAGCGTACGCTCACTGAAGTTCTTGCACTTGCGAAAGATGACAAGCTCGAAAAGATTGAGGTTAAAGGCGACGAGCTTAAAGTAACCACTAAAGATGGCACGGATTTGCCGAAAATTATCTCTTCTCGCAAAGATGGAGCTGGCACTTTGCAAGAGCAGGGCTTTGAAGAAGTAATTAATGAAGGCAAAGTTGCCGTCGAGATTGTCGAGAATATTGATACTATGGGCATGATTCTCGACATTGCTCTCATTGTTGTACCAATTTTGATCGTCATAGGCTTCCTTGCCTATATGATGCGCCAAGCTCAGAATATGAATAATCAATCCATGGGCTTCGGTAAGGCTAAAGCTCGTCTTTATGGTAACGAAAAGAAGCGCGTAACCTTCGAAGATGTTGCCGGCAACGAAGCCGCCAAGCAAGATCTTTCTGAAATTGTTGATTTTCTAAAGAACCCTAAAAAATATGAAAAACTAGGTGCCAAAATCCCACGTGGCGTCCTGCTAGCAGGCGACCCCGGCACCGGCAAGACCTTGATGGCGCGTGCCGTTGCTGGCGAAGCTGGCGTCCCATTCTTTTCGATCTCCGGTTCAGAATTTGCGGAAATGTTCGTTGGTGTTGGCGCCTCTCGCGTGCGCGACCTCTTCGGTAAGGCGAAAAAGAATGCCCCGAGTATCATCTTTATTGACGAAATTGACGCTGTCGCCCACAAGCGCGATGCGCGTGGCGGTGCTGGCCGCGAAGACGAGCAAACCCTCAACCAGATTTTGGTTGAAATGGATGGTTTCGATAATGACACTGGCGTTATCGTGATGGCCGCAACTAACCGTGTCGATATGCTCGACAAGGCATTACTCCGCCCAGGGCGCTTCGATCGCCACGTCAATGTTACATTGCCAGAGCGCAAAGACCGCGTTGAGATTCTTAAAGTGCATTTCAAGAACAAGCCCATTGCAGACGACGTTAACATCGACGCTCTAGCCGCCAAGACAGCCGGTAGCTCTGGAGCCGACCTAGCCAATATCGCCAACGAGGCTGCTATCACTGCTGCCCGTAGCAATCATAGCGAAATTACCAACGCTGATATTACGGAAGCTTTCGAGCGTGTTTCTATCGGACCTGAGCGTAAATCTAAAGTTATGAACGACCAAGAGCGTCGCATCACGGCCTATCACGAAGCTGGCCACGCGATTGTTGGTCACGTCTTGCCGGATTCCGATCCCGTCCATAAAGTCACTATTATCCCGCGCGGCCATGCTGGTGGCGTAACGTGGTTTATACCGCCGGAAGATCGTAGCTACAAGAGCATTTATGAGCTTAAAGACGTGCTCGCCCGCGCTATGGGCGGTCGTGTCGCCGAGCGTATGATTCTCGGTAAAGACGGCATTACTACTGGCGCCAGCTCTGACCTTCAGCATGTTGCCGAGCTTGCACGCGAGATGGTCTCGCAAGAAGGCATGGGAGCTAAGCTGCGCGACCAAGTTTTTAACTCTGACGAAGTCAATTTCTTTGGAGACCGCGCAAAGACCTATTCCGAAAAAACTTCCGAGCTTATTGATGCTGAAATCGAGGCGCTCAACAAAGAAGCCGTCGCCCGTGCTGAATCCGTCCTCAAAGCTAATCGCAAATATCTCGACGAACTTGCAACGGTCCTACTCGAGAAGGAATCTCTCGAAGAGAAAGAGGTAGCAGAAATTCTTAAAGGCACAACGTTGCCAGATGCCGCAAAGCTGCATGACTAGAAGGGGCGCATGAAAGGACAAAAGAATCGCTTCCGCTCAGTCGTATCGTTAGTTAATACGAGGCTATCAGTCAAAACTGCTGCCATCGTTATTGCTAGCTCGACGCTTATCTCTGCACTTTTGGGTATTTTCCGTGATCGTTGGCTTAATTCTATGTATTACGATACATATCCAGCCGGACTTGACGCTTACACGGCCGCCTTTACTGTTCCAGATTTTCTCTTCTTTATCATTACATCTGGCGCCCTTGCCGTGACCTTTATTCCCGTTTTCAATCAGCGTCTCGTTTCTGGCAATAAGAAGTCTGCCTGGGAGCTGAGCGGTAGCATTCTAAATTTTCTAGCCATTCTTTGTCTAATAGCCTCAATCTGCATTATGGTTTTTGCGGATCCTCTCGTCCGTTACGTAGTTGCGCCGGGTCTGAATGAGTCTGCCATGGCTCTTGCCATCAATATGATGCGGGTGATTGCTATCAATCCATTCCTCTTCGCAATCGCTACGGTGTTATCAAGTATGCAACAAGCGGTCGGACGTTTTGTTTTCTACGCCATCGCACCTGCTCTCTATAATGTCGGTATCATCATTGGTATTCTGGTGTTTACGAATGGTATCAATATTTTCGGAATTCAATTATTCGAAGGTGGCATTATGGGCGTCGCACTTGGTGTAGTGCTCGGTGCTATTTTGCAACTTGTCACAAGTATTATTGGCCTAGTTGGTTTAGGCTTTGAGTATGAGTTCAAAATTCACTGGAAGAATCAAGGTTTTCGCTCGATTCTTAAAGTTTTACCACTTCGCTCGGTCGACCAAGGTATTGATTATGTCACAAGTATCATGAACACTAACCTAGCATCGCGCATGGGCGAACAATCGATTCGCGCCTTCCAACAAGCCTCGTCGCTGCATTCTATGCCAGTTAACCTCATTGGTGTTGCTATTTCTACGGCTTTCTTCCCTAAGCTGAGCGATGAGGCCGGTCTTGGCGAGGAGGCTGCTTACCGCAATACCTTACGTTCCGCCTACCGTACAATTATTTGGATCTCTCTCCCAGTCGCCATTGTTGCGCTCTTCATTCGCGGATATGTTGTAAACTTCATCAAAAATGGCGGCGATCCTAAAATTGCTAGCGTTCTAGCTGCCTTCGTGATTGCTATCTTTTGCCAATCTCTGTACCATATTGTCGCACGCGGCTATTATGCCAAGCAAAATACGCATACGCCGCTCATTATTTCCGTCATTGCCTTCATCGTACAAGTAGTCTTTGCGATTTGGTTTAGCGTGCTTAATCTCGGCCCTGAGGGTCTAGCATACGCCGCATCAATTAGCGCACTCTTCGAAGTTGCCATTCTTGCCATTTGCCAGAATCGCGACATGCATCGTCAGCTTTTTAATTTAGAATTCTGGACGACCATGGGGAAGATCCTACTCGCATCTGTCTTTACTGGTGCGGTTGCATATATTATGACTAAGCTTCTTCCGCTCCGCGCAGTCGACAATTCTTTCTTAACGACTTTCCCGAAATTCCTCGTGATTACAGCGGTGACGGGTGTTTTCTATATTGTCGCCTGTTCAATCCTGCATATCGAGGAAGTAAAGCCAGTTATCCAAAAAATCAACGACATACTCTTCAAGAACGTTAAGCACTAACAAAAAATATCCCGCCATTTTGGCAGGATATTTTTTAGACCTAACTATTTTTCTTCTTTCTTTTCCTCGGCTTTGTCTTCAGCCTCTTTCTTAGCTTCAGCTTTCTTTTCCTTGCAGCATTCTTCACCCTTTTTCTTGAACTTGTCAAAGAACTTGCTGCCAGCTTCCTTGCCGCTCTTTACAGCTTTGTCGCTTGCGTCTTTAATATCCTTGCGTGTTTCTTCGCCACTTTTTGGCGCCATCACAATACCGGCAATCGCGCCAGCCACCGCACCAAGTGCTGCGCCTAACAAGAACTTTCCGCCCTTATCCTTAGATTCGCTCATTTTTATTCCTCCTCGTCGTCTTTTGCGACTTTATTTTTCTTGGCTTTCTTCTTTTTCGCGCCATCGCCGGTATAGTTATCGACGAAGTACTTTACTAAACCGCCTACGGTTGTCATATCGCGAACATTCCCGGCAATATCATCCGCCTTCTCGGCAATACCTTGGCCCTGAATCATGATTTTCTTGGCTTCTTTGGTAATGCCGATTAATTTAATCAGCAGAATAATAAATAATAGTAGAAATAGGAAGAGCATTCCTGAGAGAATAAACACTAATATCCAAGCAGGAGTTTCCATCGCCTAAGCCTCCATTTTATTAAATTCTTCGTACGCCTTGTAGTAGTTCTTTGGATCTCCAGTCGTGAGCCATTTGCCGCGGCTTTTAACTACCAGAACATCCCCAGACTTTGCGAGCTTAGTAATTGCATCAACCGTCCAAAGTTCATCGTCAAGGCCAGTGTTGGTTGGGATCAAGTGCGCAAATACCTCTGGAGTTAGGAGGTAACGACCATAAGAAGTCAAGTTAGATGGCGACAATTCTGGCTTAGCCGGTTTTTCTACAATGTGGCTCAACGTCTGTTTTTTCTTATTTTTCATAGCAATCATGCCATATTTATTCCAGACCTCTTTTGGCATTTCTTGTGCAGTAATAATCGCTTTTGCCTCAGGATGTTTTTCGAAAGCGTCAATCAATGTTTTGACGTCGCCTTCTCCAAAGATTAAGTCGTCGCTATACAGCGCAATAAACGCCTCATCGTCGGCCAGGTATGGCTTTGCAGACGCAATCGGCGAACCGTTACCGTAAGGTAAAGCTGGATCCTGTTCGATAACCGTAATATTTGCTAGCGATAGCACCTTGCGCACAGACTCGAACCTATCGAGCTTGCCTTGAGATTCTAATTGTGCGTAAATCTTTTCACACGGATTACTAAAGTAGTCTTCATAAATTGGACGCCCCTCGTGAGTGGCTACGATAATAATGTCCGTAATTCCACCCGCAACGCACTCTTCCACGACATATTGCATAATCGGCTTTGCGCCTAGTGGAATCATCGCTTTCGGGATGGTCTTAGTAATTGGCAAGAAACGACTTGCAAAACCTGCATCGGTAATCACTGCTTTAGTTGGTTTCTTGTACGGCATTTTCTTGTTGCTCCTTTCTAATTTACGACAACTTCTTTTTAATTAGCTCGTTAACGGTTGCTGGATTAGCTTTCCCCTTGGATTTCTTCATCACTTGTCCGACCAAGAATCCAATCGCTTTCATTTCGCCATTGCGGACATCGTCTGCCGCCTTGGCGCACTCCGGCGCAGTCAGCACATCGTCGATAATCGCTTCTAGCGCACCCTCATCATTTTCCTGCAAAAGATTCATCTCTTTTGCAAGTTGGTGTGGGCTCTTCTGCGTATTCTTTTTGTCATACATTTCCATCAAAATCGCTTTCGCCCCCGTCGAAGAGAGCTCTTTTTTCTCAACCATTTCGGATAATTCGGTTAATTCGCTCGCCGTTGCAAGCGAAAAGTCCTTATCGAGATTTTCTTCCGCTAACAAAATACTCGAGAACCAGTGCGCGATTCGCGGCGCCAGTTTGATATCTTTGTCGCAAGCCTCATTCAGGCGCTCGGCCAGAATCGGGTAATTCAGAATCGCCTCACATTCGCTATGGTCAAGGTTGAGCACGCCGAACTTGGAGCGATACTCATCTGGCATCATTGGCATGCTCGCAGCAACTTTATCGACATAGCTTTGTTCGAGTACGACCGGCGGTACGTCAGGCTCTGGCATGTAGCGATAATCCTGCGCGTCTTCCTTGCTTCGTTGGGCCGTTGTTTTTCCAGTCGTATCATTCCAACCCCGCGTTTCCTGGACAACTTTTTCGCCTTTCTCAATTAGGGCGATTTGGCGCTTAATTTCGTATTCGATTGCGCGCTCGACACTACGGAATGAATTGAGGTTCTTCGTTTCCGTGCGCGTGCCAAGCTTATCGGTCTTTGAGACGGATACGTTTACGTCAAAACGCATATTCCCCTGATACAAATCACCATTCGTCACGCCCGCGTAGACCATTAAGCGGTGTAATTCTTCGCAGTATAGTCGCGCCTGTGCGGCTGAGCTCATGCCGGGCAAATCCGTTACAATTTCCAAAAGCGGCGTACCTGCGCGGTTCAAATCGACGAGAGAATATCCACTAAAATGAGTCAACTTACCTGCATCCTCCTCGAGATGGGCATGCTCAATATGCACTTCGGAGCCGTCGGGCAGGTGGACTACGCCTGCGCCAACGATTGGCTGATACATTTGTGTAATCTGATAGCCTTTTGGTAGGTCTGGGTAATAATAATGCTTACGATCAAAACGGCTTGTGAGATTAATCTTACAGTTCATTGCAAGACCGGCACGCACGCATTTCTCAATAGCTGCTTTGTTCAGCACCGGTAACATCCCGGGCAGGGCGTAGTCAATCGGGCTCATACAAGCGTTCGGCTCTTTGTCTACCGCATCGTTGTCGACTGCGCTAAATAGTTTCGTCTTAGTATTGAGCTGAACATGACATTCGATGCCAATGGTGGCTTTATAATCTTTTGCACTCATCTATATCGCTCCTAAATCCTTTAAAGCCTGTTTGTAAGTCGCTAGGGCATGTTGTGCTTGGCGGTATTCTGGTTGAAAATCGCTTTCGTGCGCAATCTGATTGCGTAGTTTGTGTGCGTACCAGACGGCATTTAGCTCAGAAAACTTATCTTTACCGATTTTTTTCAAGCGGTCACCCATCGTGCGTCCCTGCACGCCCATTTCGCAGAGTGCTTTGTCGAGTAACTTGTCGCCTTGAATAATCGCCATCGAATATGTCGCCTCATTCCCTTGCTGTAGCGAATTTTCTATCCTTAAAAAGTCAATTTGGTAATTCTCTTTATCAAAGGCATGGCCTCTATTCTTCGTTAGAGACATCATGACTAAGAGGAGAATTCCTACGACTACGACGGCTATTAGTAGTGTCAAAAGTGAACCGTCCATTACGCTGCCTCCTCTACATTTTTTGCGATGTTCAGCAGAACTTGGTCGCTCTGGCGCGGGCCGATTAACTGTACGCCAATTGGCAATCCACTCTTTGACTTGCCCGCCGGCGTCGCTACAGATGGTACTCCGGCAAGATTTGCCAATACGCTTAGCATATCTTCCATATACATTTGCAACGGATCGTCGGTCTTCTCGCCCAATTTGAATGGCGGTGCCGGTGCAACCGCACAGAGCAGGGCATCATATTTTTCAAAAGCCTCATTGTAAGCGTTTACCAAAAGCGTACGTGCTTTCTGGGCTTTCAAATAATATGCATCGTAAAAACCGGAACTTAGTACGAAGTTTCCAATCATGATACGGCGCTTATTCTCTGGCATAAAACCCTCATCGCGTGTTTTGCCATAAATACTGTCAAGGTCAGTAGTATCGGAGGCGCGATGTCCGTATCGGATTCCATCGTAACGGCTCAAGTTCGACGCCACTTCGGCTGGCTGAATAATATAATAAATTGCCAAACCATAGCGCATAATTGGCATGCTAATTTCTTCGACTGTGTAACCGGCCTTCTCCATCTTCTTGGCGTAATCAAGCACGGTCTTGCTTACTTCCGGATCAATACCGTCCTTCAGAAAGTCCGAGATGATACCAATCTTCTTCTTTTTCGGTTTCGCGTCTTCGAGTTCGCGCGTCCAAAAATCATCTATAGTCGTTGAATCCTTTGGGTCTTTGCCAGCCATAATGCTCATGACGAGGTTAATATCGTCGGCGCTCTTAGCGAGGCATCCCATTGCGTCAAGCGACGAAGCCATTGCCACAACGCCATAACGACTCACGGTACCGTAGGTTGGTTTCATTCCCCAGATGCCATTGTAGCTGGCTGGCTGACGAATTGAACCGCCCGTATCGGATCCTAGCGCAAATTGCACAATATCAAGCGCGACCGCCGCAGCTGAGCCTCCGCTCGAGCCGCCGGCTACACGACTCTTGTCGTACGAATTGAGTGTTGGGCCAAAATATGAATTCTCTGTACTGGAGCCGTGCGCAAAAGCATCGAGGTTGGCGCGGCCAATCATGATTGCGCCTTCTGCTTCAACTCTCGCTACTGCCGTGGCGGTAATTGGTGAAGGGAAGTTATCAAGCATGCGCGCGGCCGCCGTCGTCACTCCGTCTGGGCTGAGATAGTTGTCTTTTAGTGCATAGGGAACACCAGCGAGGCGTCCAACCTTTTCACCTTTGGCGATTCTTTCATCAATTTCGCGTGCTCGCTCTAATGCGCGCGCTTCGTTCATTGAAATAAAACAATGATAGTCCTCACATTCTTTTGCTCTATCGAGCGCCGCGCGAACTAAATCTACGGCTTTCGTGTTCTTGTCTGCAATAATCATAGTACTTTCGGCACCTTTATCTGATGATCTTCGTTTTCGACCGTAAGACTCAGTAGATCTTCTCGATCCGCCTCGAATTCTTCAATAATATCCTCGCGCCAGACGTTTTGCATATCAAAACACTGATACGTCGGCTCAATGCCTTCAGTGTCTAGTTCGTCCAACTGCGAAATGTAGTTGACGATATTATCTAGATCTTTTTTCAGTGGCTCGATTTGCTTCTCGTCCAACGAAATATTTGACAGTACTGCCAAATGTAAGACATCTTCCGTTGTAATAGCCATGCATAGATTATAACAGATAGGCTTTGACTAATAAACTAGATATCGGACAGTGGCTCGATATTTGCGCCCAATGCTCTCAGGCGGTTAGCGAAATCTTCATATCCACGCGCAATCGAATAGACGTTGCGCAGAATCGAAACGCCTGGCGCGGCCAACATGGCCAACATGATTACGACCGCCGGGCGCAAGGCTGGTGGTGCCATCATTTCGGCTGGCCGCCAATTTGTCGGGCCATTTACAAAGATGCGATGAGCGTCGAGCAATTCCACTTTTGCATTCAAATTTGAGAGCTCGGTCGAATAAATCGCACGGTTTTCAAACACCCAGTCATGGATTAGTGTGCGCCCCTCAGCAGTTGCGGCAATCAGCGAGAAAAAAGGCAAGCTGTCTATATTTAGTCCAGGAAATGGCATTGGATGGATCTTGTCAATCGGCGCCTTCAGGTTTGACTTTTTCAACTTAATATCCACCAAACGCGTATGGCCGTTTGTGCTTAGATATTCATCGCTGATTTGCATCTTCTGACCCATATTGCGAAGAACCTCCATTTCAATCTCCAAGAACTCAATCGGGACGCGCTTGACTTCTATTTCTGACTTCGTTGCTATTCCGGCCGCAATGAAACTCATTGCCTCAATAGGGTCTTCGCCTGGCGCATAGGAAATCGCCTTACTAATTTTCTTTACTCCATGAACCACAAGATTCGTCGTTCCGACCCCCTCAATTTCGACGCCCAGCTCCTGTAGATATAGGCAAACATCTTGCACCATATAATTAGGGCTAGCGCCAACAATGGTAGTCTTGCCTGGATGCAATGCTGCCGCCATCACGACATTCTCTGTGACCGTGTCGCCGCGCTCTATTAGAACTATCTTCTTATCGCCCGTTTTCACGCTACGCACGCTCGCTTCATAGAAGCCAGGGTTACACTTTGCGTCTACGGATAGTCCGAAATTCTTCAGAGCTTGCAAATGCGGTTCTATTGTGCGCGACCCCAATGAACAACCGCCTGCGTAGGGCAACTTAAACTTTTTATATCGATGCAGAAGTGGTCCCATTAACATAATGACTGTCCGCGTGCGTCGTGCCGCCTCAATGTTCATGTTTTCCAAGTTTAGTTTCTTTGGCGGGGTGATCTCAAGGTCGCGACCATTGTTTACCCATTCCGCTTTCACGCCAATTGACTCCAATACTTCAATGATGCGATAAACTTCCTCAATATGGGCCAGATGTACTAGCGTTGTCTTTTGTTCATTTAAGAGCGCTGCACAAAGTAAACCAACTGCAGCATTCTTTGAAGTATTTATCGTGACAGAACCATGCAGCGCTTTGCCGCCTTTGATCTTGTAACTCTTTGATGCGGTATCATTGACGGTGACAATTTGCGTGCGCAGGGCATGGCTAATTTTGCTAATTATCTCAAGCGATGCATTTTGCTTGCCATGCTCAATTCTATTGATGGCAGACTGGCTAGTGCCAATCTTCTCGGCCAGCTCGGCCTGGGTCATATTCTGGCGAGTTCGGGCAGTTGCGATGATTGCGCCAATCTCGACCATATAGTCGGCTTGCTTCTTCATGGTCCTATTATATCACTAGGCGCATATTAACGAGGAAAAGAATTCGCATTATGCCATGTGGAAAACTCTGTGGAAAAACTATTCATAGTGTTGTAAAAAATGCAATAATAGCGTGTCGCGTATCTAGAACACGCTATATATAGCGTGTTAGTCTAAAAAATCTCCATCTGTTAGCGTTGTATTATTTACAATTTCTATTGCAAAGCCCTATATATAGCGTTACCATAATCTCAACAAACGCTAAATGTAGTGTTTCGGAATATAGAATAACGCAATAATAGACTGACTATCAGGACAACGGAGGTAAAAATGTTCAAGTCAATCAGAAAGCGCGACGGTAAGGTTGTGTCTTTCAAACCAGATAAAATCACTGAGGCTATCGCGAAAGCAGGCAACGCAACGGGCGAATTTGGCCACGATCGTGCCGTCCATATCGCAGACAAGGTGCTACGTATAGCTAACGAAGAAATCAAAACCCGTATCCCGACCGTTGAGCAAATTCAAGATATTGTCGAGCGTGTCTTGATGGAATCGGCCTTCAAGCGTACCGCTAAAGCTTATATCGAATATCGTGCCGAGCGCACGCGTGTACGTGAAGCAAAGAGTAAGCTTATGCAGACCTACGGAGTTATCTCCATTACGGATTCCTCCGAGGACTCATCCGTCAAGCGCGAGAACGGCAACATCGATGGCGACTGTGCTATGGGCAAAATGCTTCGCTTCGGCTCTGAGGGCTCTAAGGAATATGCTAAGTTGCTCCTTCTGAAGCCGGAATTTGCCGCCGCACACGATAATGGCGATATTCATATCCACGATCTCGATTTTATGGCAACTGGCACGCTTACCTGCTGTCAGACCGACCCGCTCAAATTCTTCGAGCGCGGCTTCAATACTGGCCACGGCTATCTCCGCACCCCGCAATCCATCGGTACAGCCGCCGCGCTTGCCGCCATTATCCTCCAGGCCAATCAGAACGAGCAGCATGGCGGCCAGTCTATTCCTAATTTCGATTACGCTATGGCTCCGAGCGTCGATAAAACTTTCCGCAAATCCCTCAAAGAAAACCTCAGAAAATACGAAGAATTTACCGGCAAAAAGCTTAATATCGAAATTAAAGACGATGTTACTTATGGCGACGAGAAGAGGCTTAAAAAAGCCAAACTGCCAGACATCGTTATTAAAACTGCTACGGAAGATACCGAACATCAGACGCTTCAGGCCATGGAAGGCTTCGTTCATAATCTTAATACGATGCACAGCCGCGCCGGCGCCCAGGTTCCGTTCACGAGCATTAATTTCGGCACCGATACTACGCCAGCTGGCCGCCTAGCATCCAAGATGCTCCTTGAGGCAACCATGAACGGCCTCGGCCATCACGAGACGCCAATCTTCCCAATCTCAATCTTCAAAGTAAAGGAAGGCGTCAACTACAACCCAGGTGACCCAAATTACGACCTCTTTAAGCGCGCTATGGAAGTCTCCGCCAAGCGTCTCTTCCCGAACTTTACCTTTATTGACGCGCCATTTAATCTCCAGTACTACAAGCCAGGCGATCCAGATACCGAGATTGCGACTATGGGCTGCCGCACGCGTGTATTTGGCTCTTGTTTCCCTGAAACTGATGGTCACGTTTCTAGTCGCGGCAACCTTTCCTTTACGTCGCTAAATCTCGTGCGCATTGGTATCAAGCATGGCATTTGCCTAGGCGAGCGCAAAGAAGCAGATTGGGATGGTTTCTATCGCGAGCTAGACGAAAAGCTTCAGATTTGTGCCGACCAGCTTTATCAGCGTTTCGAATTCCAGGGCGAACAAAAAGTTAAGAACTTCCCATTCTTGATGGGGCAGGGCAACTGGTATGGCAGCGAAAAGCTCAAGCCAAACGATAAGCTCCGCGACGTCATCAAGCATGGCACGCTCTCGATTGGCTTTATCGGCCTCGCTGAAACTCTTGTCGCAATGATCGGTAAGCATCACGGTGAAAGTGCTGAAGCTCAGGAGCTCGGCCTTGATATTGTTGGCCATATGCGCGAGTTCTGCGATGAGATGACTAAAAAACGCCACCTCAACTACACCCTACTTGCCACTCCGGCCGAAGGCCTTGCTGGTCGCTTTACTAAGATGGATCGCAAGCTATACGGCAAAATTAAAGGCGTAACTGACCGAGATTTCTACACCAACTCCTTCCATGTTCCTGTTTATTATCCAATTTCCGCCTTTGAGAAAATCGACATCGAAGCTCCGTATCACGCCCTCTGTAATGCGGGACACATCACCTACATCGAAATGGACGGCGATCCGTCCGACAATATCGAAGCCTTTGAGGCAGTTATTCGTCACATGAAAGAAGCCGGTATTGGCTACGGTTCGGTCAACCACCCAGTCGATCGTGATCCAGTCTGTGGTTTTTCTGGCATCATTGAAGGCGACGTTTGTCCAAGTTGCGGCCGCCACGAGACGGACGGCGACTTCGGCTTTGAGCGTCTCCGCCGTATTACTGGTTATCTAGTCGGCTCGCTCGAGCGTTGGAATGATGGCAAGAAGGCTGAAGAGGCTGCTCGCGTCAAGCATAACGTATCGGTGGGGCAGTACGACCAGGCCACTAAGGTAAAACGCGAATCCGAGAAAGCCAATCAAAAGGCTGCTATCGGTAAAGAATAAGAGCAAATCCCTCAATGCCGCGCTGCCTAAACGCGGCATTTTGGGCTAAAATAGGAACTGACATGACAACTAACAAGAAAACTAATATACTTTGCGAACCACAAATGGACGTACCAGATGGACATATTGTCCTCTCCGGAGATCTTGAGCATGACTCAATCGTAAATGGCCCCGGTCTCCGCGCCGTCCTCTGGACGCAAGGATGTCGCCAGCATTGCCCTGGCTGCCAAAATCCCGAAACCTGGCCAGAAAAAGACGTCGGTGTTGTTGTCAAAATTGAGAAAGTCAAAGACGAACTCCGCAAGCTTAAAGGGCAGAGCGGTCTGACTTTCTGTGGCGGCGAGCCACTTTTACAGGCTAAAGCCTGTCTCGAAATCGCCAAATTCTGTAAGGAAGAGCTCGGCTGGAATGTCTGGTCCTTTACGGGACTAGTCTACGAGCAAATCCCCCGCGATTCTGACGCTTGGAAATTTGTCGAGGAGCTTGATGCGCTTATTGATGGCCCCTTCATCGTCTCACAGCGCGATCTCACGCTAAAATTTCGAGGTAGCCGCAATCAGCGCATTCTTCATCTCGACCACGGTAAAATTATCTCTCAGGAATAAATATCTTTTACTATCGCAGTCGACGCTGATGTCGATAAGTTTTTTACCGCATCATCCGAGGCTGGCAGAAAGAGGTCAAGAATCGCCGCCGCTAGCACCCACATAATAATGCCGACTACTATCTCGAGAATTCGTTGTTTAGCTTTTGTGACCTGTGCTGTATTTCCGCCAGCGGTCATTACGATAAAACCACTATAAATTAACCCAATCGTCCCCAGCACAGAGATACCGACCGTCATTACGCTAATAGTGAACTTAATAATGCCTAACACTGTGCCCTGACCGTCAACTTCTGCCGAATCGCACCATAGATATAATATGGTCGCACATTGCGCCCGTTTTGATGGCTCGATTTGGATTTTAGGTTCAGGCTTTTTTGTTGTGCCGCCACCAGTTGTCATTTTAGTATTGGTGGAGTTGCTAACACCCATGGTTTTACCGCTTACAGCATAGAGCGATAGGCCATGCCCCCAACTAGTGTCGTTTTTGTCCTTTGGTATCGAAAGAATCATTGTCCCGTCTTCGAGGAACCCTACCTGCTCAATGATATCTGTGCCAATCACATCTTTCCCAACTAAAAATTCCTTAATAAGATTCGAATTCTTATAACCGTAAACTCGCAATTTTGATCCACCGCAGGACGGCCGATATGAATTAATGATGGCATAATCGCCAAAAGATCCTGGCCCCTCCTCATACATCGTGCAATCGGCGCGCGAAGCGCTCACTTTTCCGACCACATTCAGATTGGCGTCTTTCAGTTTGCCCCCACCCTCATTGCCTGTCCAGTAAACGTCATGTTTAGCGTTATAGGTTAATTTAGAACTTCCAACACCAGAAAACTTCTTTTCGTATTTCATGGTCTTATCATCAAACTGGAAAGAGGTATCTCCCGAATTAGCGCCGGCCGTAATCCATACCTTGTCGGTCTTGTAATTGTAAGCGGCTGAGCTTCCGTGCCCATAGCATCCTTCGTCACCTAATTTATAACAACTAAAGTTCTTCTTGCTTGGAATCATTTTCTCAATCTTGAGCGTTTTGCGACTAATAAAATATACGCGCACTTTTCCGCCGTCCCCATATCCCCCATTAATGCCGTGCGCAACCACAATATGCCTAGACGTAATCGCCATGCCCTGGACCTCGCCCTCGTCGTCGACAAAACAGTCCGTGCCTACGCCACAGTTACCGCCACCATAAGAAAAATGCTTAACCAACTTAACGTTTGCTTTCGTAAGCCTCGTCTCAGCGAAAGTAGTACCGGCGCACGCAAGAGAAAAGAACCCCATCAATGCCAGTGCCAACCCATACTTTACCTTCATTTTTTTTCTCCAAGTTAATCTCATAAACAAGCTAGCTTAATAATAACATAAACAAATTATCGCTTAAATGGTCCAGAGTTATAATTAATAGCATGAATGATGTATCGAAAAAAGAAACCCGCTTCAGAACCATGGCGGGGGTGCTCGTAGTTTTAATCAGGCAGGGGAAACGCGGCGTGGAATGCCTATTGCAAAAAAGACAAAACACAGGTTTTGCCGATGGCTTATGGGATTTTTCTGCCTCCGGCCACGTCGAAGAAAATGAACCTATGACGGTAGCTGTCTGTCGCGAAAGTAAAGAAGAAGTTGGCGTAACGGTCCTGCCTGAAGACGCTAGATTTATCGGACTATATCACATTCTCGGCATCGACAACGAGCCAAGGCTCCTGGGTTGTTTTGTGGTAGATAAGTTTTCTGGCGAGCCTAGCATCGGTGATTCGGATGAGGTTAGCGAGCTCGCCTGGTTTAGTGTTAATAGCTTACCCGATACAATAATTGACTCTCGCAAAAGGGCACTGGAACACTTCCTGCGCGGAGATGTGTTCTTTGAAGAGTTCGGCTGGGGAGACGGCAAGATATAATTTCCAATATTAATAGTCCTGCGTCGCGAAATCATATATAATAAGCATAAGCATGAAACGTCGCAAAGGTTTTACTGTCATAGAGATAGTTCTCGTATTGGCGATAGCCGGCCTCATCTTTGCCATGGCCTTTATTGCGCTCCCGGCTCTTCAGCGGTCGCAGAGGAACGCCCAACGAAAGACTAATGTCTCGAATATTATAGCCGCTATGAACTTATGGAAGAAACATAATAAGGGCAGCGTTAGTGATAATGCCGATAAAGCATATAAAGCAAATGGTTTCTGCACCTTCTGGAACCGTTATGTCGGGAAGGAGCTCCAAGATCCATCCACCGGCCAACCTTACCTGATAGCTCTTTGGAATAGCACCAGGGTATATGATTGTCGAGCGAAAAAGACCTATCCCCGCTCCGGATATGATCCATCCGCAGTGGGTAGAACATCTGGCAATAAGTGGCCATTGATGGAGTTGGGCGACATTCAATATAATGATGTATCTAGGTGCGAGGGCGACACGTTTGACGATAACTTAGGAGCTTCGGCTAATCGGCACGCCTTTGCTTTTCGCATATATCTAGAGGGCGGAATAATCGTTTGCGTCGATAATGGCTATTCCGGCGATCCGAATGATAGACCGCACGGCTCCACATTTCTTGATATTTTTGCCGACATCGATAGCTATCGCATCACTTTCTAACAAATCCAGCTATAATAGCTTTATGAAGATATGTGTTTGTTGTAGCCTTAGTTTCACCGATGAGGTGCTAGCATTGGCCGAAGAACTTGAGAGACGTGGCCATGAATTATTACTGCCGAATAGCGTCGTTAAACGCCTAATCAAACGTGCAGACTTTGATCCAGTCAAAACCAAGGTTGAAACCGATGCTGTGCGCAAGCATATTGATAAAATTCGCAAAGCCGATGCCGTTTTAATCTGCAACTACGACAAAAAGGGCATCGCTAACTACATTGGTGCAAATACTTTTATTGAAATCGCCGCTGCTCACTATCACCGCAAACCTATTTATACGCTCAATCCGCTTCCAGATCAGCAGTACATCAATGACGAGATTCAATCATTCAACATTAAGCCGCTGAATGGCGACCTTAGTCTACTCGGAGCCGATGCGTAGAGTGTTAAAACTCTACGCCAGCCGCTTTTTGTTTGGCAATATATTTTCTTTGCGCCTCAATGAAGGCGTTTTTGTCCGCCAGTAAGGCGCGTATTTCTTTCAGGAAATTCTCATATTCTTCATCTGCAAAGTAAAACTTTGCATAGCCATTCTCGCCGTATTTATCCTGCAAATGTTCATAGGCGCGTTCGAATTGCTGCTCATCGGTGTAATTCGGATAATGCTTTTTGCCATAACTATATGTTCGCGCAAGGCATGTTTCGACGGTAATATTACGATCCGCCGTGGAAATAATCTTACCGTAAATGCTCCGCGGCTCATCTTCCTTGGAAGCACGATGGTCTTCGATGGCTTCTTTGATAGTCTCTATCTCGTCGGCGCTGAAAAACTTCTTTAGCATATCGTCTTTCTCGGCCATCTCTGCCGCAATCATTTCGTGCTTTTCACGGTCGATATGATTTGCGATGTCGTGGTAGGCCGCAACGGTATATACTATGTCGTAATTAATATCCGGCACAGTTGCCGCAAACTTCATACTGCGCTCGATACTGCGTTGCGCGTGAGCGAGGTCGTTTGACGGGCCATTCTTCTCGTATTCGGGTAAAATGCTTCGCTCTATATATTTTTTCAATTCTGGGTTAACCTTGTCCATTTCTCCTCCTATATAACGGCAACTCTGCCATCTTTTCTCAATTATAGTTTAAAACGACGCGGCCCGCACGCGCAGCCTTTGAGTATCATATAGCTATTCTCGACTAGTCGTATTTGTGCAGGGCGGGTAAGTTCAGCAAATCGTCCAATGAACTTGCATTGTCGATAATCTCGTTATCCGTAAAACGCTTTTCGGTGCGAGCGAGTTGTTTTAACTCCTCGAAGCTCACTTCTACTACCTCAATCTGTTCACCCCCATCCAAATTTTGTTGCACTTGTTCGATAAAATCCGTAGCAATAAAGGTGTAAACTAACCAATCCATTTTCAGATAGGGCTGGCACACTCTTACTAGTTTCCATGAACGAAAGCTCATGCCGGTTTCCTCAAGCATCTCGCGCTTCGCGGCGGCAAGTTCGTTCTCGTCTGGATTATCATGTCGACCGCCAGGAAAATCGTAAAACCAGTCTTTACGCGGTTGTTTTTGGTGCGTAATCACAACTTTTCCATCTTTAATGCCAATCGCATTTACTGTGTCATTGCGCCGTAGCATCTCAAAAGTCTCCGTAGTGCCATCGTAAAGCTCCTGCGGCCACTGATAGACGTCAAATATTTTCCCCTCAAATACCCTTTTCGCATTCTCTGGAATTGTCATGATTCCATCAGGAATATATTCTCTCATGGCAAAATTATATCACGAGACGAATAAATTTGCACAAAGTGTCTTGACTTATAAGTATTGCTATAATATAATAACGACGCTAGGAAAACTGTAGTCTAGCGCAAGAACACTTTAGAAAGGGGGTGAAATGAGTGAGAAATCAGGACTTAGGAACTAGCTATGTAATTTCCGGTACGCAGTCGAGCTATGAGGAAGCCGCTAGGCAGCTTGAGCGGGCTTATGGAAATCCCTTTAGCTCGCACCAGCGAGTAGATCTGAGCGACGCAGAGCTTGACGGCATGAGAAGTGTCGGTAGGTTATCGGAAGACGTATACAGATACTACAGGGAACACCGTGGCTATTGATAGCCGCACATCCGCCGGTTTTCGACCGGCGGCTTTTTCATGCTAGAAATCGTCAAGCCAAAATATTGCTAATACTTCCTCAAAAACTGAGTACGCTAGCTTCCTGACTTGCCGCCGGCGATACCCCCCCGTTAGCCGTAAGTGCTAGTAATACTTGCAGCTATGGTTACCATTTGAGCCGATGCTACAATAAATCCCTTCGGTGCCTTTGCCCGAGTTCATCACGTGCGCCTTTGGCAAATCTTTGTATGTATAGAAATATGATCTCACGCGATTCAGCGCTGCTGAGCTTTGCGAGGACGTTTTAGCCATTTCAATCACATAGACGTTCTGGTTTGTAGTTAGTCCCAATACCCCCATGGCATCGGGCGCGTTGTTCATGCCATGGTTAGTTGCTTCGTAAAATGCAATATTTCCCAACTTACCAGCCCAATTGGCGGCAATCTTCTTGGCGACATTTGTCTCAGACGATACAGCTATCTGCCCGCCAAGTGCGCCAGTGAAAGCTTTAGTGCTCGCGTTAAACTTCGGGTTATTGTAGAGTGTTGTAGAACCGTTCCCGTATATCCCGCTTCTCGGCTTGAAATCGTAGCCGGCATTACTCAAGTCGCCAGGTATATAAATATACTTTTCGCCGCCATTCATCTTGACCGTGACGAAAGAGGCAATCGAGTTGGCGTCCGAACTGCAGTTGGATGTAGTCGAGCTAGAAGCGTAGGCGTAGAAGTATCTGTTCATGCCGCTCCCGCCCGTTTTCTTGACTAACTTCGCACTCGTCTTGTAGCTAAAATTCGGATACTCTGAACCGTCAATATATACATATTTCGAACCAGCCTTGACATATTTATATACACTCGTATCAGTCGCGGAGGTAAACTGAATAATATTGCCAGTTTTGCAGGGATTCTTTCCGTTCTTTACATAACCCGCGAAGACGTCGCCGACATTGAATAGATTCAGTTTGACATATCTGCCAATGTTCAGCTCGTATTTTTCTTTGAGAATCTTGACCTTCGCTTTGTTATTTCCGACCAATTTTTTCACTTTCGCCTCGGTCATATTCGAGCTAGCGTGAATCCATGCCCCTTCGGCTACTGCTGCTTTGGCGACTTTTGTAAAGCTGGCGGTCTTGCCAGCAATCGCCTCGTTCTTAATGATTACATTCCGAACGAGAATTCTCTGGTCCTGGATCAGCTCAACCGCATTCCCCCAGTGATCGCCATCAAAATGCGAAATTACTAAGTAATCAATCACAACTTTAGTTGCGGCGCCTTGAGATTGTTTTAGGCGATTATAGATAATATTGCGGATTGCCGCGCTCTTGTCGCCCGTATCGAAAAGAATGAACTTTTTATCGCGCGTCTCAAGCAGAATCCCCTGATTATTCGAGAGCTCACTTGCTTTTGCGGCCTTTCGTTCTTTATTAATTGCTGGCACATTGCTCGTCAGGTCGAGGTAGTAGGCCTTAACATAATCCATAGATGTCGAATAGATATAGATCCTCCTCGTAGCCGTCTTGCCGTTATGTGTTTTGGCGGTAATGTTCACGTAGCCAGTCTTCCCATAAGTGGTTACCTTTCCTGCCGAAGATACGGTAGCTTTTGTCTTATCGCTGGTCGTCCAAGTTATGTTCTTGTATGTTGCATTACTTGGCACGACAGTTGCCGCGAGGGTCGTACTACTGTTGACTAACATGGCCTCACTACCAGAGATGGATACTCCCGTCGCGGGCACGATTACCACCTTTACTGTTGCCTTAGCCGTTTTACCGTTGGCGCTCTTCGCCGTAATTGTAACGGTTCCGCTTTTCAAGCCAGTAACGGTACCATTCTTCACGGTCGCCACCTTCGTGTTGCTGCTAGTCCAATTGATAGTTTTGTTCGTTGTATCGGTTGGCGTAAAGCTAACTTTCAGTTTGGTGGTTGCGCCAACTTTTACGGTCGTACTTTTCGTGTTCAGCTTAATGCTGATTGCCTTTACGCCATCGTAGCCAATTTTCGTATTTGTCGACGCACCGATGCCTAACGTCTTTGCGCTTACGGCGTAAATTGCCGTACTTGCCCCCCAACCAGTCAGGCTATTGTTATTCGGAATCCCTAACAGCATCGTCCCGTCATCCATGAAGACGACCTGCTCAATCACGTCCGTATGTATAGCTGCATTTGTAACTTCGAACGACTTGATGAATTTATTCGTTTTGTGATTATAGAATCTTAACCTTGGTTGGCCACAGCTGTGCCTATAGGTATTCGTAACAATGTAGCTCCCCCATGTCCCGGGCCCCTCCTCGTACTTTTTGCAATCATCGGTCGCGGCCTTTGGGCTCTTAATCTTTTTGAAGTTCTTGTCGAAGAATACGTTCGCCTCCGTAGCCCCGCCCCAATAAAAGTCATTCTGCTGATTGTATGTCAGTTTGGAAGTTACGATTTGCTGGTTTTCCGCTCTGTAGAACTTTTCGAGTTTCATCGTTTGGTCATTAAACTGAAAATATCCTTCCCGGACCGCTATCCAGATTTTGTCAGTCTTGCCGTTATAGGCTAGCGAACTACCGTGGCCGTAGCAACCCTCGTTGCCGAGTTTTGTACAACTGAAGTTCTTCTTCTTTGGAATCATGCCGACAATTTTCATCGTCTTGCGATCAATGAAATACAAGCGCACTTTGCCAGAATTTCCGCTGCCAAGATTAATTGAGTGCGCAATTACGATGTGTCTTGGAGTGATTGTCCACCCTTGCAGCTCGCCGCCGCTATCTATGAAGCATTTCGTACCGATGCCACATTTTGTCTCGCTCCCAGTCTTAAAATGGGTTACGAGCTTTACTACATTTTTGTCTAATTTTTTCATAGCGCTGCTTGGCTCCGCATGAATGAAGCTGATTGCCAAAGAAGATGCAATCAATGCAGCAATAAACACAACCTTTTTCATCTGTTTTTAATGATACAGTATCGCGTCGAGTTGCACAATTCTGCTATTTGCGCGCGTCTAGGTCCTGTTTTAAACTTGACAGAAGGTGCGGGATTTTTCTTGCCACGAAAAAACGGCCCCATTTCGGGGCCATTCGTCGAAGGTTCAATTGCTCCAGCCTGGTCGCACCTCAAAATGTGAGGAATGCGACAACGTCTTTTACTAATTCCTGAAAGGCGCCGATGAACATATAATGGTGGTTTAGTCCATCGGCGAGATAGCAGTATTCATCCCTTTTTTGCATTATTACCTCAAGTTCGGGCTCGCAGAAAACAAACCCATCGATACCGCCCCTCCCCTTCGTAAAGTCGCGAATATCCGCTTCGTGGATGATGTTTCTAATCTTGCCTTGCAATTCACCACACTTGGGGCGACCTCGATAGAACTCGCAGGTGACGATCTTATCAATCGTCTCGATTTCTGGCTTTTCAAAAATATCGTCGACCACCTCCAGGCCATCCATGCAAAGGTGGTTCTTCAGAAAATCCTCAATCATCACGTCACGGGAGCCCAGAAGCGCGATGCGCTTGAGCTCTTTTGCGCTGCATGCAGAGGCGATGTAGTTTCCAACATGCAGCAAATCGATTTCCGTGCAACTATCAATGCGTGGCCAGGTGCCACTCGTATCAGGGATAATGTGCGTCTGAGATATCATTTCGGCAGCCCTGTGTAACACCCCATTTGTCAGTACGATATAATCGCATTGATTATATACCGTGAGATCGAATGCCGCCTGATCGACTGCTTTATCGACTTCACTTGGTTTGCCGCTCTTTCTCAGTTGGTCAATGTCGATGATCCTCATTGACACTTCGATGTTATGACTTTGCTGCACTTCTGGATTAGCACAAAAGCACGAAAGTATTTTGCTTGCCGCCTCGTAGCGCAACAAATCTGCGACGAGTCCGATTCTTATAGGTACTTGTTTTTCCGCCATTCTTCCTTCCTTCCTTTCTGAACTGTAAAAAAGCTACCCTAACCGTTACGTCCCCCTCCTGTAAAAGCAAGCTGAAGGAGTTAGCTATAATAATAACATTTTTTTGAAATAAAACAAGTAGCGCTAAGTGTGGCGACGGTATTAATACTATAGTGGTATAATAGTGATGTTAACAATTTAATATCAAGAGTGCAGTGAGGGACCGGCCCGATGACCTGCCAGCAACCTGCTTTACGCAAGGTGCTAATTCCGTCCAGAAAGGGAAGATATGAATCATACTCTATCTTTGCGTCCGCGTGGCGCTACTACTATTACTAGAACGGCCGAATTCGTTTCGCCGGGGCATCCAGACAAGATCTGTGATATTTTATCGGACTATATTTTGGATCTATATCTTACCGAGGATCCGCAAGCTCGCGTTGCTGTTGAGTTAATGGGCGGTCATGGCGAATTATATGTATGCGGTGAAATTACCTCTACGGCAACAATCGATATTGCCCAAGCACTCCGCCAAAGACTTGGCCAAAATATTAAAATTCATCTAAACCTCGTTCGGCAGAGTCCAGAAATCGCCCGCGGCGTCGATATGGGTGGCGCTGGCGATCAGGGCATTATGGTTGGCTATGCCTGTGCGGAGAATCGCTGGTTAATGCCAACAGAATATATTCTGGCACGAGATTTGTGCCGAACTATCTATTCTAAGTACGCTTTTGATGGTAAGACGCAAATTACGACCGAATTGACCTACGACGCGTACGGCAAGCTCATATCTTCCGAGCTCAAACATGTCGTTCTAAGTTGGCAAAATGTTACAACTAAGGTGCTACGTAGAGAGTTAGCCACTTGGGTAGATAATTTGCCAATTCCAAACGTTGCTATTGCGGACGACCTCAAGACTAGTATCAACCCAGCTGGCGATTGGTTAATTGGCGGCTTTGATGCTGACACGGGTTTGACTGGTCGCAAAATCATCGTAGACAACTATGGCCCACGCGTGCCGGTCGGTGGCGGCGCTTTTTCCGGCAAGGACCCAAGCAAAGTTGACCGCTCGGCCGCTTATATGGCACGAAAAATCGCCACCGATTATTTATGCAAACGCCAAGCCAACGAAGTTTTCGTGCAAATCGCCTACGCACTTGGTGAGACGGAGCCTATTGATGCGACGGTTGTTGTTGATGGTCGACCGGAGCACGCGGCGGGGTATGATCTATCTCCGCAGGGCATTATTCGACAACTAGAGTTGTTAGAGCCGCATTATGCCGAGCGAGCTACTTGGGGGCATCATTTTAATAGCTTATGATAATATTACTTTATGAATAACGGGGACTTCATAAAAACGTCGGCTTCATCTCATCAGAAAAAGCAGCACCTCATAGCTATGCGTATTGCGGGCTTAATGATGACGTTGGCGCTAGTGGCCTTATCTGTATTTGTCGGCCTGAGCTATTTCCGACCTTCGTATTCGGAGACCGAAATTGACACGACGAAGTCTAGCGAGATCGCCAAGCCAGATAAAGACTATACCGTCAGCATAGTTGGCGACATTTCTCTGGCGGATAACTGGGAAGTGATGCCACAATACGATAACCGCGGCAAAGGCGCAAATGGTATTCTGTCGGACGAAGTTCTCAAAATCATGCGCGAGAGCGATTTTATGGTTGCCAACAGCGAATTTACCGTGAGTAATCGCGGTAGTAAAACGCCAGGTAAATATTACACTTTCCGCGCCAAGCCAGAACGGTTATCGATTTATGGCGACATGGGTGTAGATTTGGTAACACTTGCAAACAATCACGTTTACGATTTTGGGCCGCTCGCTTTTAACGACATGCTAGAAAGTTTTGATGCTATCAAGATGCCATATATTGGCGCCGGTAGGAATCTAGCCGAAGCTAAAAAGCCGTACTACTTAATCTTGCCCGACGGCTACCGTGTGGCCTTCGTCAATGCCACGCGAGCCGAGAAATGGGGAATTGATACGCCCGGCGCAACGGCTACCACTGGCGGCGTTCTCCTTTGTTATGATACGACCGAATTTATAAATACGATCAAAGAGGCAAAGGCGAATAGCGATTATGTCATCGCTATCATTCATTGGGGCACAGAGGGGTCGCACCAGCTAGAGCAAGTCCAGAAGACTACTGCCCAAGATTATCTCAATGCCGGTGCAGACATTATCGTCGGCGGTCATGCACATGCACTACAGGGCATTGATTATAATGGCGGTAAGCCAATTATCTATAATCTTGGCGATTTTATTTTTAATAACGGCACCGAGGATACAGGTATCCTGCAAGTAAAGTTTCTTGCCAGGGGCGGGGTGAAATTCTATTTTCTGCCTGGCCAACAGGCCAATGTTTTTACGAGCCTACTTTCGGGTACTGCGCGGACTCAAAAAATCAACGAAATCTTGTCCTGGGACGGCTCGAACGCCAAAATCCTTGACGATGGCGAAATTGTGGCAAAATAGCCAATGCGTCAGCTTAATCCTGTTATAATAATGAAAAGGATAAGCGGCAGCTAAGGAGCTTTATGAAATCGGCTGAGACAACCACCGAAAACGGCGAACAACAAAATAATAACCTTGCAAATGGCGAGAGTGTAGCGTCGAACGATTGGGAAGGCGTCGCCGCCATGGCTGAGACTGACGACTCTGCCGGCTGGGATAATTTAGGCAAAGAAACTACGCCGCCGTCTGGCGTAGAAAATGCGCCCGACGAGGCTGAGGCTTTGGCCGACCTTTCTGAAATTGAGCCAAAAGCAATTGATTACTTCAAGAACGAATATTTTGACACTAGAGAAAGGCATCCGGATGCCACAGATGAGGCATTTATGACGGCCGCTACTACTTCGGTTGGCGCTCACTATCATGAGTATTTTCCTGGATTTAGCTTCGGCTCTGACCCTTCTGATAAGCGACCAGAAGATATAGACTGGCTCAATGAAAGATGCCGGGAAGCTATTTTTGAAGTCAATAATGAGCAAGAGGCACTTCAATATCTTAAGCGTGATTATGCGGAAGCTAAAAAGGTGCGTCCAGACGCCACGGAAGAGGAGTTTTTGGTAAATATGGCATCTCGAACCGGCGCACATTACGATTTTCCAGGGTATAGCCTCCTTGATACTAACCAATCCGAAAAAAAGCCGTATCACGTTCGTTGGCTTGATGAGATATGCCGGGAAGCTATCTTTGAAGTCGATAATGAGCAAGAGGCACTTCAATATCTCAAGCGTGATTATGCGGAAGCTAAAAATAGATTTCCAAATGCCACAGAGGATGATTTTTTGGTAAGCATGACATCTCGAACCGGCGCACACTACGATTTTCCGGGGTATGGCATCCTGAATGCCAACCAATACGACAGAAAAACCTATCACAGGGCTTGGCTTGATAAGATATGTAGGCAAGCTATCGACGAAGTTGATCGCGAGCAACAAGCAGCAACGAAGAGTGGGGAAGCTGTCGATAATGCCGCTAGCTCAGCCGATGCGAAGCTAGCCAACAACAGCAAGAGTCGCGGTGGGTTACTAAAGCGCATCTTTGGTGGTAAAAAGAGTTAATTACGGAGGTATTTCATGGGTGTCGTATTCTTTCTATTCTTATGGCCAATAGTCTTAGCGGTGGGGATATTTGCAATTTTGCTCCCATATATTCCGTATATCGTATTAGCCCACGGCATTGTCTGGCTTGGGATCGGTTTATTGGCCAGGTATATTTTTAATAAACATCAGCTATTCGAAAAAGGTTTGTCAAACAAAAAGACCTGGATTCGCGTCGTCACGGATGTCGCCCGTTGGGCTATCCGTATCGACATTGTCGCTAATATAATCCTAATTATTGGCGCCATCATTTTGGCTGCCGTATTCACCGCAAAAGGCCTCACACCGATTCTACCCTAATCGCGACAGATAGATTAATGTAGCTATCTGCCTAATGTCGCATCGACTATTGTTTCCAACTTCTTCACTATCATCGTTATCGTAGTTTACGTATATTTTAGGTTGTTTCGACTGTCGGAATTATCAAAAATCTCTTTTGATAGTATTCTCACATGCTATTAAAAACTCCGAAAAAGCTTTACACGTTCTTTCTGATACAATAAAATATACGTAAGTGGAATGTGTGAGTAGTATATGAATCCTTTTTTTTGGAGTTATGTGGTTTTCGCTAAATCGATGAAAATCGACATTAAGAGAATACTCACGATTCTTTTCCTTTCAGCCATAATCATCCTATTGGCTGTGATGTCGACATTTAATGTGGTTTTCGCTCGTACCGGAATGGACATTCCAGTCGAGATAAATTGGTCCGACCGGAGTTTAAGTTCTCGTCCAAGTAGCGTAACACTGCGCCTTATGAATGGAACTACGGAGGTGTCGAATATTGCCCTCACTCCGTCTGATGTGGATCCATCAGATAGCAATAAGTGGGTTGGTGTTTTTAGTGGCGTCCCATATAATGCAAACTACACAGTCGTAGAGGATTCGGTTTTAGACTACTCGATCACATCAAATAATCTTTCGCCAAGCATTTCGGCTGTTACGATTCTCAATTCTGCCAGTGATACAAATACCTATACTCGAACTAATACCACGCATAATCTCGGGGACGTTAATTTCATTGTTCTCAGGATTGGCGATAGCTATTATGGTTGGACACTAGAATCATACCCCACGGGAACTAAAAGAGATGAACTAACGAGCGCTATTAGAGCGCTAGCAGGGAATGGCAACGCTACGCTTAGCGAATATGAATATGGAGTGCCAGCTACTATTTCAACAAACGCTATTGCTTTTTTATACGGCAATACCATTAATGTCTCCGGCAATGAAGGCAATATCTCAATCAGGATTACGCGCGGCCTTCTAGGTGGAGGCGAAGTATCAGCAGTCTATTACGGCAATTTGGTTCCGGGTGTAACTGATGGTGTTTCGTTCGAGAACGTAGAAATTATTCCTACCTATAACCTTACCGTTCACCATCTTCATGAAGACAATTCTCAGTTTGCGGCAGATACTATTACAACTTATAACGAGGGCGATCCTTATACTGCTAATCCAATTTCCAACAATCGGTACACGCCCGAACTTACCGTCGGTCAGGCCACGGGCACTATTACTCAAGACACCGAGGTAACTTATGTTTACCACCCAAAGTTTCATAATGTTGTTTATCAATTTACCGGTAGCGTTCAGCCCCCAAATGCTAGCACTTTACTACCGGCAACTGTTACTTATGATGATGGCGACACTGTAACTGTCGCCCAAGCGCCAACCGCTACCGGCTATCGTTTCCTCGGTTGGACCATGAATGGTCAAAGCGTAAGCGGGACCTTTACCATGCCTTCGCAAAATGTTACCATAAGCGGTAGTTGGGAGCAGTTCAGCGGATATTTTTCACCGAGCATTTCGAAGCAGATTACTAATCCTCAAGGTGTTTACCGTTACGGGGATACAGTAGAATTCTTGATTACAGTATCAAACCCAGAATCATATCCAATCGCCAACGTCGAGGTAACAGAAAAACTCGTCGGCGCTAGCTTCTTGGCTCATTCTGGCTATACGGTTTCAAATACTGGCGACACGGCGACGATTCCTTCGATTCCGGCCAATGGCGCAGCTGTGCTCTATGCTGAATTCGATATCGCTGATGATATCACTCGAACCCTCACTAACACGGTAGAAATTACCGGTGCTAGCGCAGATAACTATTATTTTCTCGATACATCACAAACATATATCGCCAGCGTCCAGTTCAATACCCAAAGCTGGCAAGATGTCCCGGTCTTAACCGGGGTAAACACCAATAGTACAATACTTTATTTTGTCCTAATGCTCCTAGGAGCAATCGGAATAGGAGGGGGTATTGTAGCACATCGAGCAAACATAAAAGAAAGGGAGAAATGAAAAAACTTTCACTCACTGCAGGCGTAGCAGCTATCGCTCTAGCTGTTGCAAGTATTATTCCTGCGGCCGGCGCATTTGCGCAAACAGCAACAACATTTGACGGAAACATAAACTCCGTCACGCTAAAAAGGACCGTTTCTGGTGTCTCAAACCCAGTCACGAACACCTTTACCTATACCATCACGGAAACTAGCAAGCCTACTGGCGCAACTTCGCCAAGCGTACCGAGCAGTGCAACCATCGTTTTCGATGGTTCAGAAACAATCACGAACAAATCAGTTGAAGAAACAACCACCATTGATCTTAGCGCCCTTAATTATGATAAGGCCGGTGATTATACCTGGACTATTGCCGAGACTGATTCGACGGATCGTACCAACTATCCAATCGATTCCGATAGCAACAATTACACCTTGCAAATTTCCGTTCGCTACACGATGAACGGCAATACGCCGACTACAGCCTATACTGCCTACGTTACGCTTAAGAGCAAGGCCAATAATAAGGTTGAGCCAAATGCTACTTGGGGTAGCACTGCGGCTCGTACGTATATTTCAGCCACCGCTTCTACGACCGGCAACATGGCTGACGTAAATGAATGTTTTGCCTATACTGTTAATATCCCAGTAGGTAACGGCGTCGTTGCGGGCGATAGCTTTACTATTAGCTCTAACAGCGCTTGTACCCAAACTAGCGCGACGAGCGTTAAGGCTGGCACTCCAGCTACCGTTTATCTCAAGAATGGCGAAAGCTTAACTGTCGGTGTCAATAATGGTGCAAATGAGTTACCAGTTGGCGCAAAATATACTATTACCAAGACCAACGCTAGCGACGATTATATCGAAAAAATGGATGGCGAAGATGCTAATACGGTCACTAAGACTACTGTAGCTGTCCCAACTGCCGGCGATTCGGCTGCAGAAGCTGCATTCGCCGCAAACAACCACACAGATATTGAGAACAACAAGGAAAAAGATCCACTAACGGGTATCGTCACCAATTACTGGTTCTATCTCGTTCTCTTAATCATCGGTGCCTTCGGTCTCATTGTCTTCATGCGCAAGCGCCAAGATGACGAAGAAGAGCAATAATAGGCTTAATTATATTAGACACAAATAAACACCATGGACGGATTAAAGACCTTCTTAGATAAATATGGCGGTTGGGTTCGGCTGCTCGTCAAGATTGTCATACTAGTGAGTGTTCTGTGGCTCATCTTTGGCGTACTAATTGGTCTTCAGCGGGTAGAGGGAGTATCTATGTCTAATCGCGTAGAGGACGGTGATCTCGTCCTATTCTCCCGTACGGATAAGACATATTATCCAGATGATGTCGTGCTGTTTGAGCGCGATAATGAAACGCACGTCTCATCGATACTAGCCTCTCCCGGCGATTTGATTACCTTAGACGAAGCTGGACGCCTGTACGTTAACGGCGCACGCGTGTCCGATACGGTTGTCTATAATCTCGCCGAGGGGGAGACGCCCTCTATCACTTTTCCGTTCCGCGTACCTACGGGGAGCTATTTCCTGCTCAATAAAAACCTCGAAGCAATGGATGATTCGCGCAGCTTCGGTGCGGTTTTCGAACAAAACATAAAGGGGAAAGTCGTAGGTATTCTCCGCACGAGGTCAATCTAATATGAAAAAGAATAAAAATGTGGACAAAATAAGGAGGCGCATCGAGCAACTGGTAGATTCAGTCTCTATGGTGGTCTTCTTGCTCTTTTTCTTGATTGGCTTATATGCACTATTAGATATCCACGCCGTCAATATCAGCGCCAAGATGGATGAAGAAATTGCGAGCTTGGCGCCAGATGCGGATGCTGATGTAGATTTAGCGGAATTAAAAAAGATTAACCCCGAAATTATCGCTTGGGTGAAGATTAAGGATACGAATATAGACTATCCAGTCGTTCAAGCCAAAAATAATACCAAATACCTAACTAGAAACTATCGTGGCGACTTTGCCACTGCGGGTAGTATCTTCTTGGACTACCGCAATGATGGTTTCGATGATGACTTTTCGTTAATTTATGGACACCGAATGGATGGCCAACGCATGTTCGGCGGTATCTCGCTTTTTGAGCAAAAAGACTATTTCGATAAACATAAGGATGGCATTCTCTATACCGAAGATGGCGTTTACGATCTCGAAATCTCAGACTTTTCAGTCGTAGATGTCGATCGCACATCAATCTATAATCACGATAGCAATCGCAATAAGCGCAACAGTATGGTTATTCATGAAGTGCGTTCATTCGCAAAGCAATCACGCGTAGTTGAATATGGTGACGACGATAAAATCATTGTACTCTCAACCTGCGATAAGGATTCCAAACACTATCGCAATGTTTTGCTTGCTAAGATGATCCCGCGTCGCTAACAAACAAATTGGCCAAAACCAAATGTCCCCGGTTTGCTGAGCTGGGGGATTTTCTTTTTTGAGTTAGCGGCGTCTAATTAAGCGTAGATAATAATCTAATTATACCACATCGGAGTAAAAAAGTCAAGGACGCTCATGCTTACGGCATTATTGTCGCGATAAACATTAATTAAAATTAGTGAAGAAAAAACATGATTGTGCCATAATTAAGGATAAGAGCAATTAAAAAGGATAACGACATGAAACAAGATGCGGCTACCAAAGTGCCAACTACTGAAAAGAATAAATCGAGCAATGCGAAAAAATGGATGATTATTGCGGCGGTTGCCTGTCTTGTGGCGGCTTGCGGAGTCGGATTTGGTATTTATGGCATGATTCAAAGCTCGCAAAAAGATGCACAAATCTCTGATTTAAAAAATAAAAACACCGCGCCTCTAGATTCGCATGAAGACGAGGGAAAAGAAGATGAAGGTGGGGATAATTCTAATAAGTCTACTTCTAATCCTGAATCCAAAGACAAGACTGACGCCTCAGATAAGGATGCTCCTCTTACCTCCGATCGGTTTTTAAAGATACCAGAATTGGGAATAAAGGTTAAATTGCCAAACATCCCCAACGACATTACCTATAAAAAGTATGTCTCAGAGCTTGGCGACGTCTTTTATGATCTTTATAGCGACGGGAAGCCAACGGGTCTTTCCGTTTTCTACGTACCAAAAACAGCCGGAGCCGTGCCAGATACGACGATCCATTTTAGCACCGTTGGAGACAACACGTATGCGATAGCGCTAAAAAATAGAGAAACAGAATTGCAGCCACCCGCATCCACGCTTGCGGACTTTTTCCGAAACGCCGACGAAGTATTCGTAAAGCTCTGAGAAACCTTGAAGAATTATCGCAGACAAAGACTTAATGGATATTCAGGAAGTGATGCTCATTTTTGACATTGATTTATTCTATAATAGAACTAATGTTTTGCACTAATTGTCACGAAGAAATAAAAGAGAGCACCAATCGCTGTCCGGCGTGCGGTAGCGAGAAAATCGTCAATAATGGCGAAGCGTATGGCTTCAAATGGGATATTAATTCCACTAATCCAAATGTGCGGTCATTTTTAGCTCTATTTTTAACGCTCGCACTATTGGCTGTACTTGGTATTATTTGGTCCTTTCTGCCAGAAGGATATCAATACGGTGGTGGCTTTTTGCCCTTTTTGGCCGTGTGCGCAACGATACTAATTGGCGTCATTATCTACTATTCGATTCAACAAGCCAAGTATATTAAACGTACGCATAACTCCGCTTGGCATGAGGCTGAGGGGACGGTTATCGACTACCGCGAGGCGTCATTCATTACTAAAACCCATCATGAAATCATTGAATTTTCTGTAAAAGGGAAAAAATATCGTCATGTAGCAAAATACGGTGGCGACAAAGAAGGGGAAGGCAAGAAGCGTCGCATCGTATATGATCCGCATAATCCATTCGATAGTGAAATTGTCGGCAATCATCGCAACATTGAGATTATAGCTGTATGCGCATTCATGATCATTCTAATTGCGGTTGCCACCTTTGCGCTCATGAATAGCATGGCGTAAATAACTTAACTAGATAAAGCGATTATTAATGGTTAGTTGAAAAACATATGACTAAAGCAATCAACCTCCCAAACATGCCGAGTTACATAAAACCTGGTGGACCTTAGTTCGCAAGGAGGCTAGCCGCTATATGTGACTGGGATATTTTATCGCAAAAAACGACGGCAACCCTAACTTATCCACCCCCATAGCAAGCGCGAATAGGACAAGTCAAACTGAGCACTTAGAGAAAAACTCCTCGGATTTGAATCCGAGGAGTCATCCTTGCGCATCGCTATCTAGGACTTTCGTTTCGTAATAATATATCCGCCGCAACCAAGTCCGGAAATTAGAACACCAACCAATATGAAGTATTTAGCAATACCGCCATCAATGGTCTTTGGGTTTACGGACTCCGGTATCTTCTCGTAACGGTAAATCACGACATGTTCTTCCTCGCCAAAAGCAAGGTCTGGAGTTTCGCGGATAAGTTTATACCCAGGGATTTCTGGTGGGGTATTGTCGCTAACGTCCCCAACAAAGCCATCCTCGATCTGCTCACGTTGGATCTCTACTCCATTCTCGTCTATATAGCGGAAGACAATCTTGGACGGAGTCTTAATAATAGTCTCAGCGCTGTCAGCGGCATCGTTGTCTTTATTGCTGAGCGCTATGGTAGCTTCAGCCGTAACCAGAAGCCGATCTTTAGCTTTTGCGCCATCATAAACTAATGAAATATGACGCTCAATAGAGACGTCCTCTCCGTCGGTATAAGTATTACGGTTAGCGCTTTGGATCCAAGTTAAGGTTTTATTGTTTGCATCATATGCGGCACCACTTAACTCAGATTCGCCTATCACGATTGGATATGGAAGTTTCACGACAATAGTAATATCTGTAGCTCCAATATAGTCCTTGATGCTTGCGGAATATTGCAAATCATAATTAATTGTCGCATTTTTACTTGAGACAGTTTCCGGTGCGGTAATTTTAATACTTGAACTGAGTTTAGGATCTTTCTTTTGATAGTAGTAAGTTACGTCAATAGCAGGCTTGCCGACAGTGCCTCTATAATCTGCTGGTTGATCAGAAACTAGTTCGTAATCTTGATACCGAGCTGGAATATTAGCTAATGGATGGGTTTCATAGTCTTCCGTATAATTCTTAGTTTCAACGACATCTGGAGCGACTTCATCCGTAGTATCTTTGATGTAATAGTGGGTAGTGATGGTGGCAGTTTTAAGCTTGTAGTAGTAGGTAACTACAACATCGCCAGCAACAGGACCAGATGCATCACCTACGATGGAATCGTATTCGTAATTACTATCAACGGAAGCCTGAGAGGTAACATAGGTTTGACCCCAATAAACCGTACTAATCTCATCATTGGCTAATTTCTCTGTAGTGCCTTTTTTATAGTGATGAACCGTAAGAGTAGCAGTCTTTAGGTTGAAACTGGCATTAAAAGTGTGGCCATTATTTGTAGTTTCGGTAGTTTTTGCGTAATTTGCAATATCAGCAGTCGAGAAATTATAGGTAAGTTTTGCGCCGGTCGCACTATATCTTGGTAATTCTTTAGTCCAAGATCTATTACCATTTGTTGGGACGGAAATGTTTGTAGTAGTGCCATCACTGGCCGTCGCAACAATCACTACGGAAGCTGGGCGGGTGCTGAATTCATTATTTCGATCGTTGAAGGTCACTGTGCCAGAATAGTTTTCGTTGGCAATATACTCTACAACTCCGATATTATACGTCGCTTCTCCGGCAACGTCACTCGGCGAAATAGGGCCAACATAGGCGGTAGCATGGATTGGATTACTAGTCTTGCTACCCTCGGCTTGATTGTCTGTATTATATGCGCCAGCATTGCTAGCGGTGCCTTTTGGCGTGAATAAGTAAGCGACACCAGCGCCATTGATTGGATGCTTATTCGTGACCGTAATATAATAACCGTCAGCATTCATAGCGAGCTCAATAAAGCTATATTTACCATTTTCATCGGTAGTAGTTGAACGAACGAGGCGATTCGATGACTTGTCGTACAAATCAACCTTCCAGCCAGCCTCTTTTAGATCCTGCTCGCCGGAGTCTTTCTTACCATTTTCATTGCTATCAATAAAGATTTGACCAGACATCTTACCGTCAGCAAGCTTCACGGATACGTAGCTTCCCTTATACCAGCCAGCAAAGATATCTCCAGCGGAATTCGTAAGTTGCTGGAAATAAAGAGGTCGCCAAGTATTAATTGCGCCATCACTCGCATTTGTGGCGTCTACTACTTTTAATTTATAGATAAAATCGTAATTGTCGGCCACGCCTGGTTGATTTGCCGGTATATTCGTCGCAGTAATCTTAATACAATTTACGTCCTCCCAATCAGACGCAGTCCAGCCGGAAGTATTAGTGGTAAATTTTGCATTTTCAGCTTCAAGGTTAGTGCCATTATCCGAAGGTGTGACATCCTTTCCGTAATATATAACAAAATAATTATTATTCGGGTTCGAGATAGCACCGGTAAGCGCAGTAGAAAATTCAAAATTTTGATTATTATAACTGAGACTATTCCAGTTCTGATTTTTCTTAGGTATCGGGAAATAAATAGTAGTTGGGCCAGGAACAGCAACGCCCGAGTTATTAATCATAGTAGCTTTCATGTCGGCCAGCGACCCTTCAGCTGAACCGATAGTAATCGGATTTGATTCCTCAGACCAAGTAAGCCAAGTATCGGAGCTAGTATGTTTTCCGGCATTATCTACGCCGATAGATGCCCAACCGCGGATTTGGTAATAATTATTCGTAGCGGCAAATATCGTATGAGCACTGTCGCCACTAAGTCCAAACGGATCACCGCGCTTACCGTGCGTGGATAGTGTTACGGTCGTGTCTGGATCATGAACGAACACCATATCCGCTATTTGATATTTTTGATCTGGAGTCGTCATGTCGGTGTTTACCGTCCAAGATACTTTAATGCCCACATTCTCATACCACTTCCCGTTTTCGCCGATATAGGTCGACATTAGATTCGCTAAACCATCTGGAACATTATGGCCGTCAATTTTATAAATGCGAGCTGTAGCAGTATCTTCGTATGTTACCTGCCCAAATAAGCTCGTAATATCGATATCGCCACGCGCAGGACCATTAGTTATTGTTAAGTTTGAGATTGGAAGATAATTACCAGCTGCATCTTTAGCTTCTTGACGGATATATATTACTGGGTTCTGAACTGTATTGTTGTAGCGAACAGTTCCGGCCCAGTTCGTTACATTGACCGTAAACTTCAACGAGGCGCCCGCGTTAATTATTTGCGTGCCAAGATTCGTTATATCAATACTGCCCTTATTGGTACGCGTGGTAATGATTTTTGCCACACCAGTAGTATTTGACGGATTATTAATATCAAATACCTCAATCGTCGCTATGCCAGGCACATCATCACGCAATAGACGTCCAACATAGGAAAATGCTTCCGATGCAACGGCGTCACGTTGAATCTGAGTGGCGGCAGGAATGACACCTAAATCGTATTCAATTTTAGATATATAGTCGCCATACTCTAAGCCAAAATCACTGTAGGTGAAAGTGCCAGCAAAACCGCTAGCATTGCATGAACGATTAACCGTAACATCTTTCGAAACACCGCTCTTAGTTTCAACATGAACAGTAGAAATAGTACCATTAGGTTGGCAAACAAGTTCGACACCCATCACGCCAAGAACGGATGTATCGAACTCCATTTTCATTCTTTTTGGCGCACTATCCGTACCGCCACGGTTATTTAAACGTCCTACTCCTAACGCGCCTTGTGAAAATTGCTCAGTGGTCGTCGTAGCTCCGTATTGAATATCATAGGCGGTTCCTTCTTTCGTTGGATTAAGACCCGACAATCCGAGAGTGACTTTCTCGCCCGATGGCAAAACTTGATATTTTACATTTTGCGTGTTGGAAAAATTAATCGTACGCGTAGTGCCGCCGATTTGGTATAATGTCGCTTCTCCCGTGCCAGTAACGGTGTATATTTTTCCATCTGGCGCGTTGTCTGGAATAACAATTGCATACGGAAAAGCTTCTGCAGGATTCACCGCGGCACTCGGTTTCCTTGTTATAGTATAGATTCCTTCGCTACTTCTACTGTCGTCCATGGTATATTGAGGGTTATTACCCATCAACACTATTCTGGCCGACGGGTCATCTACGGTTAAGACAGTCTTAATTTCTTTAAATAGCGTTTGTGCATGATCTTGTTCAATTAAGTATGAGCCAATAATCATACGATAATAGCCCTCGTATGAATAATGTGTTTCACCCTTTAAGACATATATATTGTAATTTGATTGATAAAATTTGCCGCTAGTACGCCGTCCGTTCGGAACGCTAACATTTAGATGAGCTGCCTCAGCTTCAGTTTCGCCGATAAACAACTTCGCTTCGATGGCGTTTTCGATGTAATCCATATCAATCAGCATATCGGCCTTGACTTTCATGTTTAACGTGACCGCCTGTGTCCCTTCGCTGAGATAATACGTGCGATAACCCGAGTCCGGATAATTATAGTTCAAAATTGGAGCATCCTCTAAAGCAGTCGTCTCGATGCCGTTTGTTCCCATTGAGGAGTTTAATTGCGAGCGCAAGTTTTCATCCGACGCACCGTCGTCAACCCAAATCATACCGACGGGTAGTTTAATGACGACTTTCTTTGTAGATATTGGCAGATTACGTATTGCTATTTTAACGTCATATATCTTCGAATCAGCATTACGATCGCCATTTTTTATGTAGCTAAAGTTCGCTAAGGCATTTTCAACACTAGGCGAAAAATCAACACTGCCATTATCGTCAGTAATAACAGCGGAAATATATTGCGATGCAGCATGAGAGAATAACGGATTTATTATTCCAATATAAGCGATGGTCGATAAAACGATTAGTGCAAATGCGCCAAAAACAAGTTTCCTCATTTTCGCACCGACCTTCTTGCGAATTGATTTCATACGTCTCCAAAAATAACGGTTAGTAAATCAACTCACACATTCCACTTGTGGTTATTATATCATATGATTACTATTGTGATAATAGGCTCATGAGGACTATTCTTCGACTAGGAGGATTATTTGCACTTTTTCTGACTGTATTGTTTCGGCCCCTTGCTCGCGCGAACCACTGGTTCTCTCCCAGTAAAACCAAAACAAGCCAACAAAAAATACCCTAAGATATTTTTCATTGACTTGGTGGGGGGGGTAGTTAACCAGGTTTTAACGGTGTATAAGGAAGATACTTGCTGCCAACCAGTATCTGTTTGACCCCTGTAATCTTGACAAAAATAAGCATATGTGGTATAATGCAGATATGTAACGGTGGTCGGTTAAGCACATTGAAAAGTTAGTTGTGAATAAAGACCTTTCGTATGTTTGCAACCCGTTTTGGCTATCTCTACATGGTGGTTGAAACGGGTTGCAAAGTAGTCTTTGCGACTTGATAGATTGAAATGTCGCAAGACAAAAAACGAAAGGAGAACATTATGATATATACGGAAGATTTAAACGAAAGAGTTGATAAATTATACGACGAGGCTATGCTTAAACTCTGGCAAAGACGCAAGGAAGGCGACAGGACCGCTAGCTACGATTCCGCCGAAAAGAGCGTGATAAGGCAGCTCGGCTGGACGAAAGAGCAATGGGGCCAGTTCATGGAAGAATCCCGAGAAGCAAAGGAGGCTGCTGAGGCGGCCCTCGATGCAAAAATCGCTGAAAAGCTCGAGACCAACCGCAAGACCGGCATCAAGAAGATCACTGCTGCGTTGGTCGCCTCAGGTCTCAAGTACATGTTATCTAAATCGTTAGCAACATCTAGGGAGGAGCTCGTTGATGGGCTTTTGGCTATCGGGTGCAATTATACACTCGATGAAGTCATTGCGCAGTTCCCGGAGTCGCAAGGACACCTGCGATTTGACGGCATGCGACAAGGCGAGCTCGCCGTTATGGCGCAAGTCATAGCGAGCGCAAGGGACACCGGCTACGGGCGAGCGAAATTCTACGACATGATGGAAGGGCCGCACGCCGAAGACGTGAACCGATTCATCGACCAAGCCATCCGCACTACCTGATTCATCGCAAAGAACTAAGCCACCCGCACTACCTGAATCTAATCCAACTAACTTTTGATTAAACCCCCGACTTCCGCACAACCAGTGTGGGTAGAGCCGGGGGCTCTCTTTTTTAAAAAAACTTAGTTAAATTGATAGAATAAATCAACATCGTATATCGTCAGAAATTAAATAAAGACCCTGCGGGTCTTTCTTCAATTTCTGGTGGATCTTACTGGGCTCGCACTGAGCAAAGCGAAGTCCGATGCCCATGCGCTCGGCCCCTTGTTCGCGCGAACCCCTGGTTCTCGCCCAGTAAAACCAAAACAAGCCAACAAAAAATACCCTAATGGCATTTTTCATTGACTTGGTGGGCCTTACTGGGCTCGAACCAGTGACCTTACGAATGTGAATCGTACGCTCTAGCCAGCTGAGCTAAAGGCCCATGGCAAGATTATACCATATGTTTGGCTATTTCATGCCGAAGGGGTGTTGTAGTAAAACCTCCTAAAAGATGTTAAAATACCCCTAATGGACCTCCGCATTGATTTTGATAGCTTAAACACTGAACGCCAGGAACTGACGGATTTTTTGAGCCAGCCAAATGCCTATGCTGATCCGAATTTTGCTGCCAAAAACCGCCGTCTCCAAGAGGTGGGCGATTTAATCCAACTCGGTCAGAAACGCCAACAACTTGCCGATGACATCAAAGAGGCTGAAAATGACCCAGAACTTGCCGAAATGAAGCCAGATCTCGAGAAGGAACTCCAAGAAACCGAGGCAAAACTTGCTGAAATGCTCATTCCGCGCGACCCTAATGATGACAAGCCGGCTATTATCGAGATTCGTGCTGGCGCCGGCGGTGATGAAGCCTCCCTCTTTGCCGGCGATCTCTATCGGATGTATCTCAGATACGCTGAAACCCATGGCCTCAAGGTGGAACTTCAATCTGAATCTACTAATGACGCGGGTGGCTACAAAGAGGTCATTTTCCGCGTTACGGGCGACCAACCCTATGGCAAACTCAAGTTCGAGGGCGGCGTCCATCGCGTTCAGCGTGTGCCCGTTACGGAGTCTCAGGGGCGCATCCACACCAGCACTGCCACTGTCGCGGTTCTTCCAGAGGCGGAAGAGCAGGATTTAGAAATCAAGCCTGAAGATCTCCGTATCGACATCTATCGTGCCGGCGGCCACGGCGGTCAGGGAGTCAATACTACCGATTCCGCCGTCCGTATCACTCATCTTCCGACTGGCATTGTTGTCACGATGCAAGATGAGCGTTCGCAGCAGCAAAATCGCCTTCGCGCCATGACTATCCTCCGTTCGCGCCTTTTAGAGCGGAAAATCGCTGACGAGCGCGCCAAGGCCTCTGATGCTCGCAAATCTCTGATTGGTACCGGCGATCGCTCCGAGAAGATTCGCACCTATAACTACCCACAGGACCGCATTACCGACCACCGTATCCATTACAGCCGCAGCAACATTACCGCTGCTATGAACGGTGACATAGAGGATATAATCGAGGCTCTTTCTGCTCATGAACGTGAGCTCATGGCTTAAAAACGCCACTAAAACCATCAACCAACTCGACGCGGAGCTAATCCTGGCGCATATTTTGGGCGTAGAGCGCACTTTTTTGCATGCGCATCCAGATTACGGATTAAAAACAGATCAAGAAGAGCAGGCGAGCCAAGCGCTTCGCCGTCGTGCTACCGGCGAGCCTCTTGCGTATATTACTGGCGCAAAAGACTTTTATGGTCGCCAATTTATTGTCTCCAGAGATGTGCTAATTCCACGTCCCGAAACTGAAGCACTTATAGAGGTCGCTAGGCGTCTCGCTCGCGCTAGTATCCTCGATGTTGGCACTGGTAGCGGCTGCATTGCGATTACGCTTGCTAAAGAACTACCGGGCGTCATGGTTACCGCGGTTGATATTTCCGATAAAGCCCTCGATATTGCCAGAGAGAATGCCCTAAAACATCAGGCAAAAGTGGACTTTCGCCATTCCGACCTCTTAAGCGGCCTCGATAATGTCGAAAAATACGACCTTATCGTTGCTAATCTTCCCTACGTTGATCGAAAATGGGATTGGCTCGGACCAGAATTGGCTTTCGAACCAGAAACCGCCCTCTATGCCGAGGATGATGGCCTAGAACAGATTAAAGAACTCATTCGTCAGGCACCGATGCATCTGGAGCAGGGCGGGCATCTAGTTTTGGAAGCCGACCGCTCCCAGCATCAAAAAATTGCCAATTTCGCCCTTGAAACCGGCAATTTTACTCCTGTAAAACCTATTTCGGACGCCGAAAAGTCGGCCTTGGCGTTGGTCTTGCGCCTACGTTCGCCACGCCGCTAGTTTGCGCATCCCTAAATCTATTACCTATAGCTCCTCGTTCAGGCCTGGTAGTACGATCGGTCCCGAGGTGGCGGCTACCAAACCTTTCTTCACGTCGCTGGCGCGCCTGTTCAGACTGGCTTGCATCTAATGCCTTTGCCTGCCGAGACCTACTACGCCCTAGTATCGAATGTTCATATCCTGATATTGTGCGACCACTGGCGCTAGCCACTGGTCGGGCGCCGTCTTTACTTCTGAGGCTAAAACCGCCATTCGTCTGTGCGCGAATTGCATTTGCCGTATGTGTGCTGCTCGCGGTTGTTTTTGTTATTCTGCTGATAATTTTACTACCAATTGCCATCTTATTTTCCATTTTACCACACAACTAAACTGCTTATGAATAACATATTTTGCGCTAGAGGTAAATTACTATACAAAACTATTGACAAAAAGCAAAATCTTTGATATAATAATCACAGCTAATTGCAAGGACGCGAAACGCTTTGACGAGAGGTGCAGTCTTTACAAATCAGATCATTACTGTGTAAAACGCGCAAAATTTACACAGTTTACAGCTTATGGTAGTTCTTCGAAGCTGACTACCTAAGCTTAAGTCGTTTGTTACACTCCCCCAGGGGGGGAATTTTCACTGCACCCACAGAGGCGCAGAAGGGAGGCAAAAAATGGCAAATTTCAATGCACAGTACTTCGGTAATGGTAATGGCAACTCCGGCAACGGAGGCGGTGGCAATGGTAACTCCGGCAACGGAGGCTATGGCCCCAATTACTTCAGCAACTCCGGTGGCAGCGGAAACTCCGGCAACGGTGGCAGCGGAAACTCCGGCAACGGATTTCTCAGCCGCATTTTTGGCGGTGTCGACGGCGCACTGGGAAACCAGGACCGCAGATTTGCCGGTATTATCGACGGCGCACTGGGAAACCAGGACCGCAGATTTGCCGGTATTATCGACGGCGCACTGGGAAACCAGGACCGCAGGTTTGCGGGGATGATGGACAGTGCGTTCGAGCGCCACAACCGGTGCCTGTGGGACAGCGCAGCATATAAGGCGTTCGCGATCATCGTTACAATCCTTGTAGGACTGGCTCTGTTTTGGGTATTCACCCACGAGCCTTTCCTTGTCAAAGAGGTCGTAAACGGCAACACCGTGTCCTCGAAATGGGACATCGTTAAGCTGATCGCCGCAGGGGTCCTTGACCTCGGCGTCCTGATTACCCTGATCGGCATTGGCGCAGTTACGCGCAGACGCTGATTAGGTCATGTTAAGGAGGTGACAACATGAGAAGAGGAACTACGTTACTGGCGGGCGCATTGGTTGTTTTTGCGTCCGCAATCTTCCTGCTCTCGATGCCCAGCGTTAGACGAGGCATTAAGCAGATATATGAGGAAACCGGCGGAGTCATCGGCTCCAGTCGTTCCTGGACATATTACAACGATCATGTCCAGGATGACGGAGACCAGTCGAATGACTGGAACTTCGGAGACGACCCGATTCCCGCCGCCGAGCAACGTGTCAAAGACGGCAAGGCGCCTGATTTGCTTCATGCCTTGTTCGATCATGACGGGAGATCCCTGGGGGGCATCTTCGCGGAGACTATTGACCCCAGGAATGGCAGCCCTACTGCTGATCCTGGCATCCTTGCTGCTATCCTGTACGACACAGGAAAGATCAGGGAAGTAAACTTACTCCCTGAGGAGGCAATCAAGGGTGTCGAGCCTGAACAGCAGCCTGACGCCGCGGCCGACTACTTTGAAGATCATCCCGAGGCAGCCGACGAGTCGTACGAGAAGTATCTCGACGAAATCCAGACTGCCGACGTTCGTCTGGAATACAGGGTCGATTACGAGCGCCAGTACTATGCGTACCCAGGTGCACGTCATGGCAGGCCCGGTATAGTAGTCCAGGATGCAGAAAAGCACCCGGATGAAAAATCGCTCTTCATCGTTCTTTCGTGGGACGATGGAGACGAGCAGTGGATCCGCGTAAAATGCCGGTTCCAGCCCGCAGGCGAATTGACGTATTGGCGGCCCATCTCTGATGATACGCCCCATCACACTCCGCCTAGCACTCCGGATACTCCGGACAAACCCGACACCCCGGACAAACCCGACAACCCGGATGACAACCCGCCGAAGGAGAAGGACATCAGTAAGGAATATCAGAGTCAGCACGGCTCTGAGAGTCCTTCCACAAACGGGGCTAATGACGAGGATAAAACCCGCAAGGAGGCGACGCCTGATCCTAGCCTGGAGAAGACGAATCCTCCGGAAGGTCATAAAGACCCGGCAGCTCCTAAACCCTCCAAGGAATACGAGGAGAAGAAGGAGAAGGAGGAGGCATCCAAAGGAACTGAGTCTGGCTCTAAGGCCAAAGACGAGGCCCCCGCAGACGTCACCACCAATAAAGACAACGATTGGGGTGACTATTCCAAGGAGAAGGAGAAGGCTCACAAGGAAGAGCATATGAATCCCGATAAGGGTTCCAGCTCTTCCGGAAGCTCCAATAAGAGTTCCGGCAGCTCCAACAAGAGCTCCGGCTCCAGCTCTTCCAGCGGCTCCGGTTCCGGCAGCTCTAACAAGAGCTCCGGTTCCAGCTCCGGAGGGCAGAGAACGGAGGCCACGAAGGATCCCGGACTTGAAAGCGGATCCAAATCCTCCGGTAGCTCTTCCGGCAGCTCCAACAAGAGCTCCGGCTCCAGCTCTTCCAGCGGCTCCGGTTCCAATAAGAGCTCCGGCAGCTCCAACGGGGGTTCAACCCCTAAGAAGGAGCCTCCGGCGCCTAAGACCGATAGCAATGGGGACAACGTTGAAGTTGATCCCGATACGGTTGAATAAGCTTCGAACCCACTCGCCTGCGCGGGCGAGTGGGGGCCTTTAGATTATTTAAGGCCACAAGGTGGGGGCACAGTTCCCCCACCTTCTTTCAAGTTTTACTCAGTAATGATCTGATTTTAGAGACGATTAACAATGCGGCTAAAATTATCTTTCAATAGAACTTTTTTCCACTCTGGATATTTAAATCAAGAAAGGAATATTATGAAGAAATTCACTAAAGTCGGCCTAGGCCTTGCAGCCGTTGCTGCAACAGTCGCCGCTGGCGCATTTGTGACTTCTGCGTTTGGTCCTTCCGGGCGTGCTACTTTTACGCTCAAGAAGCCGGCAACATATGTCACATTTAACTCAATTACAGATAACACTAATTTCGGCAATGAGCTCTACTTTGTGAGCGCATCGCCATACACTGGTGATCCAACGAAGAATCACTGGACTGACCAAACCGAGGTAGAGAATGGTAAAGAATACGTTATTCGCATGTATGTGCACAATAACGCTGCAGAGAATCTCAACCTTGTCGCTCGCGATGTTACGGCACACTTCAATGTGCCTACCGAGACTAGCACGGAGATAAAAATCACCGGTCAGCTAAGCTCATCTAACGCGAATCCAACTAAATATTGGGATGAAACATATCTAAAATCAAAGAATGGCGAAAAGTTCAATCTTGCCTACGTTCAGGGAAGCGCCAAATACTTTAATAACGCAAAGCCAGAAAAGAATGGCGGCTTTGCAATCGATTGGAAGAACCTTACTTCCACTACGGGCGTTAAGCTTGGCTACGAAAAGATGGACGGAAATATTCCGGGCTGTTTCCAATATGCTGGTTATTTAACTTTCCGTGTTAAAGCACAATTTGCCAGCCAGCCAGACCTCTCAATTACTAAAGAGGTTAAGATGCTCGGTACAAATACTTGGAACGAACAGATTAAGGTTAAAGGTGGCGATACGGTTCGCTATCGTATTCACGTTAAGAACACTGGCAACGTTCGTCTAGAAGATGTTGCAGTACGCGATCTTCTTCCGGAAGGCCTCACTTATGTAAAAGGCTCTACGACCGTTATCAACTCATATAATCCAAAAGGTATTACCGTTAGCGATAATATTATCACTAAGGCTGGTATCAATATTGGTAACTATGCAGTAAAAGGTGACGCTTATATTTACTTTAACGCTACGGTCAATAAAGCTCTAAGCGACAAGTGCGGCAATTCTACCCTTCGCAACATAGCGCAAACTTCCGCCGGTACCAACACTGGTACTAAAGAAGATATCGCCGATGTCATTGTCGAAGGTAAAGTTTGTAACGAAGGTTTCACTATCGATAAGAAAGTTAAGCGCGCGGCCGATGGCCAGTATGTTGAAAATACTACCCTCAAGGCTGGCGAGACTGCTCATTATCGTATCGCTTTCAAGAACACTGGTGGTGTCACTTTGAAGAACGTCATCATCAAAGATACTCTTCCTGCTAACATGACTTACGTCAAGGGTAGCACGAAGATTGATAGTACAGCTGCTGCCGATGGTATCATCTCGGCAAATGGCCTCAATATTGGTAATGTTGCAGCTGGCAAGACAGTTTATGTCTACTTTGACGCTACTGTCGCAAAAGCTCTTGGCGACAAGTGTGAGACTACTACCCTCACCAACACCGTTAAGGGTACTTACAACAAAGATGACAAGACTGCTAAGACCGATACTGCTGTAGTCAAGATCGAAGGCAAAATTTGTCAGGACGGTTTCACTATCGATAAGAAGGTTCTAGACTCTCGCGGTAACTACGTCGAGACTACTACCCTCAAAGCTGGCGAAACCGCTCACTATCGCATCGCTTTCAAGAATGTTGGCGATAATGAATTGAAGAATGTTGTTATTAAAGATACGCTTCCTGCAAAGATGACCTATGTCGCTGGTAGCACCAAGGTCGACGGCAAGTCTGTCGCTGATGGCATTATCTCCGACAACGGTATCAACATTGGTAGCGTAGCTGCAGGCAAGACTGTCTACATCTACTTCGACGCTAAGGTTAACGCCGGCGTCGGCCAAGATTGTGCTAGCGTAACTCTTACTAACGTAGTTAAGGGTAAATATAACAACGACGAAAAGACTGCTAAAACCGATACGGCTATCGTCACAGTTGATGCTGCCGAATGTAACGAAGGCTTCACTATCGACAAGATGGTTCAGCTCAACGGCGGTAACAGCTGGAGCGAAAACATTGTTGTCAAAGCTGGCGACAAAGTTCGCTATCGCATTCAGTTCAAGAACACTGGCGATAAGACTTTGAAGAATGTCGTAATCCGCGATATCCTTCCAGCTCACATGACTTACGTCAAGGGCACTACGGTCCTTTACAACTCGGCCAATACCAATGGTAAGACCCTCGCTGATGGTATCATCTCCGCGGACGGTATCAACATTGGTGACTACGCTAAAGGCGCCGAAGCTACGATTTACTTCTATGCTACGGTTAACGCATCATTGAAAGATAATTGTAACGACTCTACTTTGACCAATACGGTTAAAGGTAAATACAATAACGATGCTAAGACGGAGAAATCCGACACTGCCAAAGTTACTGTAAAGGGTAAAGAATGCAAAGAAACTCCAATCGTACCAGAACTTCCAAACACTGGTGCTGGTGAAGTTTTGAGCGGTATCATTGGCCTCGCTGCCATGACGACCGCTGCAGGCTACTACATTAATAGCCGCAAGAAATAAGTTGACCGCCTAAGTATAGAGCTTTCCCAGAAGCTTTAGATGGACGGGAAACTATCAAAAAATACTCCTTCGAGCAATCGGAGGAGTATTTTTGTTGTGTCTATTTTTCGGTAGCTTGTAGGACGCGTTCAAATAACATCGCTACGGTCAGCGGCCCCACGCCGCCAACCTTTGGTGTCAGTGTCAAATCGTCGCGTTCACGTACAGCATCGTCTAAGTCGCCCTTGATTACTCCTGCTTCTGAAGCGGTGCCGGCATCCACGATAGTGGCGCCATTTTTTATCATCTCAGTCTTGATTAATCCTGGCGTGCCTGTTGCAGTCACGATTACGTCATAATCTACCAATTGATCGAGATTATCGCCCCGCTCGAAAACCGCTACATTATAGCCACTTTCACGCCACATTCTCTCGAGCGGTGCTCCCACTAGCTTGCCGCGCCCAATAATTGCTAGTTTCTTATCCTGCAAATCCACGCCGTAGCTAGTCAAAAGCCAATGAATCGCCATCGCGGTAGCGGTGTCAGACTCGCCACGCAGACCATCGACATCTTTGTCTAGGGGGATTAGACTGAGAATCTTCATATCGCAGTACTTTAGTGGCAATTGCACGATAATGCCCGTAGTTGCCGCATCTTCGGCGGCGGCGCGTAACTTTTCTTCGGCATCATCGGCATTAATCTTAATGATATCCACGGCAACGCCGATATCCGTGCCGTAGACCTCTTTCAAGTCCATATACTTTTTGATTACCGGCGAGTCGTTATCGTAGAAAACTGCCAATTTTGGGAATTTCTTGCGACTGCGCAAAGCCTTTACAGTATGAGCCTGCCGCTCCTTAATATAGCCCGCCAATTCACCACCGTTTAGTTCTTTCATTCATCCCCCAGTTCCATCGGCTCCTGCTCTAGCGTGTAGCCAAACTTCTCATATACAATATCAATTACCGCCTGGCGCGCCTTGGCGAGATCTGCATAGCTCTTGGCGCTTTCATTGATTAGAATCAACGCAGCCTTATCCGACACGCGCATGCCGTAGAATTCTTTCCCCTTTAAGCCCGCATTCTCAATTAGCCAACCGCTTGGCACTTTTCCGCCATCCCAAACCGGGATACCCTTTGCCTTAGCTTCTTTGGTTTGTTTTTTATTTAGGTAAATATTCTTAAAGAATGAACCTGATGAAGCGAAATCTTTCGGGTCCGGCAGTTTGCCGGCGCGAATCTCTGCTACCGCATCGCGCACTACTTGTGGCGTGAATTCTTTTACGCCACGCTCGTCAAAATACGCCTGTAGGGAAGTGTAGAAAGGCGGCTTCAGCCAGTGCTTGTGCAGCTCGACTGTTACGCTAGTGATAAAGTAACGCCCCACGCCATCACCGGTGTTAAAAATGCTGTGCCGGTAGCCTAAATCTAGTTCGTCGGCCATCATATGCTTAAAACAATTATCGCGACAATCATATACGCAGACGGAATGCAGTGTTTGTTTTACCTCTTGGCCGTATGCGCCTACGTTCTGGACTGGCCCAGCCCCAACCGTACCTGGAATCTTTGATAGAGCCTCAATGCCCGAATAGCCGTAGCTTTCGCCGTTCCACAACTTGACGCTATACTCGACTAAATCGTCGAGTAGCTCGCCACTCTTAGCACAAAGCCGGATTCTATCTGGGTCACTATCGATCACGTAGATGCCGTGTAGTTTATTCACGAAAACAACACCCTTAAAGCCGCCGTCGCGCCCAATCACGTTGCTACCGCTACCTAAAATATAGGTAGGCAATTTCTTTTCGGCCGCAAAATGATATGCCTCGGCTAAATCTTTATCCTCTTCAATCTCGATGACGTATCGGGCCTTCCCGCCAAGCCTCATGGTAGTCAGCTTTGAGATTGGCACATTTTCGCGAATCTTCATAGAATTATTATACCATCAAATGCATAAAACCGCCATATTTGACAATGCGCCGGAATCTAGCAACAATAATGGATAATGATGACTAAAGAGCAGAGCATAGTCGACTTCTATGCAAAAATACAGAAGCTAAACGACACCGTTCGTACCGGCTGGCTGGATTGGGGCGTGCGCCGCGAGAGGATAGAGAGCATTAGTGAACACATATTCGAAGTTGCCATGTTGGCGATTTTGATGAAGTCGCAATATCAATATGATGTCGATATCGCCAAGGTTGTTTATATGGCAGTTATACACGAACTCGGCGAAATTACGATTGGTGATTATATGCCATGCGAAATCGGTCAGTCAGACAAAGCGCACATAGAGCACGCCGCCGTTCATGAGCTACTTGGCGACCTGCTAGATGCATCTGAGATAGAGGCAATCTTTCTGGAGTTTGACGAGGGTAAGACGCCAGAGGCAAGGCTGGCTTTTCAATGCGATAAACTTGCTTTTTGTATAAAATGTAAGTGGTACGATGAGGAATCCTGTGTGGATATGCAACATCTAGAAAATAGTCGCGCTTTTCATGAACCGCAGCTCCAACAGCTATATAAGGATGGTATGTCCTGGTCGGAAACGATTTTTGCGTACAACAAGCAGAAGTATGATTTTGATGATAATTTCCTCGCTATCCTAGATTACCTGTCCGCGCACCAGATACATGCTAAAATAGACCCAGTGCACCCGTAGCTCAGTGGAAGAGCACTGGTTTCCGGTACCAGGTGTCGCAGGTTCAACTCCTGTCGGGTGTACCAGCGCAAGAGCAGGCCTAGAGCCTGCTTTTTCGCTACCTACGCGCATAAAAAAGCCCCGCCGAAGCGGGGCGAGAGGCTTGATGCCTCAATTAAATAAATGTGCTGTCGACTTCAAGCGCCGACGGGTTTCTGCTGCTGCGTGGGCTTTTTGCCGACGTTAGGGTTTGTAAGCCTCTCAAAGACGTGATCGGCAAGCGCCGACTCCTCGTTGGGTGCTTCGGCTGAGCTTCCTGCTGCGGCCCTTTCTGTCTGGCACCCTGCGTACTCCGCTGCAGCGGTCCAAGGTGTGTCGGTTCTTCTTTTACGCGCGACGGCTTCTGCTTTTGTATAATGATTTGCCATATGCTACCTCCTTTTCGATGGCATGCCCGCTACAAAAACACTGTGCCAAGCTCGGCACAACATTATAATTATAGCATACAATACCTAATTTTGTCAATATCAGATGGCCGTAGATACGTCGAAAGAAAATCATGCCTGCCATAATTTCACCACCTCTCTTTCTATTGTAATCATGACAGTCTGAACTGCAGGTATTATGATTATGCCATATTTAAAGGGTAATTGTCAAGATACGGGAAAGGCGTGATATAATACATTCTAGCGCACCCGTAGCTCAGTGGATTAGAGCACTTGTCTTCGGAACAAGGGGTCGTGGGTTCGAATCCCTCCGGGTGTACCAGCGAAAGGGCGGAGCATTAGCTCCGCTTTTTCGCTGGTATCCGCAAGGCAACGAGAACCCGGGTTCGACCAGAATCGGCCAGTTTATTTTGGCAAATTATTTTAAATCTTTATCCTTTGCATTATGATAGCCGAAACCGTTGGCGCTACAATAATCTTTTATCTTCTTCAAATTACTTGAATTTGCTTTATACTCCAGCAAATACACCTTCAAATTCTTCGCTTTCACGGTAGCAAGATAATTCTTCAAATATTTAGTCTCACTCGAAGACTGCGTTTTGTATGTATTCGTCGTAAATACTTCCTCCTGGTTTACACCGTCGAACAAATTCAAGTAGCTGTTATCTTTCATTGCCTTCGTTACAAAGATATCGCCACCATTTATTAACACTGGCTTGCCATAACTATGCACGGTCCTCAAAATCGTCTGAAGCCCCTTATATATGCCATCTCTCTTGTAGTGGAAATAGACGTCAGCATTATCAATAAAGTACCCATCTGCGCCCATTTTATTCAATTTCGGAGCTAACGTGCCAGTAATAAATTTCTGCCATTCCGTCTTACTGACATCTATCCACTTCTCTCCTGGCCATCCGTCATAATCGCTCAGGGCATATTTCTTATAAGTCTTCCAGTAGGTACGCCAATTTTCGATTGAGCCAATATTTAAATACGTATAGACTTTTATGCCTTTCGCATGTAGCTTATCGACGTCAGCTTTCGTAAATTCCTGAAAATCAATTACTACTAATTTATAGTTAAATAACTGTTTCAGCTTGCTGCTATTCCAGCCATCGTCATGGTCTATGCCCAAGAATACGCCATAGCTAGATACAATCGACCGGTCAAAGTTCATTACCGTTATCTTTGCTGTCGCCGTCTTACCATTATGGCTTTTTGCCGTAATGGTTACTATGCCTGGGGCCCTACCTGTGACTTTGCCGCCACTTACCGTCGCAACATTGGCGTTGCTCGTGGTCCAAGTTATAGTTTTTGTCGTTGCATTGGACGGTGCAATGGTCGTCGTTAATGCCACTGAACTACCCTTTGTGATTGTTGCGCTAGTTTTATTTAGCTTGACGCTTGTTACATTGATGCTATTTACGGTAATTGTCGCCGTTGCAGTCTTGCCATTCGCTGTCTTTGCCGTAATCTTCGCCGTTCCGGCTTTCTTGCCCGTTACCTTACCACCGCTCACGGTTGCTACGGCCGTATTGCTTGAACTCCAGGTAATTGTTTTGATGGTCGTATTTGTTGGGGCTATCGTAGCAGTCAAAGTTACGGAGCCGCCCACTAATATCGATGCGCTTGTCTTGTTCAACTTCACGCTTGTCGCATTAATATTTTTTACAGTAATTGTCGCTGTCGCAGTCTTGCCATTCGCTGTCTTTGCAGTAATCTTCGCCGTTCCGGCTTTCTTGCCCGTTACCTTACCACCGCTCACGGTCGCTACGGCCGTATTGCTTGAACTCCAGGTAATCGTCTTCGTAGTGGCATTACTTGGTCTAACTGTTGCAGTAAATGTCTTCGAGGAGCCAACATTAATTGATGCGCTAGTCGGACTAATCGTTACACCTGTCGTAGCGATAGTTTTAGCCGTCACTGTAACTGCGACGCTAGCTGATTTGCCGTTGTGTGTTTTGGCCGTTATCGTCGCTTTCCCGGCTTTTACAGCCGTAATTGTACCGCCAGCCACTTTCGCGACGGCGGAATTGCTTGTTGACCAAGTAATCGTTTTAATCGTCGCATTGCTTGGCGATATTGTTGCCTTAAGCTTATATGTCGAACCCGCAACTAATGCGACCGTTTTCGTATTTACAGTAATGCCCGTCGGCTGAATATTCTTCACTGTTACTGTAGATTTTGCTACTTTACCGTTATGTGTTTTAACAGAAATTGTAGCCGTACCAGCCTTTTTGCCCGTAATCGTACCGTTGTTGACGGTCGCAATGCTCGTATTGCTAGAGCTCCAAGTAACCGACTTGTTATTTGCACTTTGCGGCAATACGGTTGCAATTAATTTTGTTGTAGTGCCGACATTTACCGATACCGAACTCTTATTTAGCGTTACTCCCGTCACCTCGACATAGCCCCGTTCGACCGTAATTATCGCCGTCGCAGCTTTGCCGTTATTTGATCGTGCTGTAATCTTTGCCGTGCCTACCGCACGACCCGTAACTTTACCGTTATCCACAACTGCAACGTTCGTATTGTTGCTAGACCATGACAGTGTTTTGTTTGTTGCATTTGCTGGTGAAACCGTTGCAGTTAGCTTAAGTGTCGATCCGGCTTTCACTTTACCAGTGGTCTGGTTCAATTTCACTGAACTGACCGGTATTACTGGCGGGTTATTTTCCTTGACAGTCACAACCAATGAAGCAGTTTTTCCATTGTGTGTCTTTGCTGTAATTGTCGCCTTGCCAGGCTTTACGCCAGTTATTCTGCCGCCGCTACTTACTTTTGCTACGGAGGTATTACTCGATATCCAAGTAATAGTCTTGTTGGTAGAGTTTGATGGATGGATTGTAGCAACCACTGTTATGGTACTACCGACCGTTACGATTTGATCCCCGCGGTTTAGATAAACGCGCTCAGGATAAACGGTCTTATTGCCTGGCCTAGGCGCAGGCGTAGTTGGTGTAGTAGGGGTAGTTGGCGTAGTTGGGGTACTCGGGGTACTCGGAGTACTCGGATTATCCGGAGTATCCGGAGTATCGCCGCCGGTTGGATTACTATCGCCCACGACATTAATCGTACAAGTACTTGAATTTGAACTCTTTCCATTCACTTCCAATGTTACATTCGTCGTGCCAACGCCAACCGCCGTCACTATCCCGTCAGCTACTGTCGCTACATTTTCATCCATACTAGTCCACGTAAATACGTCATCTATATCGACTGGATGAACAAACGCCAATAGTTCCTTCTTTTCGCCTACCTCTAGGTTCAAAATCGATTCGCTTAGCTCGATCGTCTTTTCCTCTTGATTGACTCCGCTGTTGCCTCCATCGGTGGTCTCGGGAATATTGACCTCGCTGGTAGTCTCGGGGATATCATTTCCCGAATCGGTATCGGTTTTACCCCCATTTACCAATGCAAAAACTACACCTATAATCGCACCGCCGATTAAAAATACTCCTAATAAACCGAGTACTAGAAATTTAATCGAACTGCTCTGATTCTGCTGATACATTTTGTAATCTGTGCCCTCATTTAATCATCAGAAAACCAAAACAACTCAATCACAGTCCACTATTACCATAATAGCACAATCATTTTCGAACATAACAATATGTAGCACAAAAACATGCGTGCCATAATCGGTAAGATCAACTATTATGTTTTGCCGTTGAATTTTTCTTCAGTAGCTAGCATTTAGCCATTCGCATCGCTTTTAAAGACAAGCTTTACTTTGTTGGTCATCAGATGGGCTTCGCCATGAACTATCGTAGTTTGTTCAAGATCTAGCGAGAGCGATTCTGCTGTTTTGTCATCTAATATGAGTTTAGTAGCCGCTTTATCTATCTTGAACCCTTTTATTTTTACGCCTGACCTTAGCAAGTGCATAAACATTAGTCTTTTGGCAGGTTGTTTCTCTAAGTTCACAATTCCTTCAGGAGATTTTTTTAATTCAATCGTATATTCAGTAAGCGCTATGTTCCAATTCGCATAATCATTTCCTCCCGAAATGTTGCTGAGGTTATTTTTATCTTCTTCCGAGAAGTTATAGTCGGTCGTAGCATAAAAGTACGGATATGACTCGCCTCTTTCTTGCTGCTTTAGTATCGATCTGGAAATTATGTTCTGATAGTCATTCCAATCAGGGTTGCCCTCGAGGTTGACGTTTGACAATCTTTCAGCCGCTGAATAATCGATATGTTTGAGACTGCAATCTTTAAGATTTATGGCCGTCGTATTCTTTGGTAAAATCGCAGATTCTAATGGATTATTCGCAAAAGCTAAGTAGATTCCGCTCTGTTTCGTGAAGTTTGGTATTGATGTAAATTTGTTATTATTAAACGACGCGAAATATAGGCTGCCTAAATCCAGAAGTTCATCCGCGCTACTGATATTATTATTGTCTGCGGCGATGCTAGAGAGTTCAGTTAGTTTTTCGATTCCAGCCAGCGACGATATTTGATTATCATCGATTACCAAACTCTGTATTTTTTCGAGCTTATTTACGCCATCTAGGGACGCTAGCTTGTTTTTCGTTAGTACGAGCGAAATTATATTTTTTATATTTTCTGCACCATCAAATGACGAGATTTTATTGTTGTCCAATGTGAGCCACTTGACGTTGTCTAATCCCGATAATTCTGTGAAAGATTTTATGTCACAATCCGATAATGACAAGTTGTTAACCGCGCCAAGCGCTGAAAAATTCGAGAGATTTTTATTCCTAGAAAGATCTAGAGACTCTATGCCCTTATTATTGAACCCAGATAAATCATTGAAACTATTTCCAGCTGCCGACACGGCGCTTGCTGTGATGTCATTTAGGATAGAGATATCTTCCAGGCCAGCATCATCTATAGTTAATCTCCAGACGGGCTTATCGAATTTCAGGCTCTTCAAATTCCTATTACCCGACACATCAAGATGGCCAAAAGACGTATTTGTTGTGGATAGACCGTCTAGGCTCTTGATGTCATTGTCGCGAACCTGAAGTGAAGATAGTTTTGTTAGTTTTCTGAGCGACTCCAGGCTTTTAAGCCCGATGTCATCAGCGATTAGTGCATCCAAGTTAGTGAGATTTTCGTATCCGACGACTCCTTTATTGCCAGAGATATTTAAATGAGAATATTCATTTTTTGCAAACTTATCATTGAGGCAGCTGACATCTGTAATTTTATTGTAACCTAGCTCAATCCAACTGAGTTTCTCTTCGCTGCACAAGGCCGAGACGTCCGTAATATTGTTTTTCGTAAGGTCGACACTGTATAGTTCTTTTAATTTTGACATCGGAGCTAAGTCTGAAATATTGTTTTCGGCCATATATAAAGAAGTGAGGTTCGGAAACGCCTCCGCGATGCCTCGAAGGTCATTATTATTCAAGCCACGAGAAGATAAGTCGAGGTAGGAAACTTTATTGCGTGCGTAGTCACTAATGTACTGCTCATTGTCTTTCTCAATGATATAAAAACTGAGTTTTTCGTTTATGATATCTTTTACTGTTTGGGACGCGATTGAGCTTATTTTTGTTGCATCATCGAGCGACGTAGAAACAATTCCAGAAAGTTGAGCCTCGATACCGTATTCATCGTAGGAAATATAATATACTCCATTTTTTGCGCCAGATCCGTCCCATCCTTCTCCGTACGAGTTAAGGACTAGGTAGGCTCCGTCATGAACCGGAGTTCCCTCTATCCGTTTGCCGTCCTCATTTACCTTGCCAAATTTCTCTTTAGGGTATGTGTCATCCCAACCAATAATGGATACCGCATGATTGATATAACAGCTACTCATTGATTTTTCGCAATAGCGAGGTATACCCCATCCCCAGGGCACCGTAGTGGAAGCATAGAGCGACCCATTGGTCATAATGTGGGCTTTTACGAGATTGCGGAACTCCTCCAATTCTTCCTCTGTTCTATCGGTTGCAATACCATACTCTTTATATACTGATGGAAAATCGACGGTTTTAGTAACATAGAGCGGCTCATTATTTTTTGCTAGTTTTAGATAATCGAGATCAATATTGCCGTTGTTGCGAGCCCCGTCTGTATTAATGTTTAAACCCGAGAACATATCTTCGGAGATGACGCCAATAGAAGAGGCTACATCGGCAAAACTCTGGAAGCTTCCACCGCCATGAAGATTGCGGGATCCATACATCAAACTAGAGCTTAGAAAATCAATCTGGAATTCGGAAGGATTATAGTCTATCCCGCGTAATTTCAAATGCGTCTCGAGCGCCGTACTCGATGCGAAGCTCCAGCAAATCCCGTAGTCGCCTTGGTCGCCGACTGTGATGTCGATAGTGTCGCGTAAATCAAATTTTTGCGGGAGTTCTGCGACAATGGTTCCGTCTGTACCGTCTTTGATGTTGTCTATTTTATCTTTTGGTACATCATTTTTACGAGGCACAACGTCCAGTTTTTCTTTTTCATCATCGGGCAGTTCGAGATATTTTTTGTATTCATCTGAATAGTGCTCTTCATCCTCTATTTCGGATTCTTCCCCTGACGCCTTATTATCGTCTGTAATGCCTAGTTTTTCTTTTTGTTCATCTGTCAAATCCTTGACGGTAACAGTTGATCGTTCGGATTCATGCTCCTGATTTACGTTCAATATGATAGCCGCAGTAATTCCAGTAACGGCAATTGCGGAACAGATAATGATCGCAATGAGGCCTTTGTGGGGCTCTCTTGCTGCAGATTTAGGCTTGTCTAACAATTTTTTCCCATCATTCATAAATATACTATAGCAATTTCGCGCATTATATTGGTAAGAATCAGAAAAAAGCCACTAAGATATTGCTAGCCGTTATAGCTCGCTTATTATCGCACGTGAAGACTTCTGATTTCGAGCGGCGCCAAAATGAGCTTTTGGTATTGCTCTCCGCCGTAGTTCAGGCATACGTCCTGCGCCTCTCCTGAAACATTGGCTACTACGACCTCGTAGCTAGCCCTCGTTTGACGCGCGACCACGGCAATATCTTCAGAGTCGTAATCGCAACGGATAATTTTGCTACCAGCCGGATAGAGCTTGGCAAATCTTTTAAGCGCGTCATAGATAGGCGTTAAAATGAAATCATCCCCTTTTTCATTAAGAATTACTGGGCTCTTAACGTAGTTTCGACAATAACTTGGGCCGCCTTGCCAGTCGAGCAACATATTCCAATCTAGAAATGCGCAAGCGCCAGTATTTATGTCAGACATTAGCTCATAATAATAAGGGTTGGCAGCAGTAGCCCATTCCTTCGCATCGTAAGGAGAGAAACCGACACACATTTCAGAGCCAAGCATCATGATATCTGGATACTTTTGGCGGACCTGCCACATCTGATCAGGGTGCGTGCCGTCATACCAGTGATAGCATAGGCCGGCAATTTTTTGGTTATTCTCCGTTAGTAGTTGATCGGCTACTTCTACAAGATGCTTTTTATTGTGATCCCAGAGTAGTATTTGCGTATCCGTCCCCTCGAGTGCTGACGCAAGATATTTATATGCCAAGCGACGTTGGGCACGATAAGAATAAACACAAGATTCCCATTTCTGGATAGCGCGAGGTTCATTTTGCGGAGTAATATAACGTATCCTGACACCATCTTCCTCGTAGGCATCGAGCCACTTGCGAATATAATTGGCGTAGGTCTTATAGCGCCACGGCTTCAAGTGCCCACCAAAACGCGTTCTATGAGTGGTCTTCAAAAAAGCCGGCGGCGACCATGGGCTTGCAATAATCTGTAAGTTCTGTTTCTCTAGAGCCATTTTTAGCATCGGAATGACATATTTGCGATCGTGTTCGATAGAGAAATCGCGAAGATTAAATCTGTTGGTATACTGATATGGCTTGAGGCAAAAATCATTGCTACCAATACTAAGGCGACACCAACGATAATCTAAGCCGTCCTTGCTATAGAAAGCATCAATGAGGTCTCGCTGCCGTTTTTGGTTCAATTTTGAAAAATTATACGCAGTGGCTTCAGTAATAGCTCCACCTAGACCCTGCCAGGTACCAAGCTCAATGTCTTTGCGGATTATAACTTCTATGTTAGCCATCGTTTGTTTATAGATAAATCCATTTCCTGCTTTTAGGCTATTTTAGCACGCAGCATTCACGCCAAAACAATGCCATAGGCAAAATGCTATAATCATTATTATGAACAAATTTGTCAAGCGCGGCTTGAGCGCATACCGAATTTTTCTACGGAACAAGTTTGCCATGTCAGTGATGATGCTTATTGCTGGTGTCATGATGGTGATTGGCGCACAGAGCGGTATGGGCAACGATACTAAAACTCTGCCATCACTCATTGCGGCAGCGGCTGGCATTTTTACGTTTTGGGCGTTTTATAGAACTGGCTACTTACGCGCTAAGATGGAAGGCCTTAAAGGCGAGGAGCTGGAAACTGCGAAGAGGTCTCTCTTGCTGCAGCTTGGTGAAACGTCGATTTATCTGGCGCTCACCTTGCTTGGCCTATTTCTGCTTCTTAATGAGGATTTTACTAATCGAATGCTCAACCTAGTAACGGGCGGCTTTACTACTTTTAACGGCGTGCTAGGCGCAATTCATGCCGTTAAGAATCGTGAAAAATGGCAGACTATGGGTTGGCGATTCTTGCTCTGTTTAGCTGTTGTAGAATTAGCGCTTGGCATCTATTTCCTTGTCGCCTCGGCCTCTATTAGCAATGATGCCTTAACTGTCATGGGTATCATTACGTCCATCGCCGGCGTAATCGAAGTCATCAATGCGCTCAGAAAAGAACCAATCGATAAAATCATCAACGACGGTAAGGAAATCGTTAAGACGCTCAAACAAGGCGAATAGATCCATGTCTAAGCTCAAAACCGCGCGTAAGATGTTTCTGATTCCGACTATCGTTTTGGTCACAATCGCGACTATTCTCATCTGCTTCTATCAGGCTGTGCGCAATCGTGTAATTAGCGTTAACGAATGGTCGCTTGGCCCCAATAGTATTCGTGGTGTCGATATTTCTGCCTACCAAGTCGATGTTGATATGCTCAAGCTAAAAGAGCAGGGCATTCAGTTTGTTTATATCAAGGCCACCGAGGGGCGCTCGCATGTTGACGACTATTTTGCGCGCAACTGGCAGAACGCCAAAGACGCCAATCTACTAGCTGGCGCCTATCATTTCTTTAATTTCGAGAGTTCGGGCATTGAACAGGCCACAAACTTTATTAATAGCGTCGGCGAAAGCTTGGAAGGACGTCTTTTGCCTGCAATTGACCTTGAAATCTACGGCGAAGAACGCCCCGTTCTTCCCGACCGAGATAAGCTAAGTCGCGAGCTTCAATCTATGCTCGATGCGCTCGAGGCTCAGTACGGCGTCAAGCCAATCATTTACGCTCAAAAAGATTTTTATGACAAATATCTCACAGATTTTTCGGGATATCCGCGCTGGATTCGCGATGTCTATCTGCCGGCAAAACTCAAAAATGGTAACGATTGGCTAATCTGGCAATATAATGACCGCGGCCAGCTCGATGGTTATTCTGGCGGAGAGAAATACATTGATCTCGACGTGCTTAATTCCGCCAAAAGCCTCGACGATATCCGTGTCCATTAGCGGTATAATAATAGGAATGAGCATTTTAGAAGTAAAAAATTTAAGCAAGCATTATGGCAAGGGCGATAATCTTGTCCGCGCTGTAGATGATGTTAGTTTTTCTGTCGAAGAGGGCGAATTTGTAGCCATCATTGGCGCCAGCGGTTCCGGTAAATCCACACTTATGCATATGATCGGCGGCGTCGACAATCCCACTTCTGGCGAAATAATTGTCGATGGCGAAAACATTGCTAAATATAGTGCGGATAAACTTGCTATCTTCCGCCGAGAAAAAGTTGGCATTATTTACCAATTCTATAATCTAATTCCAGTGCTCACCGTGCGCGAAAATATCACACTGCCGTGTGACCTTGGCAAGCGTCCCATCGATAAGGCGCGCCTAGACGGGCTGATTGCCGATCTTGGTCTAACTGAGCGTGCAATGTATTTACCAAACCAGCTTTCGGGCGGTCAGCAACAACGCGTTGCAATCGGTCGCGCTCTTTTTGCGCAACCGAAACTAATCCTTGCCGATGAACCAACTGGCAATCTTGACAAGAAATCCGGAGACGAAATCGTTCAGTTGCTGAAAGTCGCCAATCTCAGATATCATCAGACGATTATTTTGATCACTCACGATATTAATATTGCCGCACAAGCTAATCGCATCATTACTTTCGAGGATGGAAAAATTATTAAAGACGAAAGACGACCGATAGAAGAGCATGAGAACTCTAACGAAGCTTAATTTGGATAACCTCCGCCAAAATCGCGCAAGAACTGTCGTAACAATTATCGGCATTGCGTTATCGGTCGCCCTTATATTATCCGTTGTTGGGACCGTCACGAGCCTGCTCCATACAGAGCGAGTAGATGCCATTAATGAATATGGTGATTTTCATATTGTATATGTGAATATTCCTGGCGATAAAATTGCGGTCATCGAAGAATCTAAGGGCTACATTGTCCAGTACTATTCCGCCTCAATCAATCCAGAGGATGACGAGCTCTATAGCTATGGCTATCCTCCGTCTCGCGGAAGCTACGAGGCGATTATGGACCCTGACGCCATTGTTCGCGACGCAGAGCATTCCTATTGTGTTTTTCTTAAGTATGAGAATCCGGCTTATGCTCGAGATACGGAATCATTTTCTAGCAACCCGGATACGCAACTTGCGCGTGCGCTTAAAGATGCCGGTTATCTCGAGGAACTTGAGACGCGCACAAATATCACTATTTTTGAGCTAGATGGCGGTATTCCAAGGACCGGGCGCATTTTGCTGTTAAGCTTTGCCTCTTTGAGCCTAGGCGTAATGGCGATAGTTGCTGCTTTTCTAATCCGCAACTCTTTCAATATCTCAATCACTGAACGCGTGCGTCAGTTTGGTATTCTTGCTAGCGTTGGAGCGCGCCCGCGTCAAATTCGCCATATGGTCTACCAAGAGGGCGGTATGGTTGGCTTAATTGCAATTCCACTAGGCCTAGTATTGGGCGCCGGTGCCACGGCGGCCATAATAGCAATTATAAATAATCTTGTCGGATCACTTTTTGATGCAAGTTTGCTATTTTATATTCCGCTAGAGGCGTATTTATTAATAATCGGTATCGGCATGATCATCATTATTCTCTCTGCAGCATCGCCTGCTATCGTTGCGAGCCGTGTTAGTCCAATTGCTGCACTGCGTAACGTTCAGGATGTAAAACTAAAAGCAAAAAAGGTTCGAACTCCAAAGTTTCTCCAGAGGGTTTGGGGTATTGGCGGCGTTATCGCTCATAAGAACCTTAAGCGTAGCCGGCAAAAATACCGCACAACGGTTGTATCTATCGTTATTAGTGTGGCTGTTTTCATAGGTATCGCGACATTTATGAATTATGGCCACAAGGTGGTTGGGCTTTTCTTCGAAGATACGGGCTCTAATTACGTTATCACCCAGGGGAGCGTTGAGCTCTACGAAAAAGTCGCCCAAAAATTCAATCTAAAAGAGTATGCGTACTACCAAATCCCAGGCCAGGGCACAATAGAGAATGCGGAAAATGGCAAAATGGTGCCACGGACAAGGTTATATGTCGTCTCGCGTGATGAATTTGTGCGTTTTGCCAAGCGGGTAGGGTATCGTGGCGACGATTATGCGAGCCAAGTGATTCTTCAAGACAACTATACGAGCACAGACTCCTCCGGATCTATCCAGACAAAACGCAGCACGGAATATAAAGTTGGAGATTTTGTTCGTTTGAGGCTTCAAAAGATGAGCATGGATTCAACTGACACAGAAGATCCGAACCACGACGAACAAACCGACATAGTTGGCTATAAATTCATAAATAAAGATGTCACATTAAGGATTACGCAAATTACAGACGAAGCCCCGCTAGGCGAATCTAATCATACACTCTACACGGGCGGCATCGCCTATGTCTCAGAAGAGAACTCCGTATATATGGAAAACCGCGATTTTTTCCATGCTAATACGATGCAGATAAAAGATTCTGGAGTCGGCGAAAAAATTACTAATTATTTAGATACCGACAAAACAATCCAAAACCTCGATACTGACCAGGGGTTTTATTATCAAGATATAGAAAAGGGGATGCAGGTTACTAGAAATACCATTCTTCTTTCCGAGATTCTAATCTATGGGTTTGTTATCGTCGTATCGCTGATTGGTGCTACGAACATTTTTAATACCATCACGACCAACATCGCCCTTCGCGCAAAAGAATTTGCAATTCTAAAATCAATCGGCATGTCGCAAAAAGAATTTAATCACATGGTACGTCTCGAGAGTGTCCTGTATACTACGCGCGCACTTATGATTGGCCTGCCGATTGGTCTTCTGATTTCTTACGGCATCTACAAGCTTTTGGATGGAGGCATGCTCAAGTTTGGCTGGCTCATTCCGTGGTGGGCGATCGCCACCTCAATCATAGCTGTGGCACTCCTTGTTGCTAGCATCATGCGTTACTCGACGCGTCGGATTCGCAAACAAAACATTATCGAAACGATTCGCAAAGAAAGTTTCTAGCCGGTTGCCAGCGGTGGCACTATTGCTAAAACGTAACTCTTATGGTAATCTTAAATCAAATTTAACAAGGAACAAAAATGCAGAAACAGAAGAACACACAGCTGATAGTGATTGGCGTATTAGCATTTGCTATTCTTTTCATGTCGATTGGCTTTGCTGCCTACTCGCAGAAGCTTAATATCAACGGTATGGCCACTGTCGGCACCAATCGCTGGAGTGTGCATTTTAATCCAGAAAGCTACCAGTTGGGCGAGGGAAGTGTTGAGGAAAATTCTAAAGTTATCACCGACACAGCTATCTCATACGATATAACTCTCAAAAATCCGGGCGATTACTATCTCTTCCAGATCGATGTCGTCAATGATGGTCAATATGACGCCATTCTCGATAGTATCGAAATGTCTGAGCTTCCACCGGCCGAAGCCGATTATGTATCCTACACTGTCACTTATGATGATTTTACATTCGATCACAGCCAGGGCCATATCGCTGCTGCTCTCCCCACCGCAACTGGCGTCAATCGCAAGGTCGCAATGGTGCGCGTCGCTTATGAACCCACCGACGATCACAAGGTTAAACCGCTCGAAGAGCCGCTTGAGCTAAATCTTTCTGCCGCACTCAACTTCAGCCAAGCAGAATAAAATAGCTCATGCGCCTGAAGCGAAATGAGCGTTTAGTATATGTTTTGGAGGCCGCTCTCGCGGCGGTCTCTTTACTCTTTACTTTGTTTTTGTTCCATCTTCCACTTGGCATCAAAGCGTATTGTTTGGCCGTAGCTCTTGGTGTAATTCTTATGGCTGCGCTATTGATGTTTGGGTATCATCGCGATAAACACTATCTTAGGCCGTATATATCTCGCATAGTTCTTTCTTGTATAATGCTGGTAGCAATTATCTGTTTTTCGCTCGGTCTGTTACTAGGCTATACGCATAGCTCGTTCTCTTTGAAACTCGGTGATTTCGTAGGCGCATTTTTGCCAATCATGCTCCTCTCGATCGAAGCCGAGCTATTACGCTATGTCATATTTCGCTCCTATTTCCGTCGCAAGATACCCGTTGTAATATTTACAACAATTGTTATCGCGATGAACATTCTCATGGCGCTGAATGCGACCTCTTTTGCCAGCCCCGAAGCGACATTTATTGCAATTTGCACGGCTTTCTTACCAATCATTGCAACCGAATTATTATGCAGCTACCTTTGCTTGAGCGTTGGCCTACAGCCAGCACTAATCTATAAGATGGCAGCGCGTCTCTACTTATATGTTTTGCCATTCTTGCCGAATCTCGGGCATTTTCTTTATGCGGTTGTTGCGATTGCGCTACCAGCACTTATTTATCTACTTACCCATAATCTTCAGCAGGCGAATCTCAAAGATCAGAAGCGTATCCGTTATCGCAACCGATTCATTATTTCAGTGCCAATTATTGCCATTCTTCTCGCGATTGTCTGTTTGGTTTCGGGCATCTTTAAACATCAGATAATTGCCATTGCTTCCGATTCGATGACGCCAACTTTCGTGCGTGGCGATGCGGTCATTCTTGAAAAATGTTCCGCCTCCGATATCCATGAGAATGATATACTAGTATTTAAGCACGAGGGCATTATTGTCACGCATCGCGTCGTGCAAATTGATACTAAAAACAATCGTCTCCAATTCACCACCAAAGGCGACCACAACGAAGAGAATGACTCCTTCGTTACGGGCGAATCGCAAGTAATTGGGCGAGTTGTTATTATTAATAAATACATCGGTTTTCCGACCGTATGGCTCAGTGAGTTATTCAAGGCAAAATGACCATGACAGGGCAAATTCATTACGACTACGGTAAGCGCATTCTCATGATGATTCTGGTTTTTGCTTGCGCTGTTTTTGGCGTTTTCTTGTGCATTCTTGGTTTTGCGCCTCATGACGATTCCGACCTAACTCAAAGAACGAATAATAAAGTCGATTATACGGTCAAGCTCAAGCCAAATGAGTATTTCGACAAGGAAATTCTCCCCTCTGGCGGCACATATGTTGCTAGTCTGATTGACTATTTTAATATTAACTACGTCAACGACATGAACTTCTCTCATCCCGTTTCGGGTAGTTATTCTTACCGCATCGTCGCGACAATTAGCGCCGATGAGAGTAAAGGTTCTGGCGGAGCTAGCTACTGGTCGCGCGACTATGAGCTATACAAATCCGATACTTTTATTATTGCCAAAACTAAGAAACTCAACTTCTCTCGCTCAGCCAAAGTCGAGTACGGCACTTATAATGATATGCTGCGTCAGTTCAAGCAGGAATATTCTCTGTCGGCCAACGGCAAACTCAAAGTCTCACTTATTCTAACTGGCAGTCTGACCTCAGACGACGCCGCTAGCAGTGTTCCGCTCAAATCCATCATGAGCATGTCTGTTCAGCTCACACAACAGGCCGTGGAGGTGACTGTTGATACTGATGCTAAAAATAACGAAATCGTACTTGCTTCGACTCCAAAGCTGGACGAAAACATACTTATGGCTAGCCGTATTATTGGCCTAGCCCTTATCGCTGTGGCGATTATTGTCGGTCACGCGTCGCGTTATGTGGGCAAAATCAAGGAGGCGAGCGTTGAATATGATGAAAACGTCAAAAAGCTTTTGTCAGCCTACGATAGTATTACTGTGAACCTAAAATCTGCACCGAGCCTATCCGGAGTCAAGGTCTCGGAGGTGAAAGACTTCGACGAGCTACTTGATGTTTATAACTCCGTTCACGCGCCAATTAATCATTATTCAACCAAGAATACCAGCACTTTCCTGATTGTCGATGGCCGAATGGCCTGGAAATACGTCGTGCGCCTCAGTGACTATAAATAATTATTTTACGAAATCCATCACAGCGACTTTAGGCATATCCGTATCGGACTCCAGGATGTTGCCAACTTTACGCACATCTGCGAAATGCTTAGTGAATAAATCAACCGTGCCAAGTTCATCGTAGCCGAAGCCGTCCCCGCGATAGTGCATCGGAATGATGCATTTCGGATTCAATTCTTTAGCGATCGTTGCCGCCAGGTTGGCATCAATCGTAAAGAAGCCGCCCACGGGAATCATCAATATATCTAGATTTTGTAGCGCATCTTTTTGCATGTCATCTAGTTCGCAGCCAAGATCGCCCAGGTGCGCTATGCGAAAGCCGTCACTTTCGATTAAATTGATCGTATTTGGCCCGCGCAAAGCGCCCTGCCGGTCATCGTGCCAGCTCGGTATCTGAGTAATTGCAAACATATTTGCGTCTCCCGGAACTATGTCGACACATTCTACGCCGTTATGGTCGGAATGCTGATGTGAACATATCACCTTGTTTGCTGAAATGCGCAAAGCTGGCAATCCAGGCACCGAGCCGTCTTGATACGGGTCGATTACTAGGGATTCATTAATTCTAAAGCATGAGTGCCCAAACCATTCTATCTTCATGTCGCTAAACCTCAATCAGCTCATAATCTCGCGATCCAAGACCTGCCGCTTCCGCAACTTCTATGGTGTGCTTGCCATTCATGGAGTCTACGCGTTCCATAAAATGGTCACGCCCAGGATCATCGCTCGCTTCGATTAAGTCCATACAAGCCTGGTCGATTGCGACTGGATCCAGGCTCCCTAAAATGCCAATGTCTGCCATGCACGGATCTTCCGCCAGTACGCTGCAATCGCAATCTACGGATAAATTAACCATCATATTGATATATGCAAGATTCTTCCCGAACATTTCTATTATGGTCGATGCGGCATCAACCATACTTTCGAGAAAGAAATCATGCGGAGTCTCAACTTGCCAGCACTCTATATTATCATCGGATTGTCCGGCCGAATGAATTAGGGCTTTCCCCTTAGAGGAAGCGCAGCCAATCGATATTTGCTTCAGTGCGCCGCCGTATCCGCCAGCCGGGTGGCCTTTGAAATGTGATAATACGAGCATAGAATCGTAATTCTTTATGTTTTTGCCAAGCAGATTTTCTTTGAGATGTATACCGTTTTTGACGGGCACTTTCAGGTCTGGCCCCTCGGCGTCCATCAGGTCGACTTTGAAGTATTTATTCCAGCCATGCTTCTCAATTAGCCTCAAATGACTTTCGGTATGGTCGCGTACGCCACCGGCCGTATCACCGTAGGCTGTATTACATTCCACTACGGTACCACCGACCTTATCGATAATTGGGCGCACAAATTCTGGTCGCACGTAGTTTTGGTTTCCGTCTTCACCGGAGTGCAACTTTACGGCTATCCTGCCGGGAAGGGCAATCTGCAATGCGTTATAAATATCCAACAGCGCCTCAGGACTTATTGTTTTTGTGAAAAAGACTTTAGATTTTGGCATATCAATACTCCTTTATGTTATTATAGCGAATTATCCTTGGCGTATTGAATCTTGCATTTTACTCCGCAAAGTGATAAAATATACTATGTACAATTTGGGTCGGTAGCTCAGTTGGTTAGAGCACGAGCCTCTTAAGCTTGGTGTCGTGGGTTCGAATCCCACCCGACTCACCAGAACCGAAAAAAATAGACCTAGAAGGTCTAATTTTTTTGGTTCTGGCTTAGCTCGGATGTGATGAGAAGCTACGCTGGGTTCGCCCAATGCCCGGTTTCCGCCAGGAAACGACGGCGCATTGTTTATATCCCACCCGACTCACCACAGGTAATTTGGCCTGTTTTACGCCTGAAATTAGAGTTTGAAACGGTTCTTTATATCTGTAAAGGACCGTTTTTTTGTTGGTCAATTTCGAGGTTCAAGAATATTTTTTCGTGCCAAAAGGTCCATTTGAAGCATAACGGCCGCTCATCGTTCGTATTTTACTTCCGCTTTATCTTAATTGTACTAAATATAATTTTGCAATAATTGGCTCTTCCGCCATTTATAGCAAAACTATTACCTTCAAATAAATATATGCTATACTGAGCGTAAGCATTATATGCCTCAAGGGAGACAGACATATGAACAGGAGAGTCATCATATCAATTACCGCAATTATTTTTGCGGCATTAATTACTGCGGCCGGTCAATATTCGGTTTCCGCACTCACCGAAGTAAGCTCATCCGCTGAAATCGCCGAAGCAATTGCTGGTGGCGAAGACGAAATCTCGATCATTTCGGATTTTGACTTTACTCAGCTAATTACTTTGCCAGCCAATAGAACAATATCGATTGACGGCAACGACCATATGATTACTAGGGGCGCCGACTATAAAGGCGGCTTGTTTGTAATCCCCAATACTTCGAGCCTGAGCATTGATAATCTCAAGGTCGAAGGTGGCTCAAAGAATTGGGTCGTCAAATTAGACGAGATGCACTCCGTCACTAACTATTATTATCGTTTCCCAATTGATCTTAACGGCGATGTCCCTGCGACTGCTTCCTTGTTTACGAATAATGGCTCACTAGAGATTGCTAACTCGACTTTTGAGCACAACGCGTCTTCTGTAAATGCCTCTATTGTCAGCAATAAAGGCAATCTGGACATATCAAAAAGTGTCTTTAATAAAAATATGAGCCAAAGGTCGGGCGGCATTATTTATAGTAATGCCGGTTCGAAAGTGATTATCGACAATTCAACTTTCACCGACAACCTTACCGGTACGGAAGAAAACGGCGGCTCCGGCGGTATCCTATCTATTACTAAAGGTCAAGATTTCAAGTTTACCAACTCTTACGTTAGCAATACGGTCGCTCAGCAGAATTCGAGCTTTGCCTCAATTGCTGCCACCAATGCGCTAATCGAAAATAATGTCTTTGAATACGGCCACAACGGTAACGATGGCGGCGTAATGCAGATTTCTGGCGCAAATGGTGTGACGGGATTAACTTTCATCTCTAGAAATAATATCTACCGCAATAACAGTGCGCATGCACCAGCTCAGAGCTTGGGTGGCGTCATCTGCTTCGCCGGAAATTATCCGACATACGATAAAGCGCTGATCGAATCGGACACGTTTGATAGTAACTTCTCTGCAGCGACTGGCGGTGCGATTTCGACGTATACATATGGTTCTGGCGATGAAGGTCATACTGATTCATTCAATATTGAGATTGTTGGTAGTACTTTTACTAACAATAAAGCCGGTTCCGGCGGCGCAGTGCATATCGGTTTCGCCAAAGGCGTGACAATAACCAATTCTGTATTCAAGAATAACCTAGCCACGTCAATCGGCGGCGCAATCGATGCGGGGCATGCTGGCAATCTTACGATTAGCGGCAGCACTATCAGCGAAAACGAAGGTAGATATATCGGCGGCATTTATGCTTATGCAATTGCGAATATTGATATCATTAACACAAAAGTTAATCACAATACGGCCGAAGGCTTTGGTGGTATATATATCGCAAATGATCAAAGATATAGCAGCAACACGACGCTGATCAGTGGTTCGGAAATTAATAACAACACATCATCTAAAGGCAGTGGCGGTGGTTTATCTATTACATCCTTTAAGTCTGGTGACGCATACACAATCGAAGATACTTCGATTACTGGCAACACGTCCAATGGTTATGGCGGCGGCATCGCTATTTCTCGGCTAGTTGATTCTACAGTAACAATCAGCGGCATATCAAAAATCTTCAACAACTCAGCCGTGCTGGGCGGTGATGATTTATATATTGCAAAAACACCTGATGCTTATGCCGATAATCCTGGTACCGTGCGTATTATTCCTGTTTCCGACATGGATCTTGCCACTGTTGATAACTGGTATGTCGACAGCCCAGATCAACGCTACTCCTCCGATGATGGCGAAATATATGGCGAATTAAATCTTAGCAACACGGAGCCAGTCTATCTAAAGGCTGCCCCAGATGAGCCAACCGACAACCCAGATCAGCACGATTCCTCCGATGATGGCGAAATATATGGCGAATTAAATCTTAGCAACACGGAGCCAGTCTATCCAAAGGCTGCCCCAGATGAACCAACCGACAACCCGCAAACCGGCGATAATGTCACACTTGCTATCTTTGCAATTATCGGATTAATGGCTGGTTTCGGCTTGATGCTTTGTCGCTCATTGAGAGTTAGAGCTTAATCTATTATTTCTCGCTTAAATACCATTTATCGGCAATTTTTCTGAACGGTCTGTTCGGCGTCTAGTACATCATTTTCTCTTCAATTAAAACCAAGATTACTCAGCCAATTATCCAGGTTTTTAATACCGTCATCTGTACGCGCCGTGGAACCGGACATGTTAAAGCCGTCACCCTTTAAGGTAGCGCCAGTCATTTTAGATTTTAGGATATCATAAGTACCAGCGTTGCCAGAACCCTCGTGCGTATTAAATGGAATTACGGTTTTGCCGTTCCAATCATGTTTCTCGACGAAATTATAAACTACCATCGGCATATCGCCCCACCAAATTGGATAGCCAAAGAAAAACGTATCGTAGCTCGAAATATCTACGTCGCCAACATATTCTGGACGCGCACCGGCTTTTCGTTCTTCGGTTGCGCGCTCAATCGCTTCCTGGTAAACGGCCGGGTATTTGTCTTTTGGCTCAATTTTGAACTCACCAGCACCAGTTTTTGCTGCAATCTCTTTTGCTAATAATTCGGTATTACCAACTTCTACGGTGCCGACATTATAATTCTCGTCTGCACGTGAGAAGTAAACTACTATAATATTTCCGTTAGACATGGCTACATGCTCCTTTTCTTTGGTCTGCTTATTATTTAATATAAACCAAGCCGCGCCGGCCGCACATAGTACGGCAACGATACTAGCTATGATGATTATTAAAATTATCAGTCAGCAAATAACTCTTCTTAATAAGTTCAAATATCATTTCATCCGGCAACGACTCGTCTAATGCGATCGTGATCCAGTTGCGTTTGTTCATGTGGTAGGCAGGGTAGACATGTTCGGTGCTTTCTGCGAAATCTAAGGCCTGATCCTTGTCGAATTTAAGATTAATAATCTCGACCAATTCCGTACTATCTTTGTCGAGACTAGTCCATGCAATACGTCCAACTAATGCGAACCATTTTCGATTATTGCTGTGGCGATAAATAAAATAATCCGGGTATCGTTCTGGCCACAAGAACTCCGGCTCGGCGCCGTACTCCTGCGTTACGTGCTGTTTTACTCGGTCTGTCTGTGTTTTCACATTTCTATTATAATGAGTTTAATGATTATTGTTGCCCGGATTATTACCGCGATTATCTTAATTGGTTTAATTTTTCTTTGCCGAAACAGGGTGCGCAATATGGCGCATGTTTCGATGTATTCGTACCGTATTGTGTCCCTACTTGGCCTAATGATCTTCTTGGGTGGCTGTCTTGTCTTGGCGCTGCTTCGTATACTTGGGAACATTCTCAATTACCAGCTAGCAAGTTTAGATTTTCTCTTTAACTGGTTTGGTGGTATTACAAGTACGTTTACGGCTCTAATTTACATCGCATTCATTCCGGCAGTTTTGTTTTCTTTCTTCTTACTGGTCGCAAATGTCGTTTTACTTATCAAGGAGGGGCGCTCGTTGCATAATATGCTCGGCGTTGTGCTCGGCGCATTTCTAGTCTTAGGTTCGCTGGGCGTGATTAATATCTACCTGGCGCTCGATCGAATTATGGACGTACATTCATATTTTGGTTATCATTTCTCGCTCGCTGTCGAAAATGTATTTGCGATATGTTTCGTCTACTTCGAATGTATGATGCTAGCGACGATTTATGTGTCATACAAAGCAATGCGCCACAAAGTGTCACATAATAAGTCCCATATTATTGTGCTAGGTTGTCGCGTGCGCGAGGATGGCCTGCCTGGCGGTGTATTGCGTAAACGCGTTGAAGCGGCTATTAAGTTTGCTAATGAGCAGAAAAAAGAATCTGACCAAGCTCCAGTCTTAATTTTCTCTGGAGGGAAGGGCGACGATGAGCCAATTTCCGAAGCGGAATCTATGCAGAACTATACTATCGCGCAAAAATACGAAGGCGAAATTCTGCTAGAAGATAAATCTACGACTACACATGAGAATTTTAAATTCTCCAAAAAATTGATTAAGAATCCGCACAATGTTGCATTTGCGACGACGGATTTTCATATTTTTCGTTCCGCAGTCTTTGCGTCAAAAAATGGCTATCGTGGAATTGAAGGTATTGGCGCAAAATCGCCGTGGTATTTTTATTACAATGCATTAATTCGCGAATTTATAGCCAATCTCAATTCTGAGCGCAAAATGCACATCTTTAACATTCTAATTGTTAGCGTAATTATGATTTCGATTATTGCCTTTAGCTATTCGTTTAACATTATGTAATTAAAAACAGAGACGCTCTAGTTAACTAGGCTTTTTACGCCTCGATATTGTCACGAATGAACTTTTCAATTTTATCAAACGGAATCTTCTCGAAATTATCGTAAAGGTCCACATGTGAAGCACCTTCTACGATTAATAATTCTTTATTACCAACAACGGTTTCTCCAAGCGGTGCATTGCCAGCATATGGCTCAGGCGCATTATGGGTTTTGTATTCAAAGCCAGTCATCGCCGCAAAAGCATCTTCGCCCAAATAGCGAGAATGAGCTTTCTCGCCATGCACTATCATTACGGCATTTTTAATCTCATTCGAATTCGTAAATGCGGTCGTATTGGCTAACGAAATATTGCCCGTCATCGCCCAACCGTCATTCGAGTTTAGGCTGCGCTTATGATAGCCACGCTCAGTTTTGTAGTAGGCATGATAATCTTTTAAGAATTGCGGCGCATCTTCTGGTAACGGATCGACTACGCCACCAGCTAGTTTCAGCGAGCCGTTCTTAAAATCTTCCGTGCGTTGTGCATTGATGGCTTCTTTGGATTTTTGGCGTGCTTCGGCACTATTTTCAGAATCAAAATAACCATTACGAGCGACGCGCGGCATGTCGTACATGGTCGAACAAATCGTTGCTTTAATACGCGTATCCAAACAGGCCGTTTGTAGCGCTACGCCGCCCCAGCCACATACGCCAATGATGGAAATTTTTTCAGCATCTACGTTCTCGCAGTTGCTCAAGAAATCTACTGCTGCCTGATAATCCTCTACATTCAAATCCCAGCTCGTTACATAGCGTGGCTCACCGCCCGATTCGCCCGTATATGATGGATCAAAAGCGATAGCAACAAAGCCTCGCTTTGCCATTTCTTGCGCATAAAGGCCAGACGATTGCTCTTTAACGGCACCATAAGGCCCAGCAACCGCAACGGCTGGCAACTTGCCGTTCGCATCTTTAGGCATATACATATCGGCCGCCAACTCTATGCCAAAGTGGTTTTTGAAAGTTACTTTTTTATGTTCTATGTCATCGTTTTTAGGGAATACCTTATCCCATTCTTCCGTAAGCTTTAGTGTCATATCGTGCTCCTATTATGCTAATTATTATATAATACTCATATGAGCAGCAAGTATATTATTGCTATAGTCTTAGTTGTTGTTGGGCTCCTAGCCGTTGTCGCAGGAGCTATTTTACTGCTTAAAAAAGACACTAAAGACGACGGCGCAAATCAATCGAATCAATCAAACCAATCAACTAAAACAGAAGGAGAAACACATATGAATAAAGACGGTAAATCAATTGTCGTATATTTTTCAGCCCAAAATCATACTAAAAATGTCGCAACTAAAATTGCCACAAACGTCGGTGCGGATGTGTTTGAAATTGAACCAGTTCAAGCTTATACGGAAGATGATTTAAGCTGGACGAATTCTGAATCGCGCGTCTCGCGTGAGCATAACGATGAATCTCTGCAGACTATTGAGCTCAAAAATACAGACGTTCCAAATTGGAAAGAATACGACACGGTATTTATTGGCTATCCAATTTGGTGGGGCGGCTCAGCCTGGCCAGTAGATTCTTTTGTTAAAAAAGTAGATTTTGGCGACAAAACCGTCATTCCATTCTGCACCTCTCATTCTTCTGGTCTCGGTACTAGTGATACGGATCTTAAAGCCAAAGCTACTGGCGGTAATTGGCAACCAGGCCATCGCTTCTCGCAAGATGCTACCGATACGGATATTAAGACTTGGACTGATAGTTTGCTATAATATCCATACAGGGCAGTTATCTAGGATTATGCCCGAATTGGTTTTGAGTCACCGCTCTAGCGGTGATTCTTTTTTGTTTGAGTATTGTCCAGTTTTATATTTTTAGCCACCTCACTTCGTGGTTGTAGCTTCGATACTTTTCCCAATGTTGGAGCCTGCTCGAAATCATCGTGCGAATATTGTTGGGCTCTAGGACTTTTTCTTTAATTTCGCGCGCCGTGCGTAGTGCGAGTGTGGCATTTTTGCGTGGCCGGCGACCGTAATCCAGGATATCTTTCCCATAAAAACTATTCGTGCGCTCGCCGTCGCAGAAAGTGAAGCCGTATATTGTTCTGCCACCGAGAGAATCGTTTGGCTCAAGCTGTTTCGGAATATCAAAAAGTCCTGGCGCCGCTTTGATAATTTTAATTATATGTTTAATATCCTTCGGCGCTAGCGTATGTTTATATTTTTTGCCACGAAACCAAGTCGTGACGTTATCTTTTTCATCATCGGTAATAACGATGCGAAAAATCTTATTGTTACCCGCAGGCGCAATCATTAGGACAGTGATGTGATAGGAGAAAATTAGCATTTTTCGACCTTATTTACTATCGCATCAAAACAAACGTCCTGTATTTCTTTATTCCATTTAATGCGATCATATTTTGGCGGGGTAGAACTATTATCTTCATCCACAACAATTCGATTCATTAATTCTTCCAATTTTGCCTTGGATACTGTTTCGGATATTCATCCATCGAAGCTATCAGCACGTCGCGGCCATGATTGCCGTTGCCTTTGTTGCTAACTACGCCCATTTCCGCAAGCTCTTCGATTAATTCTGCCGCTCGGCCATATCCAATATGCAATCTACGCTGCAATAGAGAAGTGGAAATCGCGTCTTTTTCAACCGCAATTGCTGCCGCTTCGCGTCGCAATCGATTCATATTTTTCTCGAACTTTTCGCTCTCCTGTAGCTGTCGATATCTCTGTACGCTGCCCATCAATTCCGCGAGCTCGGCAATCGAAAGCGTGACGGTGCAATCCTTGCCATCGATTTTTGTATTAAAGGTATATTCTTCTTTATCCATTACGATTCTCCTCCATATAAATATTTGTTTGGCGCTTCTATAAACTCATTCAAATAATCGCCCGAGAAATAATGATCGGCGCCATCCACGATATGTACCTGTGCATATTTCGCGAACTCGTCGCGGTACTTATATGACGGATCGTTGCTGCCAATTAAAACATGATTCGAATTCGCATCGCGTTCGTATAAACTCTTAAAATCTTCGCGGTCTAGACTAATTGCGGGGTTAATCATTAAAATCTTATCTACAAAATCATATGCGTAAGCTAGCACGCCAATTACGTATCCGCCCAACGAATGCCCAACTAAGTCTAGTTTAAGCCGTGTCGTATCGTAATGTTCTTCAATATAATCCATCACTTCATAGAAATTCCGCGTATGGTCGTGCGCAAAATTCAGCGGATTGCTCATCCGAATCACGGTCGTGCCATATTTTTGATTAATCTGCTCGGCAATCGTTTTATATTTGCCCTGGTATCCATCCACTGACCCGTCTACGCCCGGCATAATTAGGAGCATCCGGTCTGTCGTGCCTGGATGAACCGCCAAATCGATGCTCATCGGCATATCAAAAACGTCGCCAGGCTGAGTGTAGGTTAGGGTAAAATATTCCATCATATATCCTTAAACATATTATAGAGTATAGAAAAATGAAAATATGATTAAATAGTATCAGAAGACATATAAGAGGTTAAATAATGAAAGAAATCGATGGCCATTCTAAGCCCCTAAAAGATTTACTATTTAATACGAAGTATACCGTAAACTATTACCAACGTGAGTATATGTGGGGAAGAAAACAGGTAGAAGAGCTAATCGACGACTTAACAACCGAGTTTTTGGAATACTATAATCCAGATTTGCCGCGCACCAGTATACGTGATTACGGCGCATATTTCATGGGTTCAATAGTTATTACTGACAAAAACAGCGCTATTATTGATGGCCAGCAGCGTTTGACGTCACTAACATTATTATTAATGTATCTAAATTCACAATTAAAAGCACAAGGGACTATCGACTCAACTATAGATGGAATGATTTTTTCTGAACAATACGGTGAGAGGTCTTTCAATATTCATGTTGATGATCGAGAACAATGCCTAAATGCTATTTATAACAATGAAGAATTTGATCCGTCAAATGCAAATGAATCCTCGCGCCATATTTGGGCTCGCTATAACGATATAGTGTCTCTATTCCCAGATGAAATAGATGATCGAGCTATGCCGTACTTTACGGATTGGCTAAAAGAGAAGGTATATTTCATTCTGATCACCGCTAGCTCAGAACAAGATGCGCAAAAAGTATTCGTGAGCATGAATGACCGCGGCCTAAACCTTACTTCTACGGAAATGCTCAAGGGTTACTTACTATCTGAAATTAATGATGACGCTAGAAGAGAAGAGCTCAATAATACTTGGAAGAAATTCATTGACAGACTGAAAACATATAATGAAAACGAAAAGGGGGAAGACGAATCGTTTATTAAAGACTGGCTACGTGCTCAGTATGCAGAAACCATTCGTGAAACCAAAGCCGGATCAGTCAATCTAGATTACGATTTAATCGGTACAGAATTTCACAAATGGGTACGCGAAAATGCTTTGAGGCTTGGACTTAGAAGCAGCGATGACTACGAACAGTTCATAAAAAAGATGGATTATTTCTGCGATAAGTATTTGTTAATTCGAAACTATTGCGATGAATATAATGATGATCAAAGATATGTGTATTATAACGCTCGTCTAGATTTTACTCTCCAAAGTCAGTTATTATTGGCGCCGATATGCTTTGATAATGATGCTGATACTATTAATGCGAAAATTAGGCTCGTTTCAAAGTTTATCGACATGTATATCTACTCGAGAGTTATTAACTACAAGCGTGTCAATTATAGTGGCATTAAAAACTATATCTTTAATGTTACGAAAAAGATACGCAACCTCGATGTCGCTAGTTTGAGTCAAGTTTTGATTGAGCTCTATAATAATCTCGAATGGAAGATGTCTGCTCTGAGCGAATGGGGGGTTAACGGATTCACGAAGCCATATATTCATCATTTCTTAGCGCGTATTACGTCATATCTTGAACGTGAAACCGACAAGATCGATAATTATGTTAACTATGTAAACTGGCGTCAAAAGAATCCGTTTGAAGTTGAGCATATTACTTGCGACCATTATGAATGGTTTATGGATGAGTACGATAGTAAAGAGCAGTTCGATCGATTTAGAAACAATATCGGCGATCTATTATTGCTACCAAAGTCGCTTAATGCCAGCCTAAATGAAAAGAAATATGATTATAAGGTCGAAAAATATCGCTCTGCCGACGGCAATATTTATTCAGAATCTCTGCATCCAGATTGCTACAGGAACAACGTCCGTTTCGTGAAATTCATAAACGAATCAGGCTTAGGCTTTAAGAGCTATGAGCGTTTTGGCAAAAACGAAATTAATGAACGTGAACAATTAGTCGAAAAAATAGCTAGCAAAATCTGGAATGTCGACAATCTATCGATTTAGCGCCCTCTGATTTTTAGTGGAAACTATTCAACAAATTAATTAATAATTATGCGCAATTCTTCTTATGTGCTTTCAATTTCTTCATCGCCCAATCGTAATGTGATGATAAGCAACTTACAAAATACGATCCCAATACCGAGCCACCTACCCACGAATACATGCCTTTAGTAAATAGTTGTTCTTCGCTCAAACTTTCTGCCAATTTCATCACATCTGCATGCGACTTCTCGAACATCTTGCGCGCATCAGAAAGGGAAGTCTTCTGATGTTTCTTCCAATATTCCACATTCATATCACCGTAAGTTTTCCAAGTATATGGCTCGGGCAAGAACGGCGCATTGCCGCCTTTATTTAAATTCGTATCCACAAATTCTAATAGCATGCGGTGCCATTCATATAAATGCACCCAAATATCGCGCAAGTTTTTATCGCGGCCCCAATGGCGTTCTTTTTTGCTTGAATCATTCGAGAAATCAAACTCAGTATTCATTTCTTTCTCGCTCATCCCATCCGCCATTTCAATCAGCTTGGTGTAATATTCTGCACCAGCTTTTAATAAATCTGCTTTGTTACGTGGTCGTGGCATTTTTGCACCTCATATTTACTTGTTACTATTATAGCAACGATTTAAAGCCCGCCAATAGCTTCCGTACGCCTTTGTCCGCCTTGGCAACTTTATTGCGAGACTCTTTGATTACGAATTTATCCAAAGTTGCCAGAAGGGCGGGGAGTAGGACCAGAATAATCAAAGTTGCGCAGAAAGTTCCTAAGGAAATTGCCTGGCAAACTGCTGCCGCAATCGCTGTCGCAAAATTACCTACAATTGCCGTCACGATAATCAGAATCGATGCCGAGGTTAAAATTGCATTAATCGAACGATTATATGTACTAATCAGCGCATCGCGGATACTCATTTTGAAGTAACTTCGATTCTCTACGTAATATGAAGTAAACAGAATTGCATAATCAATTGTTGCGCCCATCAAAATTGATTGAACAATGATTAATGCAATGAAGAAAATACGTGAACCAGTCAGTGACAAATAGGCCATCACAATATAAACTGCGCATTGAATCACGAGTACTAACAGCATTGATACGAAGAATGATTTAAATGTACAAACGACTACCGCGAAAATTGACAGCATAGTCAGAATCGTAATGAAATTCATCTCGTCGCTAAATGTTTGCGACATTTCATATGCCATCGCCGAATCTCCCACCATGTAATAATCGATTTTATTACGCGGGCCAAGCTCGCTCTTCAAATCACTAATCAGGGCAAAAGTCTGATCGCCTTCAGCTGGTAAGTTTGATTCAATTAGCGCACGATAATGGCGCGGTCCGACTAATAAATCTTTTGCTTCGTTGATTGTTTTGTGGCCGTCATTAATTTTCTCGCGCATTTCATCATCGATACGTTCCGCAAAGCGCCCATCTGGCAAAACTTTGTCTGACAGGAAGTTGATAAACTTTTCAACCGTTAGCGTCCAATTCTTGTCGTAATCGTAGAGCGAACCGTGATATAGATAAGCTAGAAATAGTTGGTTCTTATCTACGTTATTAGCCAGCGGTAAAATTGCGCGATACAACGCCTCATAATTATATGTATTTCCATTTGCTGCAGCACGCATTAGCGTTGCGATTGTATGTAGTTGCGTTTGTTCATTCTTGCCTAAACGATTTGCATAATCTGGGTTAGGCAAAACTTTCTCGTCGATAAAACTAATCAACGTTTTTAGTGAGATTCTAATATTCTTATTTTCGTAACGATAATTATAGAGCGCATAAACGAGTTTCACTTTTGCCGAATCAAGCGTAAAAGTTTGCGCCAAGCTCCCAGCTGAATACTTAGTGTTTTGATTATTCATAATATATTGCACTAGGCTTAGCTGCTTAATCGTTCCGCTCGAAAGCGCGTTTTTTAGCTTCGCGTCATGTTGGTGTTTGAGCAAGAAATTCACTAATTCGCGCGGGGAAAGTCTGATGGCGCTAGAAGTTGTCTCGGCTTGGTAGAGTTTGTAGATGTTCTTCAGCTTCGCTAGCTTATCATTCAAATTAACCTTTTGACGTACGGCGATAATTTTATCGTTCAACTTTTGGGCAATATCAAGGATAGTCTTTTTATCTTCCTCACTAAGGCTATCAAATAATTCTGGATAATTTGATTCTAAATTATTTAGCCAATTGGTCGTTTGGTCTAGAGCGGCATTTAGTTTTTCGGCGGCCGTTGCAATATCTGAATAGGAATATTTCTTCGTTAGTATTTGTTCTGCTTCGTTTGTTTTTGCGACTAATTCCGCGCGCACCTTTGTGATTTCTGGCGCTAAGCTTTCTTGTGTTTCTGCAGGCAATTCTGCTACGGCCTGATCAAATAGGGCAGGCGCATTCTTTAGCTCGCTAGCTCTTGTTTTAATCGTAGCGAACTGTGTTTTTAATTGCGCAACTTCATCCGCCGATAGTCCCATTTCGTTAATGACATTTTGATTTGAAAGCGCAAAATTAATCAGCTCTTCAATTGAAGCGGTTGCCGTTGGCGTGCTAGTCGTTGTGTAGCTATAGTATGTTAGTAGCTGTTCGAGCGTCTTTTGATTAATTCCAAAAATGCTCGAAAGCTCAGCGACGGTCTTCGGCGAATCGGTAATATTTTTGTTGCTAAAAATGCGAAGCTTCGCAAGATCTGCACGCTGTGCTGGCGTGACCATGCTGGCATATTTTGAATTCGATAAAATATCATTCGTTACGAACTGCGCAAATTCGTATAGCGTAAGTTTGGTTGGTATATTCTGCTCTGATAAATACAACACGTAGACATCGTCTAGCTTTTGACTATCGACGCCTAGAATATTTGCTATATCTTGTTTGGTGCGCGGCTGATTGACTTTAACTTGATTTGTGAAGTTTGAAAAACGATCAACTTTCGCTACGGTGTCTTTCGAAACTACATCCGCAAAGTTTTTGTTTGGAAATACTTCTTTTTGCAAAAATGTTACCAAATCGTCGAGCGCAATTTCGTGCGCATCTACGTCTTTGTAGTAGTGGTAATAAATCGCCTTCACGAGATAATCTTCGGTTTCAACTTTCTCGCTACTCAGGTCGTTAATTTTTGCGACTAATTCATTATATTTTTCTGGCTCATTAATAGTATTGCCATAGCAAAGGACGCGTGTCGTATCTTCACGTTTATCAAATTTCTTGCAAGCTTCCGTGACTTTATCGTCCATTTTTGCATCATAGACTAAAGCCATCTGATTGGTTTCATTAAAGACGTCTTTAATGCGATTGTTTTGTTCGGCCGTAAAGTTGATGCCAGTGCTACCTTTTAGAATGATGCTGCCTACAAAGACGAATAAGAACAATGGCATTGCGACTTTACGCAAATCATAACTACGCTTACCGAACCAATCCATCTTGAAGTTGAGAGTTTTCTTTTTGGTTTTCTCGATGGCTTTGTCGAAGAGTAGAAGTAGTGCTGGTAGGGAAGTGAAAATAGACACTAAGCTCAATATTACGCCTTTACTGAGCACGAGCCCCATATCGCGCCCAATGGTGAAGCTCATAAATATCAATACAATCAAACCGACTACCGTCGTGACGGAGCTTGATGAAATTGCGCCAAACGAATAGCGCATCGCGCGGCGCATGGCGGTCTTTTTGTCTGGATGGTCTGGCTTCGCTTTTTCTTGTCGATAGCGTGTCGATAACATGATGGCATAATCCATCGACAATGCCATTTGTAAAATAGCCGAGATCGCATCAGTGATATGCGACACGCTCGGGAAAATGATATTCGTACCTTTATTGGCAACTACCGCCAACAATATTGCAAATAAGAACAGCCATGGCTCCACCCAAGATTTACTCATCAAAAGCAGGATAACCATCGCACAGGCAACGGCTAGTATTGTAACGTGCAGCTTTAATACTTCGCCGTTAAAGTTGTAAACTTTGCCAGCCTCTTTGATCTCGTACTTATCTTTGTATTCGTTATGGATAGTATGGTAAGCTTGATCGGCTAGCGCAGAATCTGCCGGCGCATTGATGTTGATTATGTAGCGAGTGTATTTGTCGCGATTATATGTATCACTGTCATCGTAATCTACGGATTTTACGCCTTCGATCGACTCGATATGTTCTTTGATTTTTGTCTTTTCGTTAGCCGGAACGTCCGTTAGCATCATTTCGTAGCTGCTGGTCGCATCATAGCTAAACTCATCGTTCATAATATTCAGACCCAAGGTGGTTTCCGAGTCGGCCGGCATGTAAGAATAGATATCTTTATTGATTGTAACTTTAGTCGCTAAAAAACCGCAAATTACTACAAGCACCAAAAATACACCGAATATGACATAACAATGATCAACGATAAAATCTGATATTTTGTGCATATTTGATTATTATATTCGCCGCTCATAATTCAAAGAAGAACAGTATTATTGCACTATGTCTAAAATTAGACACTATATTGACACATTGTTCAAAGAGTGGTATAATTATACTATGGTTAAAACTTCTTATCGTAGGGCTACCGATCGAACGCGTCGCAAAATTCGCGAAGCTTTTGCGGATTTGTTAGCTAAGCATGGCTCCGTCAAAAATATTACAGTAACTGATTTAGCTGAACGTGCCGAAATTACGCGCGGTACTTTTTATAATTACTACGATAACCTCTACGAAGTCGGTGCCGAGTTGCAGGCTGAGCTCGAAAGGGAACTTTTTGCTGATAGTTACGAATTTAACTCAGTCGACGATATTGAGCAGTACGTAAATCAGGTCTTCGCTTTCTTAAAGCAGCAAGAGGATGTTTATCGTCAGCTTTTGTCTAGTGATGCTCCATCCGCCTTTTTAAGCCAACTCGAAACTAGTATGACTCGACGCGTTCTGATGATCTTGCACAAAAAAGGCATCCATGACAAAAACGCAGAATTTGAACTATTGATTCTTACAAATGGCGCCTTCGCTATCATTCGTAAATATTACCGTAACGAAATTGCCGTAAAGCTTAAGGATATTCGTAATTATCTAAATCAAAAGCTTCGCGATATGTTCGTGCGCTATGTCAAATAAGTTATAGTAAACCCTTAATATCTTCTTCCATATCTTCTGGCTTGAAGGTCGGATCAAATCGCTTTACTACCTTGCCGCCCTTCGAAACTAGGAACTTCGTAAAGTTCCATACGATGTCGCCTTCCTTTTTGCAAGTCGTGCTAATCTTCGCCACGGCTTTCATTGCCATTTTGTTTTTCATGCCTTGCGGCGTTTCTTTTGGCTGTTCCTTTTTAAGCAGGGCATAGAGCGGGATTTCGTTTTCGCCATTCACATCGATTTTAGCGAACTGATCAAATTGAGTTTTGTATTTTGCGGTGCAGAAACTATGAATTTCGTCATTGTCACCAGGCGCCTGATGTCCAAATTGATTGCATGGAAAATCTAGCACTTCCAAACCTTTATCGTGATATTTTTCGTACAAGTTTTCCAGACCTTCGTATTGTGGCGTAAAACCGCAACCCGTCGCTGTATTTACAATTAGCAAAACTTTGCCTTTTAATTCTGACAGCTTAAAGTCTTTGCCGTCCATAGTTTTTACTTCTAAATCATAAATACTCATTTAGTGGCCCTTCATTTTTCTTCATTATATCAATACCTATCCTAAAAATGCCTAGCCATATATAATATGCTTATGATTAACGCTATCGCCATTATCTTAATCGTGTTTAGTGTCGGCCAAATCCTGCTCGGCATTGCTACGCTTACGGGAAAGTTTGAGCCACTTCTACCCAAAGAGCGTAAGGAACTACCAGCCAAAGTTCGCAAGAAAGCGCGTCGCCTCAATGGCATTTCCATGCTTGCTACCAGTTTGATTCTTTGTCTCTTGGCCGCCGGCATGCTCACTAGTCTCAATATTCTTATCAATATTTCCGCCACTCTCATGGTGATTTTTATCGCCATTATGCTAGTCATTAGCCTCAAGACCGAAGGCAAATATTTCAAAAAGAAATAGTTATATTTTCAACTTTTTCAGCATTGTTTCAGGCCTTTGTCCCATAATTTTCTTATACAATATAAACATAGGAGATTTACTATGGAAAACAATCGCAAAGATGACACTAAAGTGAGAATTTTTTCATTTATTATTGGTGTGCTAGTTGGCGCAATTATTTCAACTAGCGCATTCATTATTAGTGTGAATGTTCTTGGCGCAAATAATAGTAGCAACGGTCAGTCTTCGCAAATGCAGGGCGGCACCCCGCCAGAAATGCCAAGCGGCGAAAACGGCCAACCGCCAGCCAAGCCAGGTGAAGGTAATAACCAAAACGGCAACGAATCATAGGAGGCTACATGAGAAATAGAACTACCTCAAGTTGCGTAGTAGCTATTGCTGTTCTCGTTATCATTCTGGGTGTCGAGTGGGGCTTTCTCATTAGTACTCTTATTAGTGACAACAATGCACAAAGCAATAGTGGTCAACCCTCGCAGATGCAGGGCGGCTCCAGTTCGTCTGCGTCCTATTCTTCTGCCAAGGAGATTACGAGCGATGAAGAAATCACGAGCGGTGAATATACTTCGTCCAAAGCTGATGAAAATGCCATCTCCGCATCGGGCAATATCAAGGCTACGCTATCCAACATCAAAGTCGCCAAAACCGGCGATTCTGACGGCGGCGATAATACTAGTTTTTATGGCACTAACTCCGCCATCATTGCTAAAAGTGGCGCAAGCCTAACCATCAAAAACGCCACTATTACGACTGACGCCAACGGTGCGAACGGTGTCTTCAGCTATGGTGGTTCCGCCACGACCAATAATTCATCTTCGGATGGCACGACGGTTAATATTTCCGACTCCACTATTACTACGAAAAAGAATAATGCGGGCGGTATTATGACGACTGGCGGTGGTACTATGAATGCGACTAACCTTACCATTAATACGGCCGGAACCTCTAGTGCTGCGATTCGCTCCGATCGTGGCGGCGGAACTGTTACGGTCAATAAAGGCACCTACAAAACCACCGGTCAGGGCTCGCCAGCTATCTATTCCACGGCGGATATAACTGTCAAAAATGCCACCTTGACCGCCACGGCCTCTGAAGGGGTTGTGATTGAAGGGAAGAATAGCGTAACTCTTGAAAATGTAGATTTAACTGATACGAACAATACACTTAATGGTCAATCTACGACCTACAAGAATATTTTCCTTTATCAGTCCATGAGTGGTGATGCGGCATCTGGCCAGGCGGTCTTTACCTCCAAAAACTCCACTATTACTACCAATAAAGGCGACAGTTTCTACGTTACCAATACTACGGCCGAGATTAATCTCGAAAACAATAAGATTGTCAATAATGATGCATCCGGTAACTTCCTCCGCATCCAAAAAGATTCTTGGGGTAAATCCGGCAGTAACGGCGGCGCGGTCACACTTAATTTGATCAATCAATCCGCCACTGGCAATATTGTAGTTGATTCTATTTCGAGCCTCACTATGAGCCTCAAAAATGGATCTACTTTCAAGGGTACAATCAATAGCGCAAATGCAGGCGACATCTCGCTAACCCTAGACGCATCAAGCAAGCTCACGCTCACTGGCGACACTTACGTCAAGTCGCTCAAAAATGCCGACTCCGCCAATAGCAATATTAACTTCAATGGCTACAAACTTTACGTCAACGGAACTGCAATAAATTAGTCGTTCAGTTTTTCGATAATTAGCTCGCTCGACCCGTCTATAAGTTTAATATTTGCATTAGCGCAATTTGGCGTATAATGAGCGTAACGGTGGCGTACATTTGGTTCTTCTGCACGAAAGGGGGTGATAAAATGAGCAGCTTGGAAAACCGTGTCACACTTAATACTTACTTGAGGGAGGCTACTATGTGCCTCGCGCTGCAACTGATATCGGACGGCAAAGAGGAATACACTCCTCCTCACCTATTTGTTAAGCGATGCTTTGAGCCGCTTGGCGAAAATGCACGAGTTTTAGAGATCGGTGCAGCAGATGGCGCTTTCGCTAACGGCATGAGACTTGGCGGCCTTAATATTGTGGTTAGTGAAGCGGTTAGTTCCATGCGGAAGTACTCCAGTATTCCGGAGTCGGAATGGATTCTATTCAATATTATCGACGACGATTTTCCGGACATTTTCGACGGAATTCTGGCTTGGCGGGTTTTTATCCATTTCTCGTCCAAGGATTTGGCGATTTCGCTGGATAAGTCGTATCGAGCACTCAATCCGGGCGGACGCCTCGTCTTCAATCTGTATAGCAATAAAGCTCATCCAGAATACGATGGCGGTGCACACGATAATTCATCCTCTCCGACTTGGGCCTATAGCCAAAGGTATTACTTTTCGTATAGCGAGGAGTATGTCCGCGAGCTCATCGAAAAAACACCATTCAGAGTGGCCCATTTTCACAGGGAGGGTGAAAACGACGAATGGCTAGTATTCGTGCTGGAAAAACCTCGGTAACTGCCCCTTACTCATTAGAAGCCATTAATGAGCGGGGCAGTTTTGCATTGTTCAGCTATACTGCGGTTGCTCTCCGGTCGGCGACGATGCTTTTTAGTCAGTCTCAATACGACTGTAGTTAAGAAAAAATAATCAACAAAAAATGGTCGGGGCTACCAGGATCGAACTGGCGACCTCACGCCCCCCAGGCGTGCGCGCTACCACTGCGCTAAGCCCCGATCATTCTAGTGTAATTAATATAATATAATATCTGTCGTCTTTTGCCCATAACCTAAAGTGTTCGCTTGTTCTTGCATGAAAAAGGCTCGACAGTAAATTGTCGAGCCGTGATGAATTGACCCCTCTCTGGAGTCATACTTACTGATCTTTCTCAGACAAAACTATTTCGGAACCTCCTGGCTCCTCATTCTGTCTTTCTTGCCGCTGCCATCATCGGAATGTCCGCATCGATGTGGCACTTTCTTGCTGCGCCGCTGATCTTCTTGGTCTTCTTGGTCTCATTCTGAGCCTTGCCTGTCATCACGAACGACGCGGGTGCTCTTACATGTGTCATGTTTACCTCCTCTCTGGAAGTTGCGCCTTATGTTTTGGTCTCAAACGCACCGCACTCCATCCGTCACTTCGCGTGGGCCGCGTTGATCTCCATGCCGCATTCGACTTCATTCTTCGTGCTCATAATAAACTTTCCCATAGGCATCTTCTCCTTTACCTTTAGGTCGTTTACGGTAGCTGCCCCCTCATCGCATCGTCGCGAGGGGTTTCGGATCAACATTCTTGCCGTCCGCTTGCGCGGTCGGCAGGGTTACTAGCACAACGGTCAATCACCCCCCTTCCTTTCAGTAAGTGTCAGAAATTAAGTTGCTATGTCGCAGTGTCCACCGGTCAAGCGTCAAACCGCAACATAGATTGCATTATACAACAAGTAGTAAACAAATGCAACCTCTAGTTTAAGTATAGTATAATTATTTCAATGAAACTTCTACTCCACACCTGTTGCGCGCCATGTAGTGTCTACTGCGTCAAAGCTCTTCGTGCCAACGATATCGAGCCGACGCTCTACTGGTATAACCCTAACATCCACCCCTATCAAGAATACAAAGCACGTCGCGACTGCCTGCGCGAATACGCAAAGACCATTAAGGTGAACTTGCTAGAAGATGACGCCTACGGTCTTGACGAGTTCGTCTGTAATACTTACGACAAAATTGCTACACGCTGCCAGGACTATTGCTATCCAAAACGCCTACGTCAAGCTTTCGAGTTTGCTAAAGCAAATGGTTTTGACACTATTACGACGACCTTACTCTACAGTATTTATCAAAAGCACGATTATATCAAAGAACTAATGCAAAATCTCTCTGCAGAATATGGGATTAAATTTTATTATCAGGACTTCCGTGAAGGTTGGAGGGAAGGTCAAGACGAGGCTCGACGCATCGGCCTCTATATGCAAAAGTATTGCGGCTGCGTCTTCTCGGAGGAGGAGTCATTTATCGGCCGCGAAATCGCACGCAAAATGCAGAAAGCTGGAATTTCTCCAACCAACGCGAACGTTCGCAAGGTAATAGAAGACAGTAAAGTCAACAACATGATCTCGCCGGACAAACTAAAAACCATTAATTACGGAGGATAAAAGATGAAAGATGAAAACTTCGCTGGCAACGCCAAAAGTGCTACTGACTTTCTGGGTAATGAGTGGCATTTTAACTGCATGGGCTGCGCCATCGTTAATGGTGATATTCAAGTGCCAGGCGGTGTTATTTATGACGGTGACGTAGCCATCCTTGCTGCCGATCCAGAAATCCCCATCCCGGGGTTCTTGGTCGTGAACATTAAGCGTCACGTACGTTCTCTGTCGGAATTGAATCAAAAAGAGCGCCACGAGGTCGCAGACGTCATTGCTTGCGCTGAAAAGGCGCTTAAAACGCTCGGCATTTCTGAAGTCACGCTCGTCCAAGAAGAGCGTTCATCGCATTTGCACTTCTGGATTTTTCCAAACTACGCCTGGATGACCGAAAAATACGGCAAAGGTATCGCTTATCTCAGAGAAATCTCGGCCTACGCAAGGGAATCCGTCACAGACGAGAGTAAGCGAGAAGTTCTCGAAGCTATCGAAAAAGTGCGAGAATATTTCAAGAGTCACAATATCTCCGATTAAAAAAATATCTCCCACGCTAGGGGAGATATTTTTATTTAACGACCATCTTTCAAGCTGTAGTGCTTGCGCTTTTCACTGTGCTTATGATTGTTGTTCCTATTTTGTTTTGAAATGGGAACTTTACACTTAATCTTGCGTGCCATCTATAAAACCTCCAAGTTTCGGATATTATTTGTCAGCCTTAGCGGCTTTCTTTTCGGCTTCTTTTTTAGCCTTTGCAACTTTGTTGCCAAGCTGAGCCCTCATCGCAGCAGCCTTCTTGGCGCGAGCCTTGAAGCGGTCGACGCGACCCTCGGTATCGATAATCTTCTCTTCGCCAGTGAAGAATGGGTGAGAAGCGCTAGAAATCTGCACCTTCACGAGCGGATACTCGTTGCCATCCGTCCACTTGATGGTTTCTTCCGACTTTGCGGTAGAGCGAGTCAAAAAAGAGAACTTTGCCTGCTCATCGGCGAACACCACAAAACGGTAGTCTTTAGGTTGAATTGATTTTTTCATGATTACCGCCAATTATATCAGATAAAGGCCTGTTAGTAAAGTATAAATACGACGGCGCAATCTGCGCAACAAATAGTCATATTTTTTGGTATAATTAAGCATAAGAGTAATTAGGAAATAATATGTCTCCAGAGGATTCAACTAACCCAGGATTAAATACGAAGCCAGATTTCAGCTCCGTACCATTGCCAGAACCACCACAAGCGCAATCGCCATATGCACAACCGAGTGGCACGCTTGGCGAAATCGCAGAAAACGTTGAGACTGATAACGCGACAACCAGTCAGCAACCTTCAGCCATCCCCACGCCAGGCGTGATCGCTGATGATTCAAATACTGCCAGTGACGCCCCGGCATCTACGCAGACGTCAGATGTTGCTCCAGCGGGCACCAAGCCGAAGGGTAAAAAACTCCCTTTGATAATCGGGATTGTCGTAGCGGTTTTGCTTATAATTGGCGCGATAGTATTCTTTCTAATTGTTAAGCCATTTGGTGGCGGTAGTGGTGGTGGAGGAGGCCTCAGTGCAGGCGGTGACGCATTCTTTGCGTCGAGCAACTTCTTTGTTTCGTCCGACGAGAAAGGCACAACCACTTACGCCATTTATGATACTAATGGTAAGGCTGTAACCGATTTTGTCTATTCTGCGACGCCGAATCACTTTTTGGCCAATGCAGCACTCGCGAGAAAGAACGGAGAATATGGCTTAATCGACTCTGATGGCAAAGAGATAATTCCATTTGGTCAATACAAAACCATCAAAGCATATGGCGCTCTCTACGGGATCGAGAAGGATGATAAAAACGTTCTAGTTAATAATAAGGGCGAGGAAGTCGTAGAATACACGGATGACAATATTAATCACCACTCCGACTATACAAGCAACAAAGAAGTGGCATACACCTTGTTCCGCTCGGGAGATCACTATACCGTATACAGTCCATATGGCGCAAAGGTGGCAGAGTTCGACAGTACGCTGTCTCCTACTATTACTACGCCGTCATTTGGCGAGAGTGGCGCCCAATCTGTGATTGTGTATAGTGGCGGCATTATGGTACTCGACGACAAAGGAGGGGAAGTTCGTAAACTAGAGAGAAGTATTGGCAAGAAGCTCTTCGGCACTTTTATCTCCAAAGACTCGAATCTAATTGGCTTCTCTACCGTTAATGAACTAGTGACTAATTTGTTTGGCTCCATTAGCGTACCTAACGATAAGCGCGATAATGCATTAGTAATCGGAGAGTCCTTTTATGAGTTTAATAAGAAGGATTGTGCCGGGCTATACTACGACGAGACCTACGCTGAGGGCAGCGAGGGTGGCTATGTTTTATGTATGAAGGGCTATTCAGGCTACCCAATCTCATTCAACGGTGAGGTGTCTACGACATCTCTAACGCCATCGGTTGCAAAAGACACTCCAACTAGCCTATATTTGACTGATTCAGTTTATCCGATTAGTATGAACTCTTACGCAATGATGACGGATGGCAATTCCCTAAAAGGAACATTTGGCATCTTCTATAATGGTAAAAAGGTTGCAAACTTCGTTTCCGGCAATGTCTCTAATGACGCCGACGCTCAGAAGAAAACTAAAACAAAGACAACCATAGATTATAAGCTATTTGGTATGGCTGATGGTTATATTGTGAATCGCCTCGAGACGAAGACTGTTAACTATTACAGCGACAGTGCTCTTACTACACCAACGAAGAGCGTTAACTCCGCCTCTGGTAAAATCATCTTCTACAATAAGAAAGGCGAAGAAATATGCACTTTCGACAAGGACGGATATTATGGTGTTGCACAAAGGGATAATAGTATTTCGCCTGACCTGAAGTCGGTTAAAGATATCGATAGTCATAGCGTTTCGGGGTTTGTTAATGGCTTCGCTCAAGTTAGGAAGGTTGATAGCGATAACTTTGTTACTATTAATTCGAAATGTGAAATTGAAGACGAGAAAGCTGCTTATGCGCAGACGAAAAAATATGGTGATATTGCGGTTACCATAAAGAAGGCGGGGAATGGCTATAAACAAGAGCTGCGCGATAAGCAAAATAAGATTATCGCAACGCTAGATTCCAAATATGCGACACCTTCCGTCACTTCATATACAAATAATTATCAACTGTTCAAAGGCGAAAATAAGACACTATTTACGGTTGGCGACAAGATTGCAAAAGAATTTAACCACTTCTGCACGTTTAATTCCGGCATCGTATACTCGGATCGGTATGTCCAATTATCTACTGCTGGACCTTCCGGCCTCTGTGACGACCAGAAGGCGGTTGGCGGTGAGCATTATTACTTCCTTCCGAATGGCGAACAGTTCTATTTCTGGAAAGAAGGGGCGAGCAATGCGGGACAGCAATAGCCCTGCATCAATGCCAAGTTCATTAGAGCAAACTACGCCCGCGCAAGACAGTGCAGCCTCCCCTAGCATTATTTCTAGTACAACGAGCGAGGCGGCGACAGCAGAACCCAAACGCAAGTCTAAGAAAATAATAATAGTAGTTATTATTGCGGTCGTAGCGATAGCTGCCATAGTCGGTATCGTCATTTTGGTGCTTCAACTAGCAAAACCGGTGACGGTTTCGCATCCCGAGTCGCTTTATGCGCACGACGCATACTTCCTGCCCGAAAGTACCGAAGTTGGCACGAAGTATGCTCTTATTAGCAAAGACGGCGAAGAGTTGACTGGCTATGATATTGAACAATTCGAACCATTCATTGACGGATATGCATTGTTTAAGAATGCGGAAGGCTGGGGTACTATTGATGACTCTGGCCATATCGCAATCGAGCCTGGGGAATATGACGGACTCTCGCGTCTGGGCGGCCTCTATTCGGCCTTCAGGGCTGGTGACTCTGAGCGAACATTGCTCCACGGTTCTGGGCGCGAAATAACAAGCTTTGAATCTGGTAAAAATAGCGACAATTCCGACTGGCGGACAAATCCGGCGATCACAATGATCGAGCGCGACGACGACAAATACGAGCTCTATAATGCTCGCGGCGAGAAAATTACGGATATTGAATCGAGCAAGACGCCAGTTATTAGTACTAATAGCCCACTTTATTCATCGAGCGTGCGGAGCACCCACACGACTATATCGTATTCGGGCGGACTAATAGTCTTTAACAATCAAAATCTTAAAGAAGTCTTTCGGACGGACGAAGCAAATAAGATTTATAAATTAAGAGACCTTTCGATCGACGGTAGTAAAATGTTGTTCGCCGAGGTTGTGGATAGTACAAATAAAAGTAGCTCGAGTAAAACGCCTAGCGGGGCCTATTATGCCAACGGCAAGTTCTTTGAAATCAGTAGCGCCTGTAACTCTTATTTTATGGTTAGTAGCGAACTAGCTCCTGCCGGCTACATCCAATGCTATGGGAAAAACGGTGCGGGCTTTCTTGATAGCGAAGGTAAATACCGACCACTTTACGATAGTAGCTCAACTACTCGCTATCTAGTTGTCGATATGGACCACTATGCCATTTTCAACTTCGGCCGACAAGAGATTACTTTTGGCAACGACACTAAACCAAAAACCGCCGATTATGCCTCGCTAAAGGGGGCGAACTATATTGCGACCACGGCTGACGGCGAGGTCATTTATGACAAAGATGGAAAGAAAGTGTGCACTATGTCTGAAACGGATCATCTTTACCGAGCCTTTAATCAGAATGGTATCGGTATAGTTAGAACCTCCAATCGAAAAACCGGCTACTACTTAGTCGATAGCAGCTGCAAATCTATCTCTAAAACCTACGACATCATCTCTGCCATTAATGGCTATTATCGAGCTTACGACCGCGACGATGGTACGAGCGGCTTAATTGATGACACGGGCAAAGAAATATTCAAAATGGGCGAATACAAAGACGCGACATCGTTGTCGAATTCCGATAAGAATAAGCGGGTTTTTCTGACCGAAAAAGCCGACGGCACCAAAACTCTATATGATGAGAATTTAGAGAAAATCACCGATTTTAAGGGTTCATATCGCCATGATGGCACTCAAGACATAGTTGTTGTTTACGGCGAAAAATATATGAATTACTACACTTTTGATGGCGTCGAGTTGCGTTCGGTGCCACTCGGCGAATGGGCTCGCAGTCGCGCTTAGTCGCGCCCGTAGAGCTTCTTCGTGACGTCTTCCAGCACTTGTGTGCCATTCTCTAGCTGGTAGTAGTGGCGAATATAGAAAAGCGTCACAATGGTTAGGATAAGTGTCACGATGCCAAGGCAGGATGAGAGAAAGATTCCCGATTGGCCCGGCAACAACAATGTTGTAAATAGGAATACCGTGAAAGCAATAAACATGAAGAGCGCGAAAAATAAGGTTACCACTAGATGAATGAAGCGCTCATGTTGGAATTGCGCTGTCATAGTCTTGTGATATTCAATCAGCTCTTTGCTTGGATGCTCGCTAGCTTTTTTGATTTCTTCTATGTAATTCTTAAGCTTTTTATCCATGACTCTATTTTACATCATTCTTTACTAGTCACAACAGGGATAAGATGATATGATAAAGTTATATGTTAGATATTAATTACATCCGTGCGAATCGCCAAAAGGTTGAGGATGCAATTCATAACAAGGGCTACGAAATAGACCTTGGCAAAATCCTCGCATTAGACGACGAGCGCAAGAATCTATCACAGAAAATCGACAGCCTACGCCAGGAGCGTAACCAGATTTCCGCCAAGATGAAAAACGGCAAGCCCGACCAATCTCTGATCGAGAGAGGAAAGGCGCTCAAGAAAGACTTATCCGAGCTCGAGACTAAACTTGGCAACATTGAGAAAGAATATATTACTCAGCTCAAGACCGTCCCAAACGTTCCGGAAGACGACGTGCCAGTCGGCCTTACCGAAGACGACAATGAAGTTGCCGAGGTTGTTGGGGAACCGCGCAAGTTTGATTTTACTCCAAAGAACCACTATGAGATCGGTCAGATTCGCGACTGGATCGACAAAGAGCGCGCGGCCAAAGTTACTGGCGCTCGCTTCGCCTACATTAAAGGCGACATGGTTAAGCTCCAGATGGCCATTATTAATTTTGTGATGGATAGCCTCTCTGACGAGCGCGTAATTAAAGAGATTATTAAAGAAAATGGCCTCGACGGCATTTCTTCAAAGCCATTCACACTCGTCCTCCCACCGCTAATGCTCCGTACGGAGATATATGACGCCATGGATCGTCTCGAGCCACAGGAAGATCGTTACAAAATTGAGGGCGAAGAGCTTTGGCTTCAAGGCAGCGCCGAGCACGTGTTGGGTAGCATGCACGCAGGTGAAATTTTCGCCGAAGAAGAGCTCCCAGTCCGCTATCTGGGCTATGCCACCTCCTTCCGTCAAGAAGCTGGCACTTATGGCAAGGATATGGAAGGCATCATTCGTATGCATCAATTCGATAAGCTTGAGATGGAGAGCTTCTCCACAAAAGAAACCAGCCGCAAGGAGCACGAATTATTTGTAGCCATCCAGCGTTGGCTCCTTGAACAACTTTTGCTTCCATACCGCGTTATTCGCAAATGTACTTTCGATATTGGCAAGCCTGATGCGCGCGGTATCGATATGGAAGTTTGGCTTCCCGGCCAAAACAAGTACCGCGAAACGCATACCGCAGATTACATGACAGACTATCAATCGCGCCGCCTCGGTACACGTGTGCGTCGCGAAAACGGCGAAGTGGAGCTAGTTCACACCAACGACGCTACCGCCTTTGCGTTGGGGCGCATTATGATTGCCGTCATTGAGAACTATCAGAATGAGGATGCGACTATTCGCGTCCCAGAGGTTCTGCGTAAATATTTGAATGGAAAGGAGATCTTGTAATGATCGAAAATATTGATATTAGTGGCTCTAACTATGATGTTGAAGAGAGCCTACGTAAGTACGTCCAGAAACGTATCGGCAAGCTTGATCGCTACCTTCCGCGCCAGAACCGCAAAGATCTCGTTACCAAGGTTGTTGTTACGCAGGTTAATCGCGATCATGGCAATAAGTACGAAATCTCCGCAACAATGGATATTCCTGGTGGCAAGGTTCTTAACGCTAAAGATGAGGCTTCTAACGTTTTCGCTGGTGTAGATATTCTCGAGGCCAAATTGACTGGCCAAATCCGACGCTTTAAGACTGAGAAAACTAATTACGATAAGAAAGGATTCCTCAAGCGCTTCTTGAAGAAGTAGGCTGCGTGATATACTGATACGATGAAAGAGAAGAGGTCAGAAGAGAAGCAGAAAAGGGTGGAAGAAAAAACCAAAAAGGTAAAAAAGACCAAAAAGGCTCCAAAAGAGAAGAAGCCAACCGACAAGCTTGCCGACAAATCTGGCACGACTAAGTTTTTGCAACACATTTTTGGTGATGCGCAGAAGCGCACACTTCGCCGTCTCCGTCGTCGTGTCGACGAAATTAACAAGCTCGGCGCCAAGTATTCCGAAATGACCGATGAGGAGCTTCAGGAGCAAACCGCGAAGCTCAAGAAGCGTCTCGCAAAACTTACAAAGCAAGAGCAGGCCAAGATCGCACTCGAGAAGCTCAAGTCCGAAAAAGAGAAGAAGGGCGACAAAAAAGACAAGAAGCAAAAGAAAGCCGCTAAGAAAAAACCAGTCCAGGACGATGCTAAGGCATTGGATACTATTTTGCCAGAGGCTTTCGCACTCGTCCGCGAGGCTAGCGACCGCGTCCTCAAGCTTCGTCCGTTCGATGTTCAGCTCATCGGTGGTATTGCTCTTCATGAAGGCAATGTCGCCGAGATGAAGACCGGCGAAGGTAAAACCCTCGTTGCAACTCTTCCGGTTTACCTCAATGCTCTTACTGGCCGCGGTGTTCATGTTGTTACGGTCAACGATTATCTCGCCCAGCGCGATGCGGGCTGGATGGGCAAACTCTACAACTGGCTTGGCCTATCGGTTGGTGTCATTATTAATGAGGCTAGCTTCTGTTACGACCCAGAATATGTCAACGAAGACCACGATGATGAGCGCATGCGCCACCTCAAGCCATGCACTCGCAAAGAGGCATATAATTGTGATGTCACTTATGGTACTAATAACGAGTTCGGCTTCGATTATCTTCGCGACAACATGGTCAAAGACGCCGAATATCTCCGCCAGCGTGAGCTCAATTATGCCATTGTTGATGAGGTTGACTCTATCCTAATCGACGAGGCGCGCACGCCGCTAATTATCTCTGCGCCGGCCGCCGACAATCCAGAAAGCTATTATCAATTCGCTAAGGTTTGCGCTCAGCTTTCTAGCGAAGATTATATCGTTGACGAAAAACGCCGCACGGTCGCTCTCACCGACGAGGGTGTCGAGAAAGTTCAAAAGATCCTCGGTGTTGAAACTCTTTATTCTACCGAGAATACTCGCATCGTTTATCACCTTGAGCAGGCCCTCCGTGCCGAGACGCTCTTCAAGCGCGATAAGGACTACGTTGTTACTAACTCTGGTGAGGTTATTATTGTCGATGAGCACACTGGTCGCCTCATGCAGGGGCGCCGCTATAATGAAGGTCTGCACCAGGCTATCGAAGCTAAGGAAGGCGTCCTTGTTCGCCAAGAATCTATGACTCTTGCTACCATTTCCTTCCAGAACTTCTTCCGCCTCTATCGCAAGCTTTCCGGTATGACCGGTACGGCTTTCACCGAGGCTGAGGAATTTCAGCAGATTTATGCTCTCGATGTGGTACAGATTCCACCGAACAAGCCAATTATTCGTGTCGATAAAGACGATCTCATCTATCGCACAACGGCCGCTAAGCTTAAGGCTATTGCTAATGAGGTTAAGAAGTATCACGAAAAAGGCCAACCTGTTCTCATTGGTTCTGACTCTATCGAAAACAACGAAATGATTGCGGCTTACCTCGAAAAAGAGGGGATTCCATTTGAGATTTTAAACGCAAAGAACAATGAACGCGAGGCTGCAATTATTGCCAAAGCCGGCGAAAAAGGCGCCGTTACTCTTGCGACCAACATGGCTGGTCGTGGTACCGACATTAAGCTAGCCCCAGGCGTAGCTGAGCTCGGCGGCCTCGTTGTGATTGGTACGGCTCGTCATGATTCTCGCCGTGTCGATAACCAGCTCCGTGGTCGTGGTGGTCGCCAGGGTGATCCAGGCACCACTCAGTTCTTCGTCAGCTGCGAGGATGACCTTATGCGCATCTTCCAGGGCGACCGCATTGCTGCTTTGATGCAGCGCCTCGGCATTGATGACGATATGCCAATCCGCAACCGCACGATTAGTAAGACGCTTGAGCAAGCTCAGAAACGCGTCGAGGGCTTCAACTTCGATTCCCGCAAGAACGTTGTTCAGTACGATAACGTTATTAACCGTCACCGCAAGGTTGTCTATACCATGCGTCGCAAGATTCTCGATGGCGATAATATTCGCCCAGAGATTAGCCGTCTCTACAAAGAAGAGATTGCTGAATTGGTTCAGTTTAGCTCCCGTGTCAACAAGAAGTTTGCCGAAAACTTCAAGCGCGTCTTCGATCTTGACGATGATCTAATTGATACTATTGGTCTCACTCGTAGCGAGAAAGATCGTAATCGCCTCGCTCTCGCTGCTGTCGAAGAAATGTATCGCGACAAAGAACTCGAATTTGGTGAAGAAACCATGCGTAAGATTGAGCGCGAAGTTTACCTCAATGTACTCGATACGCTTTGGATGCAGCACCTCGAAAATATGCAACATCTTCGCGAAGGCATTCACTGGCGCTCCGTCGGCCAACGCGACCCGCTCGTAGAATACCGCGCCGAATCCCAAAAGCTCTTCGATGGCCTCCAACGTTCTTTGCGTGAAGAAGTCATGCATATACTGCTATCGATCAAGCCTCAAGAGGTTGCCGAGGTCTCCGACGATAAGTATGAGACTGAGCTCACCAAGATGGCCGATTCCGCCACCGAGAAAGGCGTCAATGAAATCTCCGCTGGCGAGAAGAATCTTGATAGCGAATTCACCAAAGACGAACATGGTGTCAGCAAGTCTGCTGAGCGCCGCCCCGTCGCCGCAACGGGCAAAAACACTAATCGGAATGCAAAGCGCAATCAAGCTCGCAAAAGTAAGAAAAAAGCGCGCCAAAACAAGAAAAAAGGCCGCCACTAATACCAAAGAAAAGAGATGCGACCAATACGGGCCGCATCTCAGCGATAGTCATATCGTATCACATTTTGTTGGAAAAGTCAAGCATAACCAGAGTATGAAACATTCAATCGAAGAAGTACATCTTGAAAACGGTGCCCGCGGTCTTTTAATTGATGCCCCCGGTTCGGCCGTAATTAATATCAAGATTATTTTTCGTGCCGGCAATAAATTCGTCAAAAAACCAGAGATTTACGAAGTAGCTCACCTGATGGAGCATATGGCCTTCGGCCGCAATGCAGAATTCAAGGACGAACAAGCCTACGAGGCAGAGTTTACGAAGAATGGCGCCTATCATAACGCCTGGACCTCTGATAACTTTATCGCCTATGAGGCTGAATGTGCTGATTTTGAATGGGATCGTATTTTACAACTCCAAGAGCTTGCTATTGCTAAACCGCGCTTCAATGAGGAAGAGCTGAACAGCGAAAAAGGCAATGTGCGTTCTGAGCTTACTGGCTATCAAAACGATTATTCGCGCCTTATCTGGCCAAAGCTCCAACAGGAGTTAGGTGAGTCAGTTCTGACCTACGCCGAGCGTCTTAAGACGATTAATAATATCGAGCTCAAAGACGTACGCGAACATCATCGTCGCACCCATACGGCCGCAAACATGCAGTTTATTATTACCGGTAGCCTACGTGGGCGCAAGCGCAAAATCATTAGCATGCTCGAAAACTGGGATTTGAAGCCTGGCGAGAAAATGGAAGTACCGATTAGTACTTATGTTGGCACTAATCCAGTTCTTATTCGCCGTAAGGATGCCGCAAATGTTTGTTTTGGTTTTTCGTTTATTATCCAGCGCCCGCTTGAGCCTAAAGAGCAATATGCCATGGGCTGCCTTAATCACATTCTTACCGGTACGATGAGCAGCAAAATTCTCGGCGCCGCCCGTAGGCGCGGCATTGTCTATGGCATCGGCTCCAATGCCGATAACGACAAGTGGAGCAGTACCTGGGACTTTGATGGCGAGGTCAACTCTGAGAACGCCGGCGAGCTATTTGATCTTATTGCCGTCGAATTGGTGCGCGTCATTAATGGCGACATCAAAGAAGAAGATATCCAGGCCGCCAAAACCTACGCCCTCGGCCGCCATCAGATGCTCGCTCAAACAGCTGATCAGATTAGCACTTATTATATGCGCGAATACATTACGACTAACACTTACGAGCCGCTCAGCGAAGCGCCAAAGATGATTGACGCTATCGACAAGGGCACCATCGTCAGTCTTGCGCGCGAGTTTATGCAGTCTGGTATTTCTGGTCTCGCCGCTGTCGGCAATATGAATAAATCTGTCGTCGATGAGCTTTGGTCGCATGTACTTGGCGCCATCTGATATAATAACCTTGATGGAAAAAGATAAAGATATCAAACTCGTGGCTATTGTCGGCATGTGTGGCAGCGGCAAGTCTACGGCGGTGGATTACTTAACCGAGCGCAACGTTCCGAAAGTGTATTTTGGTGGCGTGATCTTAAATGCACTCAAAGAGGCAAATCTTGAGATTAACCCCGAGAACGAAAGAATGATGCGGGAGGGCTTGCGCGAAAAAGAAGGTAAGGATTTCGTCGTTAAGCGCATCGTGAAAGATGCCAAAAAACTAATCGAGGCAGGACAAAAGCGTATAGTATTAGATGGTCTTTATAGTTGGACCGAATACAAAGTTCTACGCCAGGAATTTCCTACCGAGATGACAGTTGTGGCGATTGTTACTCCGAAGGCCTTGCGTCGCAAACGTCTCGCCGAACGCCCGGAGCGCCCACTCACCGCGCAGGAAGTGGCCGAGCGCGATCGCACTGAGATTGAGAATCTAGAGAAGGGTGGCCCAATCGCCATCGCCGATTATTATGTAGATAATTCTGGCACTATCGAAGAATTCTATGACGCTTTTGGTAAGCTCATGAAAGACATAGAGTTTATTAACTAATATGTCTGACCTCCAAATCTCTACCAAAGAAACAGACGTTATTTTGCAGGAGCTCGCAAAGGCCGCATTGCTTCCCGGCGACGTTGTGGAATTTGGCTGCTATGCTGGCGATACGTCGGTTTTGCTCGCCGAAACGCTCAAGAGCTCGCCAGATAAATGGCTATATCTCTACGATTCATTTGAGGGGTTGCCGGAGAAAACCGCCGAGGACCAATCCGCATCCGGCTGGCGCTTTAAGGCTGGCGAGCTACGTGTTTCTCCTGAAACGGTTGCCCATAAGTTCAAAAAGCATAGCCTTCCCGAGCCAGTCATTGTCAAGAAATGGTTTGATCAGCTTGAAGATTCTGACTTACCGAGCCAAATTGCGTTTGCGCTTTTAGACGGCGACTTCTATCAATCTATTAAAGTCAGCTTCGAAAAAGTCGTTCCACATCTTGTTAAGGGTGGTACCATTATCGTCCACGACTATCGTAATGCCGACTTGCCAGGCGTCGCCAAGGCTGTCAATGAATTTGCCGAAGCGCATGCGGACTTCACGCTTCGCCTTCGTGCAACTCTAGCAATTCTAGAGAAGAACTAAATCACTTATTAGATAAATAATCATTAAATGCGCCGGATAGAAGATGTAGCCAAACCATTTTGGCAATCTTCGTCCTAGCTTGCCGCTATAGAGAATAATCGGAATAATGGCCGTTATGGCAAATAGTTGCACGGGCTTTCGCTCTGTTGTTACGTAAATTGCCGTGCTGACAAAAAGCAATGCTGTATAGGTCGCCCAACGCCAGATTTGGTATTTTTTCTTCTTGAAGAGTTTTGAGGACAGATAAAAACCTACAACCATTGCAACCCCATATGCGCCGTAATCCATATGAAAATATTCTGCTACAACGAATAGGATTGGCAGGCAGATCATTGACCAACTGCCGGATTCAATTATTGCCATCGCCGCAAAACCAGTCGCCAGTGTAAACATCACGTTTAAGTTTGGCATGGCAGTTAACGATGGTTGATGCAATAAATCGTAAGGTAGCTGTGATATAAAAGCAAAGGCAACTAAGCGCCCAAAATATGCCCAACGTTTCCCTTTGGTATGCAGAAAACCTTCTGCGAGCATAAAACAGAATAGCGGCATCGCAAAACGGCCGATTAGTCTCATGGCTAGGTTATCGCCACAAAGAAAAAAGCCGATGTGGTCTATCAGCATTGTAATAATCGCAATCAACTGCAGCGTGCCCGAAGTGAACATATATAACTATCTTATCATGCGTTTTTTCATTAGCGCTTTGCGGATTGTCATTCAGCAAAAAATCTGCAAAAAACACTCCATCACCCCTGTCTGGCAGACTTGACACGCGAGTGCCAACGCGCTACAATTAGGTCAACTTAGCACTCCAAAGGTGCGAGTGCTAAAACATAAATTCGTATATAATTCAAGGAGGATAAATCCACATGAGTAAAATAATCGGCATCGACCTCGGTACCACCAACTCGGCGTTTGCCTACATGGTGGCTGGTAAGCCTGAGGTTATTACAAACAGCGAGGGCGATCGCACGACACCGTCGGTCGTAGCAGTAACTAAGAAAGGCGATCGTCTAGTCGGGAAGGTCGCACAGCGTCAGCGTGTGACTAATCCAGAGAATACCATTTATGGCATCAAGCGCTTAATTGGTCGTAAGTATGAAGATAAGGAAGTCCAAGACGACCTTGGCATCTTGCCATACAAAATCGTAAAGAAAGGCGCTGGCGTCGCTGTCAAGCTTGGCGACAAGGAAATGACCCCAGAGGAAGTCTCCGCGATGATTCTTTCCAAAATTAAAGCCGATGCGGAAGCTTTCTTGGGCGAGAAGGTTACCGAGGCTATTATTACTGTCCCGGCCTATTTCGACGATTCTCAACGCCAGGCTACGAAAGATGCAGGTAAGATTGCCGGTCTCGAAGTAAAGCGTATTATTCCGGAACCTACTGCTGCCGCTCTGGCTTATGGCCTCGAGAAGAATAGCGATCAAAAGATTGTCGTTTTCGATCTAGGTGGCGGTACCTTCGATGTATCCATCCTTGAACTGGGTGATGGCGTCTTTGAAGTGAAGGCAACTAACGGCGATACTCACCTCGGTGGCGAAGACTTCGATAACAAAATCGTCGACTATATCCTGGCCGAGTTTGCTAAAGAAAACAATATTGACCTCCGTAAGGATGCCGCAGCTATGCAGCGCATCAAAGACGAAGCAGAGAAGGCCAAGAAAGAGCTTTCTAGCGCCACAGAGACGGATATTAATCTGCCATATATTACCGCTGACGCTGATGGTCCAAAGCATCTCGAACTAACATTGACGCGCGCCAAGCTCGAAGAGCTCGTGGCACCGCTACTTGACCGTCTCGATGGACCAGTCAAAAAAGCCCTCGACGATGCCGGCCTCAAAACTAGCGACATTGCTGACGTCGTCATGGTTGGTGGCATGACTCGTATGCCAGCTGTCGTTGAGCGCGTCAAGAAGCTCTTTGGCAAGGATCCAATGCAAGGCGTTAACCCGGACGAGGTTGTTGCTGTAGGTGCAGCAATCCAGGGAGGCGTACTTGCTGGTGATGTTAAAGATATTCTCTTGCTTGATGTTACTCCACTCACGCTCGGTATTGAAACCATGGGCGGCGTCCGCACTCCGTTAATCGATCGCAATACTACGATTCCGACCAGCAAGTCAGAAGTCTTTAGCACCGCGTCAGATAACCAGCCACAGGTAGAAATCCATGTTCTTCAGGGTGAGCGCGAGTTCGCCAAGGATAACAAATCTCTCGGCCGTTTCATTCTTGACGGCATTGCTCCAGCTCCACGCGGTATTCCGCAAATTGAGGTTACTTTCAACCTCGACGCTAACGGCATCTTGAATGTGACCGCGAAGGATAAGGGTACTGGCAAAGAGCAGAGTATTACTATTACGAACTCTGGCAACATGAGCAAAGAAGATATCGAGAAAGCTCAACGCGATGCTGAAGCGCACGCCGCTGACGACAAGAAGAAGAAAGAGGCCATTGAGGCAAAGAACCATCTTGAAAATACAATTTATCAGGCCGAGAAAATGCCGGATGAATATAAAGACAAAATCTCCGACGAGGACAAAGAGACTATCAAGAAGGCTGTCGCCGAGGCGAAAGAGTCACTTGAGAAATACGACGAAGACAAAGATAAGCTCGAAGAAGCTACTAAGGCACTCAACGATGCCATTATGCCAATTGGCGCAAAGATGTATCAGCAAGCTTCCGAAGATGCCAAAAAGGATGATAGCAATTCGAACAATAAAGATGGCGACACCGTCGAAGGTGAAGTTGTAGACAAATAATCTAACGACCATCAAGGAAAATACCTCCGCATACCCCGGAGGTATTTTTGCCCGCAGAGAACACGCTATACTTGACAAAATAGGACACATGTGCTATAATACAGTTTGATAATTAAGCTTTAGCTTAATAGTGCATTATCAAGTAGGGAGAAACGGTTGTTTCGCCATGTTTTCGTGGGCAGCGTCCCGATAGTAAAGATTATTGTCGGAATGCTGCTCATGAAGCACGCATTGGTGTAGGGAAAAGCCCTTTAATTCTTTAAGAGCACCAATCGAAGGAGGAGAATATGTCAATCGCAAATGCTACCTTCAGAGCTGTCAGAATCAAAGACCTGGAAGGGTATGACCCCGATGAATTCTGCATATCTCCGTCTAGCTGGGGATATCGGGATGTCGAGGAGTATCCGTCCGAAACCCTGCTGCTGATGGCGCAGGAGAAAGCTGCTACGGTCGACGACATATGTATTGTCGTCGTAAACGATGAACTCGGCGAATATGTTATAGGGTGTGGTGGCCACCTGAAGCTCTTTAACGCTGCGCCCGTATATACTAATACGGGCATTAGGGCCATAACCTATAACACAGGACGCGGAGCTCTGACCAGATACTGGTACGATCAGAGGGTTGAATATCGCCCCAGATCGACCGTTTAATAAGGAGGTAAATATGGTCGAAATGAAGAAAATATCCGATTTTGACGGCTTCAGGCCCGATGAATTCTGCATCTATCCCAAATATTGGGAGATGGGATACGAGTATCCCGAAAACGTCCCCGATTCCATGGCCGAAGCCATCGAAAAAGCAAAAGAAATCGACGGGATTTGTGTTGCCATAATTCATCCCGACGATGGAGAAAGTCAGTACGCAATCGGCGTCTCTGCGGCAAAAGGATGCGCTGGCAGGTTCGTTTTGTTCAACGCGGAAACCGTCAGGCGTAGTAACGCTGAAGTTCGCGCCGTGGTCTTCAACACGGGGCGAGGCGCGCGGACTAGGTACTGGGTCGAAAAGTTGATCCGTTACCAGCCTGGGGCGATCATTCAGTAACCGCCTCGTCCGTTTCTCCCCTCACCATAAGCCCCCGGCTATTGCGCATTAGCGTAGGCCGGGGGTTTCTCGTGCTAGAATGCTAAGCACTCTCGAACCCGTTCCCGCATTCAGATTGGTACCAGTAAATATAGTATAATAATCCTTATGGATATTAGTTTAGTCATTGCCATTGTTATTCTTGTCGTTGTATTTCTCACAACAATTATCGTGTTGTCTCTCCAAATCGGTCGCCTCTCGCGTAGCCTTGACGAAAAAATCGATCGCGAAAACAAGCGCACGCAGGATAAAATTGACCATATGAACGAAGCGGTCAATCGCAAGATCGACTATAACAACACGCGTGTTCAAGAATCGATTTCGCGCCAACTGACCGAATCTGGCCGTCAGATGCGCGACAGTAAGCGTACAATCGCCGAAATATCAGAGCGACTTGCCACTATTAATGAAACCAATAAACACGTCGAATCGGTCGCCGATGAGCTCAAGACCCTTCAGTCAGTCCTGCAGAACCCTAAGCAACGTGGTGTTTTTGGTGAATATTATCTCGATACAGTACTCGGCAATGTGTTACCTGTCGGGTCCTACTCCCTGCAATATAGGTTTAAGGATGGTGAAATTGTCGATGCGGTTGTTTTGCTCGATAAGGGTAAAATTCTCCCCATCGACTCTAAATTCTCACTCGAAAACTACAACCGTATGGTCGCAGCCAAAGACAAAACCGAGCGCGCCAACTTTGCGAAGAAAGTGCGCGACGACCTCAAGGGGCGCATTGATGAAACCGCTAAATACATTCGTCCCGCAGAGAAGACTATGGAATTCGCCTTCATGTTCATCCCGTCTGAAAGCCTTTATTACGATCTACTCATCAATAAAGTCGGTACTTCCGGCACTGAACGCGACCTCATTGAATATGCTTATCGTGACAAAAAGGTCATCATCGTTAGCCCGACCAGCTTCATGGCTTATCTCCAGACCATTCTACAAGGTCTACGCAGCCTTGAAATCGAGAAAGATACGGCCGAGATTCAGGCGCGCGTCGCCAAACTTGGCCAGCATATCAATACTTTTGATACCTACATGGGCAAATTGGGAGCCTCGCTCGGCACTACAGTTAATCATTACAATACTGCATATAAATCTCTCGCCCAAATCGACAAAGATGTTATAAAAATCACGACAGGCGAGCCGAGCATCGAGCCATCAGTCGTCAATCGTCCGCTACTAGAAGAATAGCCTCTAAAAGAATCGCATTGAAGTAAATGGGTATAACCGGCTAACTACTGGTCCAACTACTCGACAATACGGCACTGTGCCTAGGCCGTTGCGCGAATCGTAAGAATTCGAACCTTCACGGTTGTCGCCAGAGACGAATAATTCTCCTTCTGGCACAATCATATTAATCGAGCCAGATATATGTTCTTTTGGTCCATCAGTTGCTGACTTGCGCGTTTCTAGGTCAGGATTAAATCCTTCCGGATGCTCATCGTTATAAACCGTCAAAACCCCGTCTTCCAACATGACGCGCTCGCCAGGGAAAGCAATCACGCGTTTGATGATGTACTGATCGGTGACCCCCTCCATCGGGTCACAATTGGTCATACTACTGCTACCGCCATTCGCAAATACGATAATCTGCCCGCGCTCAGGCACATACTCCTGCTCATTGAAGTGTGCAATACTTACTGGCACACGGTTAACTATTACGCGGTCGCCGGACTGAAGAGTGTTCTCCATACTGCCGCCAATCACGTTATAGCTACGGAATATGAAGCTATTCAAAATAAAAGTGCCCAATGCTACGGCGCCTACAAAAGCCAAGAAGCTCAAAATATCTTTGAGCGCAGGGTATTTTTGCCCGAAAGTGGGTTTCTGTTCCATACAGGATATTTTAGCATAAGTGGCAGAAAAACGCTGTTTCGTGCTAAAATTATACGAGTATGGCAGATTACGTCATGTTGAGGCGTGGTCGCAATGCTCTTGGCACTGTGACGCACATCGTTTTGAATATTTGTTTAGCTGCGGCTACTACCGCATTAACTGTGATTAGCGCTAACTGGGTTTTTGCTGTTTTGCTAGTAATCCTCTCAAAATGGCGCGTCGTTGCCGTGCGTCCGCGCTATTGGTGGTTGAATATTAAGGCTAATCTTGTTGATTTTGTCGTTGGTCTAAGTCTCGTTTTGCTCGTTTACCTGGCTAATCCGGTTGGCGTCTCGCCAAACTTTTGGCAAATTGTTCTCACGATTATCTATATGACTTGGTTAGTAGCAATAAAGCCACAAAGCACCACTCGTGCCACTGAGATTCAGGCGCTCTTCGCAATCTTCTTCGGGGCTTTTGCGCTCGCCCTTATTACGGCTCGGCTAGACCCAGTTATTGGAGTAGTTATTAGCTTCATTATTGGCTACAGCGCCACTCGCCATGTCCTCGTGCAGGGCGACGACCATGATTTTACTATCACCACTTTCATTTTCGGCATGATGATGGCGGAGTTGTATTGGATCTTTTATCACTGGACTATCACTTATCGAATCGGCCGTGGCATTGATAGCAGTAGCTTTATTACTTCACTCGCAGTCCCACAATATCCAATCGCCGCCACAATTATGCTTTTTGTGTTTGCGCGCGGTTACAAGTCGGCAATTCGTCACGATGGCAAAATTCGCGCCGATGATATTTTGGCGCCGGCGATATTTTCAGCTTTGGTTATGGTTCTGATGATATTTGTATATTCAGTGCCTAATTTCAATATTTAAGGAAAGGAGAATTAATGGAGAGTGGGAATTCGAACAACCTTAGCCATAACGCTTCGGCTAACAACGCTACCGATTGGCGTAACTATCGTTCATCCGCACAGAATACATCAAACAAGACGGAAGAGGTGCCAGTAGTTGGCGCACCGCGCAGGCGATCCGGCAGTGGGGCAGCCATCGGAATTGCAATCTTTGGCCTACTTATAGGTATTGCCGGTTGTGCTATTGGTGGCGTCGCCTTATACAAATCTCTGCAAGAACCAACCGTTGTTACTACCGCTAGCTCCGATGGTTATTACACTGGTAATTCGGTCGAGTTTGAATCGACATCTATCGCCTCCATTGCAGGTAAAGTCACCCCGGCGGTCGTCTCTATTGTTAGTGAAGGCTATTCCTCAAGCTACTACGGCGTAGGCAGTGTCACGCAGTCAGCTGGCACTGGCATGATCGTATCGAAGGACGGCTACGTTATCACCAATAAGCACGTCGTTGATGGTTCGCGCAAAATTAGCATCATTACCGACGACGGCGATACTTACGACAACGTCAAACTTGTCGGCACTGATCCACTCAATGATGTAGCTTACCTTAAAATAAATGGCGCTAGCAACTTGCCAACTATTAGTCTCGGTGATTCTAAGACGATGGCAGTCGGTCAACCTGTTCTTGCCATCGGCAATGCTCTCGGCGCCTATCAAAACAGCGTCACGCAGGGTATCGTTAGCGGTACTGGCCGCTCGGTCCAGGCTGGCGATTCTAATGGAAGTAACGTCGAATATCTTACCGATATGATCCAGACCGATGCCGCAATTAATCCAGGCAATTCTGGCGGCCCACTCGTCAATGCCGCCGGTGATGTAATCGGCATCAACACCGCCACTTCCACCTCCGCCGAAGGGCTTGGCTTCGCGATTCCAATCTCTGCCGTCAAGGGCATGCTTAAGCGCATCCAAGAAGATGGCAAGGCAGAACGTGCCTACATCGGCCTCAGCTATATTACAGTCACTCCAGAAGTGGCCAAGGAATACAAATTACCAGTCAAGCAAGGTGCATATGTTTATAGCGAAGGCTCTTCTCGTAGCAATGCTATTGTAAAGGATGGCCCAGCCGATAAAGCAGGCATCAAAAACGGAGACGTCATAACCAAAATTGGCAATATTGAAGTTGGCCATGCCGGCTCAATCTCTACGCTCGTCGGCGAGTACAAAGTTGGCGAAACAATTCAAGTTACACTTCTGCGCGATGGCAAAGAAAAAGTCGTCAATGTCACGCTAGAAGCCTACGAAAAGTAAAAAATGAAAAATGGGCCGCTCCATGGTTGGTGCGACCCGTTTTTTGTTGCGCTAGATTTTTGCATCGTAGCGATTGAACATTATTTCAGTCCAATCGCATGTCTGATCTCGCGGATCTTGCTGGGATACAGGATGATGCATCCGTCCTTTCTTCTTTCGCAGCCGTCCTGTCCTTTCAAGATTGCCTCGAAGAGCGCTGCGTCCCTACGTCTCTGCTCTCGCGTCTTCCGAATCGTACTGAGAACCCCTCTGCGGTCGTGCAGGATATCAGCAACGAGCCCCGCCGGCACGAACAGTTTATCGGGGTGTTTCCTGCAGAGCCTTTCCAGCTCTTCGGTCCTGATAGCAAAGCCGTTTTCTGCCTGCTTACCCGTACAGATCGGGATTTTCTTGTTTGCTTTCTGATCCCAGTTGGGCGCCTGTGCCAATCGCAAAACTTTAGTGAATTTTGACTCCATCTTCCACCTCCTATGTGAGCAGTTTGCGCAACTACCATAATTATACCACAAACTTGCAATTATTGCAACTGTAGACATAAAGTCCTAGCTTTTCTAGGGAGAATATGCTAAAATAGTCAAGTAATAAAAAATAACGAATCAGCTCGTAGGAGTTACGAGCGAAGGAGAAAGGTATAATGCCTGTACAAGCAGATATCAAGGAGCTCCTTGCCGCCGGTGCGCATTTTGGTCACAAAACCAGCCGCTGGTGCCCAAAGATGGCTCCATATATTCATAGCAAGCGCCAGGGCGCTCATATTATCAACCTCGAAAAGACTGTCGAAGCTCTCGACAATGCCCTACCAGAGCTTAGCCGCCGCGTCGCTGGTGGCAAGAAAGTTCTTTTCGTCGGCACTAAGAAGCAGATGAAAGATACCGTCAAGGAAATCGCCGAGTCTGTCGATATGCCATATGTTACTGTACGTTGGGTTGGCGGCATGCTTACTAATGTCGAGACTATCAACAAGCAGATCCGCAAGCTCAAAGATTTAGAGCGCCGCATGGCTTCCGGTGAACTCGAGAAGCGCTACAGCAAGCTCGAAGTTCAGCGCTACCAGGAAGAGATCGACGATCTCAACGAGCGCTACGGTGGCATCAAAGATATAACTGAGCAACCAGTCGCAATTATTGTCGCCGATACTATTCAAGACAAGAATGCCGTAAAGGAAGCACAAAGTCTCAATATTCCAGTTTTCGCTATTGTCGACACTAATAGCGACCCAACCGGTATTGATTATCCGATCCCGGCCAACGACGATGCTATTAAGTCCGTCAAACTTGTCCTTGACTATTGCGCCGCTGCCATCAAAGAAGGCAAAGCCAAAAGCACTAAATAATTAAAACTAAAAGGAGTAATATAATGGCTACGAAGAAAGAAAAAAGCGCAAAAGAAGTAGCTGGCGAAGCCAAAGCTATCAGCATCGAGCTTATTAAGAAGCTGAAAGAGCTTTCCGGCGTTGGTTTGACTGACGCAAAGAAGGCCCTCGTTGAGGCTAAAGGCGATTTCGATAAAGCTCTTGCTGAAATGCGCAAAAAAGGCCTCACCAAAGCAGAGAAGCGCGGCGATCGTGAAACCCGCGAAGGCGTCATTGAATCTTACGTTCATGGTGGCCGTATTGGCGCAATCATCGAGGTCAACTGCGAAACGTCTTTCGTTGCAAAAACTGACGAATTCATTGATCTTGCACACAAGCTTGCTATGCAAGTTGCCAGCATGAATCCACAATGGGTTTCCGAAGAAGATATTCCAGCAGAGAAGATGGAAGAAGCCAAGAAAGAAGCTGAAGCGACTCTTACCGGCAAAGAACCTGCCGACAAAAAAGAGCAAATTATTGCTTCTAAAGTTTCCAAAGCTTTTGCTGATCGTGTTTTGATGAACCAACCATACATTTTCGACGATAAGAAAACTGTTGCTGATTTGATCAAAGAGACTATCGCTAAGACTGGTGAAAATATCAACGTCAAACAATTCAAGCGCATCGAGCTTGGTGTTACTGAGTAATTAATAAACTCATAAAAATATCCTCCATTTAGGAGGATATTTTTTATTGATAGTCATTTAATTTTGCTAGGTTGCCATGCAATGGAATTACGCCCCAGCCTTCTAATTCGTCTCCGTACGGCTCGTAAATGTCGTTTAATAATTACGGGGGCAAGGAATACTCGAAGGTTTTGCAATTATATTATAATTAGAGTAATATAGTCATAAGTGGTTTGTGAGAAATAAACATATAAAAATATAGTTTGAGCGAGGCGCTATATGATTGGAGAGGTTAAATGCGCATTTTTCGCCGTAGAAAAAATGAATACTTAAAGTTTATTCCATTTTTTGCACTAGCTATTTTTAGCTTAGCTTTCTTTGCTAGCGCGAAGTTACAGGCCTCTGCTGCCGACGTATCCGGAAATCTTACCATTACTGAGGCTCATGCCTATAAAGACGATGCTGAAACGGTAGAGCTCAGTTCGACGAGCGGTATTTCTCCAGGCTCAACGAGTTATTTTAAAATTAAGTTTAAATGGAAATATGAATCATCAACGCCGCTTGCTAGTGGCGATACGGTAACGTTCCCGTTGGCTAATAACAGTGCGTCAGCAACATCGCGTAATGTTAGTATCCCAAACATGGCATCTCAGGCAATCATTGACCAAAACGGTGAAAAAATTGGCGAGTGGAAGATTGCTAGCCGTAAGGGTGTAATTACTTTTAGTAATGCGGCTGTAGGCAAGACTAGTATTGAAGGTGAGTTAACTACTCCGCGCAATGTCACTATTGGTGGTATTTGGAGGGACGATATGGTTGTTCCTGTTACTGTAGGTAATATAACTCTCCAAATCTTAGTGCCAGGAAGCCCAACTATAGGCAGCGCGTCCGACGATCCAGTGAAGACTACTAGCAGTAGAAGCAACAATAGAACCGCCTGGGGCTTTTATTCACCTGGGGTCACCATCAATGAGTTATATCGAGGAGAGGGGCAAGTCGCACTAAGCAGTAATGCTAGGATTTCTAATCTCATTGTCGAAGATCCGCTTGATGAAAATGTTACCTCTATTGATATGACGAATATTAATGCTCGCGTTACTTTACCTAGGAACTGGACAGACGGGAGCCTTGGTGCCGCCAGTTTCGGGCTAGAAGCTAATATGAAGAGCCTATTTACGGAAAAACGGCAAGCTGACGGTCAAAGTTATGAAGAATATAAAGCTAGCTTGAATGAGCTAGAGTGGGGTACTTATAGAGATCCGGATACTAGGAGATTAACGCTCGTGATGAACTTGGGCTCTCAGCCTAGCTCGAAAACATATAGTGACGCACTAAGAGCGCAGAATTCCAGTTATGCAACCATGGGCGCAATGGCGAATGCCGCATATCCTTTTGCTACCACAAATATTGGCGGTGCGATTGATAACATTACAGGCAGCGATAATATCGTTGGTGGTGCAGTCGTATTCTACGCCATTTCATTCTATGTAAATTATCCGCAAGCAAGCATTGAAACGCCGCTATCTAATACGGCAACCTTCTCTTGGGACACAGCGGACGGCGAGCATAAAGTCATGCAGAAAACTGCGAATTCAGCTCTCGTTGTCGGTAAAGCCTCTTCTGAAGTAAAGGGCGAAGCTAAGCTCTATTTGCGCGATGCTGCAACCAAACTCCCAATCGCAGACGTTAATCTTAAGCTTCAGGTGCAAAACGGAACTGTCTGGGAAGACGTGGCTGGTGCCGCCAAAACTACAGGCGATGACGGCTCTATTCAGATTCTTAGCCTAGAGCCGGGCGCTAAATATCGCTGGGTTCAAACTAGTTTCGCCGATCATTATCTTACTAATTCCTTTAAGCTTTATTCCGATGAAGCTATGAATACCGTCATCACTGATTTTACGATGCCAAATGACGCCGGCGTTACTACTTATGCTACTAACGAAAAAGAATCCTTCACTATTACTTATAAAGCTGGAGCGCATGGTAATTTCTCGGACATCGTCTTTAACAAACAATATTACGGCTCAACAACGCCTCAACCAACTACTGCGCAAATTATTCCTGTCACGGGTTGGACTTTTACGGGTTGGTCGCCAAGTGTATCCAATATAGTTACGGGCGAAGCGACTTATACGGCGCAGTGGCAACGTCAAACAAAATCTGAATCAGTTTCTATTATTTGGGACGATTCGGATAATCCAAACGACACACGCCCAAACAATGTAAAAATCCAACTTCTTCAAAACGGCAACAATTATGGTTCAGAAACTACCATCACTGAAGATAATCACTGGGCTAATACTTGGTCGAATCTTCCAGCCTACAGCGATGACGGTACGACGCAATACACTTACGCGGTTGAAAACAAAACTGATGTACCGGGCTACACGGCGACCGTTAGTACAGCCAGTAACGGTACCCATATAGTAACCTTTAAAATCAAGCAGGCTGCCGTCACGACCTATCATTATCTCAAAGATACTACAACAGAGGTGGCGGATGCCGAAAACCAGACTTTGGATTATGGCGCACCGTATACGACTGGAAAGAAAACTTTAAATAATTATAATTACGATTCAGTTTCTGGTAGGCCATCCGGCAACGTGGGCGAAAGCGATATCACAGTTAAATATTTCTACACTCATAAAACCGGCACTTTGACCGTTCATCATTACCAAGTTGGCACTACTACGGAAGTTTCTGCAGACGAGACGACGACTAAGAATTACGGCGACGATTACAGTACTAGTTATATAAACAATCTGCCAAATCATATATACGATTCGACCGTTGGCACTCCGTCTGGCACTTTCGCCGGAGATACCGTTGTCACTTACTACTATAAGCTTAAGACTGCCACTATTACTACTCACTATTATCTCAAAGGCACTACGACCGAAATTGCTCCAGATGTAGTCGAAACTAAGAATTACACGGAAGACTATGAAACTCACCCACTAACTACTATTCCGACTCAATACCAAGACTATGAGTTAGTTTCTAGCCAACCGACCGATTACAAAGGCACAGTCAATAAGTCTCCTATTGTTGTGACTTACTACTATCAAAAGAAGGATGTTAAACTTAGCTCCAATCTAAAACTGACTGCTCCGGAAAGTATTAACAGCAAGACAGCAGTAGTAAAATATAACGTCAATTATGCCGTTGATATCAAAGATTTTATTGGTAATATAGATACTACCATTACGATGAAGCTTCCATATCCAATTGATGAGGAAAAATCCGAACTTGACGGCGGTGCTTACGATAGGAAAACAAAAACGATTACTTGGACTAAGGCTCAGCAATATAATACTTACAACGACGGCGAAGATATAACTATTACACATGAAGTATCATTGATTTATGACGGAGCTCAAGCCAAGGATCAATTATTGGCTACCGCAGAGGCGACCATTCAACTCGAATCGAAATCTAACGACACTGCGGATAGTGTTGAGACTGCTATAAAAACTCCATCCAAACTCATCTTCCGCTTTGTCGATCAAGACGGCAAAGTAATTCAAGAAGAGCACGAGGAAGATGGTTTCGTTGGTGACGAAAGTAAATTCCGCCCAGTCGAGATTCCTGGCTACAAACTTGTCGCGGAAGAGAATATGGATTACTTATTCGGCGAAGAGCAGAAAACGATTACGTACCGCTACGTTAGGCTCGTAAATCCGAATACCGGAAACGAAGAAATATATCCATATTTCATAATAGTTGGAGCTTTAGCGTCGACGCTTTGCTACGCCTCGGTCGTGTTGGTTAAGCGAAAAATTTAATCGGACTGCCAACAAAAAATCCCCTTGGTCGCCAAGGGGATTTTTAGAATCGATTAACGATTAGTTTGCTAGCTCTTTGCCGCTGAGTTTAGTTGCAAAGTCGGATAGGTAGAAACCAACTATGCCGCCAAGAATTGGGAATGCGACATAAGAAACGAGCATTGGCATCAATGCGTTCATTAATGCGTCGAAGCCTTCGGCACTGGCCGGCAGTAAACCGTAAATAAAGGAAACTGCTGGGTTCATGATGAAGATATTCTCCTGCTGAATGCCGAGATAGGTGCTGCTAATCACGACTGCGAAGAGCATTGCAACAAACACACCAGTTGCTACAGTTGCAGCAAATGTGAATGCGCTGCGCTTGTATGTAAGTGCGCGAGCAAAGAAGAATGCAATGATGATTGCGCCAACAAACTCAAGCATCGTGATTGTCCAGAAGAAACTGAAACCTTCCGTTGCTGCGGTGAGATTGCTAGCGGCGGTCAATGCCGGTAGGGTGGTAGTGTCTGCTACGATGTTACCTGAAGCGATGCCCGCATTGTAGAATCCGTTGATAATTAGGAAGCCAACCCATGCACCGATTACTTGCGCGATGATGTATAGCACGCCACGAATTGCTGAAACGCGACGAGTTGCCATCATGCCAACCGTTACGATTGGATTGAAATGTGCACCGGACAATACGTACATAGCGAGCGTAATGCCGAGATATGCAAAAATCATGTATAGCGGGTTAAATAAACCGAGCGTCAAAGCGACGCCAGCAATCACGCCAGTGCCGATGATTTCACCGATAATTGCCCCGATGATTTTTGTGTCTTTAAAAATTGTCAAAATATTTTCCGCGGGATCATGCTTGCAAGCAAAGAATTCCTTTACTGGATGAGCCTTTTCGGACATAACTTTGACTTTTTCCTCTGCTACCTTTTCTGCCTGATCTTCAACCTTATCCACCGTGGTAACCTTGGCTTTTTTGGTAGTTTTGGCTTCAACTGTTTTGACAGTTTTTGGCTTTGAAGTTGCGGCTTTAGACTTCGTGGAAGTCTTTTTGGCGCCAGACTTCTTGGCCGTTTTGGCTTTGGTTGTTGCCATTTTACCTCTCCATTAATATTATATGCGAACATTATATCATACCGCCCCTATAAGTCATCCTTTTCCGGTTTTTAGGATAAGCTCAATATGTTACAATAAAAACTGTTCAATAAAAAAGGAGATTCGCGTGGGAATAATGGTGGAGGGGAACGAAGAAAAATCGAAACTGCAGGAGCGGATTAGTGCCGACTTGCGCGAACGCTCGCGTCGCAATTCTAAAGACGATGGCGACGTAGATCTCGTCGAGGATTCCGAATATCTCAAAAATACTCGCAAAACTGGCCGTTTTAGCTGGTTCTGGTTCATACTTGTCGCACTTGCGGCTTTGTCGCTAGTTATCATCTTCGTTATTAAATAGTCAACAGATAAGAGATATGCTAAAATACTAGGTATCATGCCTAGTATTTCGGATTTAAAAGCAGAGCTGAAGCAGCTCAATGCAGAATATGCCAAAATCAAAGACATGCCAGCTGAAAAGCGGGCTGATTTTGGCAAGGAACTAAATGTCAAAAAACAAAAAATTTTACAGCAAATCGCCGATGTTGAAGCCGCCGCAGAAGACCAGGAAGTGTTGCCACTCGACATCACTGCTCCGCGCGATATTAATGCCGATGCGCCAGAATTCCTCACTGCCGATTTTGGCAGTAAGCATCCGCTCATGACTGAGCTCGACCGTGTTATTAGCATTTATCAAAGCATGGGTTTTGACATTATGGAGTCCGTCCAACTCGACGACGAGTATCACATGTTTGATAGTCTCAATTTTGCCAAAGGCCATCCTGCTCGCGATGGTTACGATACGTTTCGCACTGAGGAAGGTTTTATTCCTCCCGCCCACACTAGCACTATGCAGAATCGCGTACTCAAAGCTCATAAGCACAAACTTGACGAAGGTAATGCAATAGCCGTTGCAGTTCCTGGCCGCACATATCGCAATGAGGACGTTGATGCTACGCACGAGCACACCTTCTATCAATGTGAGGGCGTTTATGTATCCGAAAATTGTACGCTTGGTAACATGCTTGGCATTTTGCGCGAATTTTTTGAGAAATACTATGGTCAGAAACTTAATATTAAAACTCAGCCCGGCTACTTTCCGTTCACGGAGCCAAGCCTCGAATTCTTAATCGAAAAGCCTGCTGCACTTGGTGGCAAAGGCAAGGGCGGCGACTGGCTCGAAATGCTCGGTTGTGGCATGATTCATCCGAACGTTCTCAGAATGGCCGGCATTGACCCGACGAAATATCAAGGTTTTGCGTGGGGCGGCGGAATTGATCGCCTTGTTATGTTGCGCTATGACCTTGGCGATGTCCGCAATTTCGAAGCCGCAAAACTTGATTTCTTGAAGGAGTTCGCATGTTAATTTCTCTCAACTGGATTAAAAAATACGTCAAAATCGATATCCCAGACGATGAGCTCATCAAGCTCATCGGCGCTCGACTCGTTGAAGTCGAAGAGGCAATTGACGAAACGCATAAATACGACAAAATCTACGCCGTGAAAGTTGTGAGCGCTGAAAAAATCCCCGATACACATCTTTCATTATGCAAAATCGATGACGGCGGCAAAGCGACGGACGTCGTACGCGATGATGATGGCCTAGTTCAGGTTATGTGTGGTGCACCGAATGTTCATGCCGACATGATGGCGGTCTGGGTTGCGCCAGGCGCAATTGTTCCAACTACGTATCATGACGAAGAGCCATTTGTAATTGGCATGCGCAAAATGCTCAAGAAATATGATTCATACGGTATGTTATCTGGCGCAGATGAACTTGGCTTTAGCGATATTCGTGCCGGTATCGCCGAGCTCGATCCCGCCGTGGCAAAACCGGGCGACAATCTCGCAAAGCTGTTCGACTTGAACGACATTATTTTGGACATTGAGAACAAGTCGCTCACGCATCGCCCAGACACTTTTGGCATTCTCGGTTTTGCGCGCGAAGTTGCTGGTATTCTTGGTCAAAAATTTAAGACGGAAGATTGGTATTTCCGCAACGAAGCTGATTTTGAAATTAATTCCAATATTAAGCTTGGTATTGAAATAGACGAAAAGCTTTGCCCGCGCTATACGGCAATTGTCTTGGAGCCGAATGGCAATAAGGCACCAAAATATCTTACTTTACAAGATACTTTGCTAGCACGTTCTGGCATGCGCCCAATCGACCCAATCGTTGATCTTACTAACATCCTTATGCTCCTCTCGGGCCAGCCGTTGCATGCCTTCGATTACGATAAGTTTGTCGCTGTCGGCGGCAGTAAAAACCCGAAGATTATTGTTCGGGCAGGCAAGGATGGCGAAAAGCTCACTTTGCTTGATGGTAAAGAAATCGAAATGAACTCCGACGATATTGTCATTACGAGCAATAATGTTCCGGTCGCGTTAGCAGGTGCCATGGGCGGCGCCAATACGGCAATCGACGAGAATACTAAGCGTATTATTCTTGAATCCGCCACTTTTAGCCTATACAATTTGCGCAAAACGCAGATGGCACATGGTATTTTTTCGGAAGCAATTACGCGATTCACCAAGGGGCAACCATCTGGCCAAACTTTGCCAGTTGCATTGCGTTTCGCTGAGCAGGCATTAGCTATTGGCTATAACCCCGTAGCGCTTTTTGACAGCCAGAAAACTGCACCAGAAGCCGAAAAAGTCGAGCTAGAACTAGCGCAGCTAAACGGTTTGCTTGGCACTGATTTCACCGCCAAGCAAGCTCAAGATATTTTGCAGAATGTCGAGTTTGCCATTGAGACTAAGGGCAAAAAGCTCATAGCTACCGTACCATTCTGGCGCACGGACATTCATATTTCGGAAGATCTCATCGAAGAAGTTGGCCGCCTTTCAGGTTACGACAATATCGCGCCAGTTCTCCCACTCCATGCTACCTCGGATCCGAACGAGATGTTTGTACTTAAAACTGCCTTACGCAATCACTTATCGGCTCGTGGCGCTAATGAAGTGCTGACCTACTCGTTCGTACATGGCGACCTGCTCAAAAAAGTCAATCAAAACCCAGAAAATTCTTACAAAATCGTCAATTCAATTTCGCCGGATCTTCAATACATTCGCCAAAGTATTGTTCCGAGCTTGCTAGACAAGTCCTATGCAAACTTGCGCGCCGGCCACGAGAAGTTCGCGCTTTTCGAGATGAATCAGGTTTATTCACGTAGCGCTGGCCTAGACGACGATGGTGTCCCGCAGAACAACTACAGACTTGGTTTCGTGCTGGTTTCTCAGGATCAGAAAGCTGGCTATTATCTTGCCAAGAAATATGTCGAATCGCTCTTGGATACTTTTGGTATCGGATACGAAATCAAGCCATTTATCGAAGCTAAAGATAAGACCAATGCTTACTTCGAGTCGAAGCGCAGCGCGAATATCGAAACTTCAGACGGCAAACTCATTGGCCACGTCGGCGAAATCAAACAGCGTATCTCGCGCAGCTTCAAGCTCCCAATCAATACGGCCGCTTTCGAACTAGATTTGCGCGTAATCCTCGAACTTCAGGGCGTAAGTGCGAAAGATTTTAGCTTCAGCCAGTTTCCGTCCGTTGCGCGCGACCTTACCCTGACTCTGCCGCTTGACTGCCCAGTTGGCGAAATAACAGCGCAAATTCGTGCCGAACTTGCTAAGCGTGAGCTCATACATCGGATCGAATGTACGTCCATCTATCAGGCCGATGGCGCCAAAACGAAGAATGTCAGCTTTCATCTAAGCTTTGCTCGCACCGATAAAACTTTAGAAAAGTCCGAGATCCAAGATATAATGAAAGCATTAGAAAAGATAAAATAACGGGTGGACGGAGGTAATATGATTAAAAATGACGACTTGAAGACGACCCCAAAGCAACGTTTAATAATTATTATTGTTGCAATCTTCATGCTATTTTCGACTTTTGCGCTCTATGCTGGAATCGTTCTTAATGCATCGGACAATAACACAGAAACCAGCAAACTTACCAGCGAAGAGCAGGCACGCTACGACAAGCTTCTCGCCGAGTATAATGCAGCAGTCGAGAAACAGGCCAAAGAGCTTTCCGACAAATATTTCAATGAATTTAAGACTTATAAAGATAAGGTTAAGTCATTCAACGCTGCAAGCGTTGTTAATCTCGCGACTGAAGACGTCAAAATTGGTACCGGCAAGACTGTTTCCGATAAAGACTTCACGGACTATTCCGCATATTATATTGGTTGGCTCAGCGACGAGAAAGTTTTTGACTCTTCATTCGATGATTTTAGCAATCCAACTGAGCTCAAAACGCCGTTAGCAGGCCAAAGCGGCCTAATTGAAGGTTGGAAGCAGGGCATCGTCGGCATGAAGATGGGTGGCGTCCGCATTCTCTCGATTCCATCCGCACTCGGCTACGGCGAAGAGGGGCAGGGCGATTCCATTCCAGCCAACTCTCCGCTTAAGTTTCTTATTATGCTCATCGATAAAGTTGAAGAAGTGAAGGCTAGCGAGGAGCTCATGAATCTCTACTACAAGTCGCTTGGTACAACCGTCAATGCGAATCCGGAAGCGGGATCTACAGAAAACACTGAAGAAACCAAAGAAGCCGAAACATCAAAATAATGTTGACGCAACCTAAAATGAGCCCGCCGGGGCTCATTTTTTTGTCGTCTTAAGCATAAGCGCACTTGACTAATAAGCAGAAGTGTGGTATAATGGTATAGTTATTTGCCATAGTTTGTGCAAATAGGCACCTATAGAGTTGATTACATGTAAAACCGGCTTTTTCTCCTTTTCGCATGCTTCCGCATTCCTGCTCGCTAGACATCTACTAGTTGGCGGAAATGCGGAAAAATGCAAAAAAGGAGGTTGAGATGGTAAAAGAGTTATTGTTTGAGCTGTCACTGTTGTTTGCACTCGCGGCGCTCGAATATCTTGTAGCGCACAGATCGGTGCACTTCGCTGCCCGTAGGCATAAAAAGCAGCCGTCGAAGCAGCCGAGGAAGCCGAAGCGCTCCGCGGCATGCGTCAAGCTTGCTACGGCGTTCGCTCGCAGGCATAAACGCTTGCAGTACCCCAATATGCTGCTCATCTTCCCCTCGGCTTCGCGGTTGTGGGCGATGAGCAGCGTGGTCGCGACCGTGTCAGCGGTGCTGTTTGGTCACTTTCATGGCTTCGGTATAATCCAATTTACCATGGATAGCGGCGACAGCTACGACTGGGGTGTAATTATTGCACTATCTGCGATGGGCATGCTCTGGCTCGCCGTATGCGTTGCGACGAACAGCGTCGTCTCGTGGCTGATAGTCGCAGACGCACTCAGTGTCACTGCTGAGCTCGAGAAGGCCGGCAACTCTGTCGCCACGAGGCAGAAGTACTCCGTTACCGAGCTGCCCGCCTTGCTCCTATGGGCAGTGAAGCGGGAACGTAGGGAGCGCCTTGCTGCCAATGGACGAGAGAGTGGGATCTTTGCCGTGATGGCGTTCTTTGAAGACGTCGTCGACGGTTTTGTGTATCTTGCAAGCGCTGACGCGACGAACTAGTGTGCATGTGATCGACGAGAACGGCTGGACTAATCGCTTCGCGCGAACGGCCCAGCCTTTTCTCATGCCTTCGAAACTATGCTAAGATGAAAACATGGATCAAAAACAGACATTTTTCTTCTATGACCTTGAAACCTCTGGTCTGAATCCGCGCGAGGATCGCTTGATGCAATTCGCGGGCATCCGCACTGACATGGATTTGAAGCAAATAGGCGACCCGGTCAACCTTCTCGTCAAACTCTCTGACGATACTTTACCTAGCCCGCAGGCGATTATGGTCACTAAAATCACGCCACAGTCCACGCTGATGGATGGCTTTACGGAAGCGGAGTTTTGTAAATACGTAATGGACGAAATCTTTACACCCGGCACTATTGCAATGGGGTATAATTCCGTTCGTTTCGACGATGAATTTATGCGCCATACCTTTTGGCGCAATTTTTACGATCCCTATGAATGGCAATGGAAAGACGGCCGCAGCAGATGGGACTTGCTCGATGTCGTGCGCATGACGCGCGCACTGCGCCCAGAAAATATTAGTTGGCCCGTAACCGAAGACGGAAAGGCTACTAATCGTCTCGAGCTAATCACCAAGCAAAACGGTATTTCGCACGAGCATGCTCACGATGCACTTTCGGACGTGGAGGCACTCATCTCGGTAACGCGTCTAATCAAGGAGAAACAGCCACAGCTCTATGACTGGCTCTTTAAAATGCGCGACAAAAAGGCTGTTCAAAAGCTCATCAATCTAGATAAACCGGCGCCATTCGTTTATAGCTCTGGTCGCTATTCGTCCGAGTTTGAAAAAACGACTGTTGCCTATCCGATTGCGCCCGCCAAGAATGGCAATGTGCTCGTATTTGATCTACGTCAGAATCTTGACGAGTTACTTGCGCAGGAAGAGCCCAAATTTTTCCCGACCGTAAAAGAGCTCAAATATAATCATTGTCCGGCCGTTGCCCCATTGGGTGTTCTAGCGCAGGGCGATGGTTGGCAAAAAATCCAACTCGACCAATCGCGAATCGAGCGAAATCTTAAAGCGCTCCTCTCGCATCCGGATTTTATTGAACGGATGCGCACCGAAAACGAGAACCGCGAAGAATTTCCGCCAGCAGTCGATCCCGAGTCGGCGCTCTATGATGGCTTTCTTGACGATACTGACAGAACTCGCTGCAATGCCATACGGCGTGCAACTATCAATGAGCTTGCGGATTTTCATCCCGACTTCCATGATCCGCGTTTGCCGGACTTGCTACTACACTATAAAGCACGAAACTTCGCCGAGACGCTATCCGAATCGGAACATCAAAAATGGGAAGAGTATCGCATTCAACGCATCAGGGCGCGCCAGAACTCCTATATCAAGGCTATTCAGGAATTGGCAGCGCAACCTAATACTGACCGATATATCTTGGAAGAATTGCAGCTTTGGTATCAGTCACTACTGCCGTATTAGTAGAATATACTTATGCTCGCAAGCAGATAGAAAAATAATTATAATTTAATTATGCTGTGGCTGACGGGCATCAATTCAATTCGGTTTTTTGCGATTTTTTTGATTCTTATCTATCACCTCTTTCGCAGTTTTCTGCCTGGCGGATTTATCGCCGTAGACATCTTTTTTGCTATCTCGGGCTTCTTGATTATTGGTAAATTAATTCGCGAATCTGCAAACGGCAAGGTTAACTATTGTCGTTTTTTGCTAAATCGGTTTTTGCGTATCTATCCGGCATTACTGGTCTGTGTTTTGATTACGCTTGCGCTGACGCTATTCGTGCATCCCGACGTGCTTGTTGGTTTGCGTCAAAATACAATTGCGGCGCTAACCTTTTCGACAAACTACGTTCAGCTTCTGTCTGGTGGTAGTTACGAGAATGTTATTTCGCCCAACTTATTCCAACACACGTGGTTTCTTGCGCTCGAAATGCAGCTATATATTCTTGCGCCCCTCCTAGTAATGGGGATTGTTTCGGCTACCAAAGATCATCGCAAAGCCATTAAGGTTATTGGCGTAATATTTCTTTTTTTGGCAATTATCTCCAGCCTACTAATGATGGTATATGGCGGCATATTAGCATTGCCCGATCGGGCATATTTCGCCATCGACTCGCATATGGGCGCATTTTGTCTTGGTGCCGCATTTGCGGTATTTAACTATCTCGTACCGCGCACGCCGCGCACGCCCAAAATTATTCCAGCTATCGGTCTCGGCCTCAGTCTAACCACGATTGTCATCCTTTCGTTCAAGCTAGAATATACTGGCGCAATGACGTATTTTTTCGGGCTACCCTTCACGGGTTTTCTGACGGTGATTATGCTCGCCTGTATTATAAAATTGCAACCAAATGTTCGTGTGCGCCATAAAACGCTCACCGCCGTGCGCGTGCTTGAGCGCCTTGGTGCACTATCTTTTGGCATATACCTATTTCATTGGCCGCTCTCTATTCTTTTGCCTAATTTGCTCCCGCCCAGTTTGCCGACCGGGCTATATGCGACCATTAATACCGCAGTGAGCGCGGCGTTGGCGATAATTTGTAATTGCACTCTGCACGTTGAGCGCCATCTAAAAATGCTCCAGTTTTATAGAAAACGTCGATGGGCCTATGCGATTGTAGCTGTCGCACTATTAGTGCCAGCAGTGATTGGCTTTATTCGAATTCCTGAAACTTCAGGTATTACGGAGCAGCTTCGCGAGATGGCTGCGCTCGGGGACGAGAACGTTGAGCCGGAGCCAGAGCAATACTTGGGGCTAACAAGTTTGGCTGACAGGGTGCGAGAAATACTCGCTGCTCAATTTAAGCTAGCTGCTGATCCTTCCAGTCGACCCGTTATTGCTGACGGCAATGGCGCGAAGAATGCAAATAACGCTAAGGTTTTAGTCATCGGGGATTCGGTTACTTTAGGGGCCAAGCAGGCTCTCGAGTCGACTATACCTGATGTCTTTGTCGACGCGAAGGAATCGCGCTCCATCATTACGGCTACGGGCATTATTGCAAATTATTCCGCGAAAGGAAAGCTACCAAACACCATTGTAATTAGTCTCGCCACTAACGAATACAACATCACCGAAGCTTTGCTCCAGACTATCACGAACGCCGCTGGCAATGATAAAACATATATTCTAGTGACTGCCTATGCCGGACCGCAGCAAATTCGCAACAAGCAGAATGCTACGCTCAAAAAATTTGCTGAGAAAAACGACAATATCTTTATTGCCGATTGGTGGGAAATCGCACACAATAATTGGTCGCTCATGTATGCAGATCACATTCATCTCAACCCAGAAGGGCGCATTGCTTATGCGAATCTCATCTATAATGCCATTAGGAGTGCACACCAATGAAACAGAGCCTACTTGAACATTGGCGCATTAGTCGCAAGATCCGCAAACTGAATCGCGAAGTCGGTCTAGCTCGTTCTCGCCGCGGAATAGCTATTATTTTTCTAATTTTGGTCGCAATCGCCTTTGTTGTCTTTGAGGTATGCGACATCGTCCACTCGAAATATCGCCATGACGAAGAGTTGACGAGCGGGCTGGTCAGTGATGCGGCGATTGAATTGAGCTATATTAATACGGGTTTCATTACGGGCGATCAAACGGTGTTCAAGAAGGCTTACCGACAATATCTTTTTACGCTAGACCAACTTAATCGCAATTCGTACATGCAGAAAGAGCAGGGCGAGTTGCTTCATTCGCTCAACGAATATCGCTCAATCCTTGACGAAGAAGTTGAAGATGCTCATTTGATTAAGTTTCGTACCTCCATTAAGATGCTTCAAGCGGAGCTGGGCGAAGTGAGTCTCGAAAAAGTGAGCGTAAAAGAGATGCTTGATGTCAAAGAAGCGCTCGAAGATTTTCGCGATAGCCTAGCGGCGCTTGAAGATGAGCGCTTTGCAGCAATTATCACCAAGTTTACCGATTATAGTAACGAATTGATCAAATTGATCGATAAGTCCTCTGTTTGTATTGGTGTCTGTAGCGAGAAAAACTTCAGAGACTACCTGTCGGAGTTGGAAAAGATATTCACGAAGTATCAGAGTGAGCTAGCTGCGGCTGATATTAAGCTATCAGAATACTACAGCCCATCTTCCTTAATCGATTCTCTAGAAATGCTACAATAGCAATATGCACAAGATTCTTTTTCCAGAAGCCACAAACGACTATATTAAGATTGCCGCTACCGAGCTAGCGGAGCGGGGCATTTGTGAACCAATCCTCGAAGAAAGCGATATGGCCACTGCGGGTCAAAAAGTCGCCAACGGCTTGGCGGACGCAATGGTTGCCGGCGTGGACTATTCTTCGCGCGACGTGATTCTAGCTTGCCGTGACCAAATCGGTGTTGCTGGTCAAATTGATCCATTCGAGAAGAAGACATTCTCTAGTCTTTTTGTGGCGGACTTTCCAGACGATAGACGCTACATTATTTCCGATGGTGCAACTTGCAAGAATCCCACCGCCGAGCAGCTCGCAGATATTGTTATTCTTGTGAACGAGGCGGCTACCAAAATTCTAGACAATACACCACGCATCGCAATGCTGTCATTTTCGACTTTCGGTTCGGGCGGCAAAGATTCGTCTATGGATAAGATCGCCGAAGCGATCAAAATAGTACGCATGCGTCGCCCTGAAATACTTATCGATGGCGAAATGCAACTCGACGCAGCCGTCAACGAACGTATCGGCAAAAAGAAAGCCCCCAAAGATTCTCAAGTCGCCGGTCGCGCTAACGTTCTGGTTACTCCGGATATCAATTCTGGCAACATATTATATAAGTCACTCGAGCAGTTCGCTGGCGCCAAATTGGCTGGCCCAATTTTGCTTGGGTTTAAGAGGCCTGTCTCTGACCTTTCGCGCGGCTCAACACCCGAAGATATCGTCTTTACGACTGAGTGCTTAGTCAAGCTTATCTAAAAATCCCCCTTTCGGGGGATTTTTTATTCTTCGTCTTCGTCTTCGTCAGTTTTCGGCTTATAGGCATTAATCCGCCCGCGAATGTCGCGTACTGCGTTCATGAAATATAGAAATGCATCAAACGGCGAATCGTAAGGCGAGAAGTATTGGTGCACGCCACCATCATTCAGGTGTTTCGTGCTCATGTAATACAGATGATCGGATGTAAGCAAGCGACGCCAATCGGCAATCAAATCCTCGTCTTTGCTCTCTAGCACGCCCGGTTTAAGATCGTAAATTGCCTTAAGTGCTTCGTGCTGCATTGAGTTGCCCAACCATGCACTTAAATCGCGTTCCGTGTCTGCCCACGTTACAGTCCACGGCATCGAGACGGAATCGTCCGGTTCGAAACTATCGCAGGCCTCAGAAACGGTCATGAAATTACATTCGGCGTTATCATTCCAGCGATGGATTAAGTCGTCAAAGAACTCGAAGATGCCAGTATCTTCCCAAACATTCTCGCCGAAGGTCTCGAAATCCATGAACAGGTTAATAATCGGGCCTTGCTTCGACGAGGTGTCTAACCAGCGTAGATATTTGTCGACTGTCAGCGGCCATTCATTCCAGCTCTTGTCAGGGAAGCGGAACGCAATATCGTCGGATAGGCGGTAATTCTTAGTTAATAGTTTAACGTTCTTACATCCATCCGGACGATATACCTTATTGGGGGTGCGCGCTTCGAGAATCTTATCCCATCCCTCGGCAATTACACCCTTAAAACCATAACCATCGGCCCATTTTGCTAAATCGTTATTATACGCTAATTCGGTGTTGCGAAAAACCTGCGTCTGAACGCCAAACAACTTGCGAATCTTATTCTGGTGTAGCTGCACCTCTGCCTCAAACTCATCGCGGTCAATAAAGAACGATAAGGAATGGTTGTAAGTTTCTGCCACTATTTCTACACGACCAGTTTTAACGAGGTCTCTAATGGTCTCGATGATTTCCGGCGCCCACTCTTCGGCCTGCTCGAGGAAAGTGCCCGTCATCGATAACGAGAATTTAAACTTACTTGTCGTCTCAATTAGATTCTTGAGATGTTTTAGCATTGGACGATATGATTTTTCGGCCACTTTCTTAAAGACGCGTTCGTTATTGGCGCCAGTAAACCAGTCTTTATCCGTCCAGTAGTCGTGATCATGGCCGACCGAAAAGATACTATAATGCTTCACGCGATACGGTTGATGCATGTGCAAATATAGTACAATCGACTTCATCTATGGTCACCTCCGTTTTGTTCTAGAAACGATTTCTTTTATGTTTACTAACTTCATCATACACCTGGATACATTTCGCCGCAACATCGTCCCAAGAAATGCGGGTATACTCATGGCGAATACCATCCTGAAGAGTATGCGTAAGTGCCGGACTTTCGGCGATATTCACAAGAGCGCCAGCCAACTTATCTTCATCCCAGAAGTCATAGCGAACAATTGATTGTAATACCTCGCCCACACCAGATTGCTTCGTGATAACCAATGCGTTGCCGTGATGCGCAGCTTCGAGAGCTGTCAAGCCAAACGGCTCGGATACAGAGCTCATTACGAAGATATCGGAAATACTATAAATATCGCGTAGCTGCTTGCCACGGATAAAGCCAGTGAAAATAACATTTTCGGAAATACCAAGATCGGCAGACATGCGCATTAATTGATCTTTCTGTTCGCCATCACCCGCAAAGAGAAAAACCATCTTTGGATGTAGTTCAATCGCTCTTGCGGCGGCGCGCATCAGATGGAAAAGACCCTTTTGTAAGGTAAAGCGACCAACCGTCGAAACTACGGTATAGCCTTTCGCCTTGAGTCCCTCAAGGTACTGATAACTAGAACCGTCATAACGATAATCATCATCGCTCGGTGCTTCAAAACCATTGTAGGCAACGTCAATTTTTTCTGGCGGGATGCCGTATTTTTCTACGATGATATTCTTTGTAGCCTGGCTTACCGCAATAATCTTATCCGCCCAAACTAGGCCTTCGTATTCAATTTGATGAATTAGCGGATTACCTCCATTCGCGCCGCCGCGATCGAACTCAGTTGCGTGAACGTGCGCTACTAACGGAATACCAAAGTTCTTCTTAGCTAAGATGCCAGCTTCATAGGTTAACCAATCGTGCGCATGAACCAAATCTGGTTTAAACTCCATCAAGTATTTTTCAACAAAATTGCAGTAATTCTTCTGAATGTCGCGCATCGAGAACATCTCTTTGGCGGCGCCTTCTTTAAAGCGCTTTTCCTCAATTTTGGCCGATTCGTAGGCGGAACCTTTATAAATTTGCTCCGGATCGACATGGCCGGCCGAAAGTACATTCATGTAATCAAAATGATGCTCCGCTTCGTATGGCACCACGAAATCAATATCGGCACCAAGTTTTGCTAGCGACTTGGATAGGTGTAAACAAGCTACTCCTAAACCGCCACTATTGTGTGGGGGAAGTTCCCATCCTAGCATCAAAATTTTCATCTACATCTAGTATAAACACTTATGCTTCGAAGCGCAAGCGTAATGCGGCTTTAAAAATCTTAAAAATAACAGAGGTATTTGCAACAATGTGAAAAAATGTCCTGCTAGGACATAAGATAATTGAATATCAAGTTATAATAAAAAACCGCCTAATCGGCGGTCTTTATTTCGGCGCAGTTTTTTCTAACTTTCCGCTACTTTCTCGAGAATCTGAATGTATTGTTTTCGCAAATTGTCATTTTTGAAATTTAGTTCGCCATTTTCTACAGACCAGTCATCTTTACGCTCATTCAGAAAGGTAACAGCCTCAATCTCTACAGCCACCGAGCCCCTTAGGAGTTTTAGGGTATCGCTATAATTAGTGCGCAATTCTTTGTCGCCGTAGAAAACCTTTGCATTGTCAGTAAATAGTTTCTTATAGCTCTCGTTCAAATTCTGATCCTCTAGGTAGACCATTACCTCCTTCTCGTTATATAGCTTATCTGCGGCGGCAGTTAAATCTTTTACCTTCTCCGAGGCTTTAGTTAACTCGGAAATAGTATCATTCAATTTATCTTTGTTCTTACCAAGATATTCCGCCTCGAGCGAATGATAAACAATATCGCTATCGGCGACCTCATCGATGCCGTTGATATTATCGGTCAAATCACGGACATATTTCTTTAAGCTTTTCTCGACTTTTGCATAATTGCCCGAGCTAACTGTACGTTCGAGCACCTCGTCAATCTTTTTTGTATTATTTTTAGCAAAGGCAAGATTTATCGCCGTAATTTCACTCTCGAAGCGCGAGCCTGCTGTAGCATTATCGATAACCACCCCAAGAATAACCGCCGCAACTAAAATAAGTGCGCACGAAAAAATCTTCACTTTGTTAGAGCGGGTCCGCGTAGGCTGGCCCTGCTGTTTCTTATTCATATTTAACAACACTCCTCCACGAATGTAACTAATATCAATTATAGCGGATTATAGAGCAAATTGCGAATTGTAAAGATCGGCATAGAAACCACCCTTCGCCATCAGCTTCTTGTGGTTGCCCATCTCTACGATATTACCTTCGTTCATTACTAATATTAAATCGGCGTTTTTAATCGTGGAGAGCCGGTGCGCAATTATAAAAGAGGTGCGCCCTTCCATCAGTTTATCCATCGCCTTCTGAACCAATTCTTCTGTACGAGTATCGACGTTTGAAGTGGCCTCATCGAGAATCAAAAACGGCGCATCTTCTACCATACCTCGTGCAATTGTGATTAGCTGTTTTTGGCCTGCGGAGATCGATTCGCTTTCGTTCATATCGGTGTCTAGGCCATTCGGCAATGTTTTAATAAAGTGTCTAAGCCCCACTACGTCGCATATTTCCATGATTTTCTCGTCGCTAACATTCTTGTGGTTGTAGATAATGTTTTCGCGTACTGTTCCGCTAAATGTCCAAGTATCCTGTAACACCATCGTAAATAAGGAATGAATATCTGCGCGAGTCATATCCTTTGTCGAGACACCATCGATGCGAATGTCGCCGTCTTTGATGTCGTAGAACTTCATGAGGAGGTTGACCATTGTAGTTTTTCCAGCGCCAGTCGGGCCAACTATCGCAATCTTTTGGCCGGCTTTTGCTTCGGCGGAGAAATCCTTGATAATAGTTTTATTCTCGTCGTAGCCAAACTTAACGTGGTCAAATACTATATCGCCTCGGATAGAAGCTTTATCCACGCGTTTGTTGATATGTTGCTCATCGGCCATCTCTTCCTCGTCGATAAACTCAAACACGCGTTCGCTTGCCGCGGCTGCCGGCTGTAAACCGCCAATGGCCTGTGCTATCCGTGAAAGCGGAGAAGAGAAGAGGCGCGCGTAAGTTATAAACGCAACAATAACGCCAAAGCTAATCGTTCCGCTCATTGTTAAGAATGCTCCAGTGACGCACACTGCCACATAGCCAAGGTTGCCCGTAAAGGCCATGATTGGATGCATTAGTCCCGATAGAAACTGGCTATGCAGGTTGGCGTTGCGTATCTTCTTGTTTATGGTATTAAACTTCTTGTCGGCCGTCTCTTTGCCGTCATAGGCTTTCACGACTGCTATGCCGGAGTAGACTTCTTCGATATGTGCATTCATATTGCCGAGCTCAATTTGGCGTTGCGCAAAATATTTCTGTGATTTTTTTAGGATAGTCGCCATAAACACAAAGCCAAACAAACTCGAAATAATCGCGACAGCAGCCATAATGAAATTCGTAAGCAGCATCATTACTAGTGACCCCATCAGCAAGAACCCATCGCCAATAATCGTACTAAACGAACTATCAATACTGCTCGATACTGAATCGACATCATTTGTCACACGCGAGAGCGTATCGCCAATCTGATTCCGGTCAAAATACTTTAGAGGTAGCTTATCAATCTTTTGCGAAATGCGATTGCGCAAATCGCGAGCAAAGCCAGAAGTCACCCGCGCCATGATGAAGCCCTCGAGATATTCGAGAACAGCCGACGTTGTGTAGAGGGCTATCATCAGGAACGCTAGATTTTGAATTATGTCGTGATTCATTTGATCCAGCGTAAGGCTTGCTGCAATTTCGTCAGTAATGCTTGCCAACATAGCCGGCGCGATTACGCTGAGAATTGAGCTAACAACAGACATAACCATCGCAATCACAATCAGCACATAATATGCGCGCATTTCGGTAATCATTCTCTTGATGGCTTTGCTAAAATTCTTTGCCATTTCCGGGCCGTTCCGACGGCCGCCAGGGCCTCCGTTAAACATTTAGCTCCTCCTTTGTTAGCTGTGAGAGGGCGATTTCTCGGTATACTTCGCAGTTCTTCATCAGTTCTCGGTGCGTACCATGCCCGACACAAAAACCCTTATCTAATACAATAATCTGGTCGGCATGCATAATTGTGCCGATACGCTGTGCGACAATTAGAGAAGTTGCATCCTTGGTGTATTCTTTGAGTGCCTTTCTGAGCGCAGCATCGGTTTTATAATCAAGAGCAGAGAAGCTATCGTCAAAAATATAAATTTCCGGATCGCGTGCGACCGCCCGTGCAATCGCCAAGCGTTGTTTTTGGCCACCAGAAATGTTTGTGCCAGCCTGAGCAATGTGCGAATTGTATTGCTTGTCTAATTTTTCAACAAAACTCTTTGCCTGTGCGACCTTTGCTGCGGTTTGAATCTTGCGTTCGCTCGGCTTTTTACCACCCGTATCGCCGTAAGAGATGTTGCTAGAAACTGTTCCGCTAAAAATTACAGCCTTCTGTGGGACGTAGCCAAGTTTACGATGTAATGCTTTTTGCTTATAGTCCCGTACATTAACGCCGTCAACGAATACCGCGCCGTCAGTGGCGTCATAAAAACGGGGGATTAAATTAATAAGGGTGGATTTTCCCGATCCGGTCGAGCCAATAAAAGCTACCGTCTGGCCCTTCTCGGCGCGGAACGAGATATCTTTCAGGAGATACTCCTCCGCATCTGGATACTTAAAAGAAACGTTACGGAATTCTACCGTTCCAGTCTCGGCTGTTTCGTCATCGAAGTTGCCATCTTGGATAGTAATCTCTTTGTCCAATACTTCGTTGATACGCTCGGCCGATACTTGTGCTCGTGGAATCAGCATGAAAATAATTGCTACCATCAGAAAGCTAAAAATGACATGAGTTGCATAAGTCGAGAAGACGACCATATCGCTGAAAAGAGTTAGTCTATCCGCCATTACGGATTGACTTATCAATGCTGCGCCAATTAAGTATATCGTCAAAGAGATTCCATTAAAAACAAGGTGCATTGTTGGCGTCATGATGCTCAAGATTCTATCGACAAAGCGCGTCGTGTTGGCGACTTCGGTATTTGGAGTATCGAATTTCTTCTCTTGGTATTTTTCTGCATTAAAGGCTCGTACGACGCGGATGCCTTTCAAGTTCTCTTGTGTGACGCCATTCAACTTGTCGGTCAGTTTTTGTATTTCCTTAAAACGTGGTATTACGAGCATCATTATCGTAATAATCGTTGCGAGCATGATTACTACTGCCACCCCCGTAGCGACACTCCATTGCCAGTTTTTGCCAGAAATCTTTATGATTGCCCAAATTGCGCTGAGCGGCGCGCGGATTAGCATGTTGGCGCCCATTGTAATGACTGTTCGGACCTGCGTGACATCATTCGTAGTTCGAGTTATTAAAGAAGCAGTCGAGAATCTCTTTATGTCATCAATACTAAGCTCCTCGACTTTGTCAAAAATCTTTTTTCGAACAATAAAAGTGAAGTCCGCACCTACATTTGCCACGAACCAACCGGCAATAATTGTCGAAACAAGGCTACCAAAAGCACAAAGAAGCATTAGTCCGCCATTGCGTAGAATGTCGCCCATCTCGCTCCCCTCAGTTTGAACGAGAGTTGTAATGCTCGACATGTATTCAGGCATCTTTAGTTCGAGAACAACTTGCCCAGCAATAAACAATACCGCAAGGGCAATAAACAAATAATCCTTTTTACCAAAGCTTCTGAAAAGTTTAAACATTAGTACATACAAGTATAGCAAGAAAGAGTCACTATTTCTAGTGACCCATTTCCTGTCGCAAGTAAACTTAAGACCTTCTAAGGTTGCGCTTTGCTGCTATGCCCATAAGAACCGTGAGGCTAGCTAGCGAGCCACCGATGATGAAGAATACTTTTACGCCACCGTCGAAAGTATTTGCATTTTCTGGCTCCGGTTGCGGTTGCGGTTCCGGTTCTGGCTCTGGTTCTGACGCCGGTTGAGGTGCATCGCGATTCACGGTATTGACAAAGGTATATGTCTGAGACTGCTCATCGATAGTAGAGCGAGAAGTATATTCGGCGACTTTTTCTTCTTCAACACGATAGCGATCCTGTTCGAGAGACTTTAGACCCTCAAACTTCGCTTCAGTCTCACCGTTCTTAATATTCAGTTCTTTCGTAGCCACAATCTCGTCGCCTTTGTAGAGATTGAACTTGATAGTGTCTGGGCGCAATTTATAGTAATCGTCGTAATCTGACCATTCTTTCTTTACGCTCAGAGTAAACGTTGGCTCATCGCGGTTGATGGTATTGGTAAAGGTATATGCCAGAGATTGACCATCCTGAGTGAAGCTAGAAGTGTATTCAGCGACTCCTGCTTCTTCAACGCGATAATGATCTTGGTCGGTGGTGATGAGGTTCGTAAATCTGACTTCAGTCTCACCTTCGCTAACATTGAGCGTCTTCGTGTCGACAATCTCGTCGTCCTTGTAAAGATTGAACGTGATCGTATCTGGGCGAATTTGGTAGTAATTGTTATAGTCGGACCATATTTTCTTCACGCTCAGATCATACTTCTCGCTCAAGAATACCGTGACGACATTCGACTCTATGCCAGTAATATTATGGATTAATTGACCAGTTAAGTTATCGATTGCGTTCCATTCGCTTTCTGAACTATTATAAGCGAGCACATGAATATTCTCGTCGCTCGGTGCTTTCATTTTGACCAATACGTAAGAATAGAACTGCTGTGCCATGGTGGCCGGCTCGCCGTTTTGGTCTAGGAATTGGAAGGCCAGGGAGCGAACTTTTGTTTTATCGACAGTTGCTTCATCGTATTCCTGCCAGCTATTATCGTCTGCTAACGATCCGGCTTTCGGATTTGGCGACCAGAATACTTTAATTTTGATTGGATTATCATAATAATCTAAGCGCGTTTCTGCATAGCTAGTATCGATTCCGTCAAAGCCGCCTTGCCAGTAGTTATTATCCCCATAGCTCTCCTCGAGATGATTGTAGACGATCATATTAGTTGCTTTGTTTGCCCCAGTGCGAACGCGTAGCTTGTAGCTATAATCCTCGCTAAAACCACTCTGGACCAAATCGGTTTCGTATTTGCCGCTATGCTCCGTTAGAACGCTCGTCTGAAGATCCTGACGGGTGGAAGTGGCGGAAAGAAGGTTAATCGTCGAGGCAGAATATGAAACGTAATCAGTAACGTCGCCATTATCATTAATATCTGCCGCATCCGCGTCGCCACATGCAGTGCCATTATCTAGAGCGTATTGATATGAATAATCAGTAGTATCGAGAAAGCCGTAATTTTTATAGGTACGACCGTTCTCTACGTATGAATCATAAGAGACTTTGTATGGAATATGATATGACACTAGAGTAACCGTATATGAACTGGCTCCGTTGAGTACGGTGAAAGGATTCGCTGAGAAATCAATATATATTTTTACATGGGTGCGCCCAGTGTTATGCCAGTTCTTAGTAATAGTTACAGTGGTGTGAGTTTTATAGTAGCTCTGGCAATCTGCCTTATTATCGAATAGCTTATTCCCATCTTTTCCGTAAAGGCCTGTGCCGCAATTTCTTATGCCCGCCGAATCAATAATGTCCTCTTTGGTACCATTCAGTTCCATTCCTAAAGGCAACAAATCATATAGTGTTAAATTATGACGCCAATCTTTTTCCTCCATCTGCTCGCGATTCAGCTCCATATCAGAGAAGGCTCTGTAGTTCGAGTCGGTAACTTGAGCATACATATAATAGTAGTCTTTGAAACTTTCGTCGCTTGGGTCATAGGGGGGGTTGGCATTATTGTAGTTTTTATACACGTAGTGAGAATGGCTGATATCCCCTATATCATGATATTCCCAAGTTGCCTGCGCCCACGAGCGATGCAGATAGTGGCCATAAGTTTCTAAATCATACGACGCAACCGCTTCTTTCGTTAGCTGGTTTGTGTAATTGTCTAGCGACCAGTAATTCTGCACTACGCCATTTACGATGTATTTAACGTAATCGAAGTTATAAAGCGTTCCGTTCTGGCTGAGATTCTGGGACTTCAAAGTAATTCTAGTATAGAAGTATGTACCGCTGCCAATACTCTCGGTGAGATCTTTTATCTCCACATACCAACCTTGAACGTGCTGAGCTTCTGTAAAATTAATTACCTGGCCTAAAACCGCATCGGTGTATTTTACATATTCCGTAGATCCTTTATATCGAACATACACGGTCGGATGGTATTTTGAGACATCAACGACGACGCCATTCATATTTCTAAACTGTGGAATATTAAGGTAAGAGAAATAATAATCATCATCACTCATTCTCTGTAGGTTTCCATTGCCATCAAGATAGTAGACCAAATCGTCGCCAATGTGGATATCGTATGCTTGACCTAGATAGTTGGCGGAAACGGCATTGCGGAAAATACCCGTTGAGCCATTTCTGACGATATCCTGATAATAATAGGGTAGATTATAGCTCGAATAGTTAACATTACCAGTGTATGATTTACTGATACCTACCTGATTACCAGATGGATAACTGAACTCGAAATTCGCCAAGTTCAAATCGATAGTTGCAGTAGCTAATTCTTCTTCGTCGGTACGGTCGGAGTAGGTGCCGCGTAATTCAACCTTGTTGGTAATCTCTAGATTCCCAGCCGTCTCATTGTAGACACTCTTTGGGTAGCCAACATAAATTTCTTTCCAAGTTTGATATCCAGAAGAACTATATGTAGTGCCTTTCATTATGTCTACGTAGCCATTTTCGTCCTGCGGAATAGCATTGCCATAAGAGTCTTGAATTCTTAATCCGGTCGGGAACTTATCGCGAATTTGGTAATTCTTGAGACCGATATAATCATTGTAGTCGTATCTGTCGAGACTTAAATAATAGTTCTCGTTCCCCTTGCTTTCGAAACGGTACCTAACCCAAATGTAATCGCCAGCACCATCACCCAAGTTGTCTAGAGATGGAATCTTGGTAGCTGTTTTTTTGATGTAATACGTTGCTCTTCGCCATGGATGAAGATAAGTGCGCGTAAAATGTGTTCCGGCAGTATTACTCTCTACAACATTATTCATGATGGCCTTCATGCCGGTCGTCTCAGTCGTGTGGACGCAGCTATCGTTATATTTCTCGCGAGTCTCACTGTTAGACGTCAAGTAGTAGACTACTTGGATACTCCCCTCCACGTTCGCTAATTCCTCAACAGGGGTATTATTTGTGAAAACCCATTCTGATGAATCGTAGCTATTATAATTGTAATTCCAATCATAAGCAGTTTGGGAGGCATTATTTGCACCAACTGCAATTTGCATACTTAATTGTGCAGCACTCCGTTTGGCTGAGGTAAATGGATTAGGTACTTTAATTTGTAACTCGCCAGGTCCGTAGGTGCGGTCGACGTGGGCGTTCTTATAGTTAACTTGTAATGTAATTGTGCGCGTTTCCGTCGTATTATAAGCGAGATCTTCGCCGTTTATTGTCCAGTTTACGTTCGTAAGCGGATCCTTACCCTTATTGACGGTAGAGTCGAAGAATACCAGTTCCAAATCCCAGTCATCCGGATTCAACTCGGCCAAATCGACTGCGCTGGTAAAATTGAGTCTCGCGATAAAAACGCTAGCTATTAATATTAATAAGCCACCAAAAAGCCTTATTAATCGACCTTTTTTGTTTGCACCTCTTTTTGTTCTCACCTTTGGTCCCTCAAAGTTACATCATTAATATTAGGACCACACTCTACTTACGCCTATTAAAGCATAATCATTTTCAGAACGCAAGTACTATTATTTTTCTCCGCGTAAAGCGCAGAAGAGTTTATTTATGAAAGTGTTTCGCGCAATCGACGATGTGTCTATTGGAAGGATAACCTTATAACGTGCCCTCATTAAAGCCTCGCACACTACCTTCTGTTCCGCATCGAAACGCGCGTCTCGTTTGGGAGCACTCGATAACAGTTCCATCATCCAGAAAGTGGGCTCGCATGGTTTTGTCTGCTTGATATTGTCGAGACCTGCCACTATCACCCAATCAAATAACGTGCTCTTCGCCTTAGCGGTAGCAGCCAAATCAAACTCGTAATCCGGAGCTTCCATAAAACATGCCTTCATTCCACTACGTTTTTGGAGGTTTGCATCAGACTTGAATAATGCTTTAGCACTCTCGTTCGTATCCACCAAAACTAGAATTTTATCGTTCGGACGCTGACGATGTAGACTTAGGATGGCATTTTTGATTTGATTCATCTCGCCATTTTCGCCTTGGCAATTTAGGAATACAAATGAGTCTTCACCGCTAAAGCCGCCACTTTCTATAGAAGCGCGCGTGTGTTGAGAGTCTCTCAGGACATAATCGCCCGACGCGTTCATGAGCGGGGCAGGATCGCGGGGTGTTTCGGCCGGGGAAAAGGTCTTCGCATCATCCAAGGAACTGCGGAAACAATTAAGATTGACGGCTTTTAATCCGGCGTTAGCGTAAGCCGTTTGCCAATCATTGCCAATTATAATTACCTCCGCCTTGCTATGCGACATGATGTTGCGCAGTAGTTCGCAGCCATATGCAGAACCGTCAGAGGGCTCTTCGAGAATAATGTATCTATAGCGTGAAAGTTGCTCATCGGCACGCTCGATGTTAATTTTGGCGTAATAGAGCATATCCGCTGAGTCGAAACCGAGCCGATCGGAGTCACGATGAATCTCGGCACTGTAGAAACCGTAAAAGTCCCGTATGTATTTATATTGTTTTTCGACAAGAACCCTTGTATCTAGGCTATCGAGGTTATCGAGATATTTTTCTATCTTGTCGCCAAGGCGCTTTCGGTCAGGAGATATCTTGGCAGTATCGATTATCTCGTAGAAAAGATCTCTAATATCGCGGAATTCAACTAGTGGGTCGCGCTTCACGAGCGCTAAATATGCATTTTGCGCACTTCGTTCTCGCGGGAGGTGCATGCCAAGTTCTTCTAATTTTCTTTGGAGAGTTTCGAGATAACCGTAATTTGGTTCGTAGTCTAGCGCGATGAGATTTGTGTGATTCTTGCGGTGGAGACTTTCTTTAGCATCTCGGATTCTCGCATTTGCTTTCTTCGTACCGTCTATTCCTGAGCCGAAAAACTCTACACATACCTTCCGCCCGCCGATATTTAGTGTAAAATCGGGCCGGAAACTATTCACATCTGTTGGTAATAAATCATCGAATGGTTGTGCGTATTTATAATCAATCGAATGTCGAAAGAGCCAATTCGCAATCATAGCTTCGTCTTTGTTTCTGACATACTCACCAATCATAGTGCGCGGCATGGCTCCATTCAGGCGGTCGTTTACGAGACGCTTTAAGCGGGCATTGATATTGGCTGTTTTGGCGACTTTGTCTTTTATGTAGCTATCGAAGTAGTCGTCAAAGCCAGTGAAACGGCCATAATTTTTACGAAAATAATCGCCGATGCGATGGGGTCCATCGGTCGAGCCACCGTCAAAACAATCCATAAAATCTTCAATTTTCTCATAGTTAACCAAAATGCGCTTCTTTAGATACTTCAAAAATATATGGTCGCGCTCATTTTCGCTGACTGCATAACAATTTTTATAGCGTAACACCTGGCGAATATGTTGGTAGCCAATAGAACGGAGAGTGGCAATATTTGTTGATAGCCCAAGAATGTCGTTTATGCTTTCTTTTAAGATTTCCATCCCTCGTTCCGTACTTGCTATTACAAGAATATTCTCCGGAGCGATCCGTTTTACTTCTGTAAGATATTTTACCTCGGCTATCGTCATGGCGGTTGCGTCACGGTTTGTGCCAGCGATGATGAGTTTGCGCTTTTCTTCCGCTAAAATAGCTTTTGCCTGGTTTCTTGACAAATTCGGCTTTGGGCTAACTTCGTTAAGAATAATGTCGAAGAACTCTTTAGATTTAGTATATTCAGCATCTAGAATCTCGTTGTTATATTGTTCTAGGCTAAATTGTCTTAAGGCTTGCTCTGGGGCGCGTTTTTTAACCTTATTAAACAGGGCAACAGATACATATTGTTGTCTCTCTAGCTTTCGTTCGAAATCCACCAAAATACTGCCCATATTGCTTATGATTATAACGATTATTGCCACAAAAAAGAACCCGCCACATTGGGCGGGTTCTTGTGGTGATTAGCCGATAGTTCCAAGGATGCTTACAAGGGCATTAATTAGATTATTCTTTTGATCGAGGCGCTTGCGCATATCGCTTAGAGCACTATAATCAATCATTTCAGTATCAGTCGCGCCAGCTCTGCGTTTGTTACGAATCGCAGTAATCCTGTCCTCCTCTTCGTCGATTTTAACGATTAAATTGTTGCGCTCCTTTCGCGTAAAGGCGAGTAATTTTTTCGTTGCTTCGAGATAAGCTTCAAGTTCGGCATTGTCCGCAGGGGCTTCCATCTGTCCAGCTTCTCCTTGTGGAGCTTGTTGATTAACGTCTTGGTTTAACATAGGCGGCTCGTCCTTTTGCGGTTCTGGAGCAGCCAACATTTGTCCATCATTTTCTGCATGTTGCGCATCAATATCGGCGCTCTCGTCTAGAGGGTCGTGGTAGTAGTTGTTTGAATTGTTAGGTTGTGATTGGTTATTATTGTAATTTTGCATTTGCTCACCCTTAATTGCGTTTCTTTGTCTCCATTTTAACATAAGTAGTATGGTATAATGCAAATAATTATTAATGGAATAATAAACGACATGCAAAAAACAGCTCAAGCAACTAAGTCCCATAAGAGCGCTACGGGCAGCGCTTTGCCGAAAAATGAAAAAACCTGCATGCGCCTTCGGCTAATGGGTGCATTGATGGCGTTTGCTAGCGTATTAATGGCACTTTTGCCCATGATGTATTCGGGAATATATAGATATATCGCCGCTCATGTTGGCGACTATATATCAAACTTTGGTATTAAGATTATGATACTCACTGGCTTCGTTTCGGCACTTCTATATTTTCTTCTTGGCCTCTTTTCTATTCGTGCCGGAGAGCGTAACACTCGCCTAGTGCGCGGCGTCTACCAGCTAAATAACGTTTTAACCTTCTTAGCAATCGTTGCTGGCGTTCTGCTCTTTTTACCATGGCCGGTGCCAACCTTTAAGCTTATGATGACGCATTTAGCTACTTCTGCATACATAGAGCAGGGTATTGTTCCGATGTTCATTATGCTCTTTGTCGATACGGCATTAATTATCGGACTGCTTGCTTCTATTACGAGCGTTTCTTATACTTGTCTCATTGATAGTGAAAAGAAATAAAGAATATATGCCTAAACAGCCCACAGTAAGACTAAATAAAGGTATCGTCGTTGTTGTCATATTAGCCATAATTACGCTCGCTGCCGGCATCGCGAGCGTTGTTCTGCTTAGTCACAATACGTCCATTGCGCAGTTATTCGGCGGCATCGACAACGTATATGAAAGCGCACGCCTTGAAAAGCTCACGATTAATGGCTATATGTTAGGCGATAAGATGAGCGAAGAGGCACTCGAGTACCATGCACTCGATGCGGATTTCGACTACTATTATGATGGAGTCGCATTTTGGTCAAAAAATAAAAAGATAGTGGGGCTTGGATTCTATACCACGACTACGGGAACGGGCGACGACAAGAAGACAATCATAGATATTAATACTGTCGACATTAGATATGAAGGGCGTCGCCTTGTTACGATCGATGATTTCGAAGAATCATTTGGCATTGGCGCAGAAAAGGCCGACGAAGACGGTAAGACGATCTCCTACCGTCAGGGCGGATACGAGCTATCAATCCGGACGCGCGGCGACATTGTCTACAATGTCGTCCTGAAACAGAATCAATGATTGCTGTATTGCACTGGATTCAACAAAAAATGAACCGAATGGTTCTTTTTTGGCAGGGGCGGCAAGACTCGAACTCGCGACACCTGGTTTTGGAGACCAGTGCTCTACCAACTGAGCTACGCCCCTATCTGCCGATAAATTATAACACATCGACCAAAATGCGCCCAGTAATGCGAAATAGTGTTATTATTAATATAAGCATAATAATAACTAAGGTGGGAGATGGACGCAGGATCGCTTCATAAACATATTGAGAGTTCGACGAGATCGCGCATTCACGCGAAGATGGCTAGCGGTAGTCCGACTACGCCCACCTTTAGAAATGACGGTATCGTAAAGGCCGAATTGCACAGAGAAGAACTCGATTATAATGGCGACGGAATCGTTACGCTAATCGAAGAGCTAGATGGCGTCGATAATGCCAGGGGCAATATGAATTCGGCCACCGAAGAGACGGAGCAAGCGAATCCGCAAGAGCTCGTTCCGCCACCAGAACAAGACGATGATGCGCATGAGTATGACGATACCTTGCCGCAGGCGAGCATTCTTTCGTTGAAGGAAAGCCATCGCCGTTCGTTTAATCCTTTTTCTTCGCGTTACGCTTCCGCTCCAATCCCCCGTCATAATCGCTACGCGCCAGTGGAAGAGGTGAAGCCGGTTCGAGACAATGCAAATGCAATCATCATGATTCTTCTGATTGCGATTTTGATTATAGCGGTTGCCATTTTTAGCGTCATTATAGCTGGAGATTACCGTAAAGCGCGTGAGGCCGATCTAACACAAGGTAGCATCAATACCAATGATAATGCGTCAAGCAAAATAGACGAGAATGAAGCGGAGACGCCCGAGTATGATTTTGATTCAGTCATTGGCAAATGGAGGGCGGTTGAAGGTGGCGATAGCTGCATTACGATAAGTGCAAAAAACAAAGTATCTTGGGTTCAAGATTGCAACAATCAGACGGGCGATTCGTTCTCTGGTGAAGCATCGATTATTAGCGGTCAAGATGCGATCGACAAGTTGAGCATTACGAAAGAGCGTGCCGCACGTACTGTCGGTGTTGCTGTTGATGAGTTAAGCTTAGAGCAAACTTTTGCCATTATTGTTAAACCAGATAAGTATGTCGTAGGTGGCAACGAAAAAACGCAAAAACCGAGCGAAATCAGATTACTCTTGGTCGAAACCGAGGATGGCAAAATTCACATATACAATTATCTCTACGCCGAGCTTGGCATATATTCGAGAGATAAATAATAGCACCTTCTGACCCCCGTGTTAAAATTGGTACAAGATGTATGATTTTTTTTCAAATTTTGTTCAAAACAAAAAACACATTTGTATAATTCAGGCTGAAAACCCTGACGGCGATTCATTGGGCGCTACGCTAGCGCTAGAGGAAGCTCTTTCGGATAAGGAGATCACACTCTATTGCCCCGTGGACATCCCGAAATATATGCGCTATTTCGCCGGCTGGAGCAGGGTGGAGAATGAATTCCCATACAAAGCTGACGCTTTTATTATCGTTGACACGGCTAGCTCAACATTAATCTCGAAGCTCCTTGATGATGCGGCAATCCGTAATTGCCTATATTCTACGCCAGTTCTCGTTATCGATCATCACGAAACTGCTCCTGATCTTGATTTCGACCACGAAGAAATCATCGAAATGACTTCCAGCTGTTGCCTATTACTATATCGGATTTTTAAAGACCAAAAAATCGCCATCAGTGCGCAGTGCGCAGAGAATCTGCTATACGGCATTGAATCCGATACGCTCGGGCTCACTTCGCAATCTACGACTTCCGATGATTTCCGTGCTGCGGCCGAGCTGATAGATTTGGGTGCGAAAATTGCCGACATGGAAGAGCGTCGTCGCGACTATATGAAGAAGTCGGCACGCATACTCGACTATAAAGCTGACTTAATCAAGCGTGTCGAATATCATTTGGACGGCAGGCTCGCCACTGTTCTAATTCCATTCGAGGATATCCAAAAATACTCCGACGAATATAATCCGAATGTGCTCATACTTGAAGAACTTCGCCTGGTCGAGGGGGTAGAGATAGCTGTCGCAATCAAGACCTATCCCGACGGCAAGCTTACGGGCAAGATTCGCGCTAGCAAGCCAATCGCTGACCAACTTGCGGGCTTCTTTGGCGGTGGTGGGCACCCATATGCGGCCGGATTCCGCATTTATGAAGATTACGCTGAGACATTGCCCGAGTTAATCGGTGCTACCATGAAATTGCTCGATCAAGTTGGCGAATAACCTATTCAGCTTGTGGTAAAATAATAATATGCATATCCACGGGTTGGGCGTCAATGTGCGCGAAATTGAAGAAAGGATTCGTTTTTGCAACTATCTTTCAGTTGCGCAGATTTTCTTACAGGATAATATTCTTCTTAATCGTCCGCTAAGTTTTTCGGATATTAAACCACGCCTTCTTGGGCATTGGGGCTCTTGCCCTGGCATTAATATCGCGTATGCTAATCTGAAAGCGCGCTTTCCAGACATGCAATTTATTCTTGGTCCCGGCCATGGCTTTCCAGCACTCCAGGCCAACTTATTTTACGATGGTGATCTTATTGAGTATTATCCGGAAGCCACACCGAACCTCCGTGGGCTAGAGTTTCTTTGTAAAGAATTTTCGTGGCCGTACGGTTTTCCAAGCCATGCGAGTCCAGCCACTCCAGGCGTCATTTCTGAAGGTGGCGAGCTCGGCTATTCGCTCGCAACTGCCTACGGCGCAGCGCTTGGGCGACCAGAAAAGTTTGTCGCCGTATTGATCGGTGACGGGGAACTAGAAACGGCGACGGCTCTCGGGAGTCTTAATCTTAATAGGCTACTTAATTCCAAGCATCATGGTCGCGTGCTGCCAATTCTCCACCTGAATGGCTACAAAATCTCCGCCCCGACTATATATGGCCGTAGCAGTGAGCGTGAGTTGCTAAACCTTTTCCGAGGATTCGGTTATAATCCGGTCTTGGTTGACGGCACGAATGTCGAGGAATTTCAAATGGCGCTCGGCGATCTCGAGTCCAATTCCTTCATAATCATGAAGACGCCGAAGGGCTACACCGGGCCGAAAGAGTTGGATGGTAAAAAATTGGAGGGCAATTGTGCCTCGCATCAAGTACCACTGCCGGAGGCAAAAACGGACGAGAAGCAGTTGCGAATGCTGCAGCAATGGCTAGAATCTTATAATTTTAAGGAGTTGTATGACAAATTTGCCAAAGAGCATTGAGAGACCCGGAGCTGATATGTGCTCTATCGCTAAAGCCTTCGGCGAAGGGCTCTGTGAAGAAATGAAAAAACATGAAGATTTTTATTTCTTCTCTCCTGACGAAACGACTTCTAATCGCCTTTCGGATATTTACGACGTTTCCGATCGCGCTTGGACGCGCACTATCGAACCGTGGGACCTTCATTTAGCCAAAGACGGTCGCATCATAGAACTTCTTTCAGAAAACACCCTTTTCGCTACGATGGCTGGACACATTCTGAGCAGCGGTCGCGGTTGTATGGCTTCGTACGAGGCATTTTTACCGATCGTTTCATCTCAGCTAGATCAACATCTCAAGTTTCTAAAGCAGTCCAAGGAAATATCTTGGCGCCCACGTTATCAAGCACTCAATATTCTCTCAACTTCATGCTGGCAACGGCAGGACCATAATGGCTTTACGCATCAGAATCCGGCACTTATTTCCAGCCTTCTCTCTAAACCGAGTAATAGAGTAAATTGTTTATTCCCAGTCGACGATGTTGCGGCTGCGGCCGCCTGGGAGTTTATGACCCACTCAAAAGATGTTGTAAATCTTACAACGTATAATAAGAATGAAACGCCTCGCTGGATAGATATTAACCATGCACGCTTCCAGCTAACGAATGGTGGGGCGTCAATCTTCCGGTTTGCATCTGATGATAATCCAGAAATAATCGTTGCGGGCATTGGTGACATTCCTACTACTGAGGCGCTTGAGGGTATTAAAATCGCCAAAAAAGAGGCGCCGGAACTACGCATCCGTTTCGTAGGAGTGGCGGCATTGTCATATGGCGCAATTGGTACTACGGAAAATAAGCTCAAGCCAAATGATTTCAATGACTATTTCACTCCGGATAAGCCAATCGTCGTGAGCTTTCATGGTTACCCAGAAACGGCTTTCGGTATTTTCTCCCACTATGCTAGCCCATATCGGCTAGACGTTCACGGTTATGAAGATCAGGGTTCAACTACTACGCCGCAAGATGAGCTAGCTCGCAATCATTGCTCGCGCTACGATATTGCTGCAAGTATCCTAGAACGCTCTGGCCGCTATGGCTACATGCGCAAATTTCAAGACATCGTGCTCGAAAATGCTCGCTATGCTAGCCAATTTGGCGTCGATAAGTAGCGCGCCTCACCCTATCTCTACTTCTCAAGGGGTGATATAATACCCCCATGAGCAAGATAATTCTTATCACCAACCCAGGCAGCGCCAGCCGCAAGTACGCCCTCTATGATGGCGATGAATTAATGGCGCAATTTCATTTTGAATACGAAGGCAAAAAAGTCGTCTGCACCATTAAAGACGTCGATGATGGCAAAAAGAAAATCAAACCGGAAATTACGAATCTCAACGACGCAATTACGATTTTGCCAAAAATTTTGAGCGACGAAGCTTACGTGACGGGCCAGCACAAACTCGAAGCAGTTGTAATTCGCGTAGCTGCTCCTGGCGACTACTTCACTGAAGACCGCGTGGTTGATGCAGAATATATGCGCCGCCTAAAGGAGGCAGAGAAGCGCAATCCAGTGCATGTCCCTACTACAGCTAACGAAATCCGCGGCATTCGCGAATGTTTTAAAGGCGTCAAGATTATTGCTATTTCCGATTCGGCCTTCCACTGGGATAAGCCGGATACTTATAAATATTACAGCTTTGATACGGATTTAGCCGACAAATATGAGATTAAGCGCTATGGCTATCATGGCCTGAGCTATGCCTACATTTCTCGCTATATGAAAGAGCAGGGGATTCTGCCCGAGAAGCTCGTCGTTATGCATCTCGGCTCCGGCTCAAGTGTTTCGGCCATCCTTAATGGCAAAGCTATGGATAACTCCATGGGCTACACCCCACTTGAGGGTCTCACCATGAGTACTCGCGTTGGTACGATTGACGCAGCTGCCGCGCTAAATCTTAAAAAAGCCCTCAAAATCAGCTCTGACGAAGAATTTTTGCTCTATTTGAACAAGAAGTGCGGTCTACTCGGCCTGTCTGGCCTTTCGGATGATATGCGCGAAGTAATCCAGGCTCGCGACGAAGGTAATCTCCGCGCCAGTCTTGCGCATTCAATCTACGTCTATCGCATCCAGAGCTATGTCGGTCAAATGGCTGCTACTCTTGGTGGTGCCGATGCGTTAGTTTTTGCCGGCACTATCGGCGAACGCTCTGACGAGATTCGTCGCTTCGTGACGCAGAAGATGGCTTATCTTGGCTTCCAACTCGACGAAGATAAGAATCTGGCTCCGGAATTTACTGGTCGCCACGCGCTGATTTCGACGAAAGATTCCAAGCCTATTTATATCATTTTCACCGACGAGACCGCGCAGATGATTTACCGTGCGCAAGCCTTCTTAGATAAGAAGCCGAACGCAGACCTTGACCTCGACAACGAAGATTAATCGAGCCCATTAAAGAGAGCCTCCGCTGAGGCTCTTTTTAATGTTAAACTAAATACATATGGAGAGATATTTAGACTATTTTGTCCCGTCGCACTACGATTTGGATTTAAATATTAATGATGAGAAAAATCAGCTATCCGCAACTGCTACTATTCGTGGCAAAGCATTGGCGGAAACAATAAAGTTGCATGCCGTAAATATTAACATTGAGAGTATCTTAGTAGACAGCAAGAAAAGTGCCTATGACGGCGCAGCTGATACGATAATAATTGACAATCTAGTGCAGGGGAATCATGAGATAACGATTAAATACACCGCTCCGATTACCTCAGACATGGAGGGAGTCTATCTTTCGACCTATAAAGCCAATAACAAGAATGAAAAAATCGTTGCTACCCAGTTTGAATCGCATTACGCACGCCAATGTTTTCCGTGTGTCGATGAACCGGCCGCAAAGGCAACTTTCACTATCACGATTTCTTCTGCAGATAAGACTGACACCATTCTTTCAAATATGCCTGCCGTTTCTGAAGATATTGAGGGGGACCGCAAAGTTGTGCAATTTGCCGAAACTCCAAAGATGTCGACCTATCTTGTAGCTTTTGCTCTGGGACACTTCGTTAGTTATGAGGCCACTTCGGCGCATGGCATTACCATTACCTCTTATGCCGGTATCCATCAGAAGGCTTCTGACCTTGAATACGCAACGCATTTTGCGGCCGACGTGCTGGATTTTTATGATGACCGCTTCGACACGCCTTTTCCGTTGCCAAAAATGGACTTATTGGCCCTGCCGGACTTTGAATCTGGCGCAATGGAGAATTGGGGGCTAGTCACTTTTCGCGAAATTTGCCTCTTATGTAACGAAAAGTCCGCCCAAGAAATTCGGCAATACGTTGCCATCGTGGTGGCACACGAGCTCTCACATATGTGGTTCGGCGATCTCGTTACGATGAAATGGTGGGATGATCTCTGGCTAAATGAGTCGTTCGCAAATCTGATGGAAGTTTATTCTACGGATAAAATTCGCCCTGAGCTTCACGCATGGGAGGACTTCTACCTTACGGCCATCGCACAGTCACTTAAGCGTGACAGCCTGCCGGGCGTTCAGCCAGTCAAAGTTGAAGTTAAGAACGTTGAGGATATTTCGAACCTCTTTGATTCAGCAATCGTCTACGGTAAGGGCTCACATTTGCTACTTATGTTAATGCGCATAATGGGCGAGAGCAACTTTTTTGCTGGCCTTAAGGACTATTTTGCGGCACATCAATATGGCAATACTGTGTCTGACGACTTGTGGGATGCGCTCACTCCACACTGTGACTTTAATGTGCGCGAATTTATGACGCCATGGCTAGTGCAATCTGGACTTCCAGTAATAGACGGCGATACGCAAAAGCGTTTTCTTATTACGGGTGAGACAGACGGGTCGCATTATCCAATTATCGAGCAGACAGATGACCTTTCGGGTCACTACATTATTAATAATAATGAAGACGAATTGGCTGCCAAAGTTAGCCAAGCTGCCACACTTTCTCAGGAGCAAAAGCTACGTTTGCTGATTGACCGACGTTTGCTTGCCAAGACTTCCTATGCTCAGAGCGTCTCACTTATGCCACTAGCTCAAGCCTTCTCGAGTGAGACTAGCGCCTGTGTCTGGGATTTCGTTTCGGCCATTGTGGCCGATCTCAAGGTGTTCTTCGATCCAGAGTCCGAAGAGGAGGAGCAATTTAAGGCATTTGTACGTAAACTAGCCCTTCCGAACTATCGCCGCCTGGGGGTGATTAGTCGCCCAGAAGATACATATGACGACATTGAGCTGCGTTCGACAATCATGGGGCTGATGTTATATTCCGACGACGAGGAGTTTCTGGGAGCCGTCGAGAAAGCCTATGAGAATATCGATATTACAGATGTTGATGCCGACCTGCGCTGGGTGGTGGGTGCTGCACTAGTAAAAAAGCATGACGACCTTTGTGCTAAGTATTTTGAAATATATAAGAAGACGCCAGACTCCGCACTGAAGAATGACCTAATTGGCGCAATTACGATGACTAAACAAAAGGATACTGCATTAGGCTTATTTGAACACCTCAAAGATGGCACCGTGCGTGCGCAAGACCGTCTCTCGTTCTTTCTTCGTCTCTTGCGCAACCATCTCGTCAAGAATGAGACCCTTGACTGGCTCTATCGAAACTGGGATTGGCTCTATCGCGAGGAGGGCGACAAAACTATTTCAGAGTATCCGCGCTATGCCGCCAATTACATACGCAAGCCAGAAGAAGCGGAGAAGTTCAAACGATTCTTCAACCAGCACAAAGATGAGAAAATTCTCGCTCGCGATGTGGTTATCGCCTATTCCGAGATTGACGCTCGCCTCAAGTTAATTGCTACCGACCGGCCAGCGATTCTCAATTATTTGAAAAACACTGTATAATAGAAGCATATGCGGAATAAATCAGGCAATCGACGCAATGTCGATAACCGTCAATCAACATCAAAACCCAATAATAACAATAAATCTAGTTACCTACCCGTCGCGATTGTCGCTGGCGTTATTGCTACAATCTTCTTCATAATTAACGTTATGGGCTTCGTCGGTGATATGAGCCATGACCATTACGCCTTATAAAAAGGAGCAGAAAAATGGCATCATCGAAAAAAACGGGAACGGCTAAAGAAACACCAGTAATATATCTCTCAGATAAAGCTAAGCGCACGAAGCCGGGGAAAACGGACACTGCGCCAGGAGTCATCTCGGCAATACTTATACCCGCTCTTAGCCTCATTCGAGCTCCCTTATTAATCGGGAGCACAAGCGGCAGCTCCAGTATGGGCATGGGATTCTATTGGCTATTATATATCGTTCCTATAATGATTGTCCTCACTATCATCCTCGTAATTGTCGACGCGGTTGTCGCCCATCGCCTAAGCGCTGCACATAGGGGGAAAACGCCATATTGGACGACATCTGGACTAATATCGCTTGTTCTACTTAATATCATAATGCTAATATTTCCCGCCACAATGTTGCTTGACTGTATGCACATTATGCATATTGATAAACGAGTAACAGCGCTTCTTGTTGCGGCGATTAATCTGGCTAACATAATAGCCAGCATATGGGGACTCGCTAGGATAGGCAGAGGCGAATATATTAGCGTTTCTAAGAGGACTTCATTTTGGCTTGCGCTAGTAATAGCCGTGCTCGCTATCGCCGTAATCGCAGTTTTAGTTGCATGTGGGATGGTAATGTTGGGATGGTAATGTAAATACATAAGGTAATTATCAGTAGGATACAAGTATATGCAAAAAAGAAAACAAAAAACCAAAAACAGGGAATTGAGAAATGGGATTTTGTGTTAAGTATTGCCTCAGTAGTAATAGCCATAGGTGAGGGCTTTATCTGGATAAGCCCCGCATTGGCGTGCCTAAAATACGGCGAAGTACCGGGTTCCTATGCGTGGTATTGGCCATTTTTGTTTGTTGATGCGATAAAGTATTTTACGCCAATATTTCTACTAGTTGATATTGGCGTGATTATATGTCTAATTAATATGTATAAAGAGAGAAGAGCATGCCTGATAGCGTTCGGCCTCTTTTCGTTCTTGTTAATCCATCTTCTGACAATGCTAATCACTTGCCAGTCGGGCTTTTTTGTTAAGTTTTAAAATGACTACCTCGTTTTTGGCCGTAACGGCGGCCTTATTATGTGTAGCTATTCTATTAATCAATGTCCTTAGTGTAATTGGGTATATATTTGGCTGGAAACGCGTCAAAATATCTGGTAAATTATCGCTCGCTCTGAGTGTTATTGTGACACTATTTGGCCTTGCGCTAACTGTGGCATTCATGCAATCTCTCATAAGAGCCGCCTAATAGCGCCCGAAAACGAAAAAAACTTCAAAAAAGCCCTTGCATTGGCCGGCAATATGCGCTAATATAAGGACAGTTTTTGTTCATGTTCGTTTTGAACCTCTGAAATTAGTCTGATAAACTGCGAAAAAAAAGAAAAACATTCTATTTTCTTCGCGCCGAATTTATCTTTTAACAATTTGATTAGACAACGAAAGAAATTTAATTGACGGCATAGCGAGAAATCGCATGCAGCTAGTATTTGAAGATCAATTACTAGTTAAGTCAATGCATAAAAAGGTACATAAGGGCACTGATAGTGGATGCCTTGACATTTGCAACCGATGAAGGACGTAGAACTCTGCGATAAGCTTCGGGTAGCTGAGAACAAGCTTTAATCCGGAGATTTCCGAATGGGGAAACCTAATTCAAGTCATGTTGAATTGCCGTTAGCTGAACACATAGGCTAATGAGACGGGAACCAGCCGAACTGAATCATCTTAGTAGGTTGAGGAAAAGAAAATAACCAATGATTCCGAAAGTAGTGGCGAGCGAAATTGGAACAGTCTAAACCTCAAGATAACCTTACGGGTTAACGCCCAGAGTTATCAGGGGTGTTGCGTGTTTACACAATTTTTATGCTGAGCAGTTAAGCTTGCTTGACCGTTCGGCATAAAAACCAACAGCGTTAACTGAGTGGATAAGTATCCTAGTTGATAGCGGAAGCGTTTGAATGGCGCGCCAAAGATGGTGAAAGCCCAGTATGCGAAATCAACTATTGAACTTATATGTGTTTTCACAAGTAGGACGGGGCACGAGAAACCCTGTTTGAATCCGGCAGGACCACCTGCCAAGACTAAATATTGTAATTGATCGATAGCGAACTAGTACAGTGATGGA
>JAFYAV010000002.1 GCA_017540545.1 Candidatus Saccharimonadota bacterium
ATCTCCAAACATCTCGACAAATCGGGCTTTGACTAGCTCGTCGTATTTCTTTAAACAAGCGTTCTTTTTGTCAATTATTCGTACAATATTATCTAGTTTTCGAACTAAATCATTCTGGGTTTCTATATCTATAAGTGGGAATGTCATTTGCTTTAAATGGCTTGGGCCATAGTTCAATTGGGCGGAACCAGTGATTTGTTTCGCTAGCTGCTTTTTGAATGCTGTCGACTTTAGGAAATACATGAAGTATCTGATGTTCAGCTTTGAATCATCAAGGACCTTAAAACGAATAGTACTCGTATTCATACATAACGGAAGCATTTCCTTAGATATAAAGCCCATTTTCTTATCTATGTAATCGACTTTAATCCCGGAGCTGGCAACAATAAAATCTCCTTCGTCGCACAAGAAATGCCTATATTTTCCATATGCTTCATCTTCGGAAATATATCGATCTGAAGTAGATAGGTCTACTTTGCCATCGACTAAATTTGCTACATTTAGCAACTTAACACCCGACGATGTATATTGAGTATTTCTTACTCCTGGACCTTCTTGAAAGAAGAGCATTTCTGAAATTTTTACTTCTACTTTATTCATGCCGAATATACCTACAAATTCGAATTTGTTTCGGTTAATAATTTCTTTAATTCGGCAAGGTTATCGGCCACTTCCTTGTCTAATTTCTCGATATCGGCAAGAATTTCAGATGTTGGTGGGTATTCGACTGGTTTATACTCTACTTCTTTGTACTTGTTAATCGAAAGGTCGTAACCATTCTTTGCGATTTCGTCCTTAGGCACGAAGAATGATTGGTCGGTACGTTTACGATCTTCTTCGTTATTCAAATTATGGAAGCGTTCAATGATATCTGGAATATCGTTTTCTTTTACTGCGGCACGCTTATCGTCAAGGCTAAAACCGTCAGCTTTCATGTCATAAAACCAAACCTTGTCGGTTCCGCCAGTATCGGTCTTAGTGAAGACTAAGATTGCTGTAGAAACGCCTGCATATGGCTTAAATACGCCAGAAGGCATAGAAATTACGGCGGTAAGCTTCTGGTTCTCGACAAGTTCCTTGCGGAGTGCTTTGTGGGCCGTACTACTACCAAATAGGACACCATCCGGAACGATTGACGCACAACGACCGCCAATCTTTAGTGTCTTGATAAATAGCGCCACAAATAGAAGCTCTGTTTTCTTTGTGTTAGCTAGCGAAAGAAGGTCTTTTGATACTTGATCTGGGAAAAGGCTACCAGCAAATGGTGGGTTAGCCATGATCATCGAGTAGGCTTCGCGCTCTGTATTATCGTTTGAAAGTGAATCTTGATACTTGATGTTTGGACTGTCAACGCCATGGAGCATTAAGTTCATTGCTCCAATACGAAGCATAGATTGGTCGGTATCAAAGCCGGTTACAAGCTTAGAGCGGTAGTAGTCGCGCTTTTCTGGCACCATAAGATCGTCTTCTTGGTGCTCGCCAACGTAACGTATGGTTGAGAGTAAGAATCCGGCGCTACCCATAGCTGGATCCAGGATATTATCATTGAGTGTCGGTTGCATGAGTTCCACGATCATATTGATGATGTGGCGCGGAGTGCGGAACTGGCCGTTTTGACCAGAAGCGGCAATTTTACTAAGAAGATATTCGTAGACATCACCCATGATATCTTTATTATTCATATCCATGGCATCGATGCCATCTACAATCTTAGAGAGAACCAGTGGTGTTGGGATTAGGAACGTTGCGCTATCCATGTATTTACTAAATGTGGAGTCGCCAATCGTCTTAATGAATGGAAAGACGTAGTCCTTTACGGTATTAAACATAGTCTCTGGATCGAAATTATGAAAAACATGCCAACGCATATCTTCGTAATTTGCTTCGAGACGAGGATTTTCGGAGATTACACAGACGCCTTCGCCGAAGATTTTGCGCTCCAGTGGAATACCGAGGGAATTAGCTTTTGATTCGTCCTTTTGCTGATTGTCATCAAGCAGCTTAATGAACATTAAATAAGTAATCTGCTCAACTGCAGTAATCGGGTTAGTAATACCACCGGTCCAAATCGTATCCCAGATGGAATCTACTTTGTTGCGTAAGTCTCCGACAATCATGCTATCTCCACATTAAATTTATAAATATCCTTAGCTTAATTATATCATGAAACGCACTCTTTTCGACGTCTGCGGCCAGCTTTTCACGCGCATATTTCACAACATTTAGCGATTTCAGGTCAAGAAAAAACTTTATCCCTGTTTCTTGCACGAAAAAGGCCAAAAGTCCGATTGTGATCAAGTGGATGCTATCTATTGACTTTCTGACACTTTATTTTCTAGAATTCGCGGCCGTAACTTGGCGAAATATCTACCGGTTCAGCCCAAAGCCAGAGCTTCGTTACCGTCCAACGTCGTACGAAATACATGCGTAGGATTGCTTCGTTTACGTCGCGGTCGTTTAGTGCGCGCGGAATGTAGGCGAGAGAGAAGAAGTATTTGTCCTTGCCTTCGCCGTCGTAATGGATATAGACGCGTTTTCCATAGCCAAAGCGCATCTCCTTATCCCAGGTTCCGAGTAGTGTTTCGTCATCAAACTCCCTAAGCGCCCATTTGGCGTCTCTGATATTTGAGTCTACCAACTCCATATTCTTTAGGTCGCCATATTCGCGCGAAGTAAGAATACCTTCGTGCTTAACGTAGAGTTGATGAAGTTGTCTGGCGGTTACCTTGATAGGTTCGCCATTCTTTGGCTTCTTGTATATGCGGCGTTTTGCCATAATAACCTCATTTCTTTAGAGGTTGCGCCATAAGGGCGGTATAACTATTTCTTTTTGTGGTTTTTGTTTATCTCGTTAGCAACGGACTTTTTTGTTTGCTCAAGATATGAAGCGGGATCCGGATATGTAGAAAAGTTCCGTTTGTATTCTTCGAGATTCGATAGCAGACGTTTTATCGCCCAGGCGTCCTTCCAGAGATTAACATGAGGTTGCACGCTACCCATTCCGAAATCGGCTTCGTCTTGCACATCGCTTATTACTTCCGAAAGATACAATAATGTAAAGCAATTAACAATTCTCATCCCGACATCAGGGGCGCTATTGATGACCTCGTTGCTTTCGTCACCAAAATACAATTTATCCATCGTCGTATTAAGTGCATGGGCAATTTTAGCTAAATTAGCGGTGCTTGGTTCGCGTACGCCGCGCTCAAAATCACTAATCATGCTGTCTTTGATTTTTGTTTTGTCGTATAAGTCTTTTTGGCTCAACTTAAGACTTTCGCGAGCCGCGCGTATCCTTTTTCCAAGAGCTTCTTTACGCCATTTATCATCCATTTCTGGAACCTCCGTTATCTAATTGTTGAAGATATTATAACGCATTCGTGAAGATTTTACTATATCGTGAAGGCAACTTAACGGTCTGATATATGCCGTTTAGCATTAGCGTGTTCATATTTAACTGTTTTTCACCCCTATAAATGGAGGTATTTAACTTTGGATTTTCAGGCGAAAATGTAGGTAATATCAATTTTAATAAGGAGCTACAAATATGAAACGGAGTCATATTCAAAAGCTAAGGCCGTTCAAGTATTACGACTACCTGAACGGCGCAAATCTCGTTGGCTCAGAACGCTATCCCGAGCTCCAACCTACTTATATTATACCTGATAAAGTAGTTGGCTTTAACGAGAAGAACTCTATAAAGAATCCGGAATGTTATTATCTGGATCATTTTATAGACGATTATCATTTCGAGCCGGTCTGGAGCAACTGTGATAAATACTTAGGTAAGTATCGCCAGTTCAAAGGCGTCATTACAACAGACTTCTCGGTCTATCGCGATATGCCACTCTGGGTGCGCAAATATAATGTAGGTCGCAATCGTACTATTGCATACTACCTACAAAGGAACGGTATAAATATCGTTCCAGTCGTGTCGTGGGCATACCTGGAAGATTTCGAGTGGTGCCTTGACGGAGTACCAAAAGAGTCATCTATCGCCATTTCTACCAATGGCTGTATGTCTAGCTTTATTAGTAAGAATGTATTGCTGGAAGGCGTGGATAAATTGCAAGAAATCCTACACCCTTCGAATTTAATTATTGCCGGCGGTCCACTCCCGGAGCTAGACGAGAAGTATGATAATATTCGCTACTACAAAAATTTTTCTCAACGTCTCACGGAAAGGAGAAAACATGGGGAGTAGTGGATCATACCTAAAAAGCGGCGGCTTCACCCATCAGGAATGGGATCAAGTTGGGGCGATTAAGGGCGTAAAGATTCTAAAGAAAAACGGCACAAAAGAAGGAACTAAAGGCGGTTTACCGCTATATAGTAACACTCCAGGAACCGCCTATATCTTACTTGATACTGATGGCAAATTTAGTCAATTTCGGCAATATGGCGAAGATCGAAAGATGAAATTTGATATAGATTACGGACGCCACGATAGTAGTTATGAATACCTTCATATCCATTATTATGACAAGAACGGCCATAAGAAGAAAACCGAAGCGATAGCCTTACCAAATAATGTTATAATTAATAAGAACCTATATGAAAAATATAAGGGTTTCTTGAAAGGAATAAATCTATGACAGACGCTCAAGAAAAAGCAAAAGAAGAATACCTTGAAGTCTTTGGCCATGATGGCGAAATAGAGTTTATGTACAATGGCTCTTTTTATCATATTGAGCCTATTGAAGATGAGGGTAATTACGACACTTATGGTATTTGGAAATACCCAAATAAGCACACTGGCGAAGGCGAGATTATTGCTCGATGTAAGCCAGCAGAAGCCGTTTTGGAAGAGAAAGCTTTTGACGGAAAAACTATCCTCGAGATTGAGGATGATATGACGGATTGCATTCTTCGCTAAAGGCTTTCAGTTTTTAATAGCTTCGTTAATAACGGGGCTATTTTTTATTATCACCGGATTTCTCAGCCTGCTTTAGCTCTTTATCTGTTTCCCAGAGCAGCTTAAAGAACTTAGCTAGGCGTTCTATTTCTTCGTGGGTTAATTCGCGTCTCTTTTCCATGATTTTTTCTCTCCTTAATACTTATATAGCATCTCGTCGCCATCCCAGGCCGCCCACTCGTTGCGCTTCTTTTCTTCTGGCGTCATCTTAGCTTGTTCTTTTTCAAACTTCTTCAGCGTGCGTAATAGGCTTATTAAGTTTTCTGCAGCTTCTATACGTTTTTGCCTTTCTTCATCTTCGTTAAGTTGATTCTTGTCACTCATATCGACTCCTTATTTAGTTATGACTATTAGACCGCGGTTCGAGCATAAAGTCAAAAAACGGCCCTACAGGGGTCGTAAAATCGTCTATTTTTCGCCAAAATCGCCAAGGGCTAGCGTTTGTAATCCGGCTCCAACCAGAGCCATGGATTCCATGGATTTAGCTCTTGCGCGTCGCACCTCTGTAATAACGGTTTAAGGATCGTAATTCGCGACTTAATTATGCAGAATTTGTCGTCTTCCTCGGTTCCTATCAATGTACTTAAGTTCCAGCCAAGTCAAGAAAATATGCCCGTAGGGCTATATTTTTTTGACTTGATTGAGAATGGATTCGCCTCTGGGGGTTCGTCCAATGCCCGGTCGCTTGCGACAACGGCGCATTGTTTATATCCCCCATCCCTAGTCATATTTCAAGAAATAAAAAAGAAGCACTTGTGCTTCTATTTTTTTACAATACGAAAATTTCGCATTTTCCAAGTCTAGCGAGAGGAAATACTCGACCTTAGCCGAGTGGGGGAGGATTCTCAAGGCAAAGCGGAGAACGTCCACCATTACTAGCGACGCTGGTATGCGGTGTGATTAGTATTGACTTTTTTAGAAAAAGTGTGATATTATATATAAAAGTAATATAGCATATAATACTTTAGAAGGGGGGATTAATATGGCAAAGTACGAAAAACGCCAAAAAAGAGACGAAATATGGACTTCGTTTGGCGTTGCGTTGTTTGTAGGTTTTTGGGTTGGGTCGGCAGCTTTCGTTTGCATTGTTGCGCTTTATGTCAGCTGGCTGGAAAATTTTCAAATATTTGTAAATATTTTCGAGGCCATTGAAACATTTGGTGTAGAAAGATCGCTCTTGCTGTTTGACGCAATCGTAGCCATTGTAACTTATTTCTTGGAACGTAGGTCCTTTACGGCGTAGAGCTTAATGGTTAAGTTGTTCGACTAAAAATCCAGGAAAACAATTTGGTGCGAAGTAATTTGCACCATTTTTTCTGTCCTTTGGCGATAGATTATAAGACTAATACGCCTTTTAGGCTTTTTATTCTTCGGTTATTGGGGTGCAAAATCTAGTGGGGATATACGTATATGCTTGACAAATAAATGTTCGTGTGATATAATAAACAAACTAGTAACTAACAACCGATTTGTAGTAGTTATAGTTATAGCACCTTGGGAGGTGGAATTATGAAGATGAAGATCGATACCGGCACTGTGAAGACGTTGGCAGTTCTCGTTTTGCTCGAAGGGCTCCTGACTTCAATCGACCACTACCTGCCCCACAAGCTCCTTGTGATCGGAGGCCTGTTTGTCTATTCGGTGGCGATCTATCTGGCGGTCGCAATCGCAATTTCGACGGTTGCGGTAATCGTTGCCAGAAAGAACCGGGAAGCGGCAACTATGCTGTTTTGTGCCGTTGCTGGCAGAGTGATCGGGTGGCTCTCTACCCAGTACGCCTACTTACTGTCGCACTGGCATATTGGTCCCGTATATATGCGAATGCTACTCGTCGGCGCAATCGTCGCAATCGCCATCGCGGCGAGAAAAGGCAATGGTGGCTGGCGAACCGTTTCGCTCGCATGTATGGCAGCCGGATTCCATATTCCGTTGGGAGAATATGCAATCGACGGCTTGCACGGCGTAAAATACGGACAGGGCCTGCGTCTTTTTGCGGAGTCAATCCCGAGGCCGAGCATCCTGCTTTACTTGGAATGCGCAGCATTCCTAGTCGCTGCCTGCGCACTGGTGGCCGCAAAAAGATCTTCCAATGAAATTTGGACAGCGATGGTTGTGGGGTGGACAACCATTCTGCTCCACGGATTGCTTGCAGTCGTTGCAGCATTTGTCCTGATGCCGCAAGAAACGGGTTTCGGACTGAAGTACACCGAAATGCAGGTGATTCTTACGCTCATGGCTATGGCGGTTTCGTCTTGGGTCCTGGGCGGAACGGCGATCACCTACGTTAAGCGTGTTGGGCGTATTGAGCGCAAATAATCCCTCCATCCACGATCCTCATTAGGATCACCCCCCAGCGATTAGCTGGGGGTCTTTTTGTGTACTACTATTTTTACGGAGCTGACGGCGGTTACCCAAGAATCCACTCAATCACCTTCTTCTTGATGTTGAAATACTCATCCTTTTCGAACTGCATATTAGCAATGCAATAGCGCTTATTAACGAGATGCGAGCAAAACATGCATTCGTGTAGTGTACTTGAATCTTGAATGAAGAGCGAATTAGAAATTTTGTTTGAGCAAATGACATTATAAGAATTTGAGCAGGTTGTCGAGTCGTCGGCGCGGATGCAGAACGAAGAAGCCGTTGAGCGCTGCGAGGCTAGCAAATATTCCGACTCATGGCAAGAATCGCAGAATACGATATTTTTGCAACGCGTGCAGTTAGCGCTTCGCCAGACATTTTCGCTATCATATACGGTATCGCTCTGTGCTACATTGATCGAATTGAAATTACGCTCCGTGGTCGTATAATTCGTCTCGTGCCAGATTTCGATAATGTCATCAATCGACGTAATCTCCCGCTTCGGCAGCATCCAATCTTCACGCGCCTCTTCGTTTTGAAAGGTGATGAAGCGCGTAGAATTCAAGCTCTCGGCCCAAGTTTCTTCGCCAGTTGTAGAATCATAGGTCATAACTGGTAACTTTATATCAAAAGCGAACTTCTGCATAAACTCCTCGGGACTCCATGGGCATTTTGCGTCAAATATTGCCATCATGACCTGGTCGATAATAGTTTTTGCTCGTTTTTCGTTCATTAGTTCACCTTTCTTCTTCCTGTTGACTGCTCGCGCATTAAATCAAAAACACTAAACGTATTGGACGGTTTAATCCATTGTTTTTTGTTGGTATCGGTGCATATTGCGTCCACCGCGGAAGTCGATGCCTTTTGCGTTGCGCCATCTCGTAATGGTTTCGCCTCGTAGTCCAAGCTGCGACCGCTGATGGCCGGCAAGACGATGCCATTCCTGGACAACCTAGCAATTACTTGGCGGTCCGCCAGCGAAGCTAAAAGTTTGATTTTCTCCGACTCTGAGGCGGCAAAGGTCTCCGGGTTAGAGACGAGATAATCCGGCTGCGAGCTACTGGATAAATCTATGTTTAGATATTTCGACATCATTTCGGCGTCATCATAGTTTAAGCGCAGACAAAAGTAGTTTGCTACATTGGCATGGATGGCCGTACGCAAGTCGATAGAAATTTGCGAAAAATACTGCCCAGCTAATATTACGGTTATATTATACTTGCGCGCTTCGGATAAAAAACGACGCAAAACGGGGTTTTCAATTACGGCGACCTCATCGATAACTAATATTATGTGTTCGTGTAGTTTTCTACTAAGTCCCAGCAAGAACAGCTGATTCATGGCTAGCCCTGCTATCATCTTCGTAGCGGATTCGCCTAGCTTTGCGGATGATAGTGAAATAATCGTAGCCTTATTTTCGGACAATTCGTAATCGAGCCGGCATTCGTTTTTTCGGTAAAGAGCTGGCGTCATTTGCAGCTCATCGATTAATGACAAGATTCGTGCAAAAGTCGCATCGTAATGTTGGGTCTTTAACTCGTTGTACTCATGACCGAAGAACTCTTGAAGATTTTCGGGCAGATAATCGCCAAGTTCCTTCAGGCAGGCATTCTTAAAAGCCAGGTCTGTTAGTAGACGGCGTAGATTTTGGAAGTTTAAATCATTTTTGGCGCTCAGGAGATATATGCTTGCGCGCAATAACCTAGCTAACCGACTATTCCAGTCGTCGCCAATCAGGCTTTTAAACAGCGCGAGTGACATGTCTACTGCACTTATGATATTTCGTTCATCTGTCAAGAATAGATTTAGCCCATGTTCCTTGTCGCTAAAATCTAAAACTTTTACGCCTGCCAGTCCGCCAATTTCGTCCTTAATGCTATCGTGCGGGTCGATTACCAAAACATGATATCGCTCGCTATAACTCCTAGCTATCTCGCTAATGAGCTTAGAGAGCAGTTTAGTTTTGCCTGTACCGCTAGCGCCGAAGAACACAGTATGCTTTTGGAAGTCGTAGTTTTTCAGATTTAGGTAATGCTTATCTTTCAGGTATGGATAAACTTCAAGCTCCATTAACGGGTTAACTTTACTTGAATCTGCCAGGCTAAGCGTTCGCGATAAATTCAAATATTTTGGCGGTTTACGCAAGATATATTTTCTGCGAAGGTCAAGATCGAGCAGTTTTAGTCCCGCACCATAGACGCGCATTAGTCTAGTCGAGTCGCCATACTTCACCGTGAAATAGGTTTTGACGGTATAGTCCCAACCGATTTTGCGAATCTCAAAAAATGCGGACGCCAGCTCTCTGCCGTTAAACTCCAATCGTTCGCCTACGCGCATTAAGTTGTCGTCTTGCCGTGCGAAAAATGGCAGAAAGCAAGAAGAACTGTTCATTTGCAGAGTGTTAGGGTTGGCAGTTTTGAATACGAAGCCATCTAGTCCGGACAAGAAATTGGGGATATTGCGACTGCTAACTAGAAAAATCTGAAGATTTGGCGGATCGAAAACGAAGCGAAGCTCAAATCTTTCACCTTGACGATGTAGCCGCACCAGTGATACGACTAGCGACTTCCAGATTTCGACATCAAGCTTCTTTGCTGCCAAAAACACCTCGTACATTCCTTAATTGTAGCATGGAGTAAATAACGCCTAAGGACGACAAACTCGCTCATGTTATATTATAAACATGAGTGTATACGATCTTGACCTAAAGGGGATTAGAAAAACATTTATCGAGTTTCATCAATCGGTATATGGGCGTACGATATTTTTTCTCGCCTATATTATTCCATTTGTGTTATTTGTTGTGGCGGCGGTGGCGGCACTTCTTGCCATCTTTTTCTCTTTTGACACAAATTTATTTATGATTAGCCTATACTCAATTTCCGCATTCTTTCCAACCTTTATTATTGGCAACATGTATTTCTATAGCGAAATACGCCGATTCTGCGCCTACAAGGATCGCAGTGCACGCCGACAAGAAAAGAAAAAATAGCCACAACCGCAAAACTCTCGCCAATTAGCAACTTTTGTTATATAATATATAGAGATAAAGTCAAATAAGCCATGAAAGCCGAGCATTTATCTCTACATTTTGGCGCACTGCCAATTTACGACGATTGTAGCTTTCATTTTGAGGATACAGATAAAGTTGGCGTCGTTGGCGTAAATGGCGCCGGCAAGTCAACCCTATTTAAGGTAATTCTCGGCCAAGAAAAACTAGACGAAGGCCAAATCAAGCTACCTGGCCTGCGCTTGGGCTATTTGCCTCAAGAAATCAAAATCGATCCAAAACATGATGATGTGACGGTATGGGAATATATCGCCGCCGCGCGTCCAGTCGATGAACTGCAGGCAAAACTGAACTCTGAATACGAAAAGCTCGCCAAATACCCCAACAGTCAAGCTATCGCCGATCGGATTACGAAACTGCAGGATCTTTTGGACTCGTACGATCTTGCCAATATCGACTACGAGCTGCTCAAGATCGTCGAAAAGATGAAACTGCAGAATCTAATTGATGCAAAAATGAAAAACTTGTCTGGTGGCCAAAAGTCCAAGGTCGCATTTGCGCGGGTTTTATTCGAAAACGCCGGCCTGCTCCTACTAGACGAGCCGACTAATCACCTCGACGTTGAGACGAAGTCATTCGTGGCAAATTATTTACGCAACTACCCGGGAATGATTCTTGTCATCAGTCACGATGTGGAATTTCTCGACACAGTTACAAATAAGACGCTATTTCTCAATAAGTCTACCCACAAAGCCAAAGCCTATAATGGCAACTATACCTTCTTCCGTCGTCAATACGCCGAGGAGAAGGCTGAGCAAGATCGGCGCATTACGGAACAAGAGCGCGAAATAAAGCGAATTGAAGAATTTGTCGAGAGGGCGCGTAACGCTAAGCGTAGTAACTATTCTCTCATTCGCCAGGGACATGTTCGCGAGAAAATGCTCGACCGCAAACGGTCCGAGCTTGAAATACGCGAACAAGAATACGACCACGTACATCTGAATATTTCGCCAAATAAGCAGTCTGGCAAAACGCCGCTGGAAATCCAAAACCTCACCTTCCACTACGAGGGCAAACCGCCTCTATATGAAAAACTTTCTTTTATGCTGACGCGTGGAGAGAAATTTCTTATTGTCGGTGAGAATGGTATTGGTAAATCAACTCTTTTGAAGTTGATTACGGGCGAGCTAAGTCCCGATGATGGCTCAATTATATTTAGTCAGAACACTACGGTCGCATATTATGCGCAGGAACTTGAGATTCTCAACGAGCGTGAAACCATCCTCGACAATGTTAAATCCTATGATTATACGGAGGCAGAAATGCGCAGCATGCTAGCAAACTTTCTCTTTCACGGAGACGAGGTCAATAAGAAAGTCGCAGTTCTTAGCCCTGGCGAAAAAGCGCGCGTTGCATTATGTAAGATTCTAACCAAGCGTGCTAACCTGATTATTCTTGACGAGCCGACCAACCATTTTGACCCAGAAACCCAAAAAATAATCGGCGAGAACTTTCGCGACTACGACGGCACCATTATTATGGTTAGCCATAATCCCAGCTTCGTGGAGCAAGTTGGTATTACGCGCATGCTTGTTTTGTCGAGTCAAGATTCAAGCAAGACCACAATGGGTATTATTAAGAACTATTCGCGCGAACAACTAGAGTACTATTATTACCTCAATTCTGATCTCGTATAATATCCGCTTGTGGTAATATGTAATTATGGGTTTGAAGGTTGGAGAAGTAAGACTAGAAAAACATAATCCGCGTTGGCAGCGCATGTTCGCCCAGGAGCTTGATGAGCTCTGGGAGTACTTTGGCGATACCGCTATTCGCATCTCGCATATTGGCTCAACGGCTGTCGACGGCATTGAAGCTAAGCCAATTATAGATATCGCCGTCGCAGTTAATGATTTAAGCGATTTCGACCAAGTATCGCACAAGTTTACTTCCGACCCAAATTATTCAATCAAAGAAGACTTTGCCAACGATGAAATTCTTATCCGCAAAGGCGGGAAGCTCAACCGCCAATTCTATATCCACGTTATGGATATAGACAGTAAGCGTTATAAAGACACAATCTTCTTCCGCGACACCTTGTTACACAATGAGAAGATTCGCAACAACTATCGTGACCTCAAGCACGTCCTTGCTAAGAAATATCCGAACAACCGCAAAAAATATAGCTCCAGCAAAAAGGAATTTATCGACAGCGTTCTAGAGATGGAATGGTCGAAGACTACGTTAATCCCACTCTCAATTATTGCCGGCATTTCGCTATGTACATTTTTGGCCGCTCTTTATGTCCAGCTTACGGTACCGCTCGGCACGAAAATACTCAACGCAGTTTATGTTTCAAACATAAGTCGAATCGGACTATGTTTAGGCGTCATCTTCTTCGTCTTCGCCTCCGTTTCGTCCGGCATCTTGCTCCACCGCTTCTTCAAAGCAAAAACCATCTATGACGCCGTAGTTACGAAAACGCAGAAAGAAATTACTAAAGAATCTCACCAAAAGAAGTAGACCGTCTTGAATGATCTCGCGAAATAGTATATAGTACTCAAAACTCGCCAGGTGTGGCGGTTGGTTCATTAATCCATTTTCGCCAGAAAGGAGGGGTGCGGCGATGCTACTTAAAAAGTTAAAAGAACTAGACGACAATAAGTTTGCTGAGTATGACGGGAAGATTTTGTTAATCTGGCTGATTCGCTATTTTCTTACGCATGGCTATCTTTTGGCTCTCTACGCACTAGCTTATGCCAGCCGGAAGCACGCCTCTCAAAAACGGAGGGACGGACAGCCATTCATTAACCATCCGATGCATGTGGCAAAATACTGCATTGATGGTGCTCGTGTGTGCAACTATAAGGTTTCCCAGACATGCCTTATAGTGGCGCTACTTCACGACGTGTGTGAGGAATGCAATATTCCACCAGAGAAGTTGCCTTTCCCGAGAGCTGTACGGGAAAAAGTCAAATACCTCACTCTTGTCTACGATGAGGCTCTGTTCGAAGAAAGCGACATGCCACTTTCGCGCCTACCTTTCCCCGACGCTGCGAAGAAAAGGAGAAAAAAGTCGGAAGTCGACAAGATCCGTCTTAGCTACAAGATGAATCTAAAGATGATTTACTTCCACAATATAGGCGACGATCCTGAGGTTCTCTACATCAAAATCATGGATCGCCTGCACAATACGGAAACCATGGTTGAGAAACTGTGCAGAGCGGCAGTAGGGAAGAATCTCTATGAGACGAGGGATATGTTAATTCGCGAATGCAACGAAGCTCTTGGCAGATATGTCAACGATGACATATATGAGCCACTCTGCAACGCAATCGAAATGCTTTCCAGGCGCAATAATGAAATAATTAGAGAGCATCAGGACGCTCTCGATGATTTCATTAAAGCACTGGAGAGTGGAGATGTGCTCAATGATGGCGGCGTCAATTCGAGCTCGCGCAGGGCAAGAAAAATGCGGAACTGGCTCGACGTGCATCACCTTATCTGGACAGATAGGGCATGTAGAAAAAACAAGCGCGGCGATGCGGCCAGGAAGCTCCGTAGTATGTATGCGGTCATCATGGACATTGACGTCCACCGCGAGTTACATGCGATACCGATTCTGCATGCTTGGGAAAGAGAGTGTTTGAGAAGGCTCCCGGGTAAGCTCGCGATGCATGAACTATGGCTGGTCTGCCGTGATGATGAGATTCTCGTCCGAAAGTATGGCATCAACGGCCTTGGCGACATGATGGCGGAGCATCTACTTAGGAAAATCTACGAAGTTGAGGCGAAATGCCCTGAGTTGTCTAGCGAGTACGAAGGCCTCAAAGAGGTCGTCGAGATACAGTTAGAACTCTTTAAGGAGCATATTGGCGAGTTTTGAACTCGCCTTTTTTCTGCCCAAAACCAAACATAAACATGATAATATATAAACATATGGAGGTACTCGAGTTTTTTGATAAGCACTACAAGATTTTGACCGGTGCAATAATTGGTATTATCGTTCTTTGCGCCGTCATCATTATTGCTGTGCCAATCATACGCGAAAATGAAAAACCAACAATTCTAGAAATCGGTGTCGCACCTACTACGGCGAAGATAGAAATCGATGGCAAAGAATATGCGAATGGCGCCTATGTATTTGAACCGGGCAGCTATACGGCCCATATTAGCCAAGACGGTTTCACGAGCAAAGAGGTCTCTTTTAGTGTTAAAGAACATGAACAAAATCTCCTAGCAGCATTTATTGTAAATGAGGAGGAGGGTTTGGCCTATTTTGAGCGCAGCGCTGCGGACATGGAATCTCTTCGCCTTAGCTATGAAAATGACGAAGAAGTTCGCGTCTTCATCGACGAATACGACGAAAAGCTCGAAATACGCAATAAGCTTCCTATCAATGCTTCGTATGACCTTAAGGATACTAATCCAGGCATGGGTAGCTACATGGTATTTATGAATATTTCCGACGGCAGTAACCATGGGAAGTGTCATCATGCATTTTGCCTACTCGTTACTGGCGACCGCAAAAACGAGGCACGCATCAAAGAAATATTAGATATAAACGGCTACGAGTATAACGACTACGAGGTAATTTATGAGTAAGAGCGCATACCGTCTGTTTACTATCTTTTTAGCTATCGCGACAAGCATCGTTCCGACCGTTGAGGTTTATGCAGCTAATTCGTTAGATGACCGTTATTATACTGAAGATATCCGTTACTATAAACCTAACGCCTGCGGTGGCGGAAGTTCTTCTAGCGGGGGTGTAGTGGTTGGTGGCGAGGCGGTAATAAGCGGCACAACGGCAGACGAGAAAGTTTGGTCCGGCCTCAAGTCGCTCGGCCTAACTGACGAAGTAACCGCCGGCATCATGGGCAATATGTCGCACGAAAGTAATCAGTTTAACCCTGTCCAGCATGAAGGTTCGTGGCTTCTAAAATACGGCAAACAAGGACGAGACTTTGATTTATCGGGAAATGAGGGACTGGCCTATGGTCTAGGCCTAATTCAATGGTCATTCGGAAGGCGTGTCAGGATGTATAACTACGTGAAAGACCATAATTCTAATCTCCTTAAGTATTTTAACGAACCAATGAAATATAGCCACGCAAACGGAAATGTATTCGGCGTTAACGGGGATAGCTTTATTAAGTTGGCAGACAGCGAGGCTGACGCCGATGCGCTCTATTCACTTGAGCTTACATTTCTAGTTAATGAAGAGCTTAAGACTAATGATGGCTATAGTGGCATCTTCAACCAGACCTCTGTTACCGATGCGTCGGACTATTTCCTAGAACATATAGAGATACCTGCAAACATTCCAGCAACTAGACCGGGGCGTCGTAGCACTGCGGAAGAAATGTTCTCGAAGTTTTCGGGCAAAACGTCGTTTTCGGGCGGGACAGGCGGAAATGGGAATGGTGCAGGTAGCGCAACGACATCTGCCTCCGATGATGGCTCAAACGTGACTTGGATTGGCGACTCTATATCGACGGGAGCTCTGAACAATGGCTACATTAAAGAAAAATGGAGTAAAGCGGATGCCGTTTATGGCGACAGTATTAAAGGCAGAAAGCAATTCGATCAAGGCTCCAGCGACAACAAGTCCGGGCAGCAGCTTGTAGAGGAATACGAAGTTAGTGGCCGCATGCGCCAAGTGCTAGTATTTGCATTAGGCACCAACAATTCTAGTCTGACGGAAGCGGCCATCAAGAAGATGCTTAGCGCAGCCAAAACACCTAAGACCATCGTCCTGGTGACTAATTATGATAATAACGATCCTACGAGATATGATAACAATAACGCGCTCATCCGGAATGCAAAATCCTACGACTCGCGCGTAGTGGTTGCCGACTGGGAGGCCGCCGCCAAGTCAAACTCTTCGCAATTCTTTGGTCCCGATGACGGTATCCATCCAAACGAACAGGGGAGCAAATATTTTGTCGAGGTTATCTACCGCGCAGCTATTACCGGATACGCAGACACTAATGCTGGGGCCAGTACTAGTAGCCAAAAATGCGTTTGTGATGAGGTTAGCAAAAGCGACACGTGGGCAGATGAGAAATTTGAATTGACTGACGAGCAAATTGCTGGCCTCTTGGCTATCATTAAAGAAACCGCCAAGAATAACATGGAAGCAATAAAAACTGAGGCATCATATATGATCAATCTATATGAGGACTATAATCCAAACAACACAAGAACTGGCAACGGTTTTGTTCAGTATATGCGGCTTCCAGTTCAGAATGGCGGCAAAATCCCGCTCCATAACAAATATAAAGAAGACTATACAGGGTATTCCAAAGAAGAATTCGCTGCCGTAAAAGACATTTGGGTCAATGGTAATCGCACGATGCCAGCCGGTATAGTTGAACGAGCGGCGATAAGCGAAGTCGAAAGTGCGACAAATGACGGCAAAGCCATCAGCGCAACCAACCGTAAGAAATACGTCAGCGGCAAGACTATAGTTAAACAAGGTGGCAGGAGCTGGGTCTTCTATCGGTTCGCGGATGATACGAACCGCAAAGGTGACCTATTTGGCTATCCGGAGGACGGCTCGCCCAACCAGACCTCTAGATCAACCTCTACGTCTGCAGGCGCAGGCATTTCATGGTCGAACGACGGCTGGATTAGTGGGGGACTCGAGGGCTACCATAAGGATGAAGCGTCTACGTGGGGCGTGAAAATAGACAAGGCATCGAACAAGGATTTTGCTACCGAAACAGCAAATGGTGACGGCAATAAGGGGCCCAACAAGATCACGCTACACAGCTCGGAGTCGGCCGGAGGTTTCACCGATACGGTCAAGTCTATGTACCCAGAGGTCAGCAGTGGTTCCGATAGCAATAAGGCCGCCCGCCCGCCGCACTTTACGATCGACATCAAGGGTCGCAAAGTATACCAACACTATTCTATCCGCAAGACCTCCGGCGCTATGAAGGCGCATGACGACATTGCTGGCATTCAAATCTCCATAATTGGCTACACCTCTAATACGGCTGATGCGCAGTGGAATCTGCTTAATAGGAGTAGTTTTACGAGCGAAGACTGGCGCTATCTAGTAAGGCTGATAGTGGCAATTTCCGAAAAAACAGGCTCAAAACAAGAGAGCAAGGATCTTAAGTGGGATAATTCAATAACTACACTGAGCGAGAGTAGCATGTCGAGCTTCACTGGAATCATGGGGCACATGCATGCTCCAGACAACGACGCCGACGATCCTAAAAATATCTGGCAATTCATCGAACCGTTGTTGCAGGTTAGCGAAGCCGGTACGGGCGAGTGTCAGCTAGAAGAAGCATCCACCAATGGTGACCTCAATGCTACGGCACTAAAGCTAGCTTGGCCGGATCGCGGGCATAGTCCAGACAACCCAACTGAAGCTTATCGGCAAGCCCTGCTTGAACCAGACGGCGTTGGTACGCGCGGTCAAGGAGACAGCTGCTCAATCACGGGCAAGAGTTGCGATGCGTTTGTGGCGACCGTGTTGCGTCATTCGGGTGTAGATAAAGATGTGCCATGTTGTGGCGCTGCAAATATGCTAAACTACTTAGCTAACTCGAGCAAATATACAGAAGTCGAAAACTCAGCTAGCACTCTGAAGGGTGGCGATATTCGTGCTAGTGGTGGCCATATCGAAATGGTCGTTGAAGTAAATGGCGAACTAGGTATCGCATCTGCTTCACACTGCGATCGCACGGGTGAAGTGGGAGGATTTTACGACAATAGCTTTAGGGCATTTAGATTTACCGGCGGCGGTAATTAGGAGAAAAAAATGGATAAAGAACTCACAGCAATAAGACGCAGAAAAACATTCATGATATTAGCCTTTGTAGCAGTAGCGCTTGCAGCGATTGCAATCTGGATAGTGCTGATATTTGATCGCACACCGGCCGACGAGGCAGAAATTAGTAATATCGATAGAATTGAGCTTAAAGTGCATCCTACCGTAAAGTCGATTATTCAAAAACGTCTCCGCGAAGCAATCGACCTAGCTTATGGCATCGAAGATGACAAGGAGCCCATCGGCGTAATTCGTAAAGAGTCTATCTCGATTAAGGATGAAAAAGATGGTACAAAACAATACAATTTTCTCGTTGATGTAGATGCATATGAATTGACTTATCGAGCGGAAGTTTGGGAGAAAAAGGAGAAGAAAAATAGCGAAGTGTTTTTCTATTGCGTACCGCCTAGTCAGTCCAAATACCCCGACAATTTCTGCGTAGGGTATAACGGTCAGTCCACGCTTAGTGTCACGATTGGCTATTCGCTACCACTTACCGCTAAAAAGACAATGAACGGTTATTACTATGATGCGAAGATTAAATATAAAGAAAAGAGTATCTGGCCATATGTCGATATCTTTGTCAGCTCCTGCGGAAGCCAAAAAATCAAAGACGAAGCGCGCAATGACTTCAGGGATTGGATTAAAGAACAGGGCTACGACCCGAATCTATTCGAAATCCAAGTCCCAGATAATTGTACTGGTGGCGAGTAGAGTTGAATTATTTGGCGAAATCTGCTAAAATCAATTCAAGAGTTTCGTGAGCTCTGTTTGTTAATGCTGGACAACTGAGCTCTATTACAGCAATAAATTTAAGATAATAAAGGATTTTTTGTGCCTACAATCAATCAATTAGTGCGTAAGCCACGCAAAAAAGCCGCAAAGAAGAGCTCGGCTCCAGCTTTGGGTTCTATCGTGAATACGCTCAAGACTCGTTACTACAAGCAGGCCGCCCCACTTAAGCGCGGTGTTTGCGTTAAAGTAACGACTAAAACTCCAAAGAAACCAAACTCCGCTTTACGTAAGGTTGCTCGTGTTCGCTTGACCAATGGTCAAGAGGTTTGGGCATACATCGGTGGCGAAGGTCACAACCTCCAGGAGCACGCAGTTGTGCTCGTACGCGGTGGTCGTGTACCGGATCTTCCAGGTGTCCGTTACCATATCGTACGCGGTACTTTGGATCTCCAGGGTGTTCAAGGTCGCAAGCAAGGCCGTTCTAAATACGGCGCAAAGAAGGAGGGTAATTAATTATGCCACGTAAAGTTACTTCTAGCTTGCAGCGCAAAGTTATGCCAGATCGCAAATATCAGAGCGTTTTGGTTCAGCGTTTAATAAACAAGTCTATGCTCGATGGTAAGAAGCATGTTGCTGAACGCGCTGTTTATGCCGCCATCGAGGGTGCCGCAAAGAAGCTAAAAAGCGAAAACCCAGTCGAGGTACTCGAACAGGCTATCAAGAATATTAGCCCGGATTTCGAGGTTAAATCTCGTCGTGTCGGTGGTGCGAACTATCAGATTCCATTTCCGATTGCTGGCCATCGCCAACTTCATTTCGCAATGTCCTGGCTTGTTCAGGCCTCACGCGCTCGCTCTGGCATGCCATACGCTAAGCGTCTCGAAGCCGAAATTATCGATGCCTACAACGAAGCCGGTGCGGCTTTCAAGAAAAAGGAAGACTGTCACCGTATGGCCGAAGCAAACCGCGCCTTCGCGCATTTTGCTCGCGCCTAATATACGAACACAGTTCGAAAAATATCCTCCAGGTGGGTCGGGAGGATATTTTTGTGATGTCATACTTATCGTTAGCAACGTTCTTGCCTGCTAGCGCCTAGTTTTAAACTCTTATGCTAAAATAAAAACATGGCAAAGCGTAAGCTAATCTATCAAATCTATCCTACAGCCATCGGCTCACTCAGAGATATCGCTGACAAAATCCCGCTAATCGCCAAGCTACAGCCTGACTATATTTGGCTTAGCCCGATTTTTTTAAGTCCTTGGGTGGATGGAGGTTACGATGTGTCAGATTACTGTAAAATCGATCCACGCTTTGGGAATATGAAGGACTTCTACCATCTGGTGGATGTTGCAAAGAAACATAATATCGGCATCCTCCTAGACCTCGTCCTCAACCACACTTCGTCCGAACACCCGTGGTTTAAAAAATCTGAGCAGCACGACCCTTGGTATAAAGACTATTATGTTTGGTTAGACAAGCCGCTCAACTGGGATTCGTTCTTCGGCGGTCCTGCTTTCGACTACGATCCAATTCGTGGCAAGTATTATTTGCATCTGTACGATCGCTCGCAGCCAGACCTGAATTTTAGTAATCCGCGCGTAGTGCGCGAGTTCAAGCAAGTCATTAAGTTCTGGACCGATCGCGGCGTGGCGGGTTTTCGCGTCGATTCGGCCAATGTTTTGGCTGAGGATGCGCTAAAATCTGGCATATTGCCACGAGTTTCGGGATTCTTTAACTATTATCAGACTAAAGAGACTGTAGCTATTCTCGAGAAGCTACTAAGTTCGCCGAAAATCTTCACGATCGCCGAGCCGATTGGTGGCGAGTTCTTGAGCCACTTGCGCTTTCGCGAATTAACTCGCAAGGCCTTTGACGCCGCCTTCAATGTCGGCACGCTAGACGTGGCGGACACTTTCTTCTCAATAAAAGATCATTTTTATCCAATCAATTATCGGAAATGGCTCCACACTTTAGCCAAATGGAGTCAAGAAGAAAAGTTTTCTCTTGCCATCGAATCGCACGATACACCGCGCGCCCCATCGCGCTTTAATGCCGAACCAAAAACTCTCGCTATGTTGCAGTTCTTGTTACCTAGCAATTATCCATGCATATATCAGGGGCAAGAAATCGGCACAAGAAATGCGAAGCTTAGTAATAATATTGAAGATTACCCAGGCGTGCAATCCCGAATGATTTATCGTCGTCTTCGCAAAGAGGGCAAGACTAAGGCTCAAGCCATGAAGCAGGTTAAGCTGTCTTCGCGAGATAATGCTCGTCAGCCCATTGATTGGGGCGAATATGTAATGCAGGAAAGTGACGACAATTCAGTCCTAAACTTTTACCGTAGGCTCACTGAGCTTTGGCGCCAAGACCCGGTATTAATCAATGGCTCCTTGAAGATCAAAAAGATTAGCCGCAAAGGGCTTTTTGAGTTTGAGCGTCGCTATAAAGAAGAGACGTATTATGTTCATCTGGATTTAAGCGGGCGCACAAAATCTTACTGCAAAAACAGCCGAGGCGAAATCATAGTTACTAATCGCTAAATTATTTGGCCGTTATTCTTTTCATACTCTGTAAATTATGCTAGAATTTAACAAAAGCTTGCGAGAGCAATTATTGCTATTGTCTAAAAATAATTAAAGGAAATATATGGCAAATCAAAAAGTTACGGATTTATCCAAGTATCGCAATATTGGCATCATCGCCCATATCGATGCTGGTAAAACCACTACATCTGAGGCTATTCTTTACCGCACTGGTCTCAAGCACAAAATCGACCTTGTTAAGGGTGATACTGGCGGCGCAACTACTGACTGGATGGAGCAGGAAAAGGAGCGCGGCATCACAATCACCTCTGCTGCCGTTACGGCTTATTGGAAGGGTCACAAGATTAATATTATCGACACACCAGGCCACATCGACTTTACGGCCGAGGTGGAGCGCTCTCTGCGCGTTCTCGATGGCGCTGTAGTCGTTTTCGATGGCAAGATGGGCGTCGAAGCTCAGTCTGAGACTGTCTGGCGCCAGGCCGACAAATATGGCGTGCCACGCGTTTGCTTTATTAATAAAATCAATCAGATTGGTGGCGACTTCTATAAGTCTCTTGAATCTATCCACAAGCGCCTTTCTAAGAACGCATTCGCTATTCATCTTCCAATCGGCTTCGAGAAAGACATCTGCGGTGTCGTAGACCTTATCGACATGAAAGCTTACACCTACAAAGATTACGCCGATCATGAGCTCACTGTTGGTGAAATTCCTGCAGACATGGTCGAAAAAGCCAAGAACTATCGCTCCATGCTCGTCGAAGAGGCTGTTCAGGCCGACGAAGCGTTGATGGAAAAGTATTTCGATCAAGGCGAAGAAGCCATTACCCCAGAAGAGCTCAAGAAAGCTCTCCGCAAGCGCGTAATTGATGGCCAATTCTTCCTCGTAACCGGTGGCGATGGCCGTGGCGTTATTGTCGAAAAGGTGCTTGATCTCGTTACGGATTTCTTGCCAGCTCCGACTGATATTCCGGCCATTCTCGGCAAGTCGCCAAAGACTGGCGAGGATATTGTTCGCCACAGCGACGAGAAAGAGCCGCTTACGGCTCTCGCCTTCAAGATCGCAACCGATCCATTCGTAGGCAAGCTTATCTTTATCCGCGTTTATTCTGGAAAGCTCACTTCCGGTTCATATATTTTGAACGCAACTACTGGCAACAAAGAGCGCGTCGGTCGTCTCGTTCGTATGTTTGCCGACAAGCGTGACGACATCGATGAAATCGGTGCCGGCGATATCGCTGCCGTGGTAGGTCTTAAAGATACTACTACTGGTACCACTATCTGCGATCCAGCCCATCCAATTCTCCTTGAGTCTATCGAATTCCCAGACCCGCCTGTATCTATCGCGGTTGAGCCGAAGACTAAGGCCGACCAAGAGAAGATGGCGATCGGTCTCGGCAAGCTCGCCGAAGAGGATCCAACTTTCCGCGTCCACACTGATGAGGAGTCCGGCCAAACCATCATTTCTGGTATGGGCGAGTTGCATCTAGATATCATTATCGATCGTCTCAAGCGCGAATTTAACGTTGAGGCTAACACTGGCGAGCCGCAAGTCGCCTACCGCGAAACTATCCGCGGCACCGCCGAAGCTCAAGGTAAGCACATCAAGCAGTCTGGTGGCCGCGGCCAATACGGCGATGTTTGGGTCAAGTTTGAGCCAAATGAACCAGGCAAAGGCTTTGAATTTATCGATCAGATTAAAGGCGGCGTTGTGCCTCTCGAATATCGCAAGCCAGTCATGGAAGGTATCAAGGAAACTCTCGAAGGTGGCGTTATTGCTGGCTATCCAGTGCTTGACGTTAAGGCTACTCTATATGACGGTTCTTACCATGACGTCGACTCCTCCGAGCTCGCATTCCATCTTGCCGGTGCGCTAGCAACTCGTGAAGGTATCAAGAAGGCTAAACCAGTTCTGCTCGAGCCCGTCATGAAGATTGAAATCACCACCCCAGAAGACTTCATGGGTGACGTAATTGGAGATTTGAACTCTCGTCGTGGTCGCGTTGAGAACATGGAAGACCGCGATAATGGCGTAAAGGTTATCTCCGGTTTCGTACCTCTCGCAAACATGTTTGGTTACACTTCGGATCTTCGCGGTATGTCGCAAGGTCGCGCGGCTTCTACAATGGAGCTTAACGGTTACGAAGAAGTTCCACCGAACATTGCGCAAGAAATCATAGACAAGCGCAACTCGAAATAAGCGAATTTTTAAAAAACTGCTCCATATGGGGCAGTTTTTTTGATTGAAAGAACTAAGCATGACGGCAATAATCATTTAAGGAGCGCCGCCTGTAGTTTTAAAATCTCAGTAACTTCCACCGCACCTAATTTACGTAACAAAAATAATGACAAATAACGAAATTATGTTATAATATTTAACAGTGCTGCGAGTAACAACTCATACTGCGACCGCATTAGCGGCCAGAGCAAGCTCCAAAAGAGAGGGGGGGTAAAAAGATGACGAAAATAAACTCAACCACAGTGATTGTGAGGGGGGAATCCACATTACGGAACACCAATGCCGATGCGAACATCTGTTTTCGTGCACAGGATGGCGCGAAGCTTCAAGATGTTAAGGTAAGGTCAAACCCGTACCAATACCAAGTGACATGCGATGGTGCCGAGTATCTTGGCTGCACTGAACACCTTAAGCCTACTCTTGAGGATTGGCGCGCCATACAGGTCAAAAAGCCGTCTGGTTTTACGAACAATGTCATGGATGACACGGTGTGGTATATGGGGAAAGGCTCCTTCAATATCGACCGAAAAAAGAGGAGCGTAAGAATTCACGGATTCAGCCAAGTGCAGTATTGTAGCGTCAGGACACCCATCGTCAATAGTGACGAGAAGAAAGAAACTATCTATCTGAGCGGCGTCGTAACAAGAGCGAAGATTCGCTGCGTCGACACGGTAATCATAACCGATTGCCGGATAGGTACGCTCTCGCTTCAGAATGTTGGACGAGTTATCATTGGCGGCGATACTACAATTGCGAGAGTTGCAACTCGTTCGGTGCGTCTGGTTTCGATTGGAGAATACGGCGCAAGCTCAGTCCATATCGGCAAGCTCGTCGTAAGAGGTGCTTTGGCTACCACGATCGCTGGCGACGCTAATGTTGCGAGCGGCAACATCAACTCTGCGCTCACGATTCTGGAGGGTCGTGCAACCCTCGGCTCCTAAACGTCATCTAGACGGGCGCTCCCGGTAAGCGCCCATTTTTTATGAGCGATTTTATCGAAATACCGGTGGTGCTGCACCAATACGATGTCTTATCATGAAAAAAAGCTCCGCGTGTGCGGAGCATGAGAGACAGTGATAGGCGTGATGATGAGCTTACGCGCCACACCCCCACAGGGCCTGGACGTTCGCGAAAACTCCAAGCCTCCTGCCCAATGTGTCTACCATTTTAGCGGGCACAGATACTATACTGAAACCTGTATCCGGGTAGTAAGTGATGGTAGCCGCCGCATCCTCCTTGTCGCTGAGTACCGACAGGCTAGCTCCAGATCCAAATGGCAAATACCTCCATTCTGGCGGTTCTGCCTTTTCTTTTCTGATCTTGAAAAAACACTTTGGATCGTCTACGTTTCCATCTAAAACGAGACGCGCCTCGCCCGATTCGTACAAGCTGGCGAGATAAAGCACATGCGGGTTACCTCCTCGCTTCCTCAGCTCTTCAAGGTTGAGCTTCGGCACATTCGCGTAATCCAAAATTGCATCACCCCTTTCTACAATAAATAATTGACAACTACACCAGTATATCACGAATTCGAAGAAAAGTCAATATTATGGTAAAGAGGAGAAAGGCGAAGAGGGGCGTAGGTCGCAACTTGACATATAGATAGAGCAATTATATAATATAGATACTCAAGCAAGACTATTTAGTAGATCTTTATTATAAGGGGGGATGAAAATGCCAATTAAAGATGTTTTAGTGCTTGGGATGGCAATAGTCGCAACGGTCTATATTATTGCAATGGTCATAAAGGTGCTCTACTTAAGGAGCTTCGACTATGACGATCCGCAGCGAATCGTGGCTACGGTTGTCAGAATAAGCGCAACTAACGTAAGCCTTCGATACGGTAACCGAGACTATTCGCTGTCCATAGCTGAGCTTGACCCGAGAAAATACTATGTCGGCGAGAATATCAAGGTGTGGTATTATGTCGGGAAAAAGCCTGGGGGCAAAAAATATGAGTATCTTTCTACGATTGGCCCCAACAACCAGCCATAGGCTGGTTTTTTATTATAAAAAGACGGCTATGCGTCAAGCCAGTTTATTTATGTTACCATACCTGTAGAGGAAACATGAAAATTAACCAAAGCTTAAAACAATATATCGAGAAAAATGTTTTTCCAGAATACGACAAGAACGAAATTGGGCACGGGCTGGAGCATATAAAAAACGTCATTAATAAAAGTTTCAAGATTGTCAAAGAGAATAAGCTCGACGTCAATCAAGATATAGTCTATGCGGTTGCGGCCTACCATGACATTGGGCACCATATTGATTCCAAGAAGCACGAAATCATTTCGGCAGAGATAATGTCAAAAGACGAAAACCTCAAGGAATTCTTCGACGACGATGAGCTCGTAGTCATTAAAGAAGCCATCGAAGATCACCGTGCTTCTGCCAAGAGGAGCCCTCGCTCGGTGTATGGCAGAATTGTATCTACGGCCGATCGGAGCGGTAGCGTCGAAGAGTGTCTGGAGCGGACTTACACGTATGGCCAAAAGCTTCTGCCAGGAGCGACCGACGACGAGTTATTTGAAAATGCATTTAACTCCCTAACTAAGAAGTTTGGCGAAAAGGGCTACGCAAAGCATTATTACAAAGATGTCTCCTATGATAACTTCTTACGTGATATCCGTAAGCTTTTGCAAGATAAAGATAAATTCAAGAAAACACAACGCGAATATATTGAGAACTTAAAAGCTAAACATAAGATATAGAGACTTTACACTTGCACGAAAATCGTATAATATAATTTTATATAGACTTTTTGGGCTGGTTAATATTAGTGCTCAAAAATATTAATAATAAAGGAGAATAATAAAACTATGGCAGAATTTGACCGTAGCAAGCCACATATCAATGTTGGTACCATGGGGCACGTTGACCACGGTAAAACAACTTTGACGGCTGCTATCACTGCTGTTCTCGCAAAGAGACTTCCATCTGATATCAATAAGCCAGTCGCTTACGATCAGATTGATAACGCTCCAGAGGAAAAGGCTCGCGGTATCACCATCGCAACCTCTCACCAGGAGTATGAATCTGAGAAGCGCCACTACGCGCACGTCGACATGCCAGGCCACGCCGACTACATTAAGAACATGATTACCGGTGCCGCCCAGGTTGATGGTGCTATTCTCGTAGTCGCTGCTAACGATGGTGCTTTGCCACAGACTCGTGAGCACGTTCTCTTGGCTCACCAGGTAAACGTTCCAAAAATCATCGTCTTCTTGAACAAGATGGATCTCGCTGATCCTGATCTAGTCGAGCTCGTCGAAGAAGATGTTCGCGACCTTCTCGAGAAGAACGGTTTCGATCGCAACTGTCCAATCATCAAGGGTTCTGCAACTAAGGCCCTCGAAGGCGACAAAGAAAACGAAGATGCCGTTATGGAACTCGTCCATGCTATGGATGAATACTTCGATATTCCAGAGCATGATCTCGACAAGCCATTCTTGATGCCAGTCGAGGACGTTTTCTCCATCAAGGGTCGTGGTACTGTTGCTACTGGTCGTATCGAGCAGGGTACCGTCCACATCAACGATGAAGTCGAAATCGTCGGTCTTAAAGACACTCAGAAATCCGTCGTTACCGGTATCGAGGCCTTCCACAAGACTCTCGATCAGGGCCAAGCTGGCGATAACGCCGGTCTTCTCCTCCGCGGTATTGAGCGCGATCAGGTTGAGCGTGGTCAGGTTATTGCTGCCCCAGGTAGCATCACCCCACACACCGAATTCGAAGGTCAGGTTTACATCCTTAAGAAGGAAGAGGGCGGTCGCCACACTCCATTCTCCAATGGTTACAAACCACAGTTCTACTTCCGCACCACCGACGTTACCGGTGAGGTTGAGCTTGAAGACAAAGAAAAGATTGTCATGCCTGGTGATACTGTCACCTTCAAGGTTAAGCTCAACGCTCCAATCGCTATGAACGACAATGACCGCTTCGCTATCCGCGAAGGTGGCCGCACCGTCGGTTCTGGCGTCGTTACCAAGATTGTCAAATAATTGATATCTTGAAACTAAAATACCTCCTCAGAAATGGGAGGTATTTTTTTACGGAAATAGGCAAGTTACAACGCTGAGCTAGATGTTAGGGCGTTGCCATTATGGTACCGCTTGACTAGAGAAGAAATCAGTGTTATACTAGCGGAGGTAGTCGTTATGGCAATTTTTGTTGCCATAGCAAGTTTTTATGCACTTTTACAAAAGGAGGATGGGTACGTATGGCAAAAAAAGGTACACCAAACGACAAACTCTGGGCTGTCATTTTGGCTGGCGGAAAGGGGCAGAGGCTGTTCCCGCTGAGTAATCCCATGAAGGAGAAACAGTTCGTCTGGATTAGTTCCGAAACTGGATCGTTACTGCAGAATACGATCAGGAGATTTATCTCCATCGGAGTAAAGCCGACAAATGTGGTCATCATAACGACATGCGATCGTCAGACGCAACTCGCATCTGATGATGCGCTGAGTCTTGGAGTTCTGTCTCAGAATATCTATCAGATCGCTCCAGATCTTGGATATACTGGAGCAATGAACGCTGGAACAGAGTTTGTCTCCAGGATCGACGCCAACGCAATTATTATCAATTCGCCGTCCGACCAGCTGATCGAGAAAAACGCATCGTTCAAGGACTCTATGCAGACGGCAATTGAGTACGCAAGCAAGGGCTCCTTTGCGAACGTAGGCGTGAGAATCACGGATCTTGTCACCTACATGGGAACTGGACATATGCAGTACGACAAAGAAGGCCGTATCACAAAATTCATCGAGAAGCCTGATCGGGAACTTGCCGACAAGCTGATGAGAGAAGGAAACACCGCTTGCAATACGGGTATAAATGTATGGCGTGCCGACAGATTCCTCGACGCAGTCAAGGGCGAAAACCTCAAGGATATGCCCACGGATAAGTTCATGGAGATCCTCATGAGAAAGGATCTGCGCGCCGTTGTTGGCACTTTTCCGTGGTATGATTGCGGAACCCTGAGCAGCCTGCATGATGTAGGAATGGCGATGGGGAAAGGCACTCCCGACCACCATAATGTAACGTATGGAAACGTAAAGAAGGGGGGCACTCAGGGTACGTACTGTCATGAGTCCTACATAAGAGCAGAGTCTGGGCATCGTATCGAGGCATATAACATTCCGGAAGCAGCAGTAATTGCCAATTTCATTAATGGCAAGCCTGCATTTGTAGCTTGCGCAAAATCGGAAAGCCAGAGAATGCGCGAAGTCGCGGAAGAGTTTGAGCGAACCGGCACCTTGAAGGTTGGCCCCGAGAACGAAGTTCTTCTTACGGACGTATCCGATGAATGCGCAATCGCAGTCATCGGCTTACCCGGCGCCAAGGTAGTGGTTACAAAAGGCAAAACGCCTGGCGTAAAATACAACTGGCTTATCACAATGCCCAACTAAAAAACTACGACTATCGTCAGGCCTCTACATAAGAGGCCTTTTTTCATGTGTTAAAATATAACCAGAAGCATCAAAAGGAGTATTTCGTGAGTACAGCGGAAATAATAATACTAGTCATCGGCATTGTTCTTGTTATTGCCGGATACACTTACAACAAGATTTGCGACTCCAAGAAGAAAAAGTCGAAAATTCCCGCTGATTTCATAGAGTGTGTCGGCATTTGTAAGAAGCATATAGAAAAGAACGGAAAATTTCATGAAGAATTCGAGATCGTGCATGATGGAAAAACACTCCAGCACAGCTTTCCGCCACAAAGCTCGAAAGATAAGCTCCACGAGATTAACTCAATCGAAAAATTCTACATCAATGGCGCTAACGAAAAAGACATAAAAACCGCTGCAGACTTTGCTTATCAGGAAACGCCCGCCGATAAGAAAAAACTACGCATATGCTACGCAGTAATGGGCGCGGGGCTAATCATTATTCTAATAATACTCATGAGGATATTATTCTAGAATAAACTATGCAAGAAGAATACATAGCATTTATACTATTCGGCATAGTCTTCATCGCTGTAGGAATTGCCATTCTGATTTCGGTGGCATTGTCTGGCCGCAAGGTGCATAGAGAATGCACCGAACGCGTAACCGCGCACTGCGTGCGCATAACCAACGAAGCAGACGTGGTCGAAAGAGCCGTTTCTATCGGCAATGAAGGAAACCTTAATTTTGGTATAAAAGCGCCCGTATTTGAAATACTATATAACGGTCAGGCAATAGAGCTAAAGCCGCACGTCTATTCGAACGTTTGCGATACCCAGGTCGGAGAAGCGCGAGAGATTCTCATTGACCCCAAAAATCCCCAAAATTATTACGACCCCAAAGAGCGAAGGGCTAATTTTACGTTAGTCACGGTAATTCCTGCTTTGGGCTTAATTGTATTCGGCATTATGTTTCTATGTATTCCTGTCCTTGGAATCTAGATAAAGATTGACAGATAACACAATCATTGATATAATATTAAAGCATTAACTAATTATCGTTCCGCAACAACTCATTGACTGCGCGTCTAGATGCAATCTGAGGTTATGCGGAAAGCAAGAAAGGATATAAATGGCAGAAAAGAAAGCCGACGGACCAACTATCCGTATTCGCCTCAAGGCCTTCGATCATCGTTTGATCGATGCAAGCGCAAAACAAATCGTAGACACCGCAATTCGCACCGGCGCAAGCGTCAGTGGTCCCGTACCGCTTCCGACTAAGCGCTCATCCTTCACGGTCGTAAAGAGCCCACACGTTTACAAGTCGGGCGGCGAAGCCTTTGAGATGAAGGTTCACAAACGCCTTATCGACGTTATCAATGCTACGCCAAAGACGATTGATGCATTGCAAAATCTCTCTTTGCCGGCAGGCGTCGACGCAGAAATCAAGATGTAATAATTATAAGCAAAAGGCCACTCTCACGGAGTGGTTTTTTGCTATCAAGAAGTTGGTTGCCGACACTCAAGAGAGGCATATAATTGACAATAGCGCGGAATATGGTACAATATACATATTGAGTTTCGCTTAGGAATATCAATTGAGCAGCTCAAAGTAAGAATGGCACTTTTGTAAAAAAACACCATAGCGCATAGAGGAGGTGGTATCATGCGCAAATTAGGGTATCTTAATACCGGGCAAGAATTATATGTTGCGGCCACAAAAGCGACCGAAGTACTCGATGGCGCCGTCAAGGCTAGACACTATGTCGCTTTTTCGATTATAGCCTCAGACAGCATTTTGGAGGATCCCGTAATCGCCTACAGACTCGACGGAGACGCCTACAAGATTAAGCCGGAGACTATAGTTCAAACTCTGAAGACTATTCCGAGGTGCACTCTTTCTGGTGCATACGAGGCTAAGGTAGACATAGGGACATATGTCCGCGATGACAATTACACAATCATAAGCGAGATAAGATCCAAGCGGCAGGCGTGGTTTGGCGTAATGCCGATCTATGACGATACCGATGTCAACATTATTAATGCCTCTGGATTGGGCAAGCGCATCCAAGAGGAATTCAATAGGTGCATCGAAATTGACGCAAAACTCGAACAGGGAAGCGGCAATTATATCGTTGCTGACTGGAGGACGCTTCGCTACAATTACCTCCAGGATGACATTCTCGAGGCAGAGCACGCTATTGTATACAACGCCGACAAAATAATGACTAAACTCCTCAAGCACGTACGCTTTGGGACGATAAAGCAGAGATACGAAATGGCTCTGGTCACTTTTCCTCATCAGGGAGACAGTTTCTTTGAGCCGACGGCGAGATATAAGCTCTCCAATGAGATCGCCGAGGAGGATATCAGTAAGCAAGAGCGCGAGCTCTACGCGATAGCGGAGGGAGCACTCAAGGCATCGCGCAAGGTCGACCTCGACCTTAACGAAGCGACCGAAGGGGACTTGGAAGATCTTAAAGCGCGCGTACTTCACATAGCGAGAGGCGGTGCATGCGAGAGGTTCTTTGATATAGTTCTCGTTTGTCGAACCGACAGGTCATCATACGTATTCAATGAAAACGACACCTGCGACGATATCGACGATACCATCGACACGATCCTCGCCGAAGGATGTACTGATAGTATCAAGCCTGTTGTATGGGACGAAATCGGCGACTACCTGTGCCGATTCTGAAGACTTCCGGGGCGCACACTGTGCCCCGGCTTTTTTATTGCTATAACAATTAAGGAGTTATTTTGTTATGCCAGCCTTATCAATCAGCCCCATCAGCTCATGGTCCAGATTGCCCGACCATAGCGAGTCAATCATATAACGATAAGCGCCCTCTTTGCGGTATTGTAAACTCAGTTCATTTAGACGCCATGTGACTCGTTGAGTTAACTGACGGTACCCAGCAGAAATATCGTCCGGCCAGCCACGACTGAAGTCCTCGGAAAACCTATGCCAAAAACGCTCGAAGTCGCCCGGATCAAAAGGTTTTGCACTGGCAGTCAACTCGCTAAACTTGCAAATCTCCTTAAAGCCCGGATCAAAAGCGAGCTCTCGGTATTCCTTATCGCTGAGATTTCGTACCGCATATGTCGCCATGCGTTCGAGAAAAGATAGTGTATGAATCATATCTGAATCAAGAACTCGTTCGTTCCGATTGTTCCATAGATGTTCGTTAATGTCTTTTATAATACTCGAAACATCAGAAAGGCCAACAACTACCCGACCGTCCTCTAACTGGTTTACGGGTAAATCTTGGATCTTTGCGTCAATTTCTGCAATACCGCATTTTGGCTTCTCGAGCGATACCTGCCGTGTGTTTTCCTCAAGTCGACGCAATATGTCGATTGCTGGCTCGTTATAATCCTTCCGATCACCGTTGCAGTGCGTTGTTGCCTCAACGGTTTTGTCGTAATTTGGCAAATCTAGGCACAGCTTCCCGTCAAAACCAGCACCGGCATACTGAAAATAGTCCTGCGGATCTAAGCGACTATTAATAATCTCACGCAGCCGCGCTTCAGATTGCTCGTGCTGACTAGGATTATCTTTTGTATCGTAGAAAAGCACCATTGCCTCAAATAACTCATGTAGACCCGGTCTCTCATTATGGATAAACTCACGAGACTGCCACAAAAAGCCCGAAAGCGCCGCTGCATCGTTGCGGTTAGATTCAAAACGCGAATAATCGCTAGTTGGGATTTCGCGAAAAACCATCAGAAGGTCACGGATATTACGGGGATTATTTCTCGAGGCCAGCGTTTGAATCGTAAAATCAGAAATACCGAAGGCTCCAACCCTGTCGCCGAAAGAGTTCGAATAGGTCATCAAAGATCGCACGCGCGGATCATTCTCGTCGATCATCGGAGAAATTCGTTCCCTAAACCCCTCAATAATCTCATCATTTAGCCCATGATTTCGACAGTAATTCTTAAATAAGTCGGCCTTTGTGTGGTGTTCGTTTCCGCCAATCTGGTTATTTGCCGACTCCTCCAATTCTTCAATAAAACTAATGTAGGCATGCACCATGTTAGGATTGCGACCAATAGCCGCCGTATTGATGCCGTCACTAAGATGCTCGATGCTACGCTTCCATTCTTCCGCTGGACGCTCAGAACAGCCGACTAGCTCAGATATAAACTCCTCGCGCATCGTGTCGCCATAGGCGTCCTTGTTGAAATATTTAACGTAGGCCAGAAAAGCTTCTGAAGCGTCAAAATACTCAGATTGTCGAGCAAATTCGCTCACATTATGCGACTGAGAATTAATATAATCGATATCCGACATTAGGGCGCTCACGCCGTCCGTATCGAGCCTCACCAATGCCGCTATCGCCTCATGTTTGCGCGGGCCTAACTGGCTGTATAGCCGCACGACGGCTTCGCGAGCCTCAGCCGTCTTCTCGCCAGGATTTTCCCATTCATCATCGAGCCATAGCTCCAGAAAATTGCGATCCGTCTCGCTAGCCTCTACATCTGGACGGTAGAAGACTAAATCTGGAGCTTCTATTACTTCTGGGCTATGCGTACTGTTCTCTGCTTTGGGTAAAGCTAAAAACTCGGGCGACTTATCGTCATTCATGACTATATTATATGCGACCAAAGCCAACGAGGCAAAAAGCATTATCAACGACCATACCGTAGAGATTGACAAAACGAACAAAGTATGATACAATAAATCTAGCTGTTTTTGTTACTATTCGTAAAGAATTGTACGTTAGGAGGTGTATTATGGCCAATACTCAATCCCCGTTTGAAGAATGCCTTATGGCAATATCTCAGCTTCTGGCCACATATGATGGTGGCAACAAGGTGTGTGTTGAGGAAAACTCATCAGGATTCCAGCAACGTGTCTTCTTGATAGCCTCAATTATGAGGATACTCGAAAAGTATATTCAATATGCGAACAAACAAACCAACGAGTACAGACGAGTGCGGGCAAGATATCTGAATCTGGGTAGTATATTCAACGATTATACCGACATGGTAGTAAAGTATGAACCATATGTGGAATGCAAAAATCCCCCGAGCATGGACGACCTGAACGAGCGTTGGTTCAGAATGCGTGCGAATCTAATTACATTCACAAATAGATACTTAAGCAAATAGTAAGGGCGTACGCATTCGGGAAGGTAACATATCCAATTCGGGGTTTAGATACCGGAACGGAAAGCTAGCAAAAATCTACCCCAGCATAGACAGCAGGAGCCGCCTTCGGACGGCTCTTTTTACATCTTAAAACCGTTTGACAAAAAGAGGTCGTCCGTGCTATAATTCGTCTCGTATATTATCAAAGTAACAGTCGCATTGGCGCAAGAGGTACTGGTCCGTCGCCCGACGGATACCACTCATAAGCCAATCGATTTTAATGGGAAAGGACGCCCACAGATGAAAATCATCCTCGGCACCAAGATTGGTATGACCCAGATCATCGGTGAAGACGGTGTAGTTACACCTGTAACTATCCTTCAAGCCGGCCCATGCACGGTGACTCAGACTAAGTCTGTCGAAAAAGACGGCTATAGCGCAGTGCAGTTGGCATATGGTCAGGGTAAGAATCTGAGCAAGGCCGTGTCCGGACACGTCAAAAAATCCGGAAAAGATATCAACCCTAAACACATCCGTGAATTCCGCGTCGAGAATATCCCAGAAGATGTCACGCTTGGTAGCGAAATCACCGTCGCTAGCTTTACGCTTGGCGATAAGGTCCAAGTTACAGGTACGAGCAAAGGTAAGGGCTTTGCCGGTACCGTTAAGCGCCACAACTTCATGGAATCTCGTAACACGCACGGTTTCAAAGGTGACATCCGCAAGGTTGGTTCCATTGGTTCCATGTATCCCCAGAAGGTCTTCAAGGGCAAGAAGATGGCTGGTCGCATGGGTCATGACCGTGTAACCGTCAAAAACCTCGTTGTCTCCTATATCGACACCGATCACAACCTGATTGGCCTCAAAGGCGCAGTGCCTGGTCCAAACAAAGGTCTCGTAATGGTGGAGGGAAAGGACTAATATGGCAGAAGCAAAATTGAATAAAGACGTATTTGGTCTTTCCGTCGATAATCATGAGCTAGTCAAACTCGCCTATGATGTTTATCTAGCAAACAGCCGTAGCTCTCACGCTAAAACTCTTAAGCGTGGCGAAGTCCGCGGTGGCGGTAAAAAACCATGGAAGCAGAAAGGTACTGGTCGCGCCCGCTTCGGCAGCACCCGCAACCCAATCTGGCGTCATGGTGGTGTAGCTTTCGGTCGCACCGGCGAAGAAAACTTCACCAAGAAAATCAGCAAGAGCGCAAAGCTTCAGGCCGTTCGCCAAGCTTTGAGCATGCAGAATCAAGACAAGAACGTTGTCGTAATCGACACTTTCGCTTGTCCAAAGGGTAAGGTTAAAGAAACTCTCGCTATGTTCGAAAAGAACAAAATTGACGCAAATCAAAACATTCTTCTCGTCGTGAGCGAAAAGGACGAACTCGTACATCGCGCAACCAACAACGTTGCTAACCTCAAGGTTGTTCGCCCAACCTACCTCAACGTATTCGATATTCTCAACGCCGACAAAATTGTCATTACTGAGAAATCATTACCAATTATCGAAAACTGGCTTATCGGAAAGGAGAACGCATAATGTTAATTCGTCCTATCGCAACCGAAAAAGCCTATCATGAGCAAACCAAGCGCGGTTATATGTTTGTCGTCCCAGATAACGCAAGCAAACAAGCCGTCGCCAAACAGGTTTCCGAACAATTTAACGTAACAGTCACTTCCGTTCGTATCAGCGTGCGCAAAGGTAAAGCAACTCGCTTCAGCCGTGGTAAGCATGCATATCCTGGTACAACTTATCGTCAAGATAAGAAAATCGCTTTCGTCACTTTGAAGGAAGGCGATAAAATTAAAGTCTTCGACGAGGAGCCAGTAGCAGAAGCTGACGATAAGAAATCCGACAAGAAAGGGGATAAATAATGGCTATTAAAGCATATCGCCCAACTACGCCGGCCCAACGTCAGAAAACAACCCAAGATTTTGATCAGATTACTACTCGTAAACCACTCAAAAGCTTGGTTAAGAGCAAAAAACAACAAGCCGGTAAGAATAACTCCGGTCGCATTACGGTTCGCCATCGTGGTGGCGGCGTCAAGCGTCATTACCGTATCTTGACTCACAATCTTCCAGCAGGTCTTACCCTCAAGATTGAAGAGATTGAGTACGATCCAAACCGTAGCGCACGTATTGCTCGCGTCAAAGACCAGAACGGCGTATATTACTATATTCTCGCCGATACCAACATGACTAAAGGTGCCGAGATTCAAACTGGCGACGAAGCTCCAATTGAGACTTCTAACCGCATGGCTCTCGAGCAAATCCCAGTTGGTACTCAGGTTTACGCAATTGAATTAACTCCGGGTAAAGGTGCTCAAATGGTTCGCGCCGCTGGCGCTTCCGCTCAGCTCATGGCTAAAGAGAACGGTTATGCCACTCTTCGTATGCCATCTGGCGAAGTCCGCAAGGTTTTGACCACTTGTATTGCAAGCATTGGTACCGTAGGTAACGTTCAGCATCAAAACATCAAGATCGGTTCTGCTGGCCGCAAACGCCGCAAAGGCATTCGCCCAACCGTTCGTGGTGTTGTCATGAACGCCTGCGATCACCCTCACGGTGGTGGTGACGGTGGCCGTCACGGTTCCGGTAAAGCTCCACGTACTCCATGGGGTCAGCTCACCTTGGGTTACCGCACTCGTCATAATAAGAAAACTAACAAGATGATTGTTCGCAGTCGTCATGAAGGAAAAAGGAGATAGTCTATGTCTAGATCTCTCAAAAAGGGGCCTTATGTGGACGCCAAGCTTCAGAAAAAGATTGAAGCGCTTTCCGCTGAGGACCGCACTATTATCAAGACCTGGGCTCGTGAATCCACTATCAGCCCAGAAATGGTTAGCCGCACCATCGCTGTTCACAATGGTCGTGTCCATGTTCCTGTATTTGTTACGGAAAACATGGTTGGTCATAAGCTCGGCGAATTTGCTCCGACTCGTAAATTTAAGCGCCATGGCGGCAAGAAAGCCGCTGAGGCCGCAGCAAAGAAGGGAGCATAATCTATGGCTACTAAAACTGCACATGCATATATCAAGGGCGTTGACAGCCAGCCGCGCAAAGTTAGCATTGTCGCTAGCCTAGTTCGCGACCGCTACGTCGCAGACGCCGTGATTATTCTCGAGAATACACCGCGCCGCGCCGCTAAGGCTGTTCGCAAGGCAATTGAGTCCGCCACCGCTAACCTACTCCAAAGCGGAAGCATCGATACTAAGACCATCGCAATTAACCGCATCTCGGTTACTGCAGGCACTCGTATGCGCCGCTATGTTCCAGCAAGCCGCGGTCGCGCATTACCATTTGAAAAGATTTCATCCAACATCTTCGTTGAGGTCGTAGGCGAAGAGAAGCAAAAGAAGACTGCTGAGAAAAAAGCTGATTCGAAGGCAGACAAGAAAGAAGAAAAGGAGAAAAAGTAAATGGGTCAGAAAGTAAACCCAGTAAGCTACCGTCTCCAGGTCAATAAGAACTGGAGCAGCAAGTGGTTCTCCCGCAAGGCTGACTTCAAGAATTGGCTCATCGAAGATGTCAAAATCCGTGAAGTTATCGAGAATCGCTTCAAGAGTCGCCCAACTATCGATCGTATCGGTATTGAGCGCAGCCCAAACCTCACCACGATTACAATTCGCACTGCTAAGGCAGGTGCCGTCATCGGGAAACAGGGCGCGGGTATAAATGAGCTCAAGAAAGAACTCGAAAAAGTCACCAACGCTCCTCTCCGCATCAATGTCGAAGAGGTCAAGAAGCCAGAACTCAGCGCAAAGCTTGTTGCTGAAAATATCGGCTTCCAGCTCGGTAAGCGTATGAATTTCCGTCGCGCCGTCAAAATGGCATGCGCCTCCACAATGAATGCTGGTGCAAAAGGTATTCGCGTTGAGGTCGCCGGCCGTCTAAATGGCGCCGAAATGTCTCGTCGAGAGAAGTTTATTGAGGGCTCCGTACCTCTACATACTCTTCGCGCAGACATCGATTTCTATGTCGAACACGCTAAGACTATTGCTGGCATTGTTGGCGTAAAGGTTTGGATTTATAAGGGGGAGAAATAATCATGGCACTTACTCAACCGCGCAAAGAAGCGCACCGCAAAGTTCGCAAAGGAAAGAATGAGGGAACCGCTAGCCGCTGCAACACTGTTGCTTTCGGCGAATTCGGCCTCATGAGCCTTGATAACGAACGCATCAATGGCCGCCAAATCGAGGCAGCCCGCCAAGCAATCACTCGTTATGTCAAACGTGGCGGTAAAATCTGGATTCGCATCTTCCCACACATCCCAGTCACCAAGAAGCCTCTTGATGTAAAGATGGGTAGCGGTAAAGGCGAACCACAATACCACGTTGCCAAGGTGAAAGCCGGCACCGTAATGTTCGAAATTGCAGATGTGACCGAAGCACAAGCAAAAGAGGCACTACGCCTTGCTTCGCACAAACTTCCAGTTCGCTGCAAGATCATAAGGAAAGAGGAGCTCTAATATGGCAGAGAAGAAAACTGACAAAAAAGCCGTCAAAGAAGCTAAAACCATCAGCAAACTTCCTCTTGATGAGCAACTCGCCGAAAAACGCGCAGAGCTCTTGATTGCTCAGCAAGGTCTCGGTTCTACACTTCAGAACCCACACCGCATCAAAGCGATTAAGAAAGAAATAGCACGTATTTTAACGCAAATTAACGCCACGAAAGGAGATAAGTAATGGCACGCACACTTACTGGAGTAGTGTCCTCGGACAAGCGTGACAAGACGATTACTGTCGAAATCACCTCTCGTGAGACGCATCCAATCTACAAGAAGCAGTACTCCAAAACCCGTAAGTATACCGCTCACGATGAAAAGAATGCTGCTCATGAAGGCGACGTCGTCATGATTGCCGAAGGCCGCCCAATCAGCAAAACTAAGACCTGGTCTCTCGTTAAGATTATCGAGAAGAGCCATGGCAAAGTCGAACTCAAAGAAGAAGTCACTCAGGTCGAAAGTGACGAGAAAGAGGAGAAATAATAAATGATTCAACAAGAAACCCGTTTGAAAGTTGCCGATAACAGCGGCGCCAAGGAGCTTGGCGTAATCCGCGTTCTCGGCGGCACTCGCGCTCGTTATGCGCATGTCGGCGATATCGTAACCTGCTCAGTAAAGGACGCATCCCCAACTGGCAACGTTAAGAAAAAAGCCGTCGTACGCGCCGTTATCGTACGTACGCGCGCAACCATTCGCCGTCCTGATGGATCAACGATCCGCTTTGATGATAATGCGGCCGTTCTCGTCAACGACGACAAGACCCCTAAAGGTACCCGCGTCTTCGGTCCAGTTCCGCGCGAACTTCGCGACCTTGGCTACGCAAAGATTATTAGCTTAGCTCCGGAGGTACTATAATGGGTGTACGTATTAAAACCGGCGATACCGTAAAAGTTATCTCTGGCAGCAACAAAGGTGCGACTGGCAAAGTTGTTAAAGTCGCTCCATCCGAAAACAAAGTATTCGTAGAAGGTCTCGGCAATCGCACGCGCCACATGCGCGCCAGTGCTTATCGCCAGGCTGGCAAGAAAGATATTCAAGTCGGCATCGATGCAAGTAATGTTGCGCTCGTAATTGACACTAAAGCTGGCACCACCAGCCGCGTTGGTTACGGCAAAGACAAAGACGGCAAAACCGTCCGCATCGCCCGCCAAGCTAATAACCGGGAGATTAAATAATGGCCGAAACTAAATATGAAGCACGCCTCAAGACTCTCTATAAAAAAGAAATCGCAGAGGCTCTCAAGGAAGAACTCAAACTAGACAATATCAATCAGGTGCCAAAACTCGAAAAGGTAATTGTGACATCTGGTGTCGGCAAAAAGCGCGACGATAAGCGCTACACTGAAACTGTCGAATTGACATTAACGAAAATCACCGGCCAGGCAACCGTTAGTCGCCTCGCCAAGAAGTCGATCGCACAGTTTAAAATCCGCAAAGGCATGGGCGCCCCAGTTGGCTATATGACCACTTTGCGCAACGACAAGATGTATGAATTCGTCGATCGCTTAATTAATATAGCTTTACCGCACGTACGCGATTTCCATGGCGTAAGCAACAAAGCCTTTGATGCTCGCGGCAATTATAGCCTCGGCCTCAAGGAACAAACCGTCTTCCCAGAAATTTCCTTCGAAGATGCTGCCGTTCTCCATGGTCTAGAAATCACATTTGTTATTAAAAACGGTTCACGCGAAGGGAGCATGAAATTGTTAGAAAAATTCGGCATGCCGTTTGAGAAGGAGGCAAAATAATATGGCTAAGAAATCAGCCGTCTTCCGTGACGAAAAACGCCGCAAAATGTATGAAAAATACGCTGCAAAGCGCGCAGAGCTTAAGGCTGCGGGCGACCTCGAAGGTCTCCAAAAGTTACCACGTAACTCTAGCCCGACTCGCCTCAAAAATCGCGACATGCTTGACGGTCGCCCACGTGGCTACATGCGCCGCTTCGGCCTCAGTCGTATCAATTTCCGCGAAAAAGCAAGCAAGGGTGAAATCCCTGGTGTAACAAAGAGTAGTTGGTAGGAAAGGAGAAGTATATGTCTATTCAAACAACCGATCCTGTAGCTGACATGCTTACTCGCATTCGTAACGCAATTGCAGTCGGCAAGACCGAAATCCGCGTCCCTACTAGCAAACTCAAATTTGCTGTCGCCGACAAGCTACAGAAAATTCATTATCTCGAAAAGGTCGAAATCGAAGAAGCTCAACCTCGCAGCATTCTCCATATCGTCATTAACGACGCTAATGGAGTCGCCCATATCAATGAGATCTCAAAGGTTTCTACCCCTGGTCGCCGCATTTATGCTGGCGTCAGCGAGATTCCGAAAGTCAAATCCGGCCGCGGAACCGTTTTGGTCTCCACGAGCAAAGGTATCATGACTGGCCAAGAAGCAGTCAAGAATAAGCTCGGCGGAGAAATCTTGGTCAAGGTTTGGTAAGGACACGAGACTTGCAAAAAAATACCCCATAACAAGGGGTATTTTTTGTAGGTGCAAGCCTAAACCTCAGTTTTATATCATAAAGGAAAGTGCAAACTCCGAAGCATATGTGGTATTCTTAATACAAGGAAGGAGGTAGAACTAACATTTCGAAGATTATATGAAAGAAGACGAGGAAGTGGGGGCCGCGATAAACGAAACGGAACTCGAAAATCTAAGTAGCGAAGTTTTAAACTACCGTAGGAGAATACTCAAAATTCTAAAAAGAGTGGATTCTTCAATGAATAGACTTAAGCGTAGCTATCAAGGTCCGCCTAGTTCGAAAATTATCGACAATTATGCGGAAATAAGAGAAGCATACCCGATAGTACAAGAAAATCTCAAAAACTATTCGGACGATTTCTTAGCCTTGATAGAAAAAATGCGCAATAATGAAAAAATCCTGAGCAATCTATACTTAGAATTTTCCGACAGAATCCAACAGCAAATCAATAATAACGATATTATGGATATATATAAATAAAGGAGCATGAATGAAACTAGCAATGGAACAGGCCACCATAGGCTACAGCAGAACAGGCGTAAACAGCCTAATGGAGAACATCAAAGCAAATGTAATTGATGACGCAACAAAACAAATGGAAGACGGCCTTAAAGACCTCGAGGACGCAATTGATGCAATATGGGTAGGAAAATCGGCCGAACAATTCAAAGAAAATATGCGCAATGATAATAGAAAATTGCGCGCCGCAATGCAGCAGGTCTACCTAAGCATAAACGGCGAGACCAAAGAAGTTGGTCGTCAAATGGCACATGTAGACGAACAGTTAGTAGAAAAACGCGCATAATAAGGAGAAAGAAAAATGGCAATCAAAGATGCAATTACAGAAATTCAACATGCGGTAGAAGACGTAAACGCAAACGTAGATAGCGCAAACTCCAAAATACAGCAATCTATGCAGGCCTCCGGAAATGCTCTTTCCTATGGGCTAGACTTTGCCGGTATGGACGAAGCTAATATTTCTAAATTCCATGATGCGTTAGCGACATATCAGGTCAGAGTAAACGCAATCTTGTCCGGGTTGAACGCACAAAAGGGGCCAATTGAAGAAGCCTTTAAGGGCGAAGGATTAACTAATAGCATACAAACATTCTTCACCAACGCAAAGACTCTTCTGACAGCCTACGTAAAAACCATTGAAGTCGAAGAGAAATTAGTAATTGAGGCTAATGAAAACTGGAAAAAGGCCTCCGGAAGCCTTTCGACCGACATTACCGAAGACGCCAATACTCTTCGCGCAGCCGCTGAAGGACTAGTGGTAGAGGAATAATATGGCTTCAATTGATGGGTATCGAAGCGATATTCGCGATTATCATGACATCGAGGATAAGCTGAACAAGATAATCGAAGACCTAGATTCGGCATCGCAAAACGCAAAACGAATAAGTTACGAGGTAACTAATAACTATCGCATCGACGGTAATTCTACGTCTATTGCGGATCGCGCCGATACCCTCAATAGTGATATAGATGAACTTAAAGAGCGACTTAGGCATAAGATAATCCCAGCCATTCATGACGCAATCTCCCATTCTTGGCGGGAAATCGAGAGGTTAGAAGAGGAAGAAGATGAAGATGATTAAATATGCAGATACGGACGAGATGCGAGAAGTCTCAACCGAACTGAAAGCGCTCGCCAGTGAGCTAGATGGCGAAATCAATATGCTTTATTCGCGCCTCTCTGAAGTCCCTACAATATCAAAGGAATGGGTGGGGAGCAAGGCGCAATTGTACTTTCGGCTCATATCTTATGACAAATGGCAATATATTAGCCTCTCGGATCATATATCAAGACTAGGCAATGAAATACTTCGAGAGGCAAAAGAGCTCGAAACGAGCATAAACAAGGATAAAAGGTAATTAAGCTATGAGTAGAATGAATTACCCGGACCAAGAATTATACACACAAGTGAACACTATGGTTGAAGATTGCTCGCAGGCACTAAAGAATGCAGCATCAAAATGCTCATTTGACGTACCGTCAGACTTCGATTATAAACACGACTTGTGGGAGCTCCAGAATGAAATATGGTCACTGCACAATGATTTAAAAGATATCAAAAATGCAATATTAAGTGCAGACTTCAGATACAATAACATAGCAAAAGGTGCATCGGAAAGAATAGATGCAATGAAAACTCCGAAAATCAAAGCATACGGCAGAATGATTCGTTAAAAATGGATAGCGACATACTATACATAGACCACCACAACCCCGACCCGCCGGTACGTTATTCAAGTGCAGATGAGGAGGCAGTCGAGAATAGCGACGGCTCCACAAATGCTAACGATATTATTGATCCAATCGTAGATGATCAAGCGCCCGAACAGAACGATTCGGTAGCGGAGTCATCCGATCAAACAACCGAACAGAACGATTCGGTAGCAGAGTCATCCGATCAAACAGTCGAGAAGAACGACCCGATTGGGTCGTCTGACGAACAAGTCATTACGACCGACGAAGCGACGGAAATGAAGGAGGACATTTCGACTACCGCCGAAAGCGACAAACAAGAAGAGGAAGCCGCACCGAAAGAGGCTAACACTGAAGACCATACGCCAGATCCTTTTGATGAAATCCAGCTAAAAATGATGGGATACCCCCTTCCAACACCAGAGGTAAGTAACTTAAAGCCCCCATTACCTCCTAATGCTAATAGTGAAACAAAATAAAAAATCTCCGGGGAACACATCCCCGGAGGTTTTTAGTTGCGAGAGTCGGGCGGCCTAGATGGCTTACTCGATGGGGGACCAGATGGTGACAATTCCGTACGAAGTCTCCACTTCGCCAACTTCCTGCATCAGCTCTCCGAGCCTCGCGAGCTCTTCTCCGGTGACACTTTTGGCGTCAATGCCAGTCAGATCATAGGCGTCGAACCGGTTTCCAATCTCGAAGCCTAAACCGTCGTTGCGATCTTTATCGTAAAATTTCGCACCCGACATGTCATCGTAATACTGCACTTCGTAATGCTCGACGATGCTCTGACCCACGTCTCCGCACGCAGCAGCCAGCTCCTGATCGTTCTTTAAACGATCGACGAAGATTCTGGCGTCTTCGGGTTTAAATATGTAACCCGCGTAAAAGCTGCGCGGTATCACTACGTTACCCCCGAGCGGATCGGCTGTCTTCTGGTCGCCCGCAGTGGCTGCTCCACATGCAGTAAGGCTGATTCCCAACAGTACACATACAAAGATCAACAGTTTTTTCAGATTTCTCATTTATTTGCCCTCCCAAAAAATAATTACTGTTAAACGTATTATATCACAAATTTGCAAAAAATGCAATAGTAAAATATTTATGGTAATCTATTCTCTTTCGCGCTTGTTATGCTACTAAGTTGATAAATGCGCTATCTGACTATATAATATATACGTAAGCAATATAGTATTTCGATCTAGTAATGATATGTTTGGTGGCTAGTGAATGATTGTACATATTTTCAATGAAAGAGTAAACGTCGTTAAAGAGCTATCCTTGACGGCTAGTAGCATGTACCCAATTCATGTTGACGGAAAAATAATAGCCAACATTATTTCTGATGTAGACAGCTGGACTATGAAGACCACCGAGGGCTACTATAGCCCCGAAGCCGTCAAAGACACGGTAAAATTACAGCAGTACTATATATACAACGTAATATGCGAAAAAACAAAAGAGGTTTTTTATGTAGTAGTCGTAATGCGCTTCTTCTCCGACGCGCAAGTATATGCCACACCAAGCAAGCTTATAATAGGCAATACTCCGGCCTGCGATATATGTTTACCAGTAAAGAATTCTAAGCGCGAAAGCCTAAAACTAATGTTAACAGACGATGGCTGGGTGGCCGAAACGGATTCTCGATGCTTTTTTGCATCTAGGACGCGCATAACAAATGGGCGCAAAATCTTGTGCGGCGATAGCATATTTTACTACGGGCTTAAGATAATACTATTACGAACATCATTTATACTCTGTAGCCCAAAGAAATTTATAAAGCTAGCGCCACACATTAAACCAGCCGGGCCAGAACCAAATTATATCCCACAACAAAACGAAAACAGTAATTTCGACTACGACACCCCGCTGTATGGCGAAAACGACTACTATTACAAATCGCCACGCTTCAATTACACAATTGAAGAGGTCGAAATGGTAATTGATGAGCCTCCGGCAGCAGAACAACCCAATAACCTACCGCTAATCGTAACTATCGGTCCTCAGATCACGATGGCTATAGCATCCGCATTGTCGATACTAAGCATGACAATGATAGTGTCGTCAGGAGCCAACGACGACGCAAGAATGGCCATATCGATCACAACTATGGTTATTACGATGGTTGGAGCGCTAACGTGGCCAACTGTAAGCCGAACAATAAACAACAAAAGAATCAAAAAACGAGAAGAGAAACGCCAAACAAAGTACCACGCATATCTCGAACGAAAGAAAAAACAAATTGATGCAATTAAGCAAGAACAGAAGAAAATTCTATCAACAAATAACCCGACAATCAAACAGTGCGAACAAATTATCGACACCCAAAATGAGCGGCTTTGGCAACGCAATATAGATCACGGCGATTTTCTATCAATACGTCTGGGGACTGGCAATGTCAATACGCGCCTTATATTGAGCGAACCGAAAGAAAAGTTTTCGGTAGAAGACGACGACAACCTTAACCTAGAATTAAAACAAGTAATTAAAGAATCTCGCCTAATTCCCAATGCACCAATTACCTACAACTTCACAAATCACGTAATCGACGCCGTTATTGGCGAAAATGACTCCATGAAGAGCTTTATGGATTGCGTATTTTTGCAAATGTTGTCGTTTCACTCGTATGCGGACTTAAAAATTGTCGTATTTACTACTGAACCAGAGAAATGGGATTACCTAAAGATAGCGCCGCACTGTTGGAACAATGAACACAGTACAAGATACTTCGCTACTACCATCGAGAAACTAGCATCAATTTCCGGAGAGTTGGAAAAGATATTTGATGCACGCAAAGCTAATGACGAAGAGGAAAAATTAGAAGACGACGGCGAAGAGCAAGGCGATAATATTAGTTTTAAGGATTTTAAACCGTATTACCTCTTCTTTATAGACGATATGACGGCGGTACGAAATGTTAATTTGATTAGTAAAATTCTATACTACAAACGCAATATCGGGTTCTCTATAATTACGTTGGCACAAAATGTGACCATGTTACCAAATGAGACGTCCGACTTTATTAGCATTACGCGAGACCAATCCGCAATCATTACTACCGGCGTTAACGAAAGCCAGAAAATCTTCAAAGCCGACTTCAACGATAATACCGTTGATATGAATATATGTACGCAAAAACTAGCAAACATTCCCATAAAAATAGAAAAAGGACGTTTTGAGCTACCTAAGTCCATATCTTTCCTTGAATTATACGAATGCGGACGCGTGGAGCAGCTAAATGCACTTGCGCGCTGGAAAGAAAACGACCCCTCCGTCAGCCTTTCGGTCCCTATAGGTATCGATCAAAATGGAGAGATATTCCGTATGGATATTCACGAAAAGGCTTATGGACCGCACGGTCTTATCGCCGGAACGACAGGTTCAGGTAAATCCGAATGGATCATAACATATATCCTTTCGCTAGCGGCAAATTTTAGCCCCAACGAACTACAATTCGTACTAATTGACTATAAGGGCGGAGGGCTAGCCAAAAGCTTCGAGAACTCCGAGATGAAGATAAAACTACCTCACCTTGCAGGGGTAATTACGAATTTGGACAAATCGGAAATATTCCGTTCGATGGCGGCAATTGAATCTGAGCTCAAGCGTAGGCAATCTATGTTCAACAGTGCTCGCGAAAAAATGCACGAAGGGTCGATGGACATATATAAGTATCAACAATACTTCCGCAGAGGTCTTGTCAAAGAACCACTGTCCCATCTATTAATTATCTGCGACGAGTTCGCTGAGCTTAAGCAACAAGAGCCCGATTTTATGGACCAGCTCATATCGACATCTAGGATAGGACGCTCGTTAGGCGTTCATCTCATACTGGCAACCCAAAAACCAAGCGGGGTAGTGAATGAACAGATATGGTCAAACTCTAGATTTAAAGTAGCCCTAAAAGTCCAGAACAAGAACGATTCGAATGAAATAATTAAAAGACCAGACGCCGCTTTTCTAAAACAGACAGGTTCATTTTATATGCAAGTCGGAACCGACGATTACTTCAACTTAGGTCAAGTTGCCTGGTCAGGCGCTAAATACTATCCATCCAACACGGCGCGACGCAAAATAGATGAGTCAGTTCAGCTAATTGACGACATTGGACGAGTTGTTAACACCCTAAAAAATCAAGAGGCAATAGAAGATCAAGGAGAACAGCTGTTCAATATAGTTGCCTATTTGTCTGACATTAGCAAAAAGACAGTCCTTCTTAGTCGCCCTATGTGGCTTTCGAATATTAAGCAAAACTCACTTCTGTCAGAAATTAAGCAAAAATACGGCATCCTAGCTGCAAAAAAATACACCTACAATACACTTATTGGCGAATACGACGAGCCACGCAGGCAAGAGCAGGGTGCGCTCCAAATTGATTTGGCGGCAGGCAACATTGCCATTATCGGCAAAGCAGACGGCAGCATTGAGCGGCTAATATCGGCCATCATATGGTCTAGTATATGTGACCATACGCCAGCAGAAATTGCATATTATATATTCGATTTCGGGTCGGAAACGATGAAGAAATTTGCGAAATTCCCACAAGTCGGCGAAGTTGTATTCCAAGACGAAACCGATAAAATATCAGGGACATTAAGCCTAATCGCCGAAGAAATAGAAAACCGAAAGGATATATTGTCAAACTACAACGGATCTATAGATTACTATAATAAAACCGAAACAGAAAAAATGGGCATTATCGTAGTAGTTATCAATAACTACGATATTCTCTGCGAATCTTTGCCTCGAACAGTCGATTTAATAACCGACATGTTTCGCGAAGGTCCAAAATACGGAGTAATTTTCATTATAAGCTCAAATACCAACAATGCTATCGGAAGTCGCCTACTCCAGTTTTTCAATCATACGATAGTTATGCAGTTAACAGACGATTCTATGTACAGAGCAATTACGGAATGCCGTCGAAATCTAATCCCGCGCAAAGAGGTTGGGCGAGGCATCTGCAAGCTTGACGCCAACAATAACGACTCCTATTGCGAATTCCAGACAGCAATGATTGACACTGAAGACAACGAGCTAAAGACAATCAAAGAGTATGCCGACGAGTGCGTAGAAGTATATAAATGCAAGGTGAAACAACTGGCGAAAATACCAGACGACATAGGTAGCTCCGACGTCTCTCGCCACATTAGAACGCTTTCAGATGTACCAATAGGCATTAATCTATACGAAAAGAATCTAGCATTATATGATTTTATGTCGCGCAAAATCCATCTCATATCAGGCAAAGACATCAAGGAAAACATAGGCTTCATCTATGCTCTAACGAGAATATTAACAAAAGTACCAAACATCAAAGTTAGAGTATTTGACTTAATTGATATCTTTAAGATACCTATGTTAGACGTCCAAATGTTTGACCAAGATGCAAATACAGTTTTCGCTGCCCTAGAAAGAGATGTGTTAACACGCACTGAGGCGCAAGACTGCGGCATTACCTTAATTATTGGCGTCGGTCAATACAAGCAAAAACTGTCACAAGCAGGCCTAGAAATATTTAGAAACCTCTTTGCGAATGTCGGAAAAAGCAAACAATCAATATACGTACTCATAGACAGCTATGAAAGTATACGAAACCTCAGGCTCGAAAAATGGTTCCACGACGTAGACGTCGAGCATGGCATCTGGCTTGGAAGAGAATTAGAAAATCAAAGCCTGTTCGAAAACATAGAGATACGAGATCAAGACAAGAAGCATAGATTCAATGGCCTCGGCTTTGTTATTTCGGACGGCGACTACCAAGTGATAAAAACCGTAATAGACAAGGATGACTAATGGAATATAAGGTATTAGTAGAGATATTCTTGCCAGAGATAGAAGAAAGATATGAGGCTTATATTCCTATCAATAAAACAATCGGCGAAATAGTCGACTTGCTTTTAGGTCTAATACGAAACCAACATGACGAGTTGCCAAACGACATAAAGCCAAAACTATACAATCGACACAGCTATCGGAAATATTACGGCAAAGAAGTTGTGCGCACAACGGATATTAGAAATGGAACGGAGTTAATCATGATATTCCGCACCCCAACGGCGACGACAGAAGATTATTGACGGCTTAGCGATTAGTCTCCTACCCTAGATTATGCAAACCGTGCTATCATAAAAACCAGAAGTGTAGCAAAGGAGGAACCGTGAGCAAATTTGACGACCAATACATAGATCTATGCCGTCGCGTATTGAAGAATGGCGAAAAAATCACCAATTATCACAAAGGAGACAAGCGTAGCAAAGCCGCGGCCAATGCAATTCCGGATCACGCATCCCAAGCCAACACCGAAGCTTGTACTATTCGTTTACCACACCAGGTCCTCCAATTTAACCTAGAAGAAGAATTTCCCATACTCACCTCAAAGAAAGTTGCGTTCAAGAGTGCAGTGATTGAAATACTCTGGATTTTTCAGCAAGCATCCAACGATGTAAATTGGCTACAAGAACGCGGCGTAAAAATATGGGATGAATGGAAAATCGCCGAAGATGGTACCTATCAGGGCAGAAACATTAACCAAATCTTTTCCGAGAGCCATCCAGAAGAGCCAAAAACTAATTTTGCAGGAACAATCGGCACGGCATATGGCTGGATTGTTAATAGATACAATTTGGTCGGCAACCTCATCGAAACACTCAAGTCCAATCCTGGCAACCGCCGCATGATTATGAGTCTTTGGCAAAACGAATGGCTATCCACCGCCGCACTACCAAGCTGTGTCTGGAACTCGCAATGGAACCTCATCGACGGAAAACTAAATGTGCTCGTAGAGTCGCGTTCTACCGATATTCCGCTAGGTTTGCCATTCAATATCGTGCAGTACGCAGTGCTATGTCACCTGATAGCGCAATCCATTGGCGCAAAACCGGGACAGTTCACCTTTATTACAAATGACGCCCATATATACACAAACCAAGTCGATGGCATTAAAGAGCAAATCGAAAAATACGACAAAGCAAAGAAAGACGGGACGCTTCCGCCGCCACCAGAATTATGGATTAACCCAAAAGTCAAAAATTTCTACGACTTTGATAGCTCAAAAGATCTCAAAGATATCAAACTCAAAAACTATAAAAATTTAGGCACAATCAAGATGCCAGTTACGGAGTAATATGTTTAGTATTATCGCCGCAATTGGCAAGAATAATGCGCTCGGCAAAGACAATGACCTCATCTTCCATATTAAAGAGGACATGGATTTCTTCCGAAAAACCACTACAGGCCATAAAGTCGTAATGGGGAGCAAAACATGGGATAGCCTACCAACAAAACTAAAAAACAGGGAGAACATTGTCATTTCTAGACACAATATCCCCGAGGCAGATAAAACCGTAAATAATCTCGAAGACTATATCGCAAAGAATATCGATACTCAAGAGGAGATCTTCATTATTGGCGGCGGATCAATTTACGCACAATTTCTACCATACGCAAAGCATCTCTATCTAACGGAAGTCGACAGTGAACCCGAAGCCGATGTATTCTTCCCAGAATTCGATAAACGCTTTTACCGACGTAAAAAAATCAAACATGGGAAGCAGGGTGAGTTAGAATACTCAATTGTCAAATACACCAAAAAATAAAACATCCGTGACCCAAATTAGCCTATTGTCAAACATTAAAGAAAAATGTTACTATGGCGTACTATGTTTATTGCAAAACTATTTTCCGAATCAGTTTACGAGAACGATTCGGAAGCCTTCCTCGCCGCAACGAGTGAACAGCGGGAAGCCATAAAACACCACAATTTCATAGCTCGCAAGGTATGTCAAATAATCGACCTGCCGACAGAAGAATTCGAAAAACAAACAAAAGAAGAGTTGGAAAATTTTTACGACAATCTCTCCGACATGCTCCTTGATTACCCAAGGTTAACACTCTTCGTTCCATTCTATATTCTAAAGAACGCTACTATCAGCTTTCGTAAAACATACTTAAAGACCTGGGAAACTTGTTGCAAAATGAGCGACACTCGGGAAGAATTCAATATCGGAGATTATTATGAACCCGACGCCAGTATTGGCGAACCAGACCATGTCGCAAAAGCCGCACATCTGCTCCCGTGGTTACTTAAGTATGGCTATCTGAACGAGTCTGACATCATAAAACTCGCAAATAAATACCGGGACGACGATTCCATTGCAATTTGGGGACTTCTTGATGGCGCCGTTGCGGCAAAACAGATTGGAATCCTGAACGAAAGTGCACTCGAGCAAATTATGCAGATTGCGAAGAAAGCAAAAACAGAGTGCCCAAAGCCGCCGAAACTAATCTTGGTCACCGAAAAGCGCAAGAAATGGCTTAAAGATTTAGCTGCAAACTACGGCATTGATCGCAAAACATTCAAATTACGCAACCCCGCCGGCCCGTACAGTAGCAATATAGAACCGCAGAAAATAGACGCCGTATTGCCAACCAACAAACACGAGCATCTAATCCTGCAAGGCTCAAGGCTAAAGGGTTATAGTCGGCCCGGATCTGATTACGATTATTTTATCTACGACGACCGCGATCATAAGATATATTCCTACGACAAAGAAAAAGGCAAAGAAGAGATAAGCTATCTAACCCAGAAACTTGAACTAGCTTCGCACTTGATACTGCTCGGAGCGTGGCTAGGCGAGAGCAAAAATGACACTTTAGCGGCACAGCGAAAAGCGGCAAGCTATTACTACAGAATGAATAAGGCCCAGCAGGCAATAGCCTTATTTAGTATCGAAAGAACCACAATACAATGTCGACTAATGCAAAAAGGTTTCCCATGCGCATATGTGGATTTATCTCTTGGAACTAAGAATCTTAATACTATCGACGGTAGCAGTGCGTTTTATGATGAACGTATGCGTAAAATAGCAACAAAAATATGCATTAAGTATATATTCCTGGGCCGCAGAATCAGTTTAGCCACATGGCGCAAGACGCTTTCCTACACTACGCCGCCAATGATCGGCTAAAATCATTTACGAAACAATTTTCGCCATTGTAAATGTAGAGAAAATATGATAAAATACCGAAGATATTATTAACAAAGAGGAACTATAGTGAGTCGTATCGGAAAACTACCTGTGGACATCCCTGCAGGCGTGACAATTACGGTCGGCGACAAAGAAATTACCGTCGCTGGTCCAAAAGGCACGCTTCAGGTTCCTGTCCAGGATAACACCACGACGAAAGTCGAGGGAAACCAAATCATTGTTACGCGTAGCGACGACGAGCCAAAGTCAAGAGCTTGGCATGGTTTGCAACGCGCACTACTCAATAACGCCGTAATTGGCGTAACTAAAGGTTTCGAGAAAAAACTCGAAATTAATGGTGTTGGCTATCGCCTAAGCGGTGGTCCAAAAGAAATCGAAATGGCGCTTGGTTTTTCCCATCCAGTCAAATACAAAGCTCCAGAAGGTATAGAGCTAAAGACTGAAAAGATGGAAATTACCGTGTCTGGCATCGACAAGCAAAAAGTCGGGCAAGTCGCAGCCGAAATTCGTGCACTCAAGAAGCCTGAACCATACAAGGGTAAAGGTATCAAGTACGTAGACGAAGTAATCATTCGTAAAGCCGGTAAGGCAGGGAAGAAATAATCATGAAAGCAGATTTTAGAGCGAATCGCACTCGTGCAAAGATTCACGGCACTGCTGAACGACCACGCCTTAGCGTAAACATCAGCAACATGCACGTAACCGCGCAAATTATAAATGACGATAAAGGCAATACGCTTGCATATGCAACTACTGTTGGTAGCAAGCAAAAAGGTAGCAAAACCGAATTAGCCGCCTTTGTTGGTGCCGAAATCGCCAAAAAAGCAAAGAAAGCCAAAGTATCAAAGGTCGTCTTTGATCGTGGCTCACGCCTTTATGCAGGCCGCATGAAAGCTCTCGCTGATGCCGCCCGCAAGGAAGGATTGGAGTTCTAATATGGAAAAACAGCAACCAAAGGTAATTAACCAATCTGGCACTACCAAACTCACCAACGAAGCAGCAGCCGCTCGCGATGCTAGGTCAGAGCGCGAAAACCGCGGTCGCCGTCGCGACAATCGTCGCAATCGCCGTGCCGCCGAAGAGACTAAAAAGGAATTTGATTCCGTCAACATCTCGGTCAATCGCGTTTCCCGAACCGTAGCCGGCGGTCGCCGCATGCGCTTCCAAGCACTCGTTGCTATTGGAAATCATAAAAACAAAGTTGGTGTCGGCCTCGCAAAAGGTAACGACGTTACTACCGCCGTCCAAAAGGCCGAACGCCGTGCTAAGAAAAATATGATCACAATTAACACTAATGGCGACACGATTTGCTACGAAGTCGAAACCAAGGTCACTGGCGCACATGTTCTTATGAAGCCAGCTGCCCCCGGTACCGGTATTATCGCCGGCGGCGTCGTACGCTCAATCATTGGCCTAACCGGCATCAAGAACTTGATTTCAAAGTCTCTTGGCTCAACCAATAAGGCCAACATCGCTTACGCCGTTATTGAAGGTCTCAAGCAGCAGACGCCAAAATCCGAATGGCACGGCGCCAAGAAGGCAGAAAAAGCCGAAAAAGCCGCCCCAAAGGAGGATAAGTAATGAAATACAACGAACTAGTCGTGAGTAAAAACGCCGATCGTACGCGCGCCGGTCGCGGTATTTCCGCTGGACGCGGTAAAACTGCTGGTCGTGGTACTAAGGGCCAGAAATCTCGTACTGGACATCACAAATTGCCAGCAAGCTTTATGGGTGGCCAACGCGCTATTATGCAAGCTATCCCGAAGATGAAAGGCTTTAAATCAATTCACGCAAAAGCGCAGGTCGTCTATACTGATGCCCTCAATGCAGTTAAGGGCAAAGTTGACAACTTTGTTCTCGCTGAAGCGAACTTGATTGCTGATCCATTCGCCAAAGTGAAAGTTATCACTCGCGGCGAAATCACCAGCAAAATCGAGCTCGAGACTCAATTTGCTAGCAAAACCGCAATCGAAGCTATCAAAAAAGCTGGCGGCAGCTTCAAGAAAGTCGCCGTTCCTGCACGCAAGAAAGCAGAAAAAGAAAGCGAATAGCTAAAAAATACAAAAAGCGCCCCTCATAAAGGGCGTTTTTTGTCTACATAAAAAAGGCGTCATTCGACGCCTAGGTCGGCATAGCTATTCCTGGTTAATTCAGATATGCCATTACGTTTTTGCATTTTGATTAAGCCTAACAATTTGATAGCGCAATCTGGGCACACCCGAATAGTATCCTTACTGCATAATGCGCCATCATTGTATGTTGAAGCCTCAAAGGCCATGCTGGATCCATTTGCTGCATGTTTATAACAGCGCCCACAAATAAAACCCACATCTTTGTCCGAGCCTACATAACGCCACGCAATAACTTTCATGCTTTACACCCCCTCCCTAAAAACCAGAAAGCTTGCCGACAATCAAACTAAATAAAGGTACCATAAGATTACCTGGAATTATAGCACGATTATGATTATTCACAGGTTATATAATCTATGTTAATATAATATGAGTAAATAAGAGGTATCATGAATTTTAAGACCATTTTTAAGTCTTTCAAGAACAAGGATATGCGCAAGCGTATTTTTGCGGTCGTCGGCATACTGGTCGCCTATCGCTTCCTAGCCCATATCCCAGTTCCCCTAGGAGACCGAGAAACATTCCAACAAGCAATCCATAACTTCATCGAAGGCAGCGACTTCGGCGGATTCATCAATTTGATTTCCGGCGGCAGTCTGACCACCTTCTCAATTCTTCTCGTCGGCATCTCGCCATACATTACAGCCTCAATTGTCATGCAGCTTCTCACTAAAGCTATCCCGCGCATGGAAGAATTGAACAATGATGGCGAAGTTGGTCGACGCAAAATCAGCCAATGGACCCGCATGCTTGCCGTACCGCTTGCCGTGCTTCAGAGTGTTGCATATATCTTCATTCTTTCGCAAGAGCTTCTCGCCACAAACACTGGTGGAGATATTGAGATGAGTTTTCAGAGCTGGGCCCTAGCCGTCACCTCCATGACCGCCGGCTCCATTATCTTAATGTGGCTCGGCGAATTGATTACGGAGCAAGGGATCGGCAATGGTATTTCTACCGTTATCCTCTGTAGCATCGTATCTTCACTGCCAAAAGTGGTAATAGAATTCGCTAGCGCCCTCTTCGATACCTCAGCCGGCACACTTAGCCTATTCGGTTGGCTAGAGCTCCCAGTGAATCCAACGATGTTCTGGACTACTCTCGGAGTCGTAATTGGCATCGTCCTTGTTCTATATATCTTAATCAAGATAAATGAAGCTCAGCGCATTATTACTATTAATTACGCTAAGCGCGTGCGAGGCAATAGCGCCTACGGTGGAATCAAATCAATTATGCCTATCAAATTGATTGCAGCAGGCGTCGTGCCAGTCATATTCGCCGTCGCATTCTTATCAGTGCCAGCATTCATTGGCCAGCTCATTCTTCGCGCAGATCAGAACAGTGATATTGCCGCGACTATGGTTAGCTGGTTCTCGGCACCAAGCGCCTCTAACTTTAATAAGGAAGTTGGCCTTCAGGGTAAGGATTTCATTTACCCAACCCTATACTTCATACTAGTTGTTATGTTTACTTACTTCTATACGAGTATCGTCTTTAACGCACAGGAAATCTCGGAAAATTTACAAAAGCAAGGCGGCTTCATTGAGGGCGTACGCCCCGGCAAGCAGACCGAAAAATACTTCAGCGGGCTAGTCAATCGTCTCAACCTATTCGGCGCCTTCTCGCTTGGCGTTATCGCAATGTTACCGTACATCGTTGATTATATCTTCATTGTTACTACCGGCACACCACTAGGGTTATCTATATCTGGTACCGGCCTCCTTATCGTGGTAACAGTAGCACTAGAAAATATGCGTCAGATTAACTCAAGAGCATTAATGGTAACATACGACGACTATCAGTGATATGGCGCTAAAAATCAATCGTACTGCACAAAGGGTATTTAAAGGCATCGGTATAGTACTACTGGTCATTCTCGTCGCCTGTATGCTCAAAATCCTAATTTGGGAATCATCTTACTATCGTAATAAATCATCTGAAACTCGCGCCGCGGCCGATGCGCCAATTACGCGAATAGTTTCCGCACTCAATCCCGATGAGACGAAGCCAACCGACAAAGAAATAGCCAACTATCAAGTCGAAGCCGACAAGCCCCGTTACCTTGACATTAAACGATTAAACGTACATGCACGCGTGCAAATATCATCCGTCAACACTAACGGACTGCTCTCCGTTCCTAATAACATCTACGATACTAGTTGGTATTCCGGCTCAAGCAGACCGGGTCACGGTGGCTATATTATCGTCAGTGGAGTCGGTATCGCCAACAACTCCAAAGGCGTCTTCGCAAACCTCGACAGTCTAGAACAAGACGACGAAATCGTACTTGAAGTTGGCCTTGGCGACAAATACACTTATCGGGTGAAAGAGATCAATATCGTTTCAGACGAAAAAGACACCGAAAGTACCCTCGCTAAGCTCCAAAAACGCCTAGACCAAAAAGAGACGTTATCGCTAGTAACGCTCAAAACTAGCGGCGCAGACCAGAAGTTTGAGTCTCTGGTTATGCTACGAGCTACGCTCAAAGAATAGTCTTTACTTATTTATCAAATTTTGATATACTACCAAGGTAATTTATGGCTAGTCGCAAGAAAACCGCAAAGGTCGCCAAGAGAGATGCGGATGCTTCCGCAGGCGCAAAAAACAAGAAGGAAGTTATTAAACTTACCGGAAAAGTCGTTGAAGCCCTCCCGGGGACTAAATTTCGCGTGGAGCTTGAAAACGGCCATATTATTGTTGCTCATATGTCGGGTAAAATGCGCAAGAATTATATCCGTCTCGTGCCGGGCGACAAGGTGGATGTTGAGTTAACCCCCTACGATCTCACGAAGGGGCGTATCAGCTACCGCCAAAAAGATTAATTTTAATCGAAAGCGAGAGAAACCACTCGCAGATTTTATATCTGCTAGTTGGTACGATGCTTTCAGAAAGGTAATTTTCAATACATGAAAGTTCGTGCTAGTGTAAAGAAAATCAGCCCTGATGATATCATTGTGCGCCGCAAAGGTGTACTTCGTATCATTAACAAGAAGAAACCTAAAAATAAGCAAAGGCAGGGTTAAGCATGGCAAGAATCGCCGGTGTTACCATTCCTAGCGAAAAGCAAGTCTGGATTGGCTTGACTTACGTTTATGGCATTGGTCGCACCACTAGCAAAGCCATCCTTGCGGCGGCTAAAATAGAGCCGACCACTCGGGTGAAAGATCTCACCGAGGCTCAGGAACAAAAACTTAACGATATTATTTCTAGTAAATATTCCGTTGAGGGTGACCTAAAGCGCCTCGTGACAAATAATATTAAACGTATCAAGGATATTAATTCCTATAAAGGGCTACGCCACAAGGCAGGTTTACCAGTCAACGGTCAGCGCACCCGCACGAATGCGCGCACACGCAAAGGTAAAGCTATCGCAGTTGGCGGCGCTCAGCCAAAGGCAGCAAGCAAAACTTAAGGAGTTAACATGGCAGAAGAAAAATCTACAGTTACAAGCGCTCCTGAAGTGGAGCAAAAGGCCCCAGCTAAGGCTAAGGGCAAAAAAGGAAAACGCATCGTCCAAGCCGGCGAAGCGCACATCCAAGCAACCTTTAATAACACTATTGTCAGCGTTACGGACAAGAAAGGCGAAATTATCGCCGCCTCATCCGCTGGCGCAAATGGCTTCCGTGGCTCCAAGAAGGGTACTGCTTATGCGGCCCAAATTGCAGCCGAGAAAGTTGCCGAAATCGCCAAACGCGATCATGGCATGAATAGTGTTGACGTTTTCGTCAAAGGTATTGGCCTCGGCCGCGATAGCGCCATTCGCGCTTTCAGCACCATGGGCATTTCAATTAATAGCATTACGGACAAAACCCCAATTCCACATGGCGGTTGCCGTCCTAAAGGAGAAAGGAAACCATAATGGCACGCGATATTACTCCAATTGGCAAACAATCTCGCCGTGAAGGTTATGCACTTGCTCCAAAAGCTAGCAAAATCATGGCAAAAAAGTCTGGTATTCCAGGCCAACACGCAGATATGCGCGTTCGCGGTGGAAGTCTCTATTTGACACAGCTCCGCGAAAAGCAAAAAGTTCGTCGTATTTACGGCCTACTCGAAGCGCAATTCGCAAAACTCATGCGCGAAGCACAACGTGCTGAAGGTATGACTGGCGAAAAGCTACTCGAATATCTTGAACGCCGTGCAGATAACGTCGTATACCGTGCAGGTTTCGCATCTACTCGTCGCGCCGCGCGCCAACTCGTCTCACATGGCCACTTTACCCTTAACGGTAAGCGTATAGATATCCCATCTATTCGTCTGGGCGCCGGAGACGTGCTTGAAGTTCGTCCGAAGTCAAAGAAAAATACCTATTTCAATAACCTCGAGAATGTCGTAGGCGCAACTAGCCAGGCTCCACTTTCATGGATGAAGGCAGACGCAAAGAAAATGAAAATCGAAATCACAGGTACACCAAAGCGCGAAGAAGCAGAGGTGGGCATCAACGAACAATTAATCGTCGAGTATTACTCACGCTAAAGGAGAACTATGACAAAAGTTATTCACGAAGCAGAACTAGCAGAAATCAAGGACCTTGGTGAGAACAGTTCAAGCTTTGTTATCAAGCCACTTTACTACGGCTATGGTAACACTCTTGGTAACTCCCTCCGTCGTGTTCTTCTATCTAGCATTAAAGGTGCTGCCATCACTGCTTTTCGCATTGAAGGTACCACTCACGAATTCTCGGCAATTCCTGGTATCGTCGAAGATACGGTTGACATTATGCTCAATCTAAAGAACATTCATGTTAAATCCCACTCCGACGCACCAGTCGAAATTCATCTCGAAAAGAAAGGTACCGGTACCGTCCTTGCTGGCGATATCAAACTTCCTGCCGAGATAGAAATTGCCAACCCACAACAGGTTATTTGTAATATTGATGATCCTAAATTCACCCTCAAGATGGATATGATTGTCGATACTGGTCGCGGCTATCTTAGCATTGAGCAATCCGGCGAAGAGCGAATCCATAGCGATATGATCGCCCTTGACGCCGTATTTACTCCAGTACTACGCGTCCGCTACAATGCCGAAAACACCCGCGTTGGTCAAGACACTAATCTACAACAGCTTACTTTGACTATCGACACTGACGGAACCATTACCCCACGTGAAGCTTTCGAAGAAGCTGCTGCTATCTTGGTCAACCAATATAAGGCTCTCGCCGGTAGCACTACCGTCGAATCAGCTCCAGCTCCAACTGCGAGCCAAGCCGAAGACGAATCTGGCCTCATGCTTCCAATTGAAGATCTTGGCCTATCCGCTCGCACTGCGAATGCGCTTCTCAATAACGACATTCACACTGTGCGCGACCTCGTCGTATTATCAGAAAGCGATCTCAAAGAGCTTAAAGGCTTTGGTGCTAAAGCGCTCGATGAAGTTCGCGAGAAACTAACGGAGTTAAAAGTTTAAATGCATCGCCATGGATATAAAGGGCGCAAATTTGGTCGCGAAACCGATCAACGCACTGCATTAACACGCGGTCTGATGCGCTCCCTATTTAAGTACAAGGCAATCAATACGACTATCGCTAAGGCGAAGGAAATCCGACGCCCAGCCGAGAAGTTAATTACGATTGCAAAGAAAGGCGATTTGGCTTCTCGCCGCCTCGTCATTGCTCGTCTAGATGATCAACAAATTGGCAATGAGCTCGTCGACACCATCGCACCACAAATCAAGCGCGATAGTGGCTATCTCAAAATTGAACGCACCGGCTTCCGCCGTGGCGACAATGCAGAAATGGCAACGATTTCTTTTGTCGATGACATCAAAGAGCAAGCCGAAAAGGCGCCAAAAGCAGAGAAGGCAGCCAAAAAGCCTGAAGCAGAGAAGGAGGATAAGTAGTTATGAAAACCTACAGCCAAAAGACCTCCGAAATTAACCGCGAATGGTGGTTGATCGACGCTAGCACTTTACCACTTGGTAAACTCGCCGTCGTCATCGCGGATAAATTGATGGGCAAATCTAAAGTCACTTACACGCCACATACCGATAATGGCGATTACGTAGTCGTAATCAATGCTAAAAATCTCAAAGTTACTGGCGACAAGATGACCGATAAGCATTACTACAGCCACTCTGGATTCCCAGGCGGCCTCAAGGATCTAACTCTCGCTGAAATCATCGAGAAGAATCCGGCTCTTGCCATCGAGCAAGCAGTCAAGGGTATGCTTCCAAAGAACAAATTACAAGCCGATCGCTTAGCTCGCCTCCGCGTCTTCGCAGGCGCAGAGCATGCTCACACGGCACAACAGCCAAAGGAGATTAAATAATGCCAGCTAAGAACGCAAAGTACACCTACGGCGACGGTAGCCGCAAAGCTGCTACCGCAACCGCACGCCTATACAAGGGCAAAGGCGAAATTACCATCAACGGCAAGCCAGCTTTGGATTATCTAAGCGGCAACAAAACCCTGATGGCCGAAGTCACCGACCCCCTTGCAATGACCCAAAAGCAAAAAGAGTACGACGTTACCATCCTCGTTAAAGGTGGCGGCGTCGCAGGACAGGTTGACGCCATTAAGCTCGCTATCTCACGCGCACTCGTCACTGAATTCCCAGAATTCCGCCCAGTGCTCAAGAAAGCCGGTCTCATGAAACGCGACCCACGCGAAAAAGAACGCAAACACTACGGCCTCCGCAGTGCTCGCAAACGCGAACAGTTCTCCAAGCGTTAATTTGCTTAAGTAACAGAAAATCTCCTCTACAAGGGGAGATTTTTTGTGGCAAATCGTGATATAATCCGCGTAACGATGAAGAGATTACTTTGGGTTGCTTTCGCAATATTCACGATAAATACTTTTGCAATCATAGGTTATTATTGGCTGTTTGGCGGATACCTTGGGAATATTTCACTAACAGTCAGCCGCTACGTAGGGCTCGAGACGTGGAGTGCCGTTGCGTTTCTTATAGGAAATTTGGCCACTATCGCACTCTTAGTTTTTTATGCCGCCAATCTACAAATCAAAAAGCTCTCCTGGCATCTACTGGTTTGCGCATTCACCATTTCGTTCTTATCACTATCTCTATGCCCACATCTCCCGACCGGCGGCCAAATCATCGCGATACATCGCTTCTTTGCGTCCACATTGTTTATTAGCCTTTGTCTTCTTGCCGCAGTAACAACCGGTCTAACAAAAAACCGCCTAGCGCGACTCTTTTGTTTTATTTATATATTGTATGGCTTCCATTTTATTATCGCCTATGCCAACCATCTATCATACCTGATGGATAGCATCTTGATATGGGAAACATTATTTATTTATGGCGGCTATGCTTTATATCTACTGCCCGAAACTAAACCTCACAATTAGTAACTTACGAATCCGCTCGTGTTAAAATGTAGTTATGAAAGCAAAAGTTCTCACGATTATCTCAGTATTAATTTTGATTGCCGCAACGGCAACATCAATAATTCTCGTCATAAATAACAAAAATAAAGAAATCAAGCCAAGCGTCGACGTCAATGCCCCAACTGCAGCCATAAAATCCTTCCATTATAACTATGGCAGCTATAATGGCGGCTATCATTATTACTCAATCGAAGAAGACGACGGCAAAATGATGATTAATGGAGCAGGGGGCAATGGCGTCGAACTCGACATAAATAAGGAAATATCTGACGATAGACTAGAAGAGTTATCGCGCATAATCAACGACAATAAAATCTACGAATGGGATGGCTTCAACGAAGATAATAACGGCATCTTGGACGGATATAGTTTCGGACTTAAAATCAAGTACGTTGATGGCCGCGAAATAGTCGCCGAGGGGTACGAGAAATATCCGCAAAACTACGAACAGGCGCATAGGAATCTTAGGGAATTCCTAGAGTCGTTCGAATAGCACTACTTAGTATTGATTACTCTAGTTTTTGCGAAGTTTTTGCCAATTAATCCAATATTCGCATCTTCCCATTTGCAAGAAGTCTCTTTGAGTTGTTTTGGTGAAAGAATAATCATTTTATAGGTATCTTTGTCTGGTTTTAAAGCGCCTACTCCTACCCAAAATTTTGCAATCGAAGATTTTGTAGTGCCTAAAGAAATCGTCGTTCCAGATGGGAGCGGTTGGTTAAATACTAAGATTTTATCTGGGCGATTTTTATGGTAGCCGGTACCACCTTTTATCGCCAAATAGGCATCATGAATTCTATAAATTTTCTCGCGCCACTTTGGATCGTTAGATTGTCCATCGGCTAGTCTGACGTTTAACTCAACCATCCTAGCGCTATCATCGGAAAGCTTAGGCAGAGGGGTTGTTTCAAGTTGTTTTTCAAGTGCTTGGTCAAAATCTTCACGAGAAGCAAATTGCGAGCCAACAGTAGTAATTGTCATCTTTAGGTTCTCAGGTTGATATGGCCTCAAAAAGTCCATAAGTTCTTGATAGGAATCAATATAAGCTTTCACCTCTTCTGGTTTATAGTTATCAAGGACTTCTACGATATAATCATCGACAAAGAGATCAAACCAAACGCCAGGCTTATATATCTCGCAAATTGGTTTTACGTATTTTGAATAATACATTAAAGAGAATAATTCCGCCCAGTCTACCTCGGGAGCTTCTTCTAGGCGCCATAGCTTATAGGCACCGTGAAGAAAGGTCAGATTGATAGGTTGGCTCTTTTCGGCGCAATAATGGACAGACTCCTTGACGTGATTAATAAGATCTTCATTTGCTGAGTACTTACGAAACTTTTTCGATAACAAAAGACGGACTATCTGAGCTTCCAAATCATCTTCTGGTTGAATATCGCTCGGAGTTTTGAGTTTTTCTAGTTCAATCTTGATATATTGTTCGGCAGTCATAATCTTTTGGAGATGCGAGATGGTTGCTATGCCATCGTTGTAGTCTTGCCGACTACCACCTGCTCTCGGTCATCGCATCTCTTATATTATATCCTGGAATGGAAATATTTCGAGTACAGTGTTGGGGGTTTAACGGACATTTATAGGTTTGGTGGGGCAAAATTCGCCAGGTATTAACAGCAACAAAGAGGATTTATATCAAAAATGATATTATGTTATAAAAGGATAAAAATGAGATTATATCTAGCTAGTCATAATCTGGGACCATATGCAAATGAGTTATTAAAGCTGGTAGGAGGAGGCAGAAGGGCACTCTATATTGAGAATGCACGAGATTACTATCCAGGCGAGAAGCGCGCGAATGACCTGCAAGAAAAACTAAACATGCTATCTGAACTCGGATTCGAAGTCGAGGAGCTGAATCTTCGTAATTATTTCGGCAAATCAGATAAGCTGAGAAAATTTATAAATTCATATAAACCCGACTTAATATATGCAAGTGGCGGAAATGTATTCTTGCTCGCGACCGCCTATCACCTGAGTGGTTTCGATGAAATTTTGCGAGAAGATCTTGCTAAAGATAAATATGTGTACGGCGGGTTTAGTGCAGGGATCATGGCTATTTGTAAAACGATAAGATTCTATGGGCATGACTACCTTGTACCAGAACGCGTGCCAGAGATTTATGGAGTTGATGCGGTGTTGGATGGTGTTGGTCTCGTAGACTATCAATTAATTCCTCATGCAGATGTTCCAGAACATCTTGAAACAACGAAGGAATATATTAAACGTATCGAGTTGGCCGGCCTAAAAGCCTTACCGCTAAACCAAGAAGCGGTTATTGTCATAAATGGCAACAATCAACGAATACTTGGTCAATAACGGTTTATATAAAATCTAGACCAAATTGCTATAAGCGTACGAACAGAAGGTTGTTTCAGCGAAAAGTCCAGTTTAACGGGAAGAATACAAAAAATTACACATCAGTTTTCGGTTTTTCCGCAATTCTGAAATTCGTACTTTTACATCTGTTAAATTGGACTATAAATCAAATTTTAGTCTAAATTTTGAATACCACATCAAACTGCATGCTACAATCGAATCAAAGAGGAGAAATATGGCTAAACAAACTAGCTCGGCCAAGAAGCCGGAATTAATCACTGCCAAATGTAACGATTGCGGACAAATCGTAAAAAGCAATCAGAAATTCTGCCCAGGCTGCGGCGCAGAACTAGACTGGAGCTCGCTCGACGACGAACCAGAAGAAAAACCGGCAACCAAAACTACGAAAAAGAGCTCCGCAAAGGCTGAAAGTGCACCAGCCAAAACTGTCACGCACGAGGAAAAAATCGATACTTTAATTCAAGAGCAAAAAGCTAAACTCAACAAATGGCTAATTGCCGGCGGCGTCAGCTTCCTAATAATGTTTATTATCGTTGGTACTACTCCGGACGGCGAAGATCCAAATAGTATCGTGGGAATCTTCATGTTTGGCGTCGTACTCTCCATCATGAACATCATTATCATGACTATCAACTTATCGAAACTCCGCAAATCCAAGAATAAAAAATAAGCACAAAAAATGGTGGAGCACAGGAGATTCGAACTCCTCACCTCTTCCATGCCATGGAAGCGCTCTACCAAATGAGCTAGTGCCCCAATGCGGCTATTATATTACATTTCAGACATCATTTCAACAAACGCACAATTATTTTATTATGTTATAATATGCCCATGTATTACTTTTCAGCACTCATACCATATTGGCCTAGCGCCTGCTAATACTGCTTATACTTGATTTTTAACGCAAAATATGATATAATGGAAAGATAACTTAAGTCATGCAGACAATTCTTACAGGGGTACGAGTTAACGAAGAACCAACGCTAGGAAATTTCCTTGGCGCTTACACGCCCATGGTAAACTTATCCCACGAACACGCAAAAACTAGCAATATTAACTTCTTCGTTCCAGACCTGCACTCATTTACTACACCAATCGACCATAGCAAGCTCTACGATCAGACAATCAAAGGCATCAAATATTACCTAGCTGCCGGCCTTGATCAAAACAACCCAAATTTGCACGTCTATCGCCAATCACGCGTGCCCGCACACTCTGAGCTCGCCTGGATACTTGATTGCTTCACGCCGTTCGGTGAGGCATCTCGTATGACACAGTTCAAGGAAAAGGGTGCCGAGCATCCAGACGCCGTCACAGTCGGCCTCTTCAACTACCCAATTCTCATGGCCGCAGATATTTTACTGTATGACGCCAAATATATTCCACTCGGCGAGGATCAATTCCAACATCTCGAACTCGCACGCAACATCGCCACTCGGATGAACAATAAATTCGGCGAAGACTTATTTACGATTCCAGCCCCGGAAAAAGAACAAGTCAAATTCATGCATCTAGAAAACGGTCTACGCATCCGTTCGCTCACCGAGCCAACCAAGAAAATGAGCAAGTCGGCCGAGAACGAACGCTCAAAGATTCTCCTTTGCGACGATCCGAAGCTTGCAGCAAAGAAAATCATGTCTGCCACTACTGACTCCGAGGGCGTTATTCGCTTCGATATGGTCAATCAACCCGGCATTAGTAATCTGCTCGTCATCGAAAGCCTCCTATCTAACCGCGACCTTCAGGATGTCATCGCCGATTGGAGTGGCCAAACCAGCTATGGCGACCTAAAGCATAAGGTTGCCGACAGCGTCATGCACTTCCTTTCAGACTTCCAAGAACGCGTCAATGCAATTTCCGATGCGGATGTTGAAGAGATTCTCCAAAAAGGCGAGCAATACGCCAATGAAGTAGCCAATACTAAACTCCGCCAAGTGCAGAAAGCAGTCGGTCTCATTAAGTGATATGGATGGCGCAACTTTCCCCCAAGTATTCATCTGGTTCATTTTCTATTCTTTTCTAGGCTGGGCTTGGGAATGCGCCATTGTATCTCGACGCCAAAAGCGCTTCGTTAATCGCGGCTTCTTTAACGGCCCATATTGTCCAATCTGGGGAGTTGGCGCGATACTATGCCTCCTAACTGCCAAATACATGCCAAACTTAATCGTACGCGCCATCGTCGACGCCACTGGTGCCTGTATCCTCGAATATTTCACCAGCTGGTTGCTAGAAATAATCTTCCACGCCCGCTGGTGGGACTATACACCACGCCGCTTCAATCTTAACGGCCGTATCTGCCTCGAGGGCTTCCTAGTGTTTTGTATCGTCTCGTTTATAGTACCAGCCATCCACCCCAGCGTAGTCGCCACCACTGCGTTGCTACCCACGGTGGTAGTAAACTCAATCTTCTCGATTCTCCTCATCGCCTTCATTGCCGATGCCGTTATTACCTTCCGCTCGCTCACAAAAATCGATCGCGTACTCGGCGAATACCAGCGCGTCATAGATCGCCGCAATTCCGACCTAATTGAATTCGTCCGCCTTAGCCGCCGCGCCTTCGAGCTTCGTATTAACGAGAAGCACCATACTGGCGACTCGCTCAACTTCCAACAACGCCGCATCATTAATGCCTTTCCGCAGCTCGACGCCAAAGACAATATGGAAGCATTAGACAATATCCGCAAAATTTACGCTAAGGACAAAACCAAAACTAGTCGCGCCGCCCGTAAAAAGGCGCGCAAGAAGGCTACTAAAGTCGCACGCAGCAAACGTCCAAGGTAGTCGCCACCTCGCCAAAGATACCCAAATCTGCTAAAATAACAGATATGAGCAAGAAGTTCAGCAAGCCAGAATTATCCCGCCAAATCAACGGCGATATTCCTTTTGCTGTCCAAGATGCCAACGAAGACAAAGTTCCACAACAAAGACTAGACATCCTTACGTTCGAACAATATCCTCGCTATAGTCGCGCCACCATTCAGAAATTCATTAAAGACGGTCGCGTTAGCGCAAACGGCGTAACACATCTTAAACCGAATACGCTCGTTGACGAAAATTCACTAATCGAATTAGCTTTACCGAAAACAGAACCAACCCAGAAACCTTCAATCATCTACGAGGACGCCAATGTAATAGTGTTCAATAAACCTAATGGCATGCTCAGTATTAAAAAAGGCGATTATTCTGCCGAACCTGCAATCGAGGATTGGGGCGAAATCGTCCATCGGCTCGACCGCGACACGTCTGGCGTAATCATTGTTGCCAAAAACCCTGCAACCAAAGCCAAACTCCAGAAACAATTCCAAGACCGCAAAACTCATAAAACTTACTACGCAATTACCGAAGGTATCCCTAAGCAGCCACATGCCATTATTAAGGTCCCTCTCGCGCGCAATCTAAAAAAGCCCACCACTTTCATGCCCAACCCAAACGGCAGGGAAGCGATTACTGAATATAAAGTCGTCACGACAAATAAGAACCGCGCCCTCGTCGAGCTCAAGCCACAAACCGGGCGCACGCATCAGTTACGTATTCACTTAGCACATATTGGCACTCCAATTCTTGGTGACCCCGTTTATAACACAAAAGGCCAAAAAGCAGAGCGTATGTATTTGCATGCGTATTCGCTCGAAATTACTATTCCCGGCAAAGAGCATGGCGAGCGCAAAACCTTCACGGCCGACTTACCAGAAGATTTCAAAAATGCGCTTGAATAACATCGCCGACACTGAAGTCGTCAGTCAAAGAACTGGCTTTAGCATATTCGAACTTCCCGAGGCCGACTTCTCCAAGATTCTTCCCCACGCCAACCACTTTCGCCCTAGCAAGAATAATACCTATATTAAAGAAGAAATCGACGCCATCGCCGAGCTCGTGCATAACAAGCAACAAAAATCGTTCACGATTGTACTAGAAGAAGGCGAAGAGATGAACGAGCACGCTGCCAATACTTTTCTCAAAACTCTCGAAGAACCCGGCGAAAATGTCCACTTCGTCTTTTTAGTTCACAATATTAGCAAAGTCCTCCCAACCATCAAATCGCGCGCGCAATGCTATTATTTACCGCCCGAAATCAAAATTACCGAAGCGCCAAAAATCGATATGGATCTATTGGGTACCGCCAAGAAGTATCTTACCTGTACACCGCAGGATTTACCAAAATTTTGTGACCAAATCGCCAAAGATAAAACCGACGCCCGCGGTAAAGCTATTGCCATCGTCGATGCCGCCATTCAGCTTGCCTATAAATCATATTTCGTTACCAAACAGCCAAAATACCTTGATCGTCTGGATAGCCTCCTACAGACCTACGAGGCCATCCAAGCAGGCGGACATATCAAACTTCAGCTAATTAACGGCATGCTATAATAAGGTCAAGCATGAATAAGATTAAAAAATACCTAATCACGGCAATCGCAATCGTCGTCAGCGCTCTCTCTATATATGCGCCGCTATCTTATGCGACGGACACCTCCAGCGAAGATGCCTGCAAAATTACCGGCTATAGCGACCCTACCATCTGCGGACATAAGGGGAAGAACAATGAACAAGAAATCCAGAACCGCGTCAGAAGCGTGCTAAATACTGTCTACCTCTGGATCGGTATTATTGCCGCCATCGTCATTGTTATCGGAGGCATCTTCTATATGATATCCATCGGCGACGCTGCCAAAATTCAAAGAGCCAAAAGTGCCATTCTGTATGCCGTTATTGGCCTCATCGTAACGCTCGCCGCCTTCGCCATTACTAACCTCGTTATTAACGCACTCGAGGGCAAACACTGACGCCACTCGCAAATATGCTATAATACGTATATGCTTGCAGCAGTTCTCATCTTGGTTATTGTCTTCTTCACGGCTTTTTTCATTCCAAATTATGGCAACGATACTTCCGAAGAGCAAGAAACAACTAGCAAGGCCCCTCAAATGAAGAGGCTCTGGAGTTTAGCCCAGACCGCCATGCGCGAACGCAAACCGCTTAAGGCCGAAAAGGCACTCCTCACCATCCTCAAATTTGACGAGAAAAACGCCGCCGCCTATAACCGTCTCGGCATTCTGTACGCTAAGGAAAAACACTACAAAGAAGCTATTGAATGCTTTGAAATTGCCCAATCACTAGACAATAACGCTTCTAGCCTCCACAATGTTGGGCTAATTTATCTTGAAACTAACAAATACGAAAAAGCAGCTATGGCTTTCCGTCAAGCTATCGAGCTCGAAGGCGATCAGCCTGGTCGCTATATTGCCTATGCTAAAGCGCTAGAAAAAATCGGCGAACGCCACAAAGCCGCTGAGGCACTCGAGACAGCCTACAGCCTCAACCCCACAACAGTTGTTTTGCGCCACCTTCTCGAGCTGTACGAAAACTTCGGCGACCTCGAAAATATCGAGCTTACACGCAAACGCATAGATGAGCTTCAAATTGCACGCGAGAAAAACGTCACAAAAGAAGCCAAGCCAAAGCGCCACCTCATTCGTCGCGCGCCAAAAGCCGAGAAAGCCGCTAAACCCACTAAAGTAGTAAAAATGAACAAAACTACCACACGCGCGACCGCCAAACCACCTAAAAAAGTTGCGAAAAAGCGCAAAATAATCTAGAATAAAAGCACTGCGCCGCAATAGCTCAGTTGGTAGAGCAGCCGCCTTGTAAGCGGCAGGTCATCAGTTCAAGTCTGATTTGCGGCTCCATTCGAGAAAAATGCAGCAAAAAAGCTAGCATTTTTTTGATGCCCCCCAGAACGCCATCCAGACTTGCTTTTCAGCCCTCAAAATGCTAATATAATCATATTCGCTGGGATAGCGAAGTGGTCAAACGCATCAGACTGTAAATCTGCCGGCTTCGGCCTTCGTAGGTTCGACTCCTACTCCCAGCACCAAGAAAAGAATCCTAAGCATCAGCTTGGGATTTTTTCTTTGGAGTAGGAGGAGAACCGTTGGTTCGGACGAGGAAGGAGACGAGAGAAACAAAAATGCTTGCATTTTTATTTCCGAGTCGACGCTCCGAGTCGAGCAGCTCATAGAGCTGCGCTCTCCTACTCCCAGCACCAAGAAAAGAATCCTAAGCATCAGCTTGGGATTTTTTCTTTGGAGTAGGAGGAGAACCGTTGGTTCGGACGAGGCGACGCCCCGAACCGAGCAATTCGCACACACGCGCAGAATCGTGTATAATCGTAAGCATGAAGAGGTCGATAGTAATGGCAAATGCACTTGGTATCATTTTGCGCAACTGCACACCATTAGAAGAAGCTCCGAAGAAACGATGAGGTATCGAAATGCAAGACGAGACATCCAATAGGAACTATACTCAAGGCTTCCAGGCGCCAATATCGCCAAACTTTGCAGCGCAAGAACCACCGCAGCCCAAAAGAAGCAATCGACTCCCAATTATTATAATCGCGACTACCATAGCAATCATTGCAATAATCGCCACCATTATCATTGTGCAAATCATCAAACAGCAAAACACCATTTCGATTGGCGAAAGTGGCTGGCAAGAGTTAGGCAAGAATATCGAAGGTGACACGTATTTCACTTTTGCCGCTCAGCTAAAGAATACATCAAAAGATAGAGTCGCCAGAAATGTCGTCGTTAATGCGGAAGTGATAGATTCGAACAATAAAAACGTCGCCACCATCGACGGCATTTGCGTCATCGATTATCTTGCACCAGAAGACATGAACTATTGCGCCGGAAGCGTGATAAAAGACAGCGACTATAGCATCTCGAAGATTAACTTCAAGATTAATAGTAGCGCAATTTCATACGAACCTTCTATTGAAGGCGCAACTGTCTTTGGAAAAGATTACGATATATCCGAAATCGAAGAAAACAAAGAAGATGCAGAAATTAGCTGTGCTATCAAAAATAACGCAAAATCCACCATTACAAACCCTTACGCAACTGTTGTGTTTTATAAAAACGGTAAACTAATTGGCGGGACGAGCAGCGCCCCGGAATGGGAGTCGCTGGCAGCCGGAGAAGATGGATATTTACAATTTACGGGCCTTAGCGGGATAGAATATGATGAATATAAAATAAGCGTAACGGGTAATTAAGATGAAAAGTAAAGTACTATCGACACTGATAATTGGAGGAGCGCTAATTATTGCGACCTTCCTTAATACATTCTATATCCCAACATTCGCTGCCGCCGAAGACGCATGTGGCGTCGCCGGCTATAATGATCCGCTAATCTGTGGCACCCAAAGAACTGACGAAGAGTTAGAGCTTATGCATCGCATTAGAAACGTACTAAATGTAGTGTATTCTATCGTCGGAGCCTTAGCGGCAATTGTCATTATCATTGCCGGCATTAAAATCTCCACATCGCGAGGAGATCCCGGAAAAGTAACTACCGGGAAAAACGCCATTTTCTATTCACTTTGCGGCTTATTAGTTACTCTGTGTGCTTTCGCAATTACATCTTTGGTCATCGGCGCCGTCGATGGCAATACATCGAATAAACAAATAGCGAATGACCCCAATCAAAACCGCAACGAGGTGAGGGGGATTATGATGATCAAAAAAGCATCGCTAACCGTCGGCCAAACCACCACTATCCGACCAAAAGTGATCCCAGACTATGCTACTGATCAACACCTAAATTTTAAGTCTGAGAACTCATCTATTGCGAGCGTCGACGAATACGGTACTATCACCGCCAAAAAAGTCGGCAAAACCAAAATCAACGTCTCATCTAAAAATGGCGTCTCAAACGAAGCTGAAGTTGAAGTATATGATTTTGTCGCAATTCAGAAAATTACAGTTTCACCAAGTAGCCTCGAAATTGTAGAAGGGCGCAATCAACAACTTAAAGTCACCATCTCCCCGGCAAACGCTACAGACAAGACTCTCGAATGGCGCAGCGATAATTCGAGCATCGCCAACGTCAGTAGCAGCGGCCTCGTGAGCGCCAATAAAGTCGGCAAAACCAACATTATCGTTACGCCGCGCAATTCGAGTAACTCAGCTTATAAGATAAAAGTCGTAATCCCAGTCGAGGTAGTCAACCTCTCTCATGTCAGCTCAGGCGATGGCACGGGGACGGGTGGCGGAGATAAGAAAACCGTAGGCGCCACCACGAACGTAAACTATTCAGGCTGGCTCGATTTTCGCGAAGAGACTCGCCAAATCGTCAAGAAAAACATGGATGGCATCAACTGGAAAAATCATGATTCATTCTTGTCCTCAAAGGGTGGATATTCGAATTACATAAAAAGTCTCGGTGGCGTCTTTGCGAAGTTTGGCGGCACAGATTATAAAATCCCAATCAAGACCGCAGCGGACCTACAGGAGGCCGCAGAGTACTTCTATGGTATCTTTTCAATATATGGACCAGACTACAGCGCCGGTAAACGCTGGCCAGTTTGGGGGGAAAGCCTCAACAATCACGGTGTATCAACTAAGGGTACTAAAGACGGCTTCTACTATGGTTATGATGATCGCCCATACAAATCGTCAAAATCATCACCCTGCGGACGCCATGTACAAATGTCGATAGATTATGAATTCGGCAAGGGCTACAAGGGCGAAAGCTGTCGCAAAAATCGCATTCGTAACAACTGCAACTATAGCCAAGACAGCTTTGCTCGCCAGACCGACCTCAAATTACCATCTTCTAGCAAAAGCTGGACTTCATCTAGCTCATGGCACCATGGCAAAACTATTAAGCATACCAGCGAGCTGCTAGTCGGCGACTGGGTTAACTACTCCAACTGTAGCAATAAATTCAGCGACGGCTGCTGGATACATATCGCAATGGTCGGTGAAGTCTATAAAGACGTTGTAGTGCTATATGATGGCGGTGGCCGCTTTAATAGGGACAGACACTATAAGAAAATAATGTACCGCAATACCGATTCGCTAAAGAATACAACTTACAAGGATTACAAAATGTGGGCCGCCGTAAGGCTATGGGACATTGACCAAAACGTCGTCCTCGACGGCATCAACGATAAGCCAAAGAACTGGATATGGTAAAGAATATGAAAAGCACACGAATCAAAATCATAGCAGCGTCCATTGTCGCGGTAGCCGTTCTCGCTACAATCGTCACGGTTGTCATCGTCTCTTCAAGCCCTCGCCAAATCGCGCAGACGACAGAAGAGGATCCAGTAGACAAAAATTTTACCGACATGCAAAAAGTTTACTACCACATCGAGACCGATACGCAACTAGAAGAGCTTGAAGAAGTCGCAAAGAGCATTAATAAAGAGATTAAAGTAAAAATAGATGGCGCTTGGGGCGGAATTACTCTAGAAGATTCCGACGAATATATAACCTTCGAAATTGTCACTGACAAAGAGAGCGGATATGCCGAATCCGAAAATGTTGTTTACTATGACACCGTCAACGGCAAAGAATCGTATATCCTCCAAAGTGGCTACATCAAATATCAACATTTCAATGGCAGCATCTCGAATGAATTTGATACCATTGAAGATGCCATTAATGACCACATATCATACACTAAGGAAACCTTGTAGCAAAGAAGGGCGTAATATATAATCATAAACATGAAGTGGCTGAGGATTCTGATATTAATAGCGCTACTAGCTCTCGGGGCGGTGAACTTTACTCCGACCAATGTCTACGCAGACGACCCCTGTAGCGTCACCGGATATTCCGACCCGCTTCTTTGCGGCACGCCAAACAGCGACGAAGAGAAAGCCGTCATCACCAAAATTCGCAATATACTCAGCGTAGTTTACCTATGGGTAGGCATTATAGCAGTTATTTTTATTGTCGTAGGCGGCGTCCTATTTATGACATCGCAGGGGGACAGCGCAAAAATACAACGCGGAAAGAGTACTATTCTGTATTCCGTTTGCGGACTCATCATCACGCTATCGGCCTTTGCTATCACCAGCCTTACCATTGGCGCCATTGAAGGTAGAACCAATGGCAGCGTCGCAAAGGAAGGGGAGCCTAGCGACCCATTCAACTCACCAGATCGCAACAAAGTTCGAGCCATCTCCACTATTGACCATACTAATGTTATTGCTGGCGGATCAATCAGAATCAAGGCAAAAGCAGTGCCAGATTACGCCACGAATAAGCAGCTGACCTACAAATCGAGTAATTCCAGCATTGCAACTATCGATAATGATGGCAATATTAAAGCCAAACGCGAAGGCGAGGTTACAATAACTATCTCTTCGGCCGATGGCGTCAAAAAAGAAGTAAAGGTCACGGTGCTAAAACCAATCCCCGTTACATCAATCAGAGTCAGCAAAACCGAAGTTACACTCAAAAAAGGTAAATCAACTACAGTTAAAGCGACGCCATACCCACTAAACGCCTCGGATCGCACTGTCACCTGGGCAAGTGAAGACCCCAAAATTGCAACAGTTGACCAAACTGGTACGATTAAGGCCATCGAATCCGGAAAAACCACCTATGTGACCGTAACGGCGCAAAACAAGCAAGTATTTGCCCTCAATGAATCGCCAAACAAAATAACGCTTGCCGCCACGAAAGCCGCTAGTACACCCAAAGAAGTCAAAACGAGAATCAAAGTCACCGTAGAAAGCGAATATTACGCCTGCCAAGGTCCGACCAGCGGTAAAAAATTCTCCGGTTACCTCGATCTTCGTCCGGTCACCAAACAATTCGTTACACCTCACACGAAAGACTTTAAATGGGACACCTTCGATGGCTACATTAAATCAAAAGGTGGCTACACATCCTATGTAAAGAGCCTAGGCGGCATCTTTACTATATTTGCAGGCAAAGATAAGCGAATCAAAACCGTCAGCGCTTGTGACTTCCAAGCCGCGGCCGAATATACCTATGGCCTTATGACTATCTGGGGTCCAGACTACGACAATGGTACCACTTATCACAAATGGGGCGACGAAACGCCCGATCAATCCGACGCTTATCACAACGGGGAAGGTGGACGTTATGCGCGGGGGCATTACTCTGAACATATAGTCGACGAAAACCTATCAAGCAGCAGTAAACCAGTGCGCGTCAACTGCAACGCAAGTTGCGACACACTCTTATCGAAAACGACACTCTGGCATGAAGAGCATATGTGCACACACTTCATATCCGGCGTGCGGTTTTCAAAAGTCGGCAAAATCACCGACGTCTCCAAGCTACAAGTCGGAGACGTCCTGCACTTCTTCGATGGTGGTGGTGGATGGCACCACGTCGCGGTAGTGGGGGAAGTATATAGTGACTACATTGTGACATACGACGGAGGCGGGCGTTTTATTAGCAATAAGAAATTCAAGTGGAAAATCCCACGCCATGGCTCTATGATAAAAAACACGACATATAGCAATTACGACATTTGGTATGGCGTTCGCTACTGGAATATTGACCAAAACCGCACTCTTGAGGGGCTTCATTGATGTCTAGCAACATGACTGGATACAAATCTCGTTTCAAAAAACCTGCCATTATCACGCTTGCCATTATCATTGTAATGGTACTAGTTGCAATCTGCGTTGTTCTAGCTTCACCAAAGAGCACACCGGAGACTGGCGATGACATTTCCTACGATAAAACAGCCGACTTCACTAAGATCCAAAAACTCTTTACTAAATTATGCGGCAATAGAGTCGTTTTGGAATTCATGGAGAAAGATTATTTCCAGAAGGAAGATCAATTCGAAATCGAAACTTTCGCCAATCGCACCGGTCGAATTACCGTTCCAGATACCAACGAATATATCTCATACGACATCGTCAACGAAGAAGAGGATTCGCCAGACACGGCCATTAACTTCGCCTACCATGAGCCCTTCGACGACCTCGATACTTATGTGATTAAATCTGGGGAATTAACCTACCAACATTTTGACGGCCATGTCACTACCGATTACGACAACATCGAAGATGCCATCATGGCGCACCAATTATTGCAATAAAAAATGCCCCCTAAGGGGCAGGGGCATTGCCCCATTCGTCGTATTCATCATACGACGTCACGCTAATGGTACATCCATTAACGCTAATCGCCTCAAGGCTCTCTTCGAGGCAGTTGCTGTACTCTGAATCCGTAATGCGGTCAAGCACTGTATTCAGCTCAACTAGTAATGCTTTGGGAACCACCTGATCAGAGTAGCCCTTAACGTACGCCGTGTCAGGCTCAGAGCATACGCACTCAATCGAACGTATGCCGTCAATTCCATCAACGATGAATATCGATCCGCTCTGCGGGCTCAACATTAAATTGACGTGCGTCTCGGCTGGCGCTTTGGCTTTTGCACTAAAGACACCATAGCCTTCGTACTGAAGCTGGCCCAGTCCGTATTCCGAAAAGCACCCCTCGAGATCAAAGGTATTGCTCTTCTGGTCATACCACGAAAGGGCACTCTTTCTCACTTCGGGCTCTTCCAGAAAAGCACGATCGACACTCTCAGTCCGGCTGCAACCACATAATCCCAAGAGTACGCTTAGGACAAATAAACAAAAGAACCTCTTCATCTTAATATCCCCCCTTCTATTGAAGATTAGTAATAACATTATATAATAAACTCGCATAAATGTCAATTCAATTAGAGCTTCTTGCCGCTTGGCTTGCATGGAAAAACGCCCCTTCAGATATGAAGGGGCGTTAAGTACACAACAAGTAACTAAGCCTAAGCTATGGATAGTTCTAATACTGCTCCAGCTCTTTCCGGACGTCGCCTCGCTCAACTACAATACTGATGCCAGGGATTTTGCCGTTGAGAGCCTCGAATTTCTCATCGAGAGAATAAGGCTCTTTCTGGATCGTGTCGAAAGCTGCATCCAGCATTTCAATAACGATCCGAGGCACCTTGCCGAAAGATGTTGTTGTTATAGTCCGATACCCCATGCCGGGGTCGTAATAGACATAGACCCGCTCGCAGTCACCGACATAAAGGATATCGAACCCGCAGAGCTTGATGCCGCCACTATCCTCATAGCAGCAGACTCCGACTTGGGACGCATAATACAGCGGCCCATCGACTTTATCCTGCCATGAGCGGTAAAAGTCTTTACTGGACCTATAGCCGACGTCCCAGCCATGTTCCGAAAAGAATCTCTCCATATCGAAAAGGCCGAGCGGATTAGTATATTCATCGATGTCGTGACCAGCCTCGACGCCTTCCGGCAGCTGAGGATCAAATCCGCCTGAAGGTCTAGCATAAAGCAAGATTCCAAGCAGCGCCGCCGCGAAGCCGACAAACACGACGGCAACGATGATACATACTTTTTTCTTCATTGGTACACCTCCTGAAATTGAACAACTTCCAGATATAAGCTATCACCGAGCCCATTTCCATCAGCGAACTCCATGAGATGATCGCCGAGCTCCGTCCTTTCATATCTCCACTCTTCAAGAGTGAAAATCAGGATGTCGAGCAGATCTCTCGAGACATTCCACTCATCGGTGGTCTCGACGATGCTCTTATCGTCAAAGCGCTTAACTATTATTTGATATGCGGGGGAGCCGTCCTCAAACAACAGCTCCAACGAAAACGCATTAATTGCGTCTTCGTCCTCGGCCCACATATTGAGTCGCGTGTCATAACAATAACCGACAATCATGTGATCGTCGCTCCAATCGCTATAATCGCGCAGGTCGAAGCTGTCAAACATCAGCTCCGGAACGAGTCTAGGACTCGTAGGGTCAAGCCAATCGTCTACGCCATTAACGGTAGCAATCTGCTTGCCGCCAATCTCGATGACGTGCCTAGCTTCAGGGTTCAGCATTTTAGATACTGACGTATCTTCCATGTTGCCACAAAGCTTGACGGTCATATGCTCAACCTCAAACGCCTCCAAATCATCCTCATGACAGCCCTTTGTCACGCGATCCAGAACCGCATTCAGTGCTACGAGTAGTGACTTCGGCGCATTCTCGCCAATCCGCGGAATCCGTACGGATTCGCTTTCAGAGACATCCCAGACACCTTCAGCTACAATACCGCCAGCATCAACGACGAACGCCGCTTCGCGCGGGTCAAGTCGCAGGTAGATTGTGCCGTTATCGGAGCTGATTTTGCGCAGTCCATAACTGGCGTACTTGATATCGTCATCTCCCCATCCATAATTGGCAAGAAAAGCAGACAAATCGAACGTATTGCTCAATTCGTTATACCAATTACGGACTTCGTGCTCAACTTCAGGCCCCTCAGGAAACAAAGCTTCTGCCTCTTTATAGGTCAGAACACTGATTTCGGCATAGCTGGCTCTGATTGCTTCAAGGCTCTCCACGAGACTATCCGCGTCCTCAGCCTCACGAATGCAGTCAAAGACCTCATTCATGACTATGAGAAATTCCGACGAAATTTCATCGTGATCCGAGTCGACAATCCGTACTCGTTCGTGCGGATAGTCGGACTCAATCCTGACAAGCGCCAGGCCGCAGATGTCTCTGATTACAAACATCGTGTGTTCGTAGCCGTCCAGTGTCAACGACGCATGAGCACCTTCGAACAAACTGGAGTCCACTACGTACTCCCCATACTCGGGGCGTGTGTAGTTTCGATCCCAGCCGCAGGCCTCGAGATACCCCTGAAGGTCGAAGGCTCCGTAAGTATCGACCTCTGGCTCCTCGTCTGCGACAAAGAAATCATTCAGATCAACTCCGGACTCCGCTTTCGGGAATACACTACGTTCCTGCGCCTGAGCCGCACCATCCGTTTGGCGCTCAGTCTCTTGCTTATGGCAACCCATAGTACCGACAATGACAGCGATGACGCATAGCGCAACGAAAAATACTCTTATGTACTTACAAAGGTTCGTTCTTTTCATTTTTTGCCCTCCCAAAAATAGATTGAAAATAACACTTTAATTATATCACAAGATACCGAAAAAGTCAATAACGTTAACGCTTTACGGCTCAGAAAGCAAATACATACGACCGGGCACGATTCCGTCTAAGTTTATCGTCAAAAATAGTTAAAAAACTCGCGCTAAAATGTTAAAATATACAGTAATTACGCAGTGCTATAGGAGTGGAGTTCCGAGGGAGCGTAAGGTAATAAACTACCTACATAATTTTTATGAAGCAAAAAAATACGCGATCATTCGATCAGAAGATAATCCGAGTTACGCTACTTGCGATACTGGATATTCTTTCTGTAGCTTTGGCTACTTTTTTAACACTATGGTTCCGCTTCGATCTTAAAAGTATTCCTGAAGGATATGTCCCAACTTTTACGGAATACATTATCTACGACGCCGCCATCGTTACCATCGTCTTCGCCGCTTTCGGCCTCTATTCATCAGTTTGGAAATATGCCTCCATTACCGAACTAATCTCTATCGCCCTTGCTGTCGGCGTCTCGGATCTGCTCCTCTTCACCTACAAACATATGTTGCTTCTGCCCAGCCCTCGCAGCTTTTGGCTAATATTCCCAATCGTTCTCATGATACTAACCTGCAGCATTCGCTTTTCTTATCGTATTCTTCGAGAACTCATCAACACTATCGGGTACGGCAGACGCAACAATACCATTATGGTCATCGGCGCCGGCGATGCCACGAGACTACTCATCGACGAGATGTCTCGCAATGAGGTCTACGAAGATACTCGCATTGCCTGCATCATTGATGACGACGTGCGCAAAATTGGCACCCGCATTCGCAAAATTCCAGTAGTCGGTACGCGCAAGGACATCGAAGAAATGGCAGACAAATATCTCGTCACCGAGATCATTATCGCCATCCCGTCGGCCCGAAAAGACAATCTGGCCAGAATTGTCGCGGAATGTCAAAAAGTCGGCTGTGAAATCAAAATTATCCCCGCCGCCTACCTCGACATAGATAATGGTGAAGACATTGCTCGCCAGATTCGCCCACTGCAATACGAAGACTTCCTTGGTCGCGACCAGATCGTCGTCAATAATCAAGAAATCGTAGACAACCTCACGGGCAAGACAATTCTCGTTACGGGTGGCGGCGGCAGCATCGGATCGGAATTATGTCGCCAAATCGCCAAGGCCAAACCAAAACTCCTTATTATCTTCGACATCTACGAAAATAATGCCTACGACATCCAGCAAGAGCTCTACCGCAATTATCCAGATCTCAATCTCGAGACTATCATCGGCTCCGTCCGCGACTATGCGCGCCTCGAAAAAGTCTTTCAAGAATTTAAACCCGAGCAAGTCTATCATGCGGCCGCCCACAAGCATGTCCCCCTCATGGAGGTTAGCCCCAACGAGGCTATCAAGAACAACTGCCTCGGAACCCTCAATACCGTCAAGCTAGCAGACAAGTATGGCGTTAAGAAGTTCGTTCTGGTTAGTACGGACAAGGCTGTCCGCCCAACCAATATTATGGGAGCTTCTAAGCGTATCTGCGAAATGATCATTCAAACCTACGATAAACACTCTAAAACAGATTTCGTGGCCGTACGCTTTGGTAACGTACTCGGTAGCAACGGCTCCGTGATCCCGCTCTTCTTAAAACAGATTGAGGCCGGCGGGCCCGTTACGGTCACGCACAAAAACATTACGCGCTATTTCATGACTATCCCCGAGGCCGTCAGCCTAATCTTGCAAGCGTCCGTCTATGCTGCAGGAGGGGAAATCTTCGTGCTCGATATGGGTAAACCAGTCAAAATCTACGACCTTGCCCAAAAGATTATTCGTTACAAAGGCCTCGAACCGGGTAAGGACATCCAGATCAAAATTACCGGCCTCCGCCCCGGAGAAAAGCTCTACGAAGAGATGCTCATGGAGGAAGAGGGGCTTAAAGAAACACCAAACAAGCTCATTCATATAGGACAACCACTCGAAATCAAAGAATCCTTCCTAAACGACCTAAATGAGCTCATCAATACCGCAGAAAACAACGTTAATAACATCAAGCAATTAACCGCTAAAATCGTTAAAACATATAAGCCAGAAAAGGAGACGCTATGAAAGATATAGAACCATTTCAAAATAAAGTCTGGCTAAGCACGCCAACTATGCACGGTGAAGAGATTAGGTATATCACCGAAGCATACGAATCAAACTGGATGTCTACAGTCGGCGAGAACATTAACGAAGTCGAAAGATTAATGGCCGAAAAAATCGGCGCAAAACACGCCATTGCACTCAGCTCTGGCACAGCATCATTACATCTTGCAATCAAGCTCGCAGGAGAAAAGTTATATGGTAAGACTAAGACCAGCAAAGGTGCCCTAGCTGGCCACAAAGTATTCTGCAGCGACATGACTTTTGGCGCAACCGTCAACCCGGTCACCTATGAGGGCGGTGAACCAATCTTCATCGACACGGAATACGACACGTGGAATATGAGCCCAGAGGCTCTATCTAGAGCTTTTGAGCTATATCCAGACGTAAGGCTTATCGTTGTCGCTCATCTTTATGGTACCCCAGGCAAAATAGACCAAATCCGCGCCATCGCCAAAGAACACGAAGCGCTAATCGTAGAAGATGCGGCCGAATCACTTGGAGCTACGTACAAAAACACACAAACTGGCATATTTGGAGATTTTGGCTGTATCAGTTTTAACGGTAATAAAATTATCACCGGGTCCTCCGGCGGGATGTTCTTCTGCAAAAAAGAGGAGGATGCAAATCAAATCCGCAAATGGTCCACTCAGGCCCGTGAAGACGCTCCTTGGTATCAGCACGAAGAGGTAGGCTACAACTACCGCATGAGCAACGTGATTGCCGGCGTCGTTCGTGGCCAAATTCCATACCTAGAAGAGCATATCGCCCAAAAGAAGGCCATATACGAACGCTATAAAGAAGGTCTAAAAGATTTGCCAGTTCAGATGAATCCTTACGACGAGACAAATTCCAAGCCAAATTTCTGGCTATCATGTATGATAATCAATCCAGACGCCACGTGCAGACAAGTGCGAGACGATCATTCGGCACTCTACATTAGTGAACCCAGAAAATCTTGTCCGACGGAAATCCTCGAAACTCTGGCAAAATATAACGCAGAAGGTCGTCCGATTTGGAAGCCAATGCATATGCAGCCAATCTACCGAAATAATGACTTTATCACAAAAGATGGCTCTAGCAGAGCTAAAACAAATGCGTATATTCCTAGCAGCGTTACCGATATTAGCATGGATATATTCGAACGCGGGCTCTGCCTACCTTCCGACAACAAGATGACAGCCGAAGACCAAGATAAAGTAATTCAAATCATCCACGAGTGCTTCAAATAGACATGGCCAAATACGAGAATCAGCACAAGCCATACGGCCCATACGAAAAATATTTTAAACGACCCCTCGATTTTCTTTTTTCGTTGCTAGCCCTGATTATTCTTTCACCAATATTGCTAATTACCTACATACTCGTAATTATATTTTTAGGTTTCCCGGGCATCTTCAAACAGCCGCGTCCGGGCAGAGACGAAAAAATCTTTAACCTCTACAAGTTTCGCACCATGACAAATACAAAAGACAAAAACGGAAAACTGTTACCAGACGAGAAGCGCTTAACGAAGTTTGGTAAATTTCTACGCTCCACGTCCTTAGATGAATTACCAGAACTTTTTAATATCCTAATTGGCGATATGAGTTTTATCGGACCGCGACCGCTTCTAGTCGATTATTTACCACGCTATAATATAAAACAACGACGCCGCCACGAAATCAGGCCTGGCCTTACTGGCCTAGCGCAAGTGTCTGGACGTAATTCCATACCATGGCAAAAACGATTCGACATAGATATACTATATGTCGACCGTATTACTTTCTTACAAGATTCATCCATTATACTAAAAACTATCAGTCTAGTTCTGAAACGAAAAAACATTAACTCCAACACTTCCGCAACCATGGAAGAATTTATGGGAAATTAAGGAGATAAATATGATCACTATTTTGTTCACTGGCGTAGGTAGAAGAATTGAATTAATACAAGCATTCAGACAGGCAGCGCTAGTCCTAAATAAAAGAATTCGCATCATTGGTGCAGACATTGCGAATAATGCTCCAGCATTACCATACTGCGACGCAATTAAAATCGTAAAGCCAATGGACGACCCAGATTATATATCTAGTCTATTAAAAACTTGCGAAGAAGAGGAAGTTGATATACTCGTACCGACCATAGATACGGATTTATTGACCCTAGCAAACAATCGAGAGCAATTCGAGAAGACGGGCACAAGAGTCCTAATTAGTGCTCCAGATAAAATTCACATCTGTCGAGACAAGAATATTACATCTCAATTCTTCGTAGACTGCGGGCTAGCGGCACCAATGCCAACCAATAGCGTGGACAAATACAATTCGGGTTTTCCAGCCTTCATTAAACCAAAAGATGGCAGCAGTTCGATTAACGCCTTCAAGGCAAACAGCCTTGATGAGCTTAGAACATACGCATCAAAAATAGAAGATTACATAATTCAACCATTCATCGAGGGTTCGGAATACACTGTAGACGTATTTTGCGACTTTAGCGGAAAACCAATATTTATTACTCCACGTCAGCGCATTCAGGTACGTGCAGGCGAAGTCCTTAAAACCCAAATCGCGGTAGACGACACAACTGAACAAGAAATCCGCGCCATTTGCGACAAGTTTAAACCATGCGGCCCACTAACCGTGCAATTTATACGTGAAAAAAAGAGCGGAATTAATTACTATATCGAAATTAATCCACGCTTCGGCGGCGGAGCGCCCCTATCAATGAAAGCAGGAGCAAAAAGCGCCGAAGTACTACTGAAACTCATTGACGAAGAAGCTTTAGACGAGTCATCGTACATCACCCAGAATGGCGCGATATACAGCCGCTTTGACCAATCCGTGCGCATAACTAATGAAATCAATAAAAGCATCAAGGGAATTATTTTCGATTTAGATGATACGCTATATAACGAAATTGAATATGTTAAATCGGGCTTCGAAGCAGTATCAAGATATCTTGGAGATGCATCCTACGCCAGTAAGTTATTATACTACTTCAATAATGAGGCAAACCCAATCGATAAGCTACTAGAAGAGATAGGTCGTATCGGCGAAAAAGACGCCGTCGTCGACATTTACCGCAAGCACAAGCCGCGCCTAGCCCTAGACGAAGCCGTCGCGGTAACACTCAATAATCTGCGCGGCTCAAACATTAAACTCGGTATTATCACAGACGGTCGCCCAGAAGGCCAACGGGCAAAAATAAAAGCACTGGGTATAGAAAGCTACATCGACGACATTATCATTACTGACGAACTTGGGGGCAAGCAATTTCGCAAACCGAACGATATACCATTTCGGATTCTCCAGAATCGCTGGCGCCTCGCCCCAGAACAAATAATATACGTAGGAGACAACCTGAACAAAGATCATCTGGCACCACAACAGCTTGGGATGAACTTTATCCATTATCGCAATGAAAATGGTCTATATAAAGAATCCAATGAATGCGATTACCCTCAGATTACGAATATTGAAGACATCAAAAAGTACGTCTAGGCCAAAATGAAAACGAAAAAAATACTATACGTAGCCACGACGGACTCGCATATTAAAGCTTTCCACATACCGTACTTAAAAATGATGCACGAAAAAGGTTGGGAAGTCCATGTTGCAACGAACGGTAACGAAAAAATTCCATACTGCGACAAGAAACATGCGATATCTATGAGTAGAAGCCCGTTCAAAATAAACAACGCTAAAGCTATAAGGCAAATGAGGAAAATCGTCAAAGAAGAAAAATACGATATCATTCATTGCCATACCCCCATAGGATCAGCCATCACACGCTTAGCCGTAAAACAGTCTCGCAAACATGGGACGAAAGTAGTCTACACCGCGCACGGCTTCCATTTTTACAAGGGGGCACCTATCGTCAATTGGCTAATATTCTACCCGATAGAAAAATATCTGGCTAAATATACGGACGCATTAATAACAATTAACCAAGACGACTTCAATTTAGCAAAAACAAAACTTTCCAAAAGATGTAAACAGATTACATATACGCCCGGCGTCGGCATAAATACAAAAAAATTCGCAATAATCGTATCGGAAGAAGAAAAAAGAAAAATAAAAGAAGAATTAAGTCTTAAAAGCACAGACATTGTTTTACTTTGTATAGCAAGATTGGATAAAAATAAAAATCAAGCGTTCTTAATCGACGTCATGAATAAAATTCAGAATAACGACATACATCTGCTCCTGGCCGGCCCGGACGAGCTAGGTGGCTATTATCAAAAGTTAGCCGAGCAAAAAGAGCTAATAAACATCCACTTCCTGGGCGAGAGAAATGATGTTCCGAAACTTTTATCGATATCCGACATACTGGTAACCGCAAGCAAAAGGGAAGGGCTTCCAATTAACATAGTCGAAGCGCTCGCCGCGGGCAAGCCAGTAGTATCACTTGGTTGCAGGGGCACAAACGATTTAATAAAAAACGGAGTCAACGGCTATATAGCGAACGACCAAAGCGACTTCATTGGCAAAATTAACACAATCCTTAATGACGAAAAATTAAGAAGGAAAATCAAGATTAATGATAAAAAAGAATGTAAAAAATATAGCATCGATAAGATAACCCAACAAGTATATAACATATACGATGAACTGGCTTAGCCATGAAGAAAACCATAAATCATGAAGAATTGCAAGAATGCGAGAACAACGACACCTTGCGCGGAGTCGCTAATGGATATAAAATAAAACAAATATGAATAAGCCTCTCCTATCCGTAATTGTCCCTGTATATAATGTCGAAAAATACCTAAGGGAGTGCTACGCGAGTATCTACGACGAAGACGAGATAGAAAAATTAGAGATAATCTTGATAGACGACGGAGCAACAGACTCGTCGGGAGCAATTTGTGATGAGCTTTCGAAAAACAAAAACACTATAACGGTGCATAAGCAAAATGGCGGACTAGCAACCGCAAGAAATGAAGGCTTAAAGCATGCGAAAGGAAAGTATGTGACGTTTATTGATCCAGACGACAAAATAAACCCAAAAACATGCAAAGTGCTATTAAACTATATCGCGAAAAATGACACGGATTTAATCTATTTAAACATAACAAAATTTTACAAAGACGGCACAACCGAAGACATAGGCGACAATATAGATAACAACATGATCGCTGGCCGCAGCAAGAACGAATGTATAGAATATTTGTCATGTAGACCTAAATTCCCGGCAAGTGCATGTGGGAAAGCGTATTTAAGAAAATTTTTAACGGATTATAAAATATCATTCCCGAACGACGACAGAATATCCGAGGATATGGATTTCTCGTTTAAATGCATTCTTGAAGCAAAAACATTTTACAAAATCGATGGACCATTTTATTATTACAGGCAAAACAGAGACGGCTCAATCACAAACAAAACCACAATTAAAAGCTTCGATGGTCTGAGCCAATTCATAGTGGACAGCATCAACCTATATGCGGCCAATGACACACCGAAAGACGACAACATAAAAAAGATGTTCAACTACTTAGCGTATGAATATACAATTCTTTTATGGCAGTATAATTTCATAGCTAAAAGCCACAAAAAAAGAGCATTTAGTTTTCTAAAAAAGTACAGATATGTAATGAAATGGTCTTCAACAAGAAATAACAAAATCATTAAGATACTAGTGGCGCTGCTTGGGGTAAAAGCTACATCTAAGGCATTATTAATTGCAAAGAGAAATAAATAATGAACAAAAAAGTAACTATCATAATACCTACATACAAGGGCGAGGACTATTTGGGAAGAGCAATACAAACAGTGCTAGACCAGTCTTATACCAACTACGAATTAATCGTGGTAGACGACAATGGGAAGAATACCCACCACCAACTAGAAACTCAAAAAGTAATCGATAGCTTTAAAGACGACAGAGTCAAATACATAGTCCACGAAAAAAACAAAAATGGCGCAGCTGCAAGAAACACGGGCCTGAAAATAGCAGAGGGTAAATATATTTGCTTCCTCGATGATGATGACCTACTGCTCGAGAATAGAATTAAAAATGCCGTCGAGTATTTGGAGTCAAATCGCGAATATGACGCCGTTTTCTCAGATGTCGCATGTAGCGACGAGAACCTTAGTGTCACGAGAATAGTTCACGTCAGCAAAAAAGGAAACTGCACAAACGAAATCCTATTAGATGATATGTTCTTTGGCACGGGAAGTAATATTTTTATTACAAAAAAAGCCGCGGACGAAATCGGCTATTTTGATGAAAAATTCGTACGGCATCAAGATCTCGAATACATGATTAGGTTTTATAGAAAATTCAAAAGCGGCACAACAGGCAAAATAGACATCATTAAGTCAAAAAATAGCATTAATAATATTCCCAATTACGAAAAGCTGCAGAAAAATGAAGACCTGTATAATTCGACATTTAAGAAAGAAATAGACCAGCTAGGCGATGAAAAACAGAAAGCATACTTCGAAAAACAAAACCTAATGTTGCGAATTTCAAAAATATGCAGCTCGCCTATCTCGATAGACAACATCAAAGATTTTGCAAAAGTGCCAACAGTAAATAAAATCATAATCGCAACAAATAAAACTGGAATCTCAAAATTTAAATCTTTCGAGAAAGCCAACTCGTGTATCAAAAAAAGAAAATACCGAAGCATGAAGGGGGAACTCCCGAAACACCTTGTTGCATTTATCGAAAAAAACAAAAAAAAAGCTTATAGGCCAGCACTAGAAAAAGACAATACAAAGCTAAACAGCTTAATAATCTCGCTTTTGCTGATGACTCCCGCAATTATGACTTTTTTAAGCGCATCGCTCCAGATGAACGTAACGCAATCTTCGCCATTGTTAGGCATACTAATCTGCGTCCTTATTTGCAAGACACTGATTGATGCAAAAAGCATAAAATACGATCTGCAAATGTTGGCTTTCTCAACTGCGCTAATGATAATCTATATCGTCACCGCCACAACTAGGCAAGAATTCAACTACTCACTATTTCAATTGGCATTCTACGCAATAATTCCAATCGCCATCTGTCAGCAAAAATTCGATATCAAACAAGTGATTGTCGACATTCTACTGCTATCATTACCGTTAGTAATAGTCATCAACAAGATACTAGCAGTAGACAACGTAGGTCTCAACCAGGCAAACATGTACAATACATATTGCTTTATCCCGCCAGTTATAGCCGCAATCACCTATTTTGTATTTTATAGAAAGAATACTTCGTCTTTACTCTTAAAAATGGCACTACTGCTTAACGCTTATTATTTGGTTAGAACCTTATTTACTGCAACTCGAGGCTTCTGGCTGGTTTTGGCTTCCTATGTAGTCTTGCTTATATTTTATCGACTACAAATAAAGGCAACGAACAGGAAGTACATAGCAATATTGTCAGTTGTAGCAATCATTTTGTTAGTTGTCTCCTTAAATGCTAGCTCCATTATTTCGCTATTCTCAGATGTGGCCGAAAACACATTTGGAAACGGAATAGGTATCGTCGCAAAAACCAAAAGGTTACTAGGAATGGGCGACATATTAAATGGCAGAAGTGTCATCTGGGGAGAGACGATGATGAATATCCTGAAAAACCCGATACTCGGATATGGGCTAGAAGCCACCAAATATCTTACATCCGGACCATACCTATATCCGCACAACTATATCCTGCAACTAATTTTGGACTGCGGGATAATTGGACTGTATCCAATTTATATTACAATCAAGGCAATGGTATTTTTCCTCGATAAGAACTACGATAAAATTGACAATAAAATATCTCTGTTGTTCCTATTATCAATCAGCATACCGATTGTCTCGTTCTCGTATGACATATGGAAATACTCAGCCTTCTGGCTATTAATTGGATTTGGAACAACCTTATTAATAGGGAATAAAAACCATGACAAATACAAAAAAGAATTTCGTATATAATACAATCTATCAACTTTTCTCCATCATTGTACCGATTATTCTCGCCCCGTTCTTGTCCAGAAGGCTCGGCGTAGGCGGAAGCGGCATTTATTCGTATACGTACTCAGTAGTCTACTACTTCACGCTATTCACACTTCTCGGAATCAATAACTATGGAAGCAGACTCGTAGCCAAAGTCAGGGAAGATAAAAAAGAGGTAAGCAAGGTCTTCTGGGAATTAGCATCTTTGCAGTTGACGCTAGGAACTATAATGGTGTCACTATTTCTAATAATGACATTTACGGTATTTGATAAATACAGAATTATATACTTAATACAGGGGCTGTTCATATTTTCTGCAGCGCTAGACATAAACTGGTTCTTTTATGGAATGGAAGAGTTCAAGCTAACTGTAATAAGAAGCCTGATTATTAAAGTCATTAACTTCATTTGCATTCTCATTTTTGTCAAAAGCCCTGACGACGTATGGGTCTACGCACTAATAATGTCCACAAGTGCACTGGCTAATCAAATAGTGCTATGGCCTTTCATGAGAACTAGAGTCATATTTGTACGCCCAACAATCAAGAATATGAAAAAACACATTAAGCCGCTACTTGTATTATTTATCCCCGTTATCGCAATTAGCATCTACAAGATTATGGACAAAATCATGATTGGCATAATCTCCAATGTTAACGAAGTAGGGTTATATGAATACGGCGAAAAAATCAACAGTATTCCGCTTACTATAATTGCGGCCCTGGGAACCGTGATGCTGCCAAAAATATCGAATTTAGCGGCCAAAAAGAAACGTACAGAGATTCGCCAATATCTAAATAAATCAATCAGTTTTGTTTTGTTTATTTCTACGCCATTATTCTATTTATTCGCCATTAGTCTAAATATTATCGTCCCCATGTATCTCGGAAATGATTTCTCCCCAACATCTTCTCTGACGATGTTGCTCTCGATATCGCTACCATTTGTATCATTTGCAAATGTAATCAGAACGCAATACCTAATACCGATGGAAAAAGATAGAATCTATGTCACGTCCGTAGTAATTGGCGCAGTACTCAACTTTATCGTTAATATGTTAATGATTCCATCATTAGGAGCGAAAGGAGCTTGCTACGGAACAATCATTGCCGAAATCAGCGTAATGGTCTTCCAAACATTATGCATCAAAAATGAAATTCAACTAACAAATAATATCAAAACATTCATTATATTCGCCCTCAAATCTGCTGCAGCATTCGCGCCATCGCTAATATTGGGTAATTTCATTGAAGACGGACTCAAGAAAGTGTTCCTGCAATTATTAGTTTATGCTTCCACATATACGATACTTAATATAGAATACATTAACAAAAACATAATACGAATTAACACCACAAGAAAGCATGCGCAATGATAAAAAAATTATTAATTCTATTCCAAATAAAACTATTATCCATATTAAAGAAAGACGCCACGGGCGCAAAAATCAAGCTATATCGTATTAGAGGGTACAAAATAGGCGATAAATGTAGGATATTTACAGAGCTCGGCGGATCGGAAGCATACCTAGTTTCGATAGGAGACAATGTAACTATATCGACCAATGTAACTCTTTTAACCCACGATAATTCAATAATTAAAATAAGCCACGGCAATTATACTGATTTATTCGGCGAGATAACGATTGGTAATAACTGCTTTATTGGCGCAAATGCCACCATTTTGCCAGGAGTCAGCCTGGCAGACGGCACAATCGTCGCTGCTGGTAGTATCGTTACAAAAAGCACCGATAAGCCAAACATGATAATTGGCGGTAATCCAGCAAAAATAATAGGGAACGCATCGGACTATTATAATAAGAATAAAAACAAAGCTTTTAATTGCGCGAACTTAAATAAAACAAAACGAAAAGAGATAATTGAGAATAACCGAGACAAGCTCATCCGTAAACGAGTCCTAACGAAATAATACTCATCAAAGCAAAACGTCCAATCTGATTCGATTGCTAATATGCCATAACAGATGTATTGTGCATGCTAGAGACTAAACACCATTAATGCTAAAATAAAAGCATGCAAAAAGTTCTAGTTACTGGCGGTACCGGTTATATCGGCTCCCATACCGTCGTCGAATTACTAAACTCCGGATATGACGTAGATATTGTCGATAATCTTTCTAATAGCAAAATCGAAGTCATTAACGCAATTGAGAAAATCACCAATAAGCGACCCAACTTTCACAAGCTCGACCTACTCGACAAAACCTCATTAGACAGCCTAATCGACAACAATCACTACGTTTTCGTCCTCCACTTTGCCGGTCTAAAAGCAGTCGGCGAATCGGTCGAAAAGCCGCTCTTATACTATCGCACGAACCTCGACTCTACTATCAACATCATCGAAGCGATGCTCGTTTACGGCGTTAATAACTTCGTCTTCAGTAGCTCCGCAACCGTCTATGGCCAACAAGAATCTCCAGAATGCATCGAATCCATGCAAACCGGCTCCGGCATCACTAATCCATACGGCCGCACTAAGTATATGATTGAAGAAATGCTCAAAGATGTACACATCGCACATCCAGACTTTTCCGCAACCCTCTTGCGTTACTTTAATCCAATCGGCAATCATCCGTCTGGCCTGATCGGCGAAGACCCTAACGGTATTCCGAACAATATCATGCCAGTTATCATGCGCGTCGCAACGGGCAAAATCAAAGAGCTCAGCATATATGGGAACGATTACGATACTCCAGACGGCACCTGTCGACGAGACTATATTCACGTAGTTGATCTTGCCAAAGGCCACCTTGCCGCTATGCAGCATGCCAAGCCCGGCATCTCTGTATATAATCTAGGTACTGGCAAGCCGACCTCCGTGCTTGAGCTGCTAGCCGCTTTCGAAACCGCCGCTGGGCGTAAAATGCCGCACATTTTTGCACCACGTCGCTCTGGCGATGTCGCCGAAATGTGGGCAAATCCAAACCTAGCAAACCAAGAATTAAACTGGCATACCGATCTTACCATTGCGGACGCCATGCGCGACACACTCAAGTTTCTAGAGTCGCAACGATAGCCAATTGCGACTAAACGCTATCCATTGTAAAATAGCACAAAGTAATCATTTGGGAATAACTGCATGAAAATCGCAATTGCTGGCGCCGGCTACGTAGGCCTCTCTCTGGCCACCTTGCTTGCACAAGACAATGAAGTCGTTACGTTAGAGATTCAAAAAGACAAAGCCGAAAAGGTAAACAACTTATACTCACCAATTCGCGACGAATACATCGAAAAATATTTCGATGAAGCCCGCGCAGGGAAGCGCAAATTAAACCTCCGCGCCACCTGTAACTACAAAGACGCGCTCAAAGACGCTAGCTATGTCATTATCGCTACCCCAACCAACTATAACGATGAAACTAACACCTTCGACACTTCAGCCGTCGAAGATATCATCGAGAAAACCATCAAAACAAGGGGCGAAAAGACCACTATAGTTGTCAAGTCCACTATTCCAGTTGGTTATATCGAAAAGATTCGCAAGAAATACGGCATCAGCAACATCTTCTTCTCGCCAGAATTCCTCCGCGAAGGCAAAGCCCTCTACGACAACCTCTATCCATCCCGCATCATTGTTGGTGACGAGACCGAAGAAGCCAAGACCTTCGCCAAGCTACTCAAGAAAGCATCGCTCAACCAGGATGTCCCCGTATTATTTATGCAACCAACTGAGGCCGAAGCCGTTAAGCTCTTTGCCAATACCTATCTCGCCCTCCGCGTTGCCTACTTCAACGAGCTCGACACCTACGCATACATCAAAGGGCTAAACACTAAAAATATCATCGATGGTGTATGTCTCGACCCACGCATTGGCATGCATTACAATAATCCGTCTTTCGGCTACGGCGGCTACTGCTTACCTAAAGATTCCAAACAGCTGCTGGCTAACTATCGTGGCGTCCCCCAAGATTTAATTCGCGCCATCGTCAACGCCAACAAAATCCGCAAAGAATTTATCGCTAAAGATATCGCTAAGCGGGAGCCAAAAACAGTTGGTATATATCGCCTCACCATGAAAAGCGGCTCTGACAACTTCCGCTCATCCGCAATCCAAGACGTCATGAAACACCTCCGCGGTGAGGGGATCGAGGTAATCATTTACGAGCCAACCCTTAAAGATACAAAGTTCAACGGATTTGAAGTAGAGAGCGATTTCGATAAATTCGCAGAACGTAGTAATATTATTCTCGCCAATCGCATCGAAGATCAACTTCGCGACTTCGCCGATATCGTATACACCAGAGATTTATTCTCGCGCGACTAAGCATTTAAAAAAGACCCTTCCGCAAGGAGGGGCCTTTTTAAGGAGATTTAACGTTCTGCGATGGTCAGATCTGTACCATTTCACCGGGCTTGACCCAGATACACTTAATGGCTACCCGCTCACAGCCTTTCGGCCCGACGGTTTTATTCCATCCCATAAACGGAGGGTACTGGTTCATCCTCTGATCTCCGGCGCCCAAATGGATATGGCCGAAATAAAGCTCGGCTCCACTACGAAGCTGCAATAATCCAAGCATATTATCGAGCGCCTCGATTCGACGCTTGTCTACTTTCTTGCATTTCCAGAAGCCAAAGCTGGCGCCAAGCGGTGCTACCATCGGAGGATAGTGAACGATTACCTTAGCGATCTCCACCTTCTCACGACCAAAAGCCCCAACGGACTCAAGTTCCATCTTGATGGAGCTCTCGTCCTTATCGAGTAAGTATGTGCTCAGCAGAAGCACGCAGCCATCGGGATGAGGCAGCAGCTTCGCACCTGGCACAAACTGGATACCGAACGAATCGAAATGCCCCGCTCGAGCAAGCTTGTTGTAGTAATAGCCCTCGGGACTGATGGTCTTCTCGACCGAAATATCGTTGGACGTGTCGAAATCGAACGGGACCAGCTCACCATTGCCGGAAATGTAATAGATAGTCGCCCCGCATTCCTTAGCGGCTGCGCCAAGAGGCGCCAATGTCTCATTGATGGCGTAGACAATCTCGGAGCTGATCAGCTCTCTGAACTTAGCATTACGCTCCGCCAGCAAGGCACGAAAGATTCCAAAGTGCGCCGCCTCGCGAACCCACTCGCGCGGAATAGAAATCTGCTCACCTACCAGTTTCCAAACCTCCTCATAGAGAGCTGACTCGTCAATCTCTGACCGGATCACGCGATAATAAATGTCTGCAAGATTATTCATCAGCGGACCACGTGAACCCGCAATGTCCCCGTTTGCGATTAATACATCACCAGGCTTCACAATCTCACGTATCAAGCGAATAGCATCTTCTGTGAGCTTGCTATTGCCGTGAAAGTCGTTAAGAACATACATAGCCATGTTAATGTTATCTCCTTTCTAAAAAACTACGTAGCGTCAAAGACATCATACATCTACCCTATTATACCAAATTTTACTCTATTTGTCAAGGTAAGCAACAAGTCGCACTACTTACGATAGCCCCAATCGCCGCACTAGACGGTAGCCACAAGTTATGTTATAATATCGACGAAATATGCTACATATTTCGATTGGCACCTTTCAACCCAGACAACCATAAGAAAAAGGAGGAATCTTATGGATGAAGTTACAATCGGATTCAGCAACGAAATAAGGGATTTCTATCCCTCAATAAAGAAGGCAATCGAAGAGGCTGCAGAAATGATTCCGGGTTTCAATATTCATATCATTGGCCCATACGATACATACGGCCTCCTCCCGAATGCCAAAAACGTCACGGAGACCATCGAGCAGAGCTTCAGGGCACTATATGTAAATAGTGCTAAAGTGGATGTAGCTAGAGTTTTTGACATGATTGAGGCTAACGGCGTCACCCACGAACCAGACGACAAAAAGCACATCATTCTCGTAACCGGACAGCAACTCGTAGGAAAAGACGGCAGCAGCTATTACGCTTACAATAACTGTTTCGACGGCATAATAACGCTAGCAAACTGCCATGGCGAGTTAGATGTCGAAGAGACTTTAAAAATGCTATTGCTCCAAGTTCTCGCCTGTATCGGGGCAGCGATTACCTGCAATGAGCCACGGCTGTGTCTTACGAAACCAATCAGTCATGAAAACAAAGACGACATCGTCGATATGACTCGAGGTTTGATCAAAGCTAAGAAAGAGCAGGCGATCGGCAGCCCACTCTATTGGGTGGTCTTAGACCAGCTCTTCTGTCCTAAATGCCGACTCCATATCAGAAGATATTGCGATTTCGATTATCCGTCAACTGTCGAGAGTAACATGCACCCAAACAGTTGACCCCCCACCCCACCGGCAACGACTGCGTTGCCGGCAATTTTTATGCCCATCAAAGTAGCGCAAAAATCTGCTATACTATAAGCAATATCAAGCGAGGAAATATGCCAAAACATAAAAAGGCTCCTGTTGGCCTTATTAATACTGTTTCTAGCCTTCTTCTGCAAGTCGTCACAATTATCGGCGGCTTCATTATCCCGCGGCTCATACTGAGTCATTTCGGCTCCGAAACAAACGGTCTTGTCTCTTCGCTCAACCAGTTCTTAAATTACGTATCGCTACTCGAAGGCGGCCTCAATGGCGTCATTATGTCCTATCTCTACAAGCCGCTCGCCAGTCGAGACAACAAAAAAGTTAGCAGCATCGTTGTAGCTAGCACGCGCTTCTTTAGGCGCATTTCCTATATCTTCATCGGCTACGCAATTATTCTCTCTTTTATTTTTCCCGTTCTTTCGCATAGCTCTTTCAGCTACGAATTTGTCGCTTCGCTGACGATGATTCTCGGCATCAAACTATTTTCGCAGTACTGCTTCTCGCTCAGCTACAAGAATCTTCTTCTAGCCAGTAAACATGGCTATATCATAAACTTCTCCCAAATCGCCCTAATTATTCTCGATGTCATCTCCGCAATTGTCGTTGTAAACTTCTTCCCAAGCATCCACGCACTCAAGTTTATCTCTGCACTAATCTATATCCTGCAACCGATAATCTATGGCCATTATGTAAAAAAGCATTTCAAACTAGACCGCAACGTCAAGCCAGACAACGGCCTAATCGCCAGCCGTTGGGATGGGCTATCTATCAACATCGCCTATTTTATCCATAGCAATACCGACGTCACACTTCTAACTATATTTACGCGCCTCGAAACCGTTTCCGTTTATGGCGTTTACGCATTAGTTATTGCAGGGCTACGCAATCTAGTCATGTCCATCGAATCCGGCATCGGCCCCTCGCTAGGCAATCTGTATGCCATTGGCGATCAAAAAGAGCTCAACCGCAAATTCGATTTATTTGAATACGTCATCTTCTTGGCAACTTTTTTGCTATTCACGATTGGCGGACTTTTAATTACGCCATTTGTCATGATCTATACACACAATGTTGCCGACGCCGATTATTTTCAGCCGCTATTCGGCGCGCTATTCCTGCTCGGAGAAGCCATCTATGTTCTTAGAAGCCCGTACGTCCGCCTGGCTTATTCCGCCGGCAAATTTAAAGATATGCGCAAAGAGGCCTACATCGAAGCGGGCATAAATATTCTTATCTCTATAGTCTTAGTCCAATCGCTAGGACTCGTCGGTGTCGCCATTGGTACACTTATAGCCATGACTTATCGCACATTATTCCAAATTTGGTACCTGCGTGACCATTTGCTTAACCGACCATTTATGAAATTCGTACGACGCTTCATCGCTTTCGCCATACCGACCATTCTCGGCATACTACTCTGCATATTCGTATGGCCAATCACGGAATTTACAATCCAAAAGTGGCTCATGGGCGCCGCCATCTATTCCATAATTTTTGTATTAATTTATGCCGCTGTAAGTTACCTATTCTTCCATAGCGACCTAGTCGTCCTCAAAAACTATCTTAAGCATCACCGTCCAGAATAAGCAAAAGCGCAAAAAACTATGATAAAATCTAACAAGGAGAAATAATAATGCCAAAACGAAGAAAGCCTACAAAGAAGGAAGAAAAAGAAACTGTCACTAATGCCAAACTCAAGATCGTTTTCTGTATTCTGGTTGTTATCCAGGCTTTCGCTAGCGCACTACTGGCATTCTCGCTCGCTAAGCTAAATATACTTCAGGCTTGGCAATACGTTCTAGTTTTAATCGTTCTCCTGCTTCTACTCGGCTTTAATATATTTAAACTTTTGATTAGCAAGCGCGCCGGACGCGTCGTCAAAATAGTCTGCATCATTATTTCTATTCTTATCGCCGTCGGTTGCGCCATGTGCTATAGATATACTTGTCAAACCATTGATTTCGTCGAAAGCATCACCGGTGAACATCACGAAATTCAAGCATATCAGGTACGCGCACTCAAAAGTTCAGATTACAAGAAGTTAGGCGACATCAAAGGCCAAGAAGTCGGGTTCCTCAGCGTCAACCCGAACATAGATAAAACCGTCTCAGCTCTTAAGGAGTCGGTGGATTTCAAGAAAAAGGCCTACGAAGACGTCGGTACCATGATTGTCGCCATCGAAGATAAGAAAATCGCCGCCGTCGTGCTTAGCCAAAGTTACGTCGATATGCTCGAGGACGCGAAAAATGAATTTATCAGCAACAGCATCGTTCTACATGAGTTCGAGATCGAGATAGAAGCTCCAGACACTCGGCAGGCGGTCGATGTCGCTAAAGAACCGTTCATACTATATATCTCGGGCTCCGACTCGCGCATCGGCATCTCCGAAGCCGCCCGCAGCGACGTCAACATGCTCGCCGTTATTAGCCCGAAAGATTTCAAGATGCTTCTCGTCTCTATCCCGCGCGACTATTACGTTCAGCTCCACGGTACTACTGGCCTTAAGGACAAACTCACCCATGCTGGCGTCTATGGCATCAATATGAGCCGCGACACCATTCAAGACCTACTCGATATCAAAATCAATTACACCCTCAAGGTTAGCTTTTCAACCCTTACTAAACTTGTCGACGCAATCGATGGCGTCGAGGTCAATTCCGACACTGCATTCTACCGCGGTGGCTGTGCAATCAAGCAGGGCAGGCAGCAGCTAAATTCAGCCTGCGCGTTAGTTTACTCACGCGAAAGGTATTCTTACAGCTCTGGTGATCGTCATAGAGGCCAAAACCAGCAAGAAGTCATCGGCGCTATTGTCAAAAAAATTACCGATCCACATTATCTCGTACGCTATTCCGATATTCTGAACGCCATTAAGGGCTCTTTCGAAACATCGCTCAGTTACGACGAAATCACCTCGTTAGCACGTTATCAACTTTCCGAACTCCGTTCCTGGAAAATCGAAAATTATTCCCTAGACGGCACCACCATGTCGGCACCGACCTATTCGATGGGCGCCGATAAACCGCTTTCTGTCATGGAGCCAGACCAAAATACAGTTAAGACTGCAAAAAATAAAATTAACTCTTATCTCGACAAATAATAGTGTACTGAAGATATGCTCAAGACTTGGTGGGGGGACATCAAACAAATATCCAACATCGACGCCAGCTGGGCCGTTATCTGGATAAGTATCTATTGCGGTTTTCTACTATTGGACGTGTTCTTTCCTGGATGGTTCGGAACGAGTCTTCTTAAATACATCGGAATCTTGCTATGCGTGATATATGCATACACGCAGTACAGTACCGACATTATGCTCTCTCTCGCATTATTATTCACTTTTATGGCCGATACCGTACTTGTGTGGACCGAATGGACAGTCGCCGGCGTGTATATATTCTGTTTCGCTCAATTTATGCATCTCTTACGCCTATGCAAGGCGAAGTTTGAATATATTTTCGCGTGGGCCGCTTTCGTCTCTATAGCCTTTGCTATTGCCGTCATCCAGGGCTGCAAACCAATATACGCCATCGCCAGCATTTATGCTCTCGTCCTGTTTAGTAATCTCTACTTTGCCACTTGTCGCTTCATTGACCATAAGACCGACTTTAAATCACGCTGCGCCCTCTATGGCTTCATCGCCTTCGTCTGCTGCGATGTCTGCGTCGCTACTCGCTTCCTGGCCCTCGACGGATACTTAACTCTAGCCGTCCTGCCTATCGTTAATTTTCTCGTGTGGGTGTTTTATTATCCGTCGCAAGTACTTATCGCCAACAGCTCCGCAATGAGTCCTACTCCACGACTCGTGAAAAATTTGCGAAAATAATTCCAATAGAGTAAACTTATCTTATGAATGGGAAGTCGAAACCTTATGCTATCTTGGTTTTCGGTGCGCCAATGAGCGGCAAAACCACCTTTGCGGAGCAATTCAGCGCACGCTTCAATGCACCATATCTTAATCTTTCTGCGTTATACGAAGAGCATAAGCTAACTCGCAAACTTGCAATCGTCCTGATTTGTCAGCTCACCAAATGTGGACAAACTTTAATTCTCGAAGGTGGTCTAGACAACGAAAAACAACGAAACGAGCTCAAAGACGTCCTAGCCAAGCACGGCTATCGACCAGTGCTTGTTTGGGTACAGACAGATCTCAACGCCATTAAGCATCGCATGCGCCACAAATACAAGAAACTCGAAGATGCTAAAGCTGCCCTTGCAGAACAATACAAAAAACTAGAAGCCCCGTCGGAGCTCGAGCAACCATTGGTTATTTCTGGTAAGCACACTTTCCAGACGCAGTGCAAGAATGTCCTTGCCGGGCTTTCCGAACGCAGACGCAGCATCAAATAATATGACTTTTACTGACCCTGAGTTTGGCGAAGTCGTCATTCGCAAGAGTGCTTGGTCTACCAATCCCAAGTTTTCGGTCTCAACTTCTGGAAAACTCACCATTTCCGGACCAAAACATACCACGGTTTTTCTCGCCAAACGCTGGCTCAACGCCTCACGTAAGCAAATTCGCGAAAAACTCCCCCTCAAAGACCCATCCACTCAGCGCGCACGCGACGCCCAAAAGAAAATCCTCGCCAAAAAAGCCAAAGAATACCTCCCATATCGGCTAGAATTCTGGGCTAAGAAGTATGGCTACAATTATTCCGGCCTGCGCCTATCGCATGCCAACACTCGCTGGGGCAGCCGCAGCTCTTCGGGAACAATTTCTCTTAATATTGGTCTCATGAAAGTCCCCGAGCCACTTCGCGATTACGTCATCTTGCATGAACTCGCTCACATCAACCACATGGATCATTCCGCAGCTTTCTGGGCCGAAGTCGAAGCGCACGACCCCAGCTACAAACGCCATCGCAAGCTCCTCAAGGCATTCTCTCCAGGCGTTTAAGCATTAGTGGTATAATTCAGAAAAGGAATTTACACTATGCCACATTTTATTGATATCTTATCGCCACATTATCAAAAGCTCCTCACGAGCTGCGACCGTCGCAAAATTGCCGTCAACTTAGACATCCAGGACTTAACAGTAAACATTCGCAACGCCGAGCAAGTTGATCAATTTTTTGCATCAGAAATTAAGCGCGCCATCAAGAATTGCGGGCCTAACGATAAAATCACACTAGCCCAAACGGTCGATTCGCAAAGCATTCGCATTTCCGTTAAAAATTCTGGTCGCTCAACGCTCACTCCAGAAGAGAAAAACGCACTCCACGCTGCTGGCTATGAAGTGCGCGCCCGCTTCGGCTACGACACGGTCATTACGTTCGTTATTGAGCGCTAATTATTGTTTGTGAATCTTCATCGCAAAACCGCCGCCCGGAGCAATATACATCTCCACGCGATCGCCATTGCGAATTACCTTTTCTTCAATCACATATCCTAACTGATGGTCGCGATAGTGAGCATCCTCGGAATCTCGATATATCGTCGCCACATAATTAGTTTGCGGCTGCAAGAAATCGACATATAAATCAACCCGGCGCCCCTCCTCATTAGTCACACCGCCAATGTACCAATCATCCGAATCCCAAACCTGACGTGCTACTACATAATATTTGCCAATCTCACCTAAGAGCGGCAAGGTGCGCTCCCAGCGCAGTGGTACATCGCGAATAAACTCAAACAAATCTGGGTACTGAACCTCATAAATTTGCGGTCGATCAGCCGCCATCTGCATCGATGAATATATCGTTACATAATACGCCAGCTGTCTCGTTATTGTAGAAGCAATGCGCTTCGCAAAGTTGCCAACGTCTAAAATACCAGGAGTGTAATCCATACCGCCCGCCAATAATCGCGTAAACGGCAAATAACAAGCGTGCGATGGCGCCAAAGCACCACCTTCATATTCCTGACCACGTGCGCCTTCGCGCGTCATCAGGTTCGGCCAAGTCCGCTCAATGCCAGTTGACTTAATCGGCTCGTGCACATCAAGCATGATATGATACTTCGCCGCCAATTCAAGTGCGCGCTGGTAATGCAATACGCCTAACTGCGAATGGTGGAATTCGCGGCGGCCATTAATCGTCATCTTCGAACCGGCATAGCCAGACTTTACATATCGAACATTATAATTACGCAAATATTGATATGCGCCTTCTAGCTGCTCTTCATAATTGTCTATAAAACCGACTGTTTCATGGTGACCAACCAGTTCAACGCCATTCGCACGTGCATAATCCGTCACAACTTGCATATCAAAGTCCGGCGTCGATACCATGTATTTATTATTTACGCCATTTTCGAGCCAATCGCCCTCCCAACCATCATTCCAACCCTCGATTAATAGGCCAGGAATGCCCAGATTCTTACAAGAATCAATGTATTGCATGGCATGCTCGGTCGTTGCACCATGGCGTTCGCCTGGAGCCCACGTCCACTCGCCGACATACATCGCCCACCAAATACCCAAGAATTTCGTTGGTTCTACCCAAGAAAAATCATCGTGCGGCGGATCATTCAAGTTCAGCATAATCCGCGAAGTAATCAAATCAAGAGCATTATTGCCGACTATCACCATTCGCCACGGAGTAGAGAAGGGGAGCTCGACATAAGCGCGCATGCCGTCAGACAACGGCGTAATGTCTGCTTTCAGTGAGGCTCCATTAAGCTTCAGGGTCATTGCGCCATAATTGTAGAGCGCAGCTTCATGAATAGATAAATAGTGACCAGTTGGAGATTGGATAGTCAATGGCGTATGCACGGAATCGGTCAGAGAATAAACAGGATGCTCAACGTAATCATATTCATAACGATCCGGCTGATAAGCCGGAATACTCCAAGAACGCGAATTAGCATCAACCGAAAACTCCGTTAACTCATCGGCAAGTACCATATTCTTCATTTCTGGCTGAGCCGGAATTTCGTACCTAAACGCAAAACCATCATCATAGACGCGGAAGCGCAAAGTCAACAAACGGCACGGCTTCTCGTGTTCCTCTAAATAAATAGCTGTTTCATTGTAATGGTTGCGAATCACATGTTGCTCACCCCATTCAGCCTTCCAAGTCTCATCAACAGTACGCGCATAGGCTCGAATCACAGCAAAGTTATCCGCCATCGGTGTCGCGTCTTTCAAGATTAAACCTAAGCGAGATTTGCGTAAGATTACTTTATCGTTCTTCTTCACGAAATAAGAAATCTGACCATGATCGAGCACAAAAACTACATTCAGCTGACCATTCGGCGATTTAACCTCGTAGATAGCATTAATCTTCGGCTTCCTAAAAATATCACCGAAAATGCTCATAAAGTATCCCACATTAGCATAAGTACATTTTACCACAGAACCAAAGCGCTAATGTATAATAATTCTTATGTTGTGGTTATTTTTAAGCGTAATCGTCGCCTTCATCTGGTCTATTAGCGCGTTCATAGATAACTACGTCACTGACGTCATCTTCAAAAAGAAGAAACCGCAATCCATGAAGGTATTTGACGGCTGTTCATACCTTGTCACCGCAACGGCCATTTTCTTTTTTATCGGCATCGAGTCGCTAGATATCTATACTATTGGCTGGATGGTACTCGCCGGCGCCCTCGCATCTATCGCCACAGTGCCGTATTATCTTGCATTGAGAGACGAAGAGGCTACCACTTCCGCCATCTTCTATCAGCTCAGTCCGGTCCTTATCCTCGTTGCAGAATGGTCCATCTTCAAGCAATCTCTTACCTGGCTCCAGACCGTCGGTCTTGCAATCATTCTCATTGCACCTATTATAATCATCTTCTCGCGCAAGCGCCCTAAAAGTCGCCGCATGGAATTTGGCGCCGCACTCTTGCTTACGATTTTTGTAATTATCTGCACAACCTCAACCCTCATCACTACCCACGCAGGCGATAACTTAGACTTCGTTAGCATCTTTTTCTGGTTCCTCATCGGCCGCGGGGCATCAGACTTAATTCTCTACGCCACGCATCAAGATTGGCAACAACGCATGAAGTATATTTGGCGCCGCAACCGAATAAAATTCGTTTTCACTATGCTTATTAACCAGCTCATCAGCATTATTGCCGAATTCCTCAATCGCTACGCACTCATTATTGGCATCGCCTCACTTGTCTCCGCCACTTGCAATGTGCTTGAGCTCATTATGACCTTCCTGCTAGGCATCATTCTCTCCATCATCTGGCCCAAATTTGGTCGCGAAAAACTCGAACGCCACGTCATTATTGCCCACTTAATCGCTACAATTCTTGCCTCAATTGGTATACTATTAATACAATAAAAGGAGTTATATGGAAACAATCCCTACCGAAATAATCACAATTATCATCGGTCTATTTTTGTTATTCTTCGGCTATCGCCTCAAAAAGATCGCTATCACTATTATTTGGTTTATTGTGGGCTTCTGGTTAGTTCAGCAATTCATCGGGTATATACATATCGAATCGCAGCTCTGGCAATTTATCATATGCTGTCTCGGCGGCCTAGTCCTCGGCGTGTTCGGTATGACTATCGAAAAATTCGCCGTGTTTGTCACCGTAGGCGTCACCTTTGGCATGTCCGTTATGCAAACATTTGGTCCGGCCGCCGACTGGACTCTGCCAGCTATTGCTGTCGCCGTTGGCGTTGTCGCCGGAGTCATTGCTGCTGGACTCATTAAACCAATGGTCATTATCGCTACTTCAATTGAAGGCTCGTACCTAGCTCTCACCTATGCACTTAGCTTACTTAATATCGCTAAGCCAGAAGGGCTATATCCGGTTGCACTACTCGCCATCGCCGCCGTCGGCATTGTCTTCCAGTGGAATAGCTGCCGCAATATCGAGTAACACTATCTCTTGAGGATAACTTCTCTAAAGAGGCTAACCATCAAGTCTTTGCTCTCTTTATCGATACCCTTAGAAGATCGGAATATCTTAATTAGATTACGCGCTTTCGCCAAAGAGACCGTATCAAGAATATCGCATCCCTCAATGGTGCCAAATATTGCCTCGAGCAACTTTTTGCGCTCGACATCATCATGCTTAGCCAGCCAGCTCCACAAGCGACGCTCAGCATCCAAGCTCCGCTCCGAACGCCGCGAACGCTTGAAGTGATCTCCCACTACCTGCCATGTCATGGCGGCATGACTGATAATATTTTCTTTATCAGACTGAACTACTAGATAATTACTATTGTGCATCATCGCGCCCACCAACGTACTGTGCGGTACGATGTGAATATATTTCTTTAGCACTCTTTCATAGTTGCTCGACTCGAATTCCGCATCGCGCAAGCCCGGCCCATCATTGTTATATATCGTCTTAATCCGCTGACATTTAAGCTTATTCATACACATCGCTGCCACCAATGCCAAATTGCCGCCTTTTGAATGTCCACACACAATTACTTTAGGCCCAAACAATCTCACGTGTTCATTAAGATACTTAGTCGCCTCGATATGCGACGGAACCGGGAAGGAGCAGGACATTTCAAAATCCTCACGCCAACCACTAATCAATTGGTCTGTGCCTTCAAATGCAATACATTCCAGCCCCCGCGTCACCCTGAAAGTGATTGCACTGAATTGCATGTCGCGTTTCGTATTGTAAATATAATTCGAGACAATCAAATGGCGGTAGCGATTCTGCTCGACCACCTCCTTAAGTAACAAATACGCATCACCCATCGCAATGCCTAACTTACGAATATCTTTATATGTATTTTTCAACAAATATTCGCGCCCAATCTCTTCTAGGGTGTGGCAATTCTCATTAATCTTGGTATTTGTAAAATCCAAGTAGGTCAACACCGAAAAAACAAGGTTATCAACTTCGTTGAACTTCTTGTTCTCAAATCGCACGTCGCCATATTTGCGCACGTAATCAATAATATTTGCCATGAGTATATTATATCAGGCTAAGTAGGTATATATACGCTCCAGCATCATCGCAAAAAACGCAATTTCCGCCATACTCATAATCTTTTTATTTTCAATTTGCCCATTATCGTGCAGAAAATCCCACAAACGCGAAAGCGTATCTTTATTATAAGGATTCATTACACACTCAGCGCAAAATAGCTGTCGCGCCGACAATGGTCGCGCCAACTCACGCTTCTCTTCATCTTCTAGCTCTTCCCATAGATGCTCAAATTCTTCTGGCTTTCGCCCAAAGAAAGACGATTGTTCGTCTCGAACAAATTGAAAATTTCGCTTCAAAAACTGATCTACCTCTTGATCAGTCGGATCATACTTGATAAAACTGTCCAGCTTCTTGTGTAGTTTTCTAATTTCGTCGTAGTATACTAAATGATCTTTCATAACACTCCTTTATGCATGATGGTATGCATGTTCTAAATATATTTCTTGCGCTCGGTATAGTTGCTCCACCACAATTAAGCGACAAATCTGATGCGGAAATACCAGCTTGGATAAACTCCAAACCACGTTTGCTCGCGCCAGGACGTCAGGCGAAAAGTGCCCAAAAGCCCCACCAATAATCACCACGACATCACGACCGCTCTCCAACGGCTCACGCAAAACCTGCGTCAGCTCCGGCGAACTCATCATTTTGCCATTCTCGTCTAGCAGAATAACATAATCGTCAGCCTTTAGACGTGCCACGCGCTCGTCAAGCTTATCCTCATCGACAAACTGCCACTCTATAGCCCACGGCTTCCTGAGGCGCTTCTCATATTCGTCGCAGGCCTCCTTTAGCCAGCTCGCATGTTTTTTACCGCCCGCAATTATCTTTAACATCTCTATAATTATACCATCTGAACCTTGCAAATCATACGAAAACTTAGTATAATACATGCGGTTACCAAAGACAGCGGCGGTGCAATAGCACTTAATTATGCCGCCGAGGAGATTAATTCTTGTATTATTGGTGACGTTTTCTACCTAAAAGGTAGATTTTAACATTCTGGCTACCAACTAATACCAAAAGGAGATTTCTATCTATGGCAATTAGCAAAGATAAGAAACAACAATTGGTTGCCGACTTAAACGAGCTTCTCAGCGACGCTAAGATGACCGTTTTTGCAAAATACCAAGGCCTTACGGTCGCGGAAATGCAAGAACTTCGCAAGGCTGCTCGCGAGAATAATGTCAAAATTAAAATCGTCAAGAACCGCCTTGTCCGTGTTGCTATGGGCAATATCGCGGTTTACAAAGACACCGACACTAGCGCCCTCGAAGGCCAGTTACTTTACGCCGTTTCAAACGACGACGAAGTCGCTCCAGCCCAGGTCCTCGCAAAATTCGCAAAGGATCATGGCGCCCTCGAACTCAAAGGCGCATTCAGTGGCGAAGGTGCTACTCTTGGCGAGACAGAAGTAAAAGCACTTGCCGATCTTCCAAGCAAAGATCAGCTCATTGGCCAAGTTGTGGATATGCTCCTCAGCCCAGTCAACGATGTTACCAATGGTCTTTCCGGCAACTTGCATGCTTTGCTCGACGGCATTGCCGACAAAGCAACCAATTAATTTACTATACTATCAACCTATAAATAATAAAGGAGTCTAACATGGCTGCTGATGTTAAAAAACTAGCAGAGGAATTGGTTAAGCTCACCGTCCTCGAAGTTAACGAGCTAAAAACCATCCTTAAGGATGAATATGGCATTGAGCCTGCTGCTGCCGCTGTCGCTGTAGCTGCTGGTCCAGCTGATGCTGGTGCCGCTGCCGCCGAAGAGAAGAGCGAATATGATGTCGTTCTTAAAGATGCTGGCGCACAGAAGATTGCAGTTATCAAGGTCGTCAAGGAAGCTACCGGTCTTGGTCTCGGCGAAGCTAAGGCTATCGTCGATGGCGCTCCTGCCACTGTAAAAGAAAAGGTTGCAAAGGACGAAGCCGAGGCTATGAAGAAAGCCCTCGAAGACGCCGGCGCAACTGTCGAACTCGCTTAAGTTCTATCAAATTAGTCAGAATGTTATCGAAAAGCGATCGCTCATGCGGTCGCTTTTTCGTTCCCGTGCCACACCCCACTTGACTAGACGGCCATCAAATGGTATAATTAATAAACGAGTCACTTTAGGTAAAACAAATCATCCATAAGGGGAGGGAAAATGGAAGCACTTAGAAAATTTGAGACAAACACACTGATCGTCAAGGCAATTGCGACCGCGCTAACTGCCACGCTGATGACACTGGCATGGTTTAATGCCGATGAACTGAATGTGTGGTCGGAGCATATTGCGATCGGGGCACTATACTATACGGCGCTCGTAATTACTGCACTGGCATTCGGCATTTCATGCCAGCCAACGCAAAAATGGAACTATCGACTCGCAACACTTGTTACCCTCTGCGCCAGAGCCGCCGCAGACGTCAAGATAAGCGTCGCGGAAGGACAAATTAAGCTCATTTTCGCCGCAGGTGTAACATTTGCCGCGTTCGCTATCGCAGCGTGCTTTTCGTACGATTACGTTCGGGTGATACGCGAAACAGCAATCGAGAACGCCAACGTATCGAAGCAGATAAAGGAGCGTATGCAAAGAGCCCAGATGGCCAAGAACCACTGCATGCTCATTTGCGCAGCTATATTTGCACTGACGTGGATCGCCACCAGCGATATTAACGTCTGGCTCAGCACCGATAGCGGTGTAACATACTATCTGCTAAGTACTGGAATAACCTTTGTCGCGTCGATACTACTTTCGACAGCTAGCACAGAACTCAGGGTCAGCAGATATCAGGAGCGCGCGAATTTCCGCTATGCCTGCATCGGAGTCGCCACTGCAGGAATCCTCAGGGCGATTATTGACGTTGCCTTATCGATCGTGATGAGATTACGTCCAGCGGCAATCATCGGCCCCGCCGTAGCCGCGCTCATCTTTGTAATGATGGCGACATGGGCGATTTTAACCGTTTACAAACAATGAGACTCGAGCCGGGATAATAATCCCGGCTTTTTCACGTATGCTAAACTATAAGCAATATGCCCCACAAAACAGGTTTTCTGTCTGGCGACGAACCGCAAGAGATAGAAGAGAAGACCGAAGCGCAAAAAATTGATGAACGTCGACCGGCCGCCATGGCGGCTTCGCGCAGTATGTTCGACGCAGCCGAAGATGACGACACGCCAGCTATCGAACAAAAAATCGCCAACCAAGACATCATCGGCGAACATAAAGAAGATAATCAGCCAAAATTCGAAATCGACAGCTTCTTTGAGCAGGAGATGAAAACACGCATGGCCGAAGAACGCACAGCGCGCGCCAAGCGAGAGGAAGCACAAAAAGAACAGGCCAAACAAGCTGCCGAAATCCGCAAAGAAGCCGTCAAAAAAGAACTTGAACATACACAAACATTAGACGCAGAAGAGCTCCGCGATAAAATCACCGAAGAAACCAACCGAAGCAACCTACAAAAACTCTACCCCGACGCCAAGCCGCTCACGACCGACGTCGAGGATGAACTTTGGCGCCAGCGCACAGACAATGGCCGCAAGGCTACCGAACGCGCCAAAATCGAATCTGTCTACGACACAAATCTTAGCAAAACCATCACATTATCATTTGTCATGCAGCTAGTTGGAGTAATCATTCTAGCTAGCACCCTCTTCGGCCAGCTAAAAGGCCTCATTGCAGCCATTCTCCACCTTGCTGGCATTGTCGTAATATTCTCGTCCGCCGTCATCCTCGCCCTACAGTGTGAAAAATGCAAAAATCGCACCATTCCGTTCGACCAACGCACTAAATTCACACTAGCAACGGTAATTCCAGGCCTGACTCTACGTATTATCTGTATCGGCATATTTGCCACAGTCCCTATTACGGGCCCTTATATCTGTTATATCGCTGGCGCCGCAGTAGGCGCATCCGTCCACTACCAAATCACCAATCGCTATAAAGTCTATGTCTCCATCACTAATACGGCCATCAACACATTGGCATACGCTATCGTATGCCTGCTAGAACTATTACCGCTCTCTATGGCAACAAGCACATCCGGAGCCGGAATCCCAATTGCAAGTTCTGCTTTTGCGGCGCTTGGCATCATTTCTATCGTGATCAACGTAGCAGAATTCTTCCTTGGCGACCTTGCCGCAGTACGGCTCGCACTATTCACGAACAAATAAAACCCATACAAAAAGTCAATGGTTAAAAATACAACGTTTTCGCGGCTACCTCTGTAAAATATGTGGAAAAACCCACAACTTTTTCATAAACTATTCATTGACAAGCAGGAGTCAAAAATATATCATAGAATTAATTAAACTAACACAGGCAGGATGCGAGGTATGTCTGAAATATCAGAAAAACAAATAAAAAGGTTGCGCAGTCTCCTCACGGAAGCAGAGACTAATTTATCAGCAGCGAAAGAATTACTAACATCGATGCTCGGCGATGGTGATATTATCACTGCTCCCGCCAGTACGATTTCCGATAGTCCAGAAGGTAAAGTTATCGAGGGCGTCTTTGATGGTCAAATCATGATTGGCCCAGACGGCAAGAACTACCCAGTGCCAGCCAACTACGCCTCGAAGTCCAAGCTCGTCGAAGGCGATATCCTCAAGCTCACCATTGGTGAAAGCGGCAAATTCATGTACAAGCAAATCGGCCCCGTCGAACGCAAGACAGTTATCGGCACGCTCACCAGCCACGACGATCAATATTTTGTCGAGATTAATGGCAAAGAGTTCAAGATTCTCTATGCATCCGTCACTTACTTCCGCCTCAAGGTTGGCGACCAAGTCACCGTCGTCATCCCGGCAGACAACGACGATGCCACTTGGGCGGCCGTCGAAGCAAGCCTATAAAGAAGCGAATTTTAAAATTCCCAGCCAAGCTGGGAGTTTTTTATTGTCTAGCTAAACTCGTTTACGACGCAGTTAATCCGACAAAAGAGAAGGTCATCAATACGTACATAAACAATAATGCCGTCAACCCAAGTACAATCACAGACGCTAAAACATAACTCGCGTGACCTTCATAGTGCATATTATTGACGAGCGCCAAGAACAGTGCCACGACTGCCAACGAAACCAATACCATAATAGTCGTAATATTAATATCGTCCCAGCTGCCATTAAGCGTCATCGCAAAATGAAAAAACGCCCGCACAAATACAACGGTGTCAATAATTATGACGCAGATATTCAATAATTTATTACGATTCTTTTGTCTTTGTTTTCTAGTCACAGTTTATTTATATCATGCTTAAGCTTTTTTGATAAGGGCGGGCTCGGCGACAATATGATATACAGCCTATGCTATAATGACCAACAATAGGAGGTATGAATGGACAAAGAGAATCGTCCAAATCGCGAAGAATTGCGCGATGATCCATCATCATTATGGGAACATTTAGATAACCCAGAAGAAGCATTCAGGGGAGGAGAAGCGAAACAAGGAGTTGCGCCAGAAGCGGAAACTATGAGCGTAGCAAGCGGTTTCTCCGAAGCCGGAAGCAGCATTATTGACCCACATAAATGGGAGCTATATTTTCGAGAAAAAGATAAAGGCGTCAACAAAGACGAAACCTACTACCGCAAGGTAATGCAAGCTATCGCGACATGGAACAACCTCTCACCATCAGAACGGGCCACATATTTAAGCACTGGCCAATACACTGACAGCATCACTGAAGACCTAATCAGCACGCTCACGAGCGGTCGCATTATTGATATGCACAAAAAGCCAACATTCGGAGGCGGGGGAGGAGGGGGTGGTGGACACTTCCCGGGTGGCGGCGGACACTATCCCGGAGGTGGCGGACACTTCCCAGGTGGTGGTGGACACTTTCGAGGTGGCGAGCATCTCCCGGGCGGCGAGCACTCCCGAAGCAACGAAGGGCTCCGGCGCAGATTTCCATTTCCATGGCGTCGCATAATGAATATTCCGAAAGGAACTCCAGAAAACGGAGTCCCAGGCGGTGGAATGCCTAGCGACGAAATTCCTGAGAGTGAAATCCCGAGCGCAATCCCAGGCGGCGAAATATCTAGCAGCACGCCGAGCGGCGAAGTCCCAGGCGGTGAAATACCTAGCAGCACGCCGAGCGGCGAAGTCCCAAGCGGCAGAATGCCTAGCGGCGAAATTCCCGAGAGTGAAACCCCGAGCACAATCCCAGGCGGTGAAATGCCTAGCAGCACTCCAAGCGGCGAAATGTCTAGCGACGGAATGCCTGAAGGTGAAACCCCGAGCACAATCCCAGGCGGCGAAATACCTGGAGGCGAAATCTCAGAAGACGAAATTCCGAGTGGCGAAGTATCTGGCGATGAAGACGAAACCCCCAGCAACAAACCAGAAAAAGAGGAAGACGAAGAAACAGAAGGCGAAAAAGTCTACGTCATCATCAAAGTAGTTAAGAAAGAAGAATTGCCGCCAGAAGAGCAAGAAGCTGTCGAAGAAACCGTCCGCAAAGAAACCAACAAAGTTATCGGCGCACTAAAGCGCTCCGCGTTGCTAGCCGTACTGACCCTAGCCCTACTCAAAAACCCCATCGACCAGACCAATATCCCGGCCGAACAAAGAATAGTAGCCACTAGTCAACACGAAGAAGAGACTCAGTATCCCGGACGCGAATACGAACGCGAAATGACCGAGGAGGAACGCCAAGAGCTAGTAGAAAAGCTTCTCCGCGATTGCAAACTCGGTGACACTATCGAAGCCCCATCAGGTTTAGTGCTGCACCGATCATCTGATTATCAGTATGTCGTCGAATTGGGCGGCGAAGACGTTACGGTCACTATCGGCGAGAGCGAATATCGCGCTGAAGGTGAATATACAATGGATCGCATATCATTCACAGAAAGGGGTGGAGCAGGTCCAATTATTGCCTCCTACCATTACAACGAAGGCGACCGTGGTAGTTTCCAAGATTTATTGGAAGAGACTCGTGAAAAAACAGGCTACGAAGGTCAAATTGGCATCCATGTTCATCTCGATGGTCCGAACGGCGGCATCGAACTAAGTGGTCAAACCGGATGGACTGAAGACTTTGCCTCAGTATTCGTACCAGAAGGCACAACAATCACCGAGCAAATCCCCAGCCACTACGAGCACTATACGGTCACCGACAGATATACGAGCCAAGGGGAAATCCCAAAAGACGGAACAATCAAGCTTAAAGGCGAAAACGGCAAGGAAGTATTTGTCAATATTCTCAACCCAGACGGAACCTATCGCAAACACGGCGATACTATAATCGGTTCAGATGGGTGCGCTTACCAAATTGAATCAATCGCAATCCAAGAAGGCACAACCGAGCATAGGCTTAATCTGCTCAAGCTCGCCCACGATATCGCAATGATTGGCATTGCAGGAACTGGCATAGCTATCGCAATGTCTGGTAACCGTAAACGAGAAGGCGAGCCCGAGGATTCAAGCGCAGAAACCAACACGGAAGGCGGCGGGACGGGGTCATCTCCAGAACTTGAGACCAAGCGCGAATATATGGAGCTAAATGGCGAACAGCTCGTTCGGCTAACTAAGATTTTTACTGAACGTACAGGCGATCGTGCACCAGAAATCGCCAAGAAATTTGCCGAAAAAGCTGGCATCGAAATTCCTGAGCAGCCAAACGAAACGGAATCTGTACCATCTGAGACTTCAGGCGAAGCGGAATCTGACGAACAAACCGTATTTGACCAAATGACGGACGCCGAAATGTTACTCGCGCAAGCATTGCTCATTAAACACGATGAAGTAACTTTGCGCGAACTTAGCGAAGAAGTCGGCTTTGACCTAGAAGAATATGCGAATCTAATCTTAAACGGCGCACAAGAAACCGCCGACGAAGCAACTAACCAAACGCAAGAGGAGACTCAACAATGAACCTAGAAGCAGGCGACCAAATCCAGCTTTCGGACGGTCATACATATTTGTTCTTATTTGCTTTTAAATACCACGACCAAGAGTATCTAATGTTCTCATCTAAAGAAAACGAAGACGTTTTTCGTCTTGGCAGATACACTAAGCAAGATGGGCAAGATTCGATTACCTTCATTTTCGACGAAAACAGAATCAAAGAAATAAATGACTATCTCAACCAGCATCCGGAGCTGACGCCAAATCCCGCACAATAAGACAACAAGGGCACCACGGCCACAATAGCAATATTATATCACACTTATGCTTATTTTTCAATAGCGCCCTACTTATCTACGGATAAAGTGTGCTAAAATATCTCTAATGAAGGCGCTGTATCGTAGATATCGCCCCAAAACGCTAAGCGAGGTAGTTGGGCAAGAACAAATCACCGATATTCTCCAGAATTCACTGAAGAATGGTAAATTGGCTCATGCATATCTTTTTGTTGGCCCACGTGGCACTGGCAAGACTTCCGTTGCGCGTATTCTCGCTCACGAAATCAATGGCTTTAAATACGAACTCGAAGACGATTATCTCGACATCATCGAAATCGACGCCGCCAGCAACACTGGCGTCGACAATATCCGAGATTTGCGCGAAAAAGCCATCATCGCCCCCGCAAAAGGTAAATACAAAGTCTATATCATCGACGAAGTTCACATGCTCTCGAAATCAGCCTTCAATGCGCTACTGAAAACCCTCGAGGAGCCACCAGAACACGTCATCTTCATCATGGCTACGACCGATGCGTACAAAGTGCCCATCACTATTACCTCGCGCAGTCAGACCTTCACTTTCAAGCTCGCCGACCCGAGCACAATGTTTGAGCATCTTAAGAAAATCGCCAAAAAAGAAAATATCCAAATTACCGACGATGCTCTGCAAATTGTCGTCAAGCGCGGTGGCGGCTCGTATCGCGATTCGCTAAGCCTACTTGATCAAATTTCCACTCTTAGCGACGGAAAGATAGATGCCGAGCTAATAACCAAAGCTCTTGGTTTGCCACACGCAGAAGCAATTACAAACATCCTCAATGGCTATGCCGCCAGCGATCCCACTCGTATTCGCGAGCAACTCAAAGACCTTCTAGAGTCCGGCATTAAGCCAGAAACTATCGCCGAGAATCTCATCAACGAAATACTCGCAAATCCTCAGCCGGTTCATCTCGGTTTACTCGACAAACTGCTCGACGTGTCGCGCTCTCCGTACCCCGAGGCCAAACTTCTTCTGGCGTTAATGCCGCAAACTACATCATTCACTCAGCCGGCGCCAGCGATACCAATTAAGCCAATCGTCCAGAAAGCCGCAGCTACTACTCCGACTCCTTCTCTCAAGCCAAAATCAGAGCCCGAAGCAAAACCAGAGCCAACACCCGAACCTGTAGCAAAAACCACTACAGCCCCAGTCGCCATCGAACCAAGCGCGGACGACGCCGAAATATGGAATAATATTTTGCTTTACGCGCAAGACAAAATCCCAGGCATCTACAAATATCTCAGCAATTCCGATTACGTCTTTGAGGGCGAAAAACTGATAATCTATGCAAAGAAAAAGTTCAATAAAATGCAGATCGATAAGAAAATTCCCCTAATTTCCGAGCTACTCAAAGGCAAGTACACGATCGAGGTTAGGCCAGAAACGCTAGCAAAAGATTCCGAAATGGCCGCAATTGCCGAAATAATGGGCGGGGGAGAGGAGGTTACACTCGATGCCGACGAATAAAACCAAAAATGCCGCAGAACGCATTCCACCTCAGAATCTCGACGCCGAAAAATCCCTACTCGGAGCCATCCTGATTTCCGAGGAATCACTTCCAGACATTACAGAAATTGTCAAACCTCAGGACTTCTATGACGAACGCCACCAGCATATTTTCAGCGCCATGTGGAGCCTCTACGAACGTCATCAGCCAGTTGATCTCCTTACCGTTCGCGACGAGCTTAAAAAGAAGAAACTCACCGAGAAAGCTGGCGGCTCCGCTTATCTTTCCGAACTCGCAAGTTTCGTGCCAACCGCCGCACACGCCAAGGCTTACGCCGAAATCGTCAACAAAGCCGCCGTGCGTCGCCGTCTTATTTCGGCCGCCGCAACTATTACAGAAGACGCATACAATGAGGATTCCGAGACGCTAGAATTGCTTGGCGAAGCCGAGCGCGCGCTCTTTGAGGTATCCGAACAAAACGTCCATAACGACCTTGTTTCTATTTCGGACTTATTATCTGAAACCTTCGACTTGCTCGAAACCCTTAACGAAAATAAGGGTAGTATTGCTGGCTACAAAACTGGTTTTCCGGACCTCGACCGCCTCACGGCCGGTTTTCACAAATCCGACCTCATCATTCTGGCCGCTCGCCCAGCCATGGGTAAAACCGCTCTGGCGCTAAATTTCGCTAGCAATGTAGCTCGCATCAATAATAAGGCTGTTTTAATCTTCTCGCTCGAGATGGGCAAACAGCAGCTCATCAACCGTATGCTTTCCGATGCGTCTGGCATCGATTCGTTCAAACTTGAAACGGGCAATTTCTCTGGCGACGATTTCTCGCAAATCTCCGAAGCTATGGCCGAGCTCTCCGAGCTTCCGATCTATATCGATGACACTCCGGGTCTTACCGTTATGGAGATGCGCACCAAAGCACGCCGCGCCGCGCACGATCATGAGATTGGCCTGATTATCGTAGATTACCTCCAGCTAATGTCGGGCTCATCTAAGCGTTCTATGGACAACCGCGTACAAGAAATTTCCGAAATCTCCCGTGGCTTAAAATTAATCGCCCGCGAACTTAACGTGCCGGTGATCGCACTATCACAGCTTTCCCGTACCGTAGAAACACGCAGTCCTCAAATTCCGATGCTTTCCGATTTGCGTGAATCCGGTTCTATTGAGCAGGATGCCGATATTGTCATGTTCCTCTATCGCGAGGACTACTACAATCCCGATACGGAGCGCCAAAACATCACCGACCTAATCGTCGCTAAGCATCGCCGCGGCGCCACCGACAAAGTCGAGCTTTACTTCGACAAAGCTCGCGTCCGCTTTATGTCGCTAGACACTAAGCATGAGTAGTTTGCTTGCGTCACTATAGTTAAACATGGTAGAATTAATATAGTGAAAAAATCTAATAGATTACCTTTTTTATTTCGCCACCGCTTTGTTTTAGGCTATATTCTACTCATTATTGCATTTGCTATACTGCTAAGTTTTCTGCCAATGGTGGCTCCTGGTGGCATTAGCTCCGAAGAAATGCACTCCGTAGTGGAATCGCAAAAAATCGACCAAAACTTCATTTCGAATGGCCAAGTTATAGATTTACCATACCGCGCCATTCAGAAACTAAGTACCAGCGTCTTCGGCCTCTCGCTTTATTCAATCAAACTCCCATCCATCATTATCGCCATACTGACAGCGCTTTTTCTCGTACTCCTGCTCAATCGCTGGTTCAAATCCGACGTCGCCATTGTCAGCTCCATTCTTACAACACTCTCAGCAGCATTTCTATTCTTGGCCGGATTTGGCACGCCGAATATCATGTATGTTTTCTGGCTAACCATCATCCTCTGGTTGGGGTCAAAGATTATCGGCAACGATAATACTCATCCTATGCTCGTTATATCATTCGCCTTCTGCGTAGCCATGTCGCTCTATACGCCACACCTTATCTATGTAGCACTAGCAATTGCGCTCGCTGGCATTACGCACCCACATATGCGCCATTCGCTCAAGCAACTCAAAATCTACCAACTCATTATCAGTATCGGCGTCTTCATCGTTATCATTACGCCACTTGTCTTAGGCTGCATTTTCAACCAAACTACACTGTTGCAACTCGTGTTTACGGAAAACATTAATACATTTCTATCAAATACTTCAACCGCCTTTGCGCCGTTCTTCAGCTTCATTAACGCCTACGATAGCGTCTACCTGGCGCCACTCTTTGGCCTTGGAACGGTCGCACTTATCATCATTGGCGCACTTGCCTCAATTGGCAAGCTGTTCACCTCACGTAATACCGTCGTTAGTCTACTAGTTCTCTATGCAATTATCGTCGCCGGCCTAAATCAAAACGCGGCTATCGCAATTATTGTCCCCATCTCAATCCTGACCGCCGCAGCCGTCGAATCTATCATCCAAAAATGGCATTCACTCTTTCCGGAAAACCCTTATGCGCACATTGTCGGGGCATTACCTGTGCTTTTCCTAGTGCTATTCATTAACGGAGCAGATCTGTCGCATTTCATTTTTGGCTATCACTACACACCAGTGGTCGCCAATAATTTCAACAACGACATCTCGCTCATTAATACCAACCTCGAAAGCGGATCAACATTGATCATGTCGGAAGACCATCAAGATTATGATTTTTATAAGCTGCTCGAAAATAGCAATGGTATCGCCATAGCGCAAGAAGTCCCCGAGGAAGGCGAACGGCCAATTGTCTCGCTTGGTGAACCGCTCAAAACAGACAATCTCGAGTTAAAACGGATCATAACATCGCCAAAGAAGCTAAACTCTGCTAGACTATACATATACGAAAAAACTACTACTGATAAACAAGGGAGTTAGACTATGGGTGCCACTATGGACCAAATGAAAATGATTAATCAGTTGCGCAAGACGCAAAAAGAACTCAAAAACGAAATCGTCGAAGTTGAAGCTGGCGATGGCGCCGTTGTGATTCAAATTACCGGCGAACTAAAGATTAAGAAGGTTGAGCTCGACCCAGAAAAAATTGACCTAGACGATATTCACGAGCTCGAACGTTGGATTGAGAACGCCCTACGTGACGGCTATGCCAAAGCTCAGGAGATTGCGACCGACAAGATGAAGCCACTTATGGGCTCTCTTGGCAGCTTCGGCATGTAAAGCGCCATGCTCCCTAGCGCCCTGAATGATTTAATTGACGCCCTTGGGCGTCTACCCGGTGTGGGTTCGCGCACAGCCGAACGCTATGCTTACTTTTTGCTTAAATCCGATGAGGACGTATCGGAAAAGATTGCTAGTGCGCTCAATAATCTCCATAGTGGTGTCAAGTACTGCCCAATCACTTTCGCCATCATGGATGCCAGTCAAACCGTTTCGCCTCTTTATGACGACGCTACGCGCGACAAAAAGACCGTTCTTGTAGTAGAGGAACCTTTAGATATTTATGCTATCGAACATACCAAAGCTTTCACGGGCACATATCATGTACTCGGCGGCGCCATCTCCCCTATGGATGGAGTCACTGCCGACAAGCTACATATCAAAGAGCTTGCTGAACGCATTAAAAAAGACTCCGTAGAGGAAGTCATTATTGCGACAAACCCATCCGTAGAGGGAGAATCTACGGCTATCTTGCTCGAAAAGCTCTTGCACGAAGAATATCCAGACCTCAAAATTACTCGTCTAGCGCGCGGGCTACCGCTCGGCGTATCTTTGGAATACGCCGATCAGATAACCCTTGCCTCCGCGCTCAATAACCGCACGAATCTATAAAAACGCTTTGTTAAATCCCTGGGACAGGGAAGATTTCGGCAATTTCACGCACCTCTTCACGCATGGTTGCCAATTCCTTCTTAAATGCATCCTCCGACTTGCCATTCTTCTCGATTTCCACGCAAATCTCAGCCAAACGTCGCATCCAATTGGCGATTTTCTTCATTTCTTGTCGCTTCATACCACGCGTCGTGATTGCTGCTGTGCCCAAACGAATTCCGGACGGCTTGAATGGCGGCAAAGTGTCATTTGGAATGGCATTCGCATTCAGAGTTAGACCAACTTTATCCATCATCTCTTCCATAATTTTTCCATCGACGCCAAAGGACGCCATCATGTCGACAAGCATTAAATGATTCTCCGTGCCGCCACCAATCAACTTGAATCCATGCGATATTAATTCGTCTGCCAAAGTCTTAGCATTATCCATTAAATCCCGTGCATAATTCTGGAACGATACTTGTTCAGCCTCATAGAAAGCTACGGCCTTTGCGGCAATAATATGCATCAGTGGTCCACCTTGCGTACCAGGGAAGACTGAGCGATCAATCAAAGTCGGAATGTTTTCCAAAGTATGCTCGGGCTTTTTTAGTGGATTACTTACTTTGCCGCGGCTCAAAATCAAACCACCACGAGGCCCACGCAAGGTTTTATGCGTAGTAGTAGTCATAACGTGAAAACCATAGTCAAGCGGATTCGGATGTGCACCACCAGCAATCAGGCCAGCTACGTGCGCCATATCCGCCATCAGTAGACAGTCCGGTATTTCCTTGCCAATCTTGACCACACGCTCAAAATCTGGAATCTTCGCAAAAGCCGAATAGCCGATTAGGATAATTTTTGGCTTATGCTCCTTAGCCAACCTTTCTAATTCATCATAGTCAATATCGCCGGTTTCAGGATTCGTGCCATAAGCAATGAAATTGTAAATCTTCGCACTCAGCGTCACTGGCGAACCATGCGTAAGGTGGCCGCCATGGCCCAAATTCATACCTAGGACGGTATCGCCCGGCTCTAGCCAAGCATTATAAACCGCGTTATTCGCCTGCGCCCCAGAATGCGGCTGTACGTTCGCATGATCCGCATGAAAAAGTCGTCGCGCCCGCGCAATCGCTAGACGCTCAATCTTGTCGGTGTTTTGCTGACCACCATAATAGCGGTGGTTTGCCGGCTCGCTCGCCAAGACGTCATCATCGGAACCGTCTAAATCTTCAAAACCTGGATAGCCTTCAGAATACTTATTCGTAAAGACAGAACCCATCGCCTCTAGTACCTCGCGCGAAACGTAGTTCTCGCTCGGGATAAGCTCCAAACCTTCACGCTGGCGTTGCTTCTCAGCTTCAATCAGCTCAAATATCTTGTTGTCCTTCACTAGAATCTCCTTTCGATTATTATTCGCCTCCTATGCGAGCATCTAGATCATAACTGCACTCCAAATTATCTAATCTTAGTATAAGACATATATCATTTCTTTCCTACCTTTTCGCAACAAAAAACAACCCCTCAGGGTTATTTTTTCTGGTGGCTCCGGTCGGACTTGAACCAACGACACAAGGCTCTTCAGGCCTCTGCTCTACCAACTGAGCTACAGAGCCACGCTCCGTTAGTATAGCACAATAATCTGAAAAAGAAAAACCCGCTATAACCCACAGCACCCATTGATTGAAAAAAATGCGATTTTATGGTACAATATATATACCATATTACGAAAGGAGGGGATGTATATGGCGATGTTTGGTGGACCGTTTGGTGGACCGTTTGGCGGACCGTTTGGCAGCCCAGATGGCGGGGCGCATGGGCCAGGCAGAGGCCACGGAATACCTGGAGCCCCTCCGGGGGGACGGCGATTCGGCGGCGGCTTCGGTCGCAGAGCACCGGGGGGACGGCGATTCGGCGGCGGCTTCGGTCGCAGAGCACCGGGTCCTCGCATGATGCCGGGGTTCGGATGGTTCTTTTCGCCTAACCCAGACAGCCCTGGGTCTGGCACTATCAGCCAGGAAGACCAAGACAATAACGTAAAGGAAAGCTCTTGGGCTCGCTTCTGGCGATTCGTTGGCTCAACGATCGACGAGCTGACAAAATAAACCCACAAACAGTTCATGCGTCCAGTCATACAATTCTGGGCGCTTTTTTATATATTTAGTACAATAGAGGCATGAAAAAGCGCCCGGCAAAGACCAATTCCGAAAAAAGTAGTAAAAATAACAAACGCCGCAAAATGGTCATCGCCGGCTCGGCCTGCTTCCATGAAGAAGCCGCAAAATACAAGAACAAATTCGAACAAAAGAATCATCAAGTCGTTGCCTGTATGGAACCGGCCGACGCACCTCGTGGTTGGCACGAAATCTACACCGACTTTTACGACGGGCTTTCCCAAGCCGACGATATTTTCGTTCTTAACCTAGACAAGAAAGGCGTCAAAGGCTACATCGGATACGAGACTTTTGCCGAAATGTCTAGCATGGTCGTGCGCAAAATCAATGGCGAGGACATCAATATTTATCTACATCAATGGCCCGACGAGTCCTGTGGCTGCTACGACGAAATCATGGAAATGGCCAAAAACGGCTGGATCAAGCTACTAGAACCACCTAGCGAATAGTTATATAATATTACTATGAAAAAATACAATACGTCGCCGCTTTCAGGCATGCAAGAACTCCTACCAACCGAGCAGGCCGTTTTTGACCAGCTCAAGCAAAATATTAGCGACGTATATCATCATTACGGTTTCCTCAGTATCGAAACGCCCATTATCGAACGAACCGACATCTTATTCGCCAAAGCTGGCGGCGATACCGAGAAACAAATTTACATGGTTAGCAAAACTGCCGAATCTGCTGACTCTGCCGACCAGGCACTTCGCTTCGACCACACCGTACCACTCGCACGCTATGTTGTTGAGCATAATAATGATTTGGTGTTCCCGTTCCAAGTCACCCAAATCAACCGCAACTTCCGCGGCGAACGCGCTCAGCGTGGCCGCTTTCGCGAGTTTTATCAATGCGACGCAGACATTATCGGTCGCGAAAAACTCCCTATCGCATACGACGCAAAAGTTATCGCTTGCATCTACGATGCGCTCAAGACATTCAAGCTGCCCAAAATGCTCATTCGCATCAGTAATCGCAAGGTCCTAGCCGGCTTTCTCGAGTCGCTAAAACTTTCAGACAAAACTACCGAAATTTCCAACATTATCGACCACGCCGAGAAAGTTCCGCTCGAAAAGAGCAGAGAAGCACTTGCCGAAATCGACCTCAACCAAGATCAAATCGATAAAATTATCGCCTTCATGTTCACGCGCGGCGACTATACCGAAATCGAGGAGAAGCTTCACGATATTATGGGCGATCTTGCTCCAATCTCCGAGGGTCTCGCCGAGCTCAAAGAAGTTTTCGACATTCTTAATATCAAGAAGACCGGTAATTGCATCATTGATTTTATGATTATCCGCGGCCTCGATTACTATACTGGAACTGTATTCGAAATCATGCTCGAAGATCACCGCGAAATTGGTAGTATTTCTGGCGGCGGCCGCTACGAAAATCTAGCCAGCAACTTCACTGAAATGAAATTTCCAGGCGTTGGCGGCTCAATCGGCCTTACTCGCCTTTTCTTCGTTTTGCGCGAATACAACCTCATTAACCTCGAAGCAGCTCAGCCAATCGATTATATTATTCTACCAATCAGCAAAAACGAATATGAAGCTAGCTTCGAACTAGCCGAGCGCTTACGCGAACAGGGCAAAACCGTCGACATCGATCTTTCCGATCGCAAACTCGGCGACAAATTCAATCGCGCCAGCAAAATCTCCGGCTACGCCATCGCCATTGGCAACGACGAAGTACTCAGCGGCAACTATCGAGCAAAGAATCTCAAAACTGGCGAGCAAACACCGCTTATGCTACCATAATAGCTATGGATAATAGCTCTAGCCTTCAACCCATCAATCAGCCAACACCTGAAACAAACATTTTCAACGAACCAATCTCGACACCGAATTCTACACCGACCACACCCACGACAGCTACAGCTAAAAAATCCCACAAAGGCACAATCATTATCGTCATTATCGTTGCCATCATCTTCATCGCTGGTATTGTAGCGCTAATCATTTTGCTTCCAAAACTATTCGGTCAGAACGAACAAATCGACGACAATATCAGCGTCGCTGAACCCGCCAAAGAAACTCTAGATGTTTACGATAATCTAGCCATCGACTACAAAAGCGGGGGCATTGATATTGCAGAATATTTCAAGCAACTCGTTTATCTCGAAATCGACAGCAGCAAAGCCGACAAAGGCTACCAAACCGAATACGACCATCCCGGCATCAGTCATCGCGACGAAATTCTGCGCATCATCGAAGAAAATTCTAGCAAATTAGATAAAGATCTCGTCAAACAATACATCCTTACGTTAACTCAAAAAAGTTTCGTCTACGGCGCCGAAAACGAGACAACGTCAAGCGCCGACGACGTCATACTTGCCGACAGCGAAGAGGAAGAACGCTCATACAAAATGCATTATTTTGACCGCGCAAGACTATCCAAAAATAAGCATTTCATCATTTGGTATACCGAAAAAGGCGAAGATAAAGCCACTCAATCCCAAATCGACACTATCGACGATACGCTCGAAAATACCATTAGTGCATACGGTAATACTTTTGGCGAAAAATACCGTTTCGATCCCGAGATAACTACCGCAAGTCCACAATTAGCAAAAGGCGCAAACAAAATCCTTCGCGAGAACGGCATTCCAGAAAATACCTGGAAAAACACTATGAATGTTTATGTATATGACACAAAAAGCGAATCCGTGCTAGGATACTGGCTGGTCGGCAAAGCTAACACGGACAATATTATCCTGCGTTTCGTCGTTGATGCCGCAATGAAAGAAGATTATCTCACTCGACCATATATAGTTCTAAACAAACGACTCTTAAATAATACGGTCGATTTCAAACAAATCGTAAGCCATGAACTTTTCCATCACTACCAATATAGCTATTGTATGGCTAAAACAAATGACGCCTGCCCAGACAGCCAAGATTTCTCATATTCGGAAATGGCCGCCAATTACGCCAGCGCCACGATTCATGGATACTCAAAAAATTCTTTCCTATCAAACTGGAGTAATATACATCGTGAAGAAATTCACAATGGCCTTCTAAATATAATTAGCGGCGACTTAACTGGGTATGGTAGTTTTCCATACCTAGCAGCCTATACAAAATATGGCTCAAATCAAACCGTCATGGCTGCTCATTCGCGTTCAAATCCACTCGCATACCTCGAAGAAAAGGCCGGCACATCCAATATGCAAAAAATCGCCGCCGCAAGCGCGTACTACACTATCTCAAATAGTTACGACGGCGTAAATGCTAGCAGTGACGAGTCAGTTCAGCCAGTTATTAACGAGTTCGAACTTGAAGGCGAAGCTACAATTTCGCTTGAGCCAGGCGCCATCAGCTTCTATAAACTCGACCAAAACGCCACTATCAAACTAAACAGCGCCAATGCAGTCTACGTTCTTATTGGCCAAAAAGGAAATAGTTACCAAAAAATTAACGAATATTACGACTCCAGCCAAAGCGTCCAAACTGAAGAATGCGCCAAAAACCACGACACATGCTATCTGGCCGTCGCAAACCCATCCCTCACCAGCGCAACGACCATCGAAGCCGACTATGACAATCTCGACAATAACGGCAAGATTTTCCGTACGCGCTACCAAAACTACAAGACCAAAATTGTTCTCAATTTGAGCATGAACGGGATTGACGCCAGTACTACCGCCGAAGGCGTTGTTGATGAGTTGCATCAGCGCCAACACCTCAATCAAAAAGTAAACGCCGGCATTGGCGGCGTCTCCATGGATTGCGAACTCTATACCGACTTTTACCACGGCGTCTCTTATATGTCGCGGCCAAAGCTCGGATTCGAAGGCATAACTGGTCTCGACATTCCGTCCAACACGATGCCCGAATGGACGAAGAGCGAAGACGTAAGCGCGCAAACTAACCTCGGCATTCTTGCGCAAAAGCTCGAAAAAGGCGACAACGTCGAGAAGATTGACGACGCTCACTATAAGCTCACAATTAGTGCCGCCGACCTAAAAAGCTATATGTCCATGAGTGGCGACAGCACAAGCAAAATCTCCCTCCCTAAAGATGGCATACCGGCCGAAATTAGCGTCGAAAACGGCTATATTACCAACGCCAAATATGATTTCAGCGGTATTGCTGGCATCGATAAATTCACAGCCAACGTATCCTTCTCCGACTACAACAAAAACGAATCCGTGTATATTCCGCTCAGCGTCGTTCGTAACGCGAAAACAGAATAAATACGCATTTTCTCCCCATTGATGTTAAACTAATTATCAAAAGGAGGAATTGTGGCAGAATTATTTTTCAGGTACGGCGCGATGGGTTGCGGCAAAACGATGCAACTTCTACAGGTCGCCTTCAACTACGAAGAGCGTGGCCAAAAAGTCTGCGTCATGAAACCGGCAACTGACACTAAAAACGGCACAAAACTACTAACACGCATCGGTCCGGAACGCGAAACTAACTATTGTTTCGACCGCCGCGCCAATCTATATAACTATATACGAAAAAATTATTCAGATGCCGCCTGCATCCTAGTCGACGAAGCGCAATTTTTGACGCCCAAACAAGCCGACCAGCTAATGCAGGTGGCAGTCAGGCTAGATATTCCAGTCATTTGCTACGGTCTCCGCCTAAACTTCCGCCAAGAAGACGGCGGCTTCGAGGGTTCCACGCGCCTACTCCAAATCGCCCATCGCATCGACGAAATTAAAACTATCTGCGATTGCGGCCGAAAAGCCACGCTGAACACTCGCTGGCTCAACGGCAAACTCGTAACCGACGGCCCCGATATCCTAATCGATGATGGTACCACCAAAATCGAGTATCGCGCCATCTGTGCAAACTGTTATTTCAAATACAAAGAGGAGAAGTAGTATGTATTTCGTCATTGAGGGGCAAGACGCCACCGGCAAAGACACTCAAGCCGCCAAGCTCGCTGATTATTTCCGCGCTCAAGGGAAAAACGTTGTTCACTATGCCGAATCTGGCACTGCGTCTACGAACGAATTCGTTAAAACCATCGCTGAATTAAACTATGGCAGCAAAAACGACATCGACAAACGCACCCGCGCATTGTTGTACATCGTCAATCGCTATGAACAGTTCAAAAAATATGCGGAGCCCGCACTCAAAAAAGACGATGTCGTCATCATCACGCGCTATTGGTTTTCGACTTACGTTTATGAAGGCTACGGCACCGGCGTTAGTCGCACACTTATTAAACGTCTGCACAAAATGATCATGCCGGAACGATATTTTCAACCCGACAAAATCGTAATTTTAACCCTCTCAGATGAAGAGCGCCAAAAACGCCTGATTTCCCAAGGCAAACGCTCCAAAGAATTCTTCAAGTCCCAACAGGCCATCTATGGTAAGAAAATTAACGACGCCTACCTCAAAGTCGCCGAAGAATTTGATATACCGACCCTAGATACTTCCGGCACACCAGACGAAGTTTTCGAGCGCCTCAAAAAATTCTGGAACGTCTAGCATGCACCCGTCCTGGAAACCAGTTCTCCAGTCAGAGTTCGAACAGCCATATTTCAAAAGCCTTTCCGAATTCCTCTCCGATGCCTACGCTCACAAGACGATCTATCCACCGAAACAACAGGTTTTTTCAGCATTTATAACGGATTTGCACAATATCAAGGTTGTCATTATTGGCCAAGACCCATACCACGGCCCGCGCCAGGCCAACGGCCTAGCCTTTTCCGTCCACCGCGGCATCCAGCTACCGCCGTCACTCCGAAACATCTTCAAGGAAGCCCACGATGACGTCGGCGCCCCCATACCGCCAGATGGCGACTTAACGCGCTGGGCAGAGCAGGGCGTATTATTACTGAATAACACTCTGACCGTCGAGGCACACCTCGCCGGTAGTCACCGCGGCAAAGGCTGGGAGATTTTCACCGAACACATCATTAAGTACCTAAACGAGAACCGTCCGCATCTAGTATTTATTTTGTGGGGCAGAGATGCGCGCGGCAAAAAACCACTCATTGATCAATCGAAGCATTACATCATCGAATCTGCACATCCGTCACCGCTTTCGGCGCACAATGGCTTCTTTGGCTCGCGACCATTCAGTAAATGCAACGAACAGCTGAACAAGTGGGGATATACCCCTATAAAATGGTAAAAAATCGACTATTTTTGCAAAATATGCTTGACTTTTTTGCAAATGTGTGCTATATTGTAATCATAAGGTTAACCAACACGCAGATGCATCGCTACCAAGCGATGCATTTCCGTTTTTAGACACTTTTTCGACAACGCTCGCCCAAAGTTTTCCACAGTGGCGATATTTTTATCCACAACCAATTTGACATTTTCCACGCTATCATGCTAGGGAAAACCTGCAATTTCAAGACTGCCATAAGCAATTCTGCTCGCATATAATATAAGTACGACATCAAACTTCGGTCACTGATTGTCGGAGTATACGCAGTCGTTCGCATCCTGTCATTGTGCGGGCGGCACTGAGCCGAAATTACATGGCTCACATAAATGACTCCAAAAATCTAATCATTTAAGGAGTAATTTATGCAAAATATTAACAAAACCGTTCCAAAAGGCGAGAAAGTAGAGGTCATGGCGCTATTCAACTATAGCCAAATCCCATGTCAACCTTTATACTTCCGCCGCCGAGGCGAGAGCGAAGTGGAAATCACTGACACTCTCAGCGAACGCATAAAGTTCGTTGGCAATCACGCCAAGCACATCTTCCAATGTGTCGCAGGCAAAATCACTTGCCAGCTCGAATTCGACAGTGCGTCCTTGGCCTGGACTTTGATCGAGTGCTAGGACGGTAGCCGCCTCGATGAAATATCTGCCATTTAATATGGCAGATATTTTTTATACACCACTATGATGCAAGTAGTCACAGCGCAGATCACTAGGAGCGCAGGCGAAGTAGGGTCGACGCCAGTCTCAACCGGCTCAACGTTTGTCATCTCGGGGCAACCTAAAGCTACTTCCGCCCAATTACCCAGCTCGAAGTTTTCGTCCAACCAAGCTACCTTCAACGAGGTGACCTCATTGTAGTTATCGATTCCATTAATTACTACACCTAGCTCCGCAACCGGAACATAATCCAAATCGACATCATTTAAACGTACCAGAATGTATTTTGCCCGCCTTGGCCGGCTATTGGTCCAGCTTATCGAGATCTCACCATCCGAACACGAACTAGTCAGATATCTCGGCTCAATCATCGTGTCGTCCGCTTGACCTTCTTCATTTGTTACGATCCGTGTCGTCGCCTCCGCCATCTCGCCAGCATCGTTAAACGCCCGAACTGTCACCCTTTCGACATTAGGAAAATCTACCGTACGCGATATAGTCGGCTCGGTGCCAGTCGACCAAAAAGCGCCACCATTCACACTTCATTGGTACTCAACAATCTCATGCCCAAGGCTAAAACTAGGCGAAGCATCAATAGTCACAGTTCCCGCCATGCCAATATTGTACAGCTCGGTCGTAAAATGCGCCTCGAATATGTCGTCAATCTCATCGACATCATCTTCGTCCAGTTCAGGACTGGCCGCCCTCATAGTGCTGCCGCTCGCCCTATTCGGCAATAATTTTTCAACGATACTTGCCATCCAAATAAACTCACTCTTTTGCGCATACTTAGTATGGCCAGCATTATCCAAAAGCCGCCGCGAGCTTCCACAAATATAATCATTTTTATTGCACCAAAGCCCATATTTGCCAGTTAGACCATATGCGACATAAGGATTCTTTGCACCAAGCGAACCAGTGTGGGTTGCACAATTTGGCACATATACCCGATAGCTCGACAAATTTTTGCCATAACAAGCCTTCGGTAACAGACCTTTTCCTTCAGGCAAATTTGTCCACGGATCACCGAAAAGTCCTACATATACAACATTTGACGCCGCAAAACTCTCTACCGCTCGCGACACCACTAATGCGCCCTGCGAATAGCCGCCCAACACCCATTTCGTACTCGGGCAGCTCTTCTTAATCTTCTGATAATATCTCTTCAAATTATTCACTCCGGTCTCTACGCTACGTCCAAATGCAAAAGCCTTGCCAGAACCAATCTTCGCCCCCAAAGCATTCAGTGGCGAAGATACTGACACCGCCGGATAATCTAAATCCGTCACGCGATAACTATACCCACGACGCTTCGCGATTTTAACCATGGCGGACTTAAACTGCCTTCACTCAGATGTATTATTTCGCGTCGCACCAGATCCGCGCGCATAAATAAACTCGACGTCTCGGCAGCCTGCGGCAGCATAGCTATCGCCACCACAAAAGCAAGTCGCAAAGCACAATGCACAAACTATCATTAATATTTTTTTCATATCATTCAATATCCCAAAAACCACCCCGCAAATAAAGCATAAGTGTAACAAAAGTGATAGAATATCCTTAAATATGCCTAAAACCACCAAAAACATTATCGAAGTTAAACACTTCAGTATCTCCTTCGGCGGCAAGACTGTCATTAAAGACTTATCCTTCAATATTCTGCAGGGCGAAACCTTCGGCCTGCTCGGCAGTAACGGCTGTGGCAAAACCACCACCATTCGCGCCCTCCTCGGGCTTTATACGCCCGACCGTGGCGAACTCCTAATCGACGGCGAGCCTTTCAAGCCTGGCGGCAAAATCAAAGTGGGCTACCTTCCGGAAGAGCGCGGCCTCTACAAAAAGGAAAATGTCATCGATACCATGGTATATTTCGGCAGGCTCAAAAACCTTGAAAACCCGCGCGAGTGGTCGATGAATTACCTCAAGCGCGTAGGGCTTGAAGACCACGCTAAGACTAGAGTTGAAAAACTCTCGCAAGGCATGCAACAAAAAGTCCAGCTTGGCATCACCGTTATGGACGAACCGGATATTTTAATCCTCGACGAGCCCACCAAAGGCTTCGACCCCGTAAACCGTCGCTTACTTATGGAAATCATCGAAGAGCTCCATCGCAAGGGCAGTACGATTATCCTAATCACGCACTATATGGACGAAGTTGAAAGACTCTGCGACCATATCCTTTTACTTAAAGATGGCGTTGCGCGCGCAAATGGCAGCATCGTAGAAGTGCGCCGCCAATTCCACAAAACTTCGCTCGATCAAATCTTTGTCGACATCTATGGGGAAGAGGAAGGAGCCCAAAATGTCTAAAACTTGCCAAGTTATCCGTTTCGAAGTGGTTCGCAGCCTAAAAAAACCGTCATTCTGGCTTGCGGCGTTACTCGTGCCGATTCTCCTTGGCTTCTATATCTTTATCGCCGCCCTCAGCGGTTATAATGCGGGCGAGACCCTCGAGGCAGGAGTCGATACCGCCAACATGACCCTAGGAGTTTTTGACGAAGCAAAGTATCTCGCCGCCAAAACTTTCATTAATGCTAAAGAGGAAAAGCAAGAATTAAAAGAATACTCCAACAGAGAAACGGGCATCAAAGATGTTCAAAATGGCAAACTCGACGTCTTCTATTATTTGCCCGCAAAATTTGCCGAGGAGCACAAAGTCGAAATCCATGTTAAACCAGACAATGTCAGCGCATTCAACGATTATTCCACCCCCATCCGCAGTCTTCTTTCCGCTACAGCCTTAGCCGAAGTGTCGCCAATTAATTTTGCCGTCATCACAAACACCGTCGAATACAATACCACAACCTACAGCGCTGAGGACAACCATGAAGTTAATATGGACGAAGCCATTTCGAAAGTTGCCATCCCTGCAATCGGTCTGGCTATGTTTTACATCCTTATCGTTGTACTCGGCAACCGCCTTACCGCCGCTATGGTCGAGGAAAAAGAGAACCGCATTAGCGAATTGATCCTCACTAGTATCAAGCCAATCAATCTTATTATCGGCAAAATTATATCATTAATGATACTGGGTATCATTCAGCTCCTCGTACTCGCTATTCCGCTCATTATTGCCTATATCGTCGCACTTCGCTATGACGCCATCCCATTCGACATCAAAATCACATTCGACGCAACACTCATTGCTGAATATCTCATTCTCCTACTAACGTCTTACTTCCTATTCACATCGTTATGCGTCGTAATCGGCACTATGTCGTCCAGCGCCAAAGATGCCAACTCATTCATGTCGGTCATCATTATCCTCACAATATTACCCATTTTCTTTATTGGCACATTCGCCGGCCAAGAGCTCGAACCATTCACTTATTTCCTTACCTATTTCCCACCCAGCGCTCCACTCGCCCTGATGCTACGCGGCGTCTTTGGTAACCTACCGACCTGGGAATTGCTACTTGGTATTGCCGACATCACAATTTTCGGCATCATATTCTCCAAACTCGCAACCTATATCTTCTGCCATAATGCCATCGCATCGTCATCCAAATTCAATTTCAAACAACTCCTAAGCAGGCCTCGCAGCACATGGAAAAATTAAGCATCATCCTTGGTAAAACCGTCCAAAGAATTACTCGCCTACGCGGCGGCGGCTCAGCTCTACCCGGCCTCGTCATCGAGCATTTCGACCCAAAATTCATCAACAAAGAACTTTCTAAACTACCTCATGGTGTCGTTGTTATTTCTGGCACTAACGGCAAAACGACCACTACGAAAATCGTTACCGAACTTCTCGAAAAGCAAGACCTTAAAGTCTTCACTAACAACACGGGCAGTAACTTTGTTCGCGGCGTCATTTCTGCCATTCTTGAAGACATAAAACTCAACGGCGAGTTCGATTACGATATTGCCGTGCTCGAATTAGACGAAGCGCACGCTGTGAAGTTTTCCGAAGTCGCCCCAATCGATTACGCATTATTACTTAATGTTCAACGCGACCAACTCGACCGCTTCGGCGAAATCGATCATACTGCAGATTTGCTCCAGAAGGTCGCTACTGCTACCCAAAAAATTGTCGTGCTTAATCGCGAAGACCCACGCGTCGGCGAAATCAAAGCCGCGAAAACTGAATACTTTGGCCTTTCCGACAAGCTAATCAAAAAATTTCCATCCGACGATGATCTAATCACCAAGCAACGCACAAAAAGCTCAGACAAAACCGCCAGCGTCATCTTCAAAGACCTTCACGATAATCAAGCCACTTACACTTTCGGCAAGAAAGATTATATTGTTAATCTTCAGCTCAAAGGCATGTATAATGCATACAATGTTGCTGGCGCACTCGCACTATGTCACAGCATTTTGCCCAACACCAAAATGCAACGCTTTTGCGATGACCTTACAGAAATCAAATCCGCCTTCGGTCGTGGCGAAAGCTTCCAAATTAATGACGCCGAGGTTGAGCTACTTCTGGTCAAAAACCCATCCGCATTCCAACTCAGCATCGCTTCGTTCGCTGACAGCGACTGCGAATTTATGATTGCAATTAATGACAAAATCGCCGATGGTCGCGACGTTTCCTGGCTTTGGAATGTCGATTTTTCTGCACTTAAAAATATCAAGATGGTTTCCGGCATCCGTGCCTACGATATGGCTCTTCGCCTCAAATACGACAACATCAAGACCGATTTAGTCGTCGAAGATCTAGAAGCCGCCGTGCGTAAATTTGCTAACGGTAGCAAAAAACACAAACGCATCTTCGCAACCTACACGGCTATGCTCGAAATACGCAAGATTATCTCAGGGAAAAGCATTCTATGAAACTCAAAATCCTCCACCTATATCCAAGAGAAATGAACCTTTATGGCGACCATGGCAACGTACTGGCAATCAAACGTCGTTGTGAATGGCGCGGCATTAAAGTTGAGATTATCGAACATGAACCAGGCGACAATATCCCTGACGATATCGATATTATCTTTGGCGGCGGTGGTCAAGATTCGGGGCAGGGCAAAATTGAAGACGACCTGCAAGCAATCGCGCCAAAGCTCAAAGACCTCATCGACAATAATACCCCTTGTTTAGTTATCTGCGGCGTCTATCAATTATTTGGCAAATACTACAAAACCGGCTCCGGTAAAACCATCAAAGGCATTAATGTTTTTAATATCACTACAGATGCAGGGAAGGAACGCTACATCGGCAACGTCACAATCAAATCTAATGAATTTGGCGAAATAGTCGGCTACGAAAACCATTCCGGCCTCACAAAGCTCGGCGAAAACATGAAACCACTTGGCGAAGTAATCGTCGGCGCCGGCAACAACGCAAAAGACAAAACCGAAGGATGCCACTACAAAAACTGCATTGGCACATATTTGCACGGACCGATTCTACCAAAAAATCCAAAACTGACCGATTTCTTTATCGCCAAAGCACTAGAGCGCAAAACCGGACAAAAAACCAAACTAGATAGGCTAGACGATGCTGTCGAAAATATGGCTCACGCCGTAGCCACAAAACGCCCACGTTAAAGAAACCATATAGGGGCCTCGCGTACGGAAAAGCTCCTTCTTTACGACCAGAGATGTCAAGATGCTCGTTATTTCTCAACCTTAAGGCTAGCAGGGATTGCCGACCAACGTAAACGCTGACCAACCGCAGCCTGTTCTGCCGCACTGGACAATCTTGTAATACAATCATTAGCCGAAGTCGTCGCATGATAATCGTATTTCCAGGTAATCGAAATTTTTGGCAGTTTTGCTGCTTTGATTTTCTCAAAACAATTTGCCTTATCTTTTAGACAAAGATCGCCGAGGTCATTCCATTTTTTAAAATCAACATCGGCTACTGCCACGTCCGCATTCGCCTCAATCGCCGCCGAGCGCGAATATTCCGTGCCATCATATTGATCGAACATAAAGTTCCCCATCGAGTATACAATTAACTTACCTTTGTACGCCTCTGCGTCTTGAACCCAATGTGGATGGTCGGCAATCACCGAGTCGACGCCGGAATAATCAATCATGCGACGATATAGATTCTGACGCAGCTGGTCGTGCGACGGCTGATATTCCGCCCCCATATGCGGCATCGCGATGGTGGGCACATATGTCGCATAAGTCTTCATGTTCTCAAAATAGTCATCGCCCGGGATTGCGAACACGCCATGCGCACTACAAAATCCAAACGGCATCTGGATTTTTCCAGTCTTACCGTTGTTGTAGCTCACATTAGTCGGCAATACGACAATTCCGCAGTTGCTTGCTTCTTTCGTATCGCGCTCCAATTCGCTCTCGGCCTTATCTGAATATTTCGGCGTGCCAAAGTATTGTATTCCATTCTGATCAAGATATTTACGCGTCGCCGTTAGCCCCACGCCACCATTCTGATTATCTGTATGATTGTTGCCTAGCATAAATGCCGTAAAATATTTTTTTGCCTCAGTCAAGTAATCTGGGTCACAATTAAACTTAAAGATGCTATTTTCTTCCGCATAATTATGCCCATTATCGGTAATTGGACACTCTAAGCCGCCAATCCAAGCGTCATATGTTTCGCGCCCCAGAGTATCCAATTTCGAAAAAGGGTATTTTACACCAAGACTCGATTTGCGCGCTAGCTGGTCCGTGCGTCGCCCCCAGAAAGTCGTACCAGCCATTAATATCTTCATTCTCGCACTGGTTGCCGATGGCTCCGGTTCAGGTTCCGGAACAGTCTCGTTTGCTACAGGTTTATTATCTTTTCGCTCACCGTTCTTTGCGTCCAACAAAAAGCAAGCGCCGAAAGCCACACCTGCACCGAGCGCAAATAATATAATTATTATTCCAATCTTCTTCCCATTCATTCTTTCATTATACATTGGTCGCAAAAACAGAAAAAATAAAAATATGCTTTTTGAATTTAGCTTATGCTATAATGAATTCAAATGGAGGAGAGTAACGAAAAACAGGGGGGTAATAGTGGTGATGTTTTTGAATCCCCAAATATTCGCAACGCCGAAGGTGAGAGCATGAGCGTCCCAACTAATCTCGATGGGCCGGAGACATCCGCACCAGCAGTAGACGGCATCCCAATCGCCGAAGAGAATATTAAATTTCGCACAAAAGATATCAAAAGACATGACGACAGTAAGCTATTCGTCAAAGTTGAAGGTGCCGAAAAGAGAGCTCGCGAAGCCGAGCGCGACAAGAAAAAGAAAGACGAAGAGCTCATCAAGCGCCTTCATGCTGCCGCCAACAATCGCAAAAAAGAACACCGAAAGGCTCGCAACGAAAAACGCGTCGCAAAACTCAAAGCCACTCACCAAGCTGTTCATCATAAAATCAAAGACATCGCCAAACAAATTTATCGTTTTCGAATCCTAATCATCATTCTAATAGTCATAATCATTGGCATAATTGTCGCAAAAACTGCCGTCGTCCCAGCAATCGAAGAGCACCAAGCCGCCGAACAGAAAGCCACCGAGGATCAAATCGTCGCCGATAACACAACTCCAATAATTAAAATCTTCAAAAATGTCGTCGGCAAAAAACTCGATAGCAAAGAAGTCGAAGAAATCGTCAAAAGCCAGGACCCGGATTTAGTAGTTTCCTATTGGGGGCTCAGTGGGCTAATTCACCATGATGGCGAGACTGACGAAACGATTAAATTCCTAATCACAAAAGAGGCCGATAAAACGATGCTTGATGGCTTCGAATATCACACTTATGTGGGCGATGAGCAAGTCGAAATCTCTGGTACAGAAGGTATCTATAGCTATCGTTGCGGATATATAATTGAAGACTCTTCAGACCTAGATTATCTAATCAGAAAATACATCTTGAAAGCAAACGAAAACAACTCGAAGGAAGAGTAGAAAGGAAACGCATGAGAAAAAATATAATTAAACTAAATCGTCGCGCCGCATTCTGTCTAGTGGTAGCTGCGTTTTCGCTGGTTTGCGCAACTTTCTTCGACACAAAACTAGCCTTTGCTGCACTTACGCAAAGCCTCAGTAATACAGCAGGCACGGACATCTTCAACTGGCCATTAGACAACGTAGGTGAAACCAATGTAATATTACTACCCGAACAAGTGAGGATTAAACAAGAAAATACAACATACAATAGCAACAATTACGACTTCCAAACCTTCGTACCAGGATCTGGAGATTACTACGACATCCCAGCAACCGACGTAGCGGGAAAAGATTGTGTCTCAATCAGATACAAGAAAGCACTCGCAGCGGATAAAACCTATTATCCAACTAATCTCGTCATCAAATTCCCTAAAGCCGCCAGAAAAATAACTGGCGAAACATATGATCTCGAAATGACAATATCAGGTATTGCAGTTAAGACAAAGGAAAAAAGAGATAAGGGCGTGCCAATCGTTTGGGGGTGCACGGAGTCGTTTAAATTCGGCGCCTTCCCCTACGAAGGCGACGGCCACGGTGGCTACCATGGCGTTAAATACACTATTACAATCAAGCTGTATAAAGCTGGTACGAAGACTCGCATAGAAAGCAAAAACAACTCAATGCTCTGGGGCTTTGAAGATATCGATGTTCCTGATATGCTCAGTAGTGGTGAACACACATACAGTAGTAGCCATACCTGGGCAGAACACGTTGAAATTGATAAGGGCAATTACACAGAACCTTTCTACGTGTCAAACGATACGCACTTAACCGTCTCTAAAAATAGTACCAGCAAAAAAGTCACCATATATAACGGTGTTAGTTGGGGAGGAGACGGGAGAGAGGATGTCCTGTATCGAGTAAACCCATACGAGTTCTCTTACACCTGGAAAGGATCAAACTGTGGTACTACAGCAGTCGCCGTAGCGGGTATTATCTATCAAGGATACTCATGGGTAGATGCGGGAAGTAGCTTTACGCATAATAACGAAACATGGCATGGCTATCCAGGCAACCAAGGCTACCCTAACGGATCTACCTACACAGTCAAGGCCAACTCACAAAAAGTGGTATTCTACCACGCAATTAATCGTAACAACAGTGGACCAAACGGTGATAAGGAGAGCTATTACGTTGAGGTCCAGAGCGGCTACAGTAACTCACAAGCAAGAAAATTCAAAAATAATCAGTTATCTAATGCTGGGTCCCATTGCAGCAAGGATAGCTATTGTGAATATGTGTCAAATAAGGGCAGCAAGACAACCGTCTACAAACAAGGTTATCCTGAAGGCAACCCCATTACCGTACCTATGAACCCAGGGCAAACAAAACACGTTTGGCAAAGGCTACATTACCAATTATCGAACGTCAATAGTGCACTCGGCGCACTTTCTATCCCCTATAAGGGGGGCGCCTGCACATGGAACGGCAGTGATGGCTGGAAAGTCGACAATCCAGACAGTACAATTTGTCTACATTTGTATCGTCCGCCGGCTTACTTCACTGCCAGCGTAAGTAGTGAAGTCAACGTCAATGGCGGCAGCTCATATGTCAAAAAATCTGCAGCCGCAAGCGACTCGAGAGGCATCAAAGTTACATCAAGTGATGGTAGCTTCAAAATCCGCTTCGGCGGGCAAATTCAGCGCCGCACTTCAAGTAGCACCCCCAAAGACAATGCTGGCGGAACCGTCACATCTCGCTATGCCACATATATGACATACAACACCTACAACGGCACTCAAGTTCCCAACACTCGCAACCCTCTTGTTACCGATAGCCCCGCAACGTACGCAACCAATGCTCTGGGAGGCGACAATCTGACCCACAACGTGTTCACTGACAAAAACGTATATACGGGCACCCTGAGATACGATGAACAGATCACCATCTGTGGCGTCGTAACATATCGCGACCAAATTGATTACCGTATCCTAAATGCCGACGGCACAGTAAAGGGATATCGCTACGCCCCCACCCCCGCCTACGATTGCGTTACCGTTTATCGAGATCCAAAAACATGCGACATGAATGGAAGCTATAGATATGGCGTATATTCGGGCGAAAACCTCGGCAGTATCGGCGTTGTCAATCACACGCTCGATGCAAACGATGCAGGATTCCACTTCACGTCCAACAACCCAACTAGTTACGCCAACGCCACAAATCATACGCTCACTAGCGCTATTTATGCTCGACCAGGCGACTCTATCCGCTTTTACTACAAAATCTGCGCAGGTGGCGCCTATGCTGTCAACAATAGTAGTATTAGTGAATCTAGTAATCGCACATCATATACCGCCAGTACCACCAAAACCGGCTATCTCTTCGGCAAAACCATACCTGGAGTAAAAACAGCATCTCCGCTCAAATATAATGACTCTGCTACCTGGACAAGCAACACGACAAGCTGGCTCAAAGATCAAGCCGCCGAAAAGGTATTGGCCTCGCCTTCACTGAGTAGCTCCGATCCAACAGCATATGCCAGAGACACATATAACAGACGCTCCTATTCCTGCATCAACCTCAACCCCCGCTCTAACACAACCGCTAAAACATACAGTGCACTCGACGCTCATTACCAAATTGCCGGCCGCAGTTCAGGCACAGACTGTCACGCCTACACAAAAACAGGCGTTACTAGCGATGTCGGTAGCACCATCGAGCAAAATCTCAGTTGGAACCACATTAAGGTAACCGGTAGCGCAACAACCACACCTAGTGCATCAGGCGTAAATGACATCTACACTGCTAAAGCTAAAGTAAAGGTGCCATACAATTACATCGTTCAAGCCTCTTTATCCGCTCCGACAGAGTCGCACATAGTCTACCTCGGTGACACAACTACATTTAGTTCCAATATCTACGTCTTACCACGTACCAACTCAGCCTTCGGAAGCGATCCTCTAGATAACAAATATGCTACTATCACGAAAAAATCCAGTATCTCACTTAGGTACTACTTCAAGCGCGCCAACTCTACTGCTACCTACGGCGACACAACCGTCGACTCTCAAACCGACGTCCGCTTAAATAAGAATGGGCTCTTCAACGGTACGGCCGGCAACAATGCGACCATTGCAAACGGTGGACACACCTATAAGAACTTTAGCGTTTTTATCAACGACAACAATGTCAACGCTGGCGACAAATTATGCGCAGAAGTTATCGTAGTACCAGCAGATAGCCATAATAGCCCTAGTACGACTAGTGTCGTTGGAGAAAAAGCAACCAGTACTAGCTCGGGCACCCCAGCCCTAAGCGAATCATACGATAGCAGCAATAGGGAAATCCGAACCACCTGCTATACTGTCGCCAAAAAGCCAACAATGAGCGTCGAGGCAGCTAATGCTTTTGCGGGCGGGAACAAGGGCTTCGTTACATCGAGATATACTAAAAAATTCAGCGCCGCCGCAGACGCAACGCAATACGTGTTTGGATCCTGGTCAGAATACGGCGTTTACGGTAGGGTCTTACTTAATAATGGCCACGGTATAGCTTCTGGCGCTACTTTCGGCTACGCTACCCAGAATAACGGCTTCAGCGAATCGCAGCGAAACGCAGCACGCAGCAACTCTGGCAATGTTGCATCCAGCAGTAATAATGGCAATAACACCTGCGTGTTTTCTACCCAAACCTTCGTAAATTCCAACTGCACAACTAACCCATCAACTATCGGCAGAGTCGGCTTCGGCAACGAACAGGCTGACGAATTCCGCAAACGTATCCATGACCGCTTTGCCGCATCGAATGGTAGCAAAGCCCCAGTCACTACAAACGACTACGAAATAGAATCAAGATGCGCATGGCTGTCAGACCTCACGGTCGATAGAGCATGCGTCAAGAATGACAAAAACGAAAAGTATGCCAATATTAGGCACTTCATGAATAAGACCTGGGACAACAATGGCATTAACCGCACATACATTGTCGGCGACGCCTATCTTGGGAGCGGTAATACTTTCCTTACCCTCTGGGCTAACCATAACTTCAAGAATAAACAGCAATACGAAGACCCCGACACTCACGAAGTATTCGCCGATCGCAACTATACACGCCTTATCGAGGTTAAAGGTACGCTCGTTATTGACGCAGATATTAAAGTCGGCCGCTATGAAGAAAAGACCAACTATTGGGGGCAAGTCGTCAGTATTGAGACAGACGACGACCCGGCGTTAGGGAACTCTGGTGAAGTTGTGCAATTTATTATCATTGCCGACAAGGTCAAAATCACCTCTCGCGTCTCGCGAATTGACGCCATCATCATTGCCGACGAAGTTGACACTTGCGCATATAATATCCCATTATCAGGAGCATCTAACACAAACAATGGGTTCAAGAAGGGGCTCGAGCTAGAAGTTGGCGCGTCCAACAGAAACAACTCACTTAGTGCTAGCACATGCGACAACGCAATCGTCTTTAGAGGACCAGTAGCCACTAAGAAGATTACCCTTAATCGCACCTATGGCGCCGAAGGTGGCAGTGCTTCTTCCCAGCGTGCTGAAATCTTCGATCTAAACCCATATACTTATCTCTGGAGCTACGGCCAGATGACGCGCTATAGCCAAGCCGTTACTACATTTACGCGCGAACTTGCGCCAAGGTACTAAAAGGTATTGTACGGCCAATAAATTAAACCCCCGGCCTCCTAGTCGGGGGTTTAAAAATGCAAAAAGGGCGCTCCGAAGGGGGCGCCCCATTTTTTCTGTGCTACCTAATCGGTGCTACCGAGCCGTCACTTGCCCAGTCTCCGCCTGATAATGCCGGGGATCTCGAAGATCACTCCTGTCGCCAACAGACAAAGAATGATCGAGGCAAATAAGGGAACCACGGCAATCTCTTGAGAGATTGTTAGGCTTCGAGCCATCTTTGCCGTCACCCCAAAGGCAATCCCGCAAATAACGCCCGCAAGGACCCAACCCCGGGTAAGAGGACGATCTGGCAGTTTGTAGCCAAATTCAGGCATGACCGCGATGATCATAATCATTAAAAACATCGCAATCATAGCCAGTATCGCCCCTACGCACCCGACGACTCCAAGCTCAGTATGCGTATTGGCCGCATAGACTGAGTAATCGGGTATGAGGCCAAAAATAGCCTCCACAAAGGGCGCACACAGGCAACCGAATATCGACCCCATAAGGATAGACAGTAACGTTCCGTAAAATAGCATATTAACACCCCCTTCATTTAATCACGGAATAATACAATTATATCACACTAAATCAGTTTTGTCAATAGTATTGGCATTTGTAGAGAATGATCCGTCGCCATTAAAGCACCTTCGTAATCCGTAGCCCCATCAGTTGGCTTATTCCAGAAAGCATATTGACGCCGCTATGAGACAAATGTATCATTATGCTAATGTTAACTGAATTTCTTTATCCCGAATAGGTGAATTCATGAATAATAAAAATCAAGGCGTCGCAGAACTAATTACGGATAGCTTTTTCGCATTACTTCAACGAAAAGACTTCACGGAAATCAGTATTTCAGAAATAGTCCAGCATGCAGGAGTAGGCCGCGCCTCTTTCTACCGAAACTTTTCCAGCAAGGAAGATATCGCGAAGCGCTGGACGTCCAACGTCACGAAGCGCTTCCTCAACGAATCCGGCATTAGGGACTTGCCATACGGTAGTCGTGACTACTTCATAAAGTTATTTACACACCTATATGCTACCCGCGTTAGGGCCAAATTAATTTGCGACGCGAATTTGATCTACATATTACGCGACGAATTCAACGACAGTTACCTCAACAGCCATATCGGCGAAGATGAGTATCAATCATATTACCTCATTGGCGGCATCTTCAATGTCTATCTTCATTGGCTGCTCAAAGGCTGCCAAGAATCCCCGGATCAAATCGCAAACAAGATTATCGAATTAAATATAAGAGCAAAAGGGAGCAAAAAGGATATATCATGAAAAAATTCGCAAAAATTTTAGGAATAATCTTCGCCATACTAATCGTAATAGGTATAGGAATATTCATGCTACTCAACAAAACTATATTCATGAAGCATCCTGAACTATCCGGGAATCCAGAAACAGGGAAATGGTATGATATTACACCGCAAGACGCAAAATCCTCAGACGGCAGCAGCTGGCACGGACTCTTTAATTTAGGTAAAGATAAGAATAAAGTTGTCGTATATTTCTTTGGTGGAGGCGTCAGTATTACACCAGAAACATCTGAAGGCGGTAGCAAATTCTATGCAACTAACATGACGGCGCAAGACTTTGTTGCACTTGGCGGCATCGGCAGCGACGCCGAAGAAAACCCATTCAAAGACTGGACCAAAATAGTCGTCCCTTACGCCTCCGGCGACTTTCATGCCGGCACAGGCGAATATAGATATACCGACGAAAACGGGAAAGAGAAAGTCATCTATCATAATGGCTATAATAATTATTCGCAATTAATGAACAAGGTTAAAAAGTACATCAGCTATGACGATGTAGAGTCTCTGCTCGTAACTGGCTTTAGTGCGGGCGGCTTCGCAACATCCCTGCTTGCGGACGACGTGATCAACTATTTTCCAAATACCGAAAACATAACTGTCGCCGTAGATAGCTCGCTTCTCATATACAAAGACTGGCATAAGACCGCAACCGAACTCTGGAAGAGTCCGGCAGAAATCAGCGATCGTCTTACTGGAAATAATATTGTCCTAGATAGTCTCGTAGCACTACACGAAAAGCGCGGCAATCAAGTTAAAATACTATTTGATTGCTCAGTCAGAGACGATACTCTCCAGCAATACCAGGGCTATATCGATAATGGCAAAATGGAACAGTCGAAAGATAACAGCGACAAATTCCAAATCGCCCTCAAGCAAATGGTAAAAGATCTGCAAGACAAGATTGACGGAGTCGGGATATATATTTGGGAGTACGGAACTCACGACGATTGGAATGGCACACAGCATACAATCATTTCATCAAACTTCGTCGAAAAACTAGAGAACGACAAAAGCGTCGCCGACTGGATGATTGATGCCGTAAATGGCGAGGTGAAGAACTATGGCCTCGGCTTGCTAGATAAAGAGTTTTAGTGCCATTTTGCGATTCTTCATTTATGCTTAAACATAAAAAATAATCTGTAATTTTGGACTTTTTCAAGTTCAAAGTTACAGATTACCTACATATCTACAAATGGTGGAGCATAAGAGACTCGAACTCTTAACCTCCTGCTTGCGAAGCGGGTGCTTGAACAATGGCAAAACGTCCGACCAAAACTTCGGCGAAGGCGTGAAGAGTGGTGTTCAATCTAAGAATAACGCAGTCTACAATGCGGGCTACCAACAAGGCCTACAGGGTAAGAAAGGCTTCGACGCTGCGCTCAAGATTCATTCTCCATCCCGCGAAATGATGAAGTAGGCAAGATTCTTCTCCGAAGGTATCGCAATCGATATTCTCAACAATGCCGAGACGGTTTCGAACGCAGCAAAAGAAGTTGCAGCCGCAGCAAATACATCATTCTCGGATTTCCTAGATCCAGTAGGAATTGATGTCGCGAGTAAATTCATAGACCTCAATGGCGACATGGAAACAAGCCTATCTGACGTAATTGAAGCCAACGCGCAAACGCATATCGTAGTAAAAGTCGGCGAAGATACACTCATCGATAAAGTCGTCGAGGATATCAACGCCAGTAGCTTCTTATCGGATAGGGGAGTAATCAATATTTAGAACGGTATTTCAGATAAATCTATATTTTCAGGTTTCGTCTCGTTCTTTTTATTCTTCGTCGTTTTAGATGATTTCTTCGATTTACTTTTTGGCTTATAACCGGTCAATGCCTCATGATATTGCTGCTTCCACCATTTAATGTCATCTTTTAAGTCCGCTATGTCTTCGTCTTTTTCCTTTAGTTTATTTTCTAGCTCATCGATTTTGTCATACAGTTTTTCTATAGGAGTATTACTAGTGCAAAAGAAATGCTTACCGAACTTTATGCATTTTTCCGACCACTCAACCCATGGCTGCATCTCACGACACATCCCCCATGTACCAAATTCGCCATCATTATCTGGCGGATCTTCGCAAACAACGAGCCCCATCTCTCGCTCTACGCGGCTATAGAAGCGCTCCTCATCTTCTCGATGAAACCGCTCGTTTTTTTCTTTTTTGCGCTTCAGAGACTTTATCGAGAATAGACATAGAGACTCCTGAATACTTTTCATTAATATATCATAAGTATTCCATATATATCGCTTATGCTTTCAGTATAGCGGTAATAATTATATAATATGCGCAAATAACAGGGGTATACGATGGCTGAGATATATCAATGCGGTAATTTTGGCGCAAAGTTCTGCGACGAATGTGGAACTAAATTAGAGTGGCCAAAAGAAAAAGTCGCAAAGGTAAAAGTAGTTAAAAATAAAAAAGCAAAACGAATCGTTAAGCTAGATGTTGATCCATTAGCAGTAGATGATCTCTACGAAAGTTCCCTCGGGTTGAGCGTAGGCATTTTTTTCTTAGGAGCAGGCGGTCTCATAATCACGCCAATAATATGGTATCAACGCTACGTTATAGGCAAATGGATCAGGAATCTCATGAATCCCGACAGCGTCCCCGACTTGGTAGCCACAGACAGAATGATTCGCAGAACAAAAACTATACGCAGTTCATGTGCGGTAATATGCGCACTCAATATACTTGCATTCATTTCCGCCCTAGCAACACCTTCAAAACAAACGACGCTATGGTATACATATGACCATATGCCGTATAAAATTATTACGTTCTTTGCTAGTATAGCGGGATTCATCATAGCAGACGCTTTAAGCAAAAAAGCGGTAAAAGTCATACGAAGCTATAAAGACGACAATAAATACGAGTTTGACCGAGAAAAGAAATACACGAATAATAGCGAGAACGGAAATAAAAACACGTCAACCCAGGACAACGACCCTGCAGACGAAGATTTTGATTTTTAGACAAAACATAACACTTACCCGGATTAGGTAAGTGTTAGTGAAATTCAAATTTGGTGGAGTATAAGAGACTCGAACTCTTGACCTCCTGCTTGCAAAGCAGGCGCTCTAGCCAACTGAGCTAATACCCCAATCCTAACGGGTATTCGTTCAATGTCAACTAGAGCCAACCGAGCTAATACCCAAAATGTTAACCCCCCTATATAACAATAAAGGGATAAGCGGGGGGGCGCTTATCCCACACACATAATAGCACAGTCGCAAAAAATATGCAACAAAATTCATGTGACTTTTTCATAAGCTCTTTACATCACAAAAAATAACACCAATAGGCCGTGAAAAATACTGCCAATTACGACCATGACATGAAAGACCGAATGCGCATAACGTGCCTTTGCCCTTAGGCCAAACAGCACCGCACCGGCCGTATATGCGACGCCACCACAAAAGAGTAAAGAAATCGCCATCGGTGGTAAAACCGTCATAAGCTGCGGCAAAGATAGAATGATACACCAACCTAAAGCAATATAGCAAGCCATCGAAAACGGAAAATATTTATTCACGTCAATCGCATTTAAAACTATCCCCACAATTGACATTGCCCAAACCACACCAAATATCACCCACGCCAGAGCCGGATCGGCTTTTGCGAGCGCACAGACCGTAATCGGCGTATATGTACCAGCAATCAACAAAAACACCGAACAGTGATCCAAAACCCGCATCACCTCTTTGCCCCTTACGCGCGGCGACAAACCATGATAAATTGCAGAGATAACGTATAGCAATATCATACAGGCGCCAAATACAATCCCCGTCAAAACAGCCGCTACGCTACCGTGGATTGCACCACGAATAATGCATAACACTAGCAGGGCAACACCGAGCGCAGCCCCCACAATATGTGCTACCATGCCAAAGATTTCTTCACCTTTCACGTAATCTGGCAACCTTTGCCTAAGCGATCTTTTTTGTTTCTCCATAAGCTAATTGTAACATCTAGGGCGTGCTAAAATATATTTATACTAATCGAGCCATCCAAATGATACGATTCTATAAAACCGACCCAGAAACCGAAAAAATCGCCCGCATCGACGAAGCAACGGAGGACTGCTGGATAGATATGGTCTCTCCGACGGATGAAGAGATATCGGAGGTATTAAAAATCACCGGCGTTAATTCCGATTTTCTCACAAAAATGCGCGACGACGACGAGCTACCTCGCATCGAAACATCGCCAGACGCGACCTTAGTCGTCATTGACGTGCCCGCCATCAACGAAAATACAAAATATGTCACCTATCCAATCGGTATTATTATTACGAATAACAACTATGTCATTACCGTATCGCCTCGCAAAACCCAAATTCTCCACAATTACCGCGTTAATCAAATCGCAGAATTTCATACTGCTAAGAAAACTCGTTTTGCTATTCAAATTATCAACACAGCCGCCGCCGAGTATCTTCGCATCTTGACCGCCATCTATAATACAATCGAAGACAAAGAAAATGCTCTCCAGAAAGCCACCACCAACGGCGACCTTGTCGATCTACTCATGACCGAAAAAACGCTCGTTTACTTCACTACGTCGCTCAAAGAAAACAACTCTGTACTCGAGCGTATCAGCAAAGGATCTATTCTTCCGCTGTCCGAAGGCGACGACGACATGCTTGAGGATGCCATAATAGAAACTGGCCAGGCTATCGACATGGCCGGAATCTATCGCGAAATCATCCAGTCCATGACCGAAACTTACGCAACAATTGTCAGCAATAACCAAAACAACATCATGAAATTTCTTGCCGGCATCACTATTGTTCTCTCAATTCCAACCATGATTTCTTCATTTTTGGGCATGAATGTCCAACTCGGCATTATTGGTACAAGTCCACTATCCGCCTGGATTATTTTAGTTGGATCCTTCGTCGTTTCTATTGCCACTGCACTCATATTGAAGAAGAAAGGGCTCCTATAAAAATATGAAAGCCGAAATTGAAGCAAAATTCCTCAATGTCGATAAGGAGAACATTCGCAAACTGCTCAAGAATATTGGCGCCGAACTAGTTGCGCCCGAACGCCTAATGAATCGCGCAGTTTTTGACGGTAAGCGGAAATCGGAATACTATCGCGTCCGCAACGAGGGCAATCAAATTACTATGTCTTTCAAGCGCGAGGAGAAGCGCAGTATCGAGGGCATGAAAGAAATCTGCCTCACCGTCGATAACTACAACAATGCCGTCGAATTTCTCACTTCGCTTGCTGGCAAACCGAAGGCACTTCAAGAAACTTATCGTGAGTCATGGGTAAAGGACGGCGTCGAAATCGACATCGACACTTGGCCATGGATTCCGTCCTTCATAGAGATAGAAGGGAAGTCTACTGAAGCTGTCAAAGGAATCGCCGATAAGCTTGGGCTCAAAATGGTTGACGCCAAATACGGCTCCGTCGGGATTGCCTATCGACAAGTATTCGACGTTACCGACGAAGACATCAATGACATGCCCGAAATTAAGTTTACCGACATTCCGGAATGGCTCGAAAAACGTCGCAAACAATAATATAATATTAGTATGCCAGAGAATAAAAACACCGAAATCATCGAAGGACAAGTCGTCAACCACAACCCCAAGAGCAGCAAAAAGCTCCTTGCTCCTGCATTTGTCGATATTATCATGCTGGTTCTTGGCATCTGTCTCCTTATTTGGGCAGACAAAGTCGTCAATGGTATCTCAATGGCTATTGGCGGTTTATTTATTCTCTACGCTCTATACAACTTCATTGCCTTCTTCCGCGCAGACAAGAAGAGCTCTGAGGTTACCAAACTTATCACCGGAATTGCCATGGTAATTGCTGGTATTTTTCTCATCACGCAGACTAACTTCATCAAAGAGCTGATTTCTTTCGTAGTGGGAATTTTCATTATTATTGAAAGTATGCTTCGCCTTCAAGACGCACTCAAAATTCGCGCCCTTAATAAGGATCTTGCCAAATGGCCACTCATCTTATCGTGCGTCAGTCTCGTCTGTGGCGTCCTCTGCATCCTTGGTAAACTACTAATCCCCGACGTCTTTCTTCAAATCCTCGGCATAATGCTTGTTGTTTTTAGCTTTGCCGATATATCCGGTCTGCTCACAATCCGCAAAAATAGCTGAATTATCATTGTTTTAACGGTTGCGCTTATGCTAAAATAATAAATATGAACGATGATGGGGTCGGGATATCTATTCCTCATAATGATCAACCTACCGACGCGCCAAACGAAGCGCCAGCCATTGATGAAGTAGCCGATAACGAATCGACCACTTTGAATATCAATGCGCCAGATAGTATCAATCAAAATCCAGAGGAGCAATTAGAGTCAAACATCCCGGAAGAACCAATTCAGCCCGCCCAAATGACCAATCCTTACAGCAGTAGCAACAGTGGCCGCGTATATAAGAATCCATTCAGAAACCGCGACCGCAACGAAACTACTTCTTCGGTAGACACCGGCAATGTAGCGCCACCATCCTTCAGCGATACCACGACAACCAATCCGCTAGCACCACAGCCAAACCGCGACCGCAAAAAGGTCATAAAGATTGCCGGCATCAGCGTCGGAGTAATAGCATTAATTGCAATCATATTTTTAGTCATTATCCCGCTCATATCAAATATCATTCGCGATCAAAGGCTATCAGCAAATAATCGCGAAATTAGAGCCGTCTTCAATAAATACGCCAATTTTGTATTAAACGGGACCGACTCCGATGAAGAAATTGGCGAATATGACCCCAACAAAATCTACAATATTAACTCTCTCTACCGCAAAGACGACGCTAAAGCTCTTGCCGCCTTCTATAAAGAAGCCAACGAAAAGTATGCTAAGGTTAAAGAAAAAGTCAACGAGCTATATTCCGAAGACGACGAATACCGCACAAGGCTCGCAGCTTACAGCGCCGTTTTCTCTCTGTCGTACTCACATGCAATCTTAGGCGACTATCCTGAAAAAGACTTTGTCGAAACATTCATAACCGAAGGTGAAGACATCGCCGCCCAAAACGTCAAAGATTTCTATGCAGATTACCAAACGGAAGACTACTCCTCGACTTATATCGGCGACGCAGTCAACTACTATGACACTGTTCTTGATGTTCTTAAATACTATTCTAATCACGGCTGCACCGGTAACAAAATTCTAAGTGGCGCTTGTTTCAACCAATTCAGCGAAGACCCCACATTTAAAAGAATTGTTAGCGCCCAAAATGACGCCCTCGAGCGAAAACGTACCGTTATGATGGATGCCAATAATAATGTTTGTGAAAAACTATGGAGTATATATGAACAAATTAAGGAATAGGGCAATAAAAGTATTTTTAGCATTAGCGCTAGCCATTGCTTTTGCAGCCATCTCAACCGGTAATACCTATGCCGCCTACGACACAAACGACATCCTAAAGCGCGCAATGGTGCGCAATCTCATGAATTGCTACGATAAGGGCTATATTACTAAAAGTTTTAACTCAATTGGCGAATTAAAGGGCGCTGAATCATTAAATAATAATGGCGATAACAGCGAAGAGCTTCCCATCCCGTCTGGCAGCAGCTTCACAAATATCGCTAAAGAAAGTCTAAAATGTAGCGCCGTGATCAAAGGCGTAAGCGGTCTAAGTGGCGTTTTTGGCGGTTCAATTAGTGGCACATATGAACTTACCGGTCATCCAGTTCCAAGCGGCACCGACAGCTCAGCCAGCAGCTTTCTGACTAAATATGCTGGCTACACCGCAAAGACCAACGAACAACTCAAGGATGGCGAATGCGTTTTTGGAAAATTCAAGAAGACGACCTACGCCAGTCAAATCGATTACATACAGAAAAAAGGCACCAGTACGATCGTCATCACTAATCCAATCTGCGCGGAAAAACTCAAAAACGGGAAAATCGACGGCAATGTAGTAATCACGAACAGTGGCGGAAAGGGCGGATATGATCTTGGCTTTTCCGGGTATGGCAATGTCATGTTCGTAGACACCACCAAAAAAGCTGTACGGATTGCCTACAAAAACGATAATACTAACTACGGCACAATGCCAATTCCAGTCTACGAAGATATCCCCTACGCCAACGAAAACTGGTCGACATTCAAAAATAATATCAACAATGCTTTCGGGAAGCCACACAACCAGGTTTTCAACACCACAGTATGGCAAAACGAATACAATTCATCGTGGATAAAGAGCGAAACCGTTTACGCTGGCCAGGAAACATGCAAGCCAGCAGAATGCGGCCTAAGCGGCTCCGGTACAGGACCAAGCTTGTCAAGCTTTACGCTCGCAACAAACGCTGGCGTAAAAACCGGTGCGGCCCTGCTAGGCGTGTCAGAAAAAGAGCTCAATAACAAAATCAACATTAGCGCCCAAGAGCAAGTTCATTTATATATGTACTATCTAACCACTCTATATAGCGGAAACGTTGATTGCTCCGAAATAGATCAAACAGCCGCTTCAGCGAATGGGTACGATGGGCCAATCAAATGGTTCAAAACCGGCGAAACTACAGTCACCGAAAATTGCTACGTCACCGCACATCGCGACCGAGATGTCGCAGCTACTAAAAATATGGTCAACGGACTATCCTCTAATAGCGGCGGCTACTTCAAACTCCGCAATGTAGGCTACGACCAATTAATTGCCTATTTCAAGAATCTATCCATCACCGAGCTAGACGATGCAGCTGGGTCTGCCACTGCAAACACCGGAGATGATACTGACGAAGCCGAACGCGCACCGGATTGTCACACCAACGCTGGCGCATTGGGCTGGTTCCTATGTCCCGTCATTGAAGCTTCTTCAAATGCGGTCGAGAAAATCTATACCGGCCTTATAGAATCATACCTGAGCATCGATGCAGTCTTATTCGATACAAACAGTACTGGCGGCGCCGCCGTACACGGCGTCTGGGGCATCTTCCAAGGGTTCGCCAATTTAGCATTCACAATTGTCTTTCTTATCGTTATCTTCTCGCAACTCACCGGCATTGGCGTCGATAACTACGGGATTAAAAAAATTCTCCCCAAGCTACTCGTCGGCGCAATCTTAATCAACCTGTCCTACGTCATTTGCCAGCTTTCCGTTGATACTTCAAATATTATGGGTAGAGCCGTTAAGGGTTTGTTCCAAAATATGGCCGGCACCCTAGACGATTCTCTCGCAAAGGTTTCCGTCAACCTCAATCCATCCATGGCTCCAACGGTACCAGGAAAATTCCCAAGCGGCACATTAGTAATAGTCGGCATCGCCGGAATTCTAGGAGTTGGCGCGTTCCTTGCTGCTGGTTTCGCCATCATCATCCCCGCCCTCGTAGCATTAGTATCGCTAGTTATCGGCATCCTCTTCCTCTTCATCATGCTAGCCTTACGTCAAGCAGTCGCCGTAATTCTCGTTGTCATATCGCCGCTCGCCTTCGCCGCTTATATACTACCGAATACGAAAAAACTCATTTTTAACAAATGGTTCGAAGCCTTCAAGGGTATGCTAATTGCTTACCCAATCTGCTCGGCGCTAGTCTATGGTGGTGATTTCGTGTCGAAGATACTAATCGTCGCAGAGACTGGTAATGCAACGAGAGATCTCTCTAGCTTAGGTATGACCCTCTCGGCCGCAGCCGTCGCAATTGCACCTATCTTCTTCATACCAAGCGTCATCCGCAAAGGCATGAACGGCATCGCTGGTCTTGGCGATGCGCTCAATAGGATGCAAAACACCGCCACTGGCGCATATCGCAGACCAGTTAACGAACGACTCCAGAGCAGTCGGTTGGCGGACTATCAAAACCGAAGGCGCGGTTATCGTGACGCCGTCACTAGGCGAAGGCGACAAGACGGCGACGCTATTAATAAGGATCGTATCGCCGAGCAAGCAAGACGTGAGCTAGACGGCACCCGTGCACGCGACCGAATTGCTGGTGTATTAACTGGCGGCGCGCTCGGCCGAGGTTTGCAAGAAAGGGTCAATAGAGATGGTATTGCTAGCCTGAGCCCACGAGAAAGAGCTCACTATCAACAAACTGTCGGCACAATGACCGCCCATGACAAAGAACTCACGGCACTATACGAAGACAGTTTCTCGACCATGGACCGAGCAGCAGTAGAAACGCAACTTAACACAATGGTCAATTCTGGGCACTATGATCCCAACCTAGCCATCGCTGCAATTAACCGAATCGGACAGTTCGACCAAGGCGGATATATCATCAACGCCGTAAGAAGCATATCTAATATGGACGGTTTTGGCCAAAACACTAGAGACGCAAACCGCTTAGTCAGTTGCCTGAAAGGGCAAGACGGTAACCTACTTCTCAAAGGATACGGCACAGCATTAGGTAGAGACAATCGGCTGACGTTCGACAATTTCAGATCAGATACGACCCCAGGCGGCAATAATATGACACGAGTTATCCAGGACATGGGCGTCAATGCATTCGACGGCATAGATCGAGACAATCTGGAATACATTTCTCAAAATCAGGATATCGTCAACATGTTCTCCGCCGAACAATCGGGCCACCTATACGGTAGTGGCCTCTCAGGGCGCGATGGTCAGCAAGTCGTAAACTATATGAATGCACGCCGCGATTTAGGTGCAGCAGGCGTGGCGGACAACAACGGCAACACGAACCGAGTCACTCAAGACGTACAATCAATGCCGATGACTAGCGCCGCAAACGTCACGGCAGAGTTAGCGCGCGAACTCAGACAAACAATAGAAACCGAGGGGCAACGCATTGGCCGTACCGTCCCGCAGACCATCCAAGCAGCACTTGCACCGCAAATTGCAGAAATGCAGCAAAGCCAGAATGCGCAGATATTGGCGCATATGCAACGCGGTACTAGGGAAGTGTATGGCATCCCCAACCCGCGACAACAGCAACAACCGACGCCGTAATGCACAGATCAGCCTAACACAAATAATACCGCGCCAAATTGACGCGGTATATTTAGTTACTATCAGTATTGCTACAATCAAACGGCTAACTGCTCAAGCCAGTGATCAATCTGCTTCTTGCCACCCGGCTTATCTACTAAATTACCAGGAATTGCAAGCCCATCTCCCGGCGCCGAGCCGACGGCTTTTTCGCGCACAATCCGAAAAGTATCAGATTCGCCAGAACCGCCGTGCGTGCAGAACGGAATCACAACCTTACCCGTAAATACATGTTTCTCGAGAAAATTATATACAATCATCGGTAAATCGCTGCACCAGATGGGGTAACCAATAAACACCGTATCGTAATCGTCGAAGTCCGCTACATCCTCGGTGTACTCTGGGCGCTCCTGCATTGAGCGCTCCTCCATCGCGCGCGCCAATTTTTGATCGTAGCTACTTGGATACGGATTAGCCGGCTGAATCCGAAAGCTTGTTACGTCGTGCGATTCGGCAGTTAACTTATCCGCAATTAACCCCGCCATCACAGCAGTATTACCAACCTCTTTATTCTCGCCCGCACCAATGTCTTCGCCACCAGTTGAAAAATAGCAAATTAATATTTTCCCCATAAATCCTCCTTCATTTATCTTTTAACCAAATCATCGCTAAATTACGAAACTGCTTTTCCCCCTCTATGTTTCCTCTGAACGAGTTAATTAAATCCGAATGACAAACCGTACATAAACCGGTATCTATAATATTCTCGGCTTTCACCCCCTCCTGCTCTAGTAGCCAGGTATTACAACGTACCGTATCGACATGGTACTTAGTACCTTTTTGCAACGTTATTCCATTAATTATCTGCGGATACGCCTCCTTGAATAATTCGTGAACATCTTTATCTATCTCGAAATGGTCTTGTCGGATACTCGGGCATATTACGCAAACCAACTCAGACGCATCCGTCTCATACAATTCAACCATTTTGCGCAATCCATTTGTAGCAATTTTCTGCAAAGTTCCGCGCCAACCAGAATGAATATTACCAATTGCATGATTAATCGGATCATAAAACAGCAAAGAAACACAATCCGCGACCTTCGTGCATAGTACACGGTTACGCAAATCAGTAACCAACCCATCAGTGTCTTTATATTCTTTCGCATCCTCACGGCACTCCGCCACATTGGCTGTATGGCTCTGAAAGGGCATTGTTAAGCTATCAATTGGTACTCCTAGCTCTGCCGCAATACCGGCATAATTCGCTTCTTCTGAAATCGGCTCATAATGATATCCCTTTGTGCCACGAACCGCAAAAGCCGCGCCAAGCTCAGGATATTTTTCGAGAGCAGGGAACATTAAATAGTCAGCGCGCGCACCTGATACATATTTGACATTTGCGTTATCAATCATCATTCGCAACAAGCCCAGAGCTCTTCCGAATCTTCGTCGTCTCGACTCAATTCAAGCTCCTGGATAGCTTTCTCCTCATCAGTATCATCCTGATCCATATCTACAGTATAGCTCATTTTACGTAATCAAGTAGCTCCCGAATCACTCCGCGTCCAATCCATCCAAAATCTCATCCTGCATCGCCTACGGCGAGCAATGAAACAAAAAATAGACCCTACGGGTCTTTTTCTGTTTCATTGTGGCTGGACCGGCAGGATTCGAACCTGCGAATGCTGGGACCAAAACCCAGTGCCTTACCGCTTGGCGACGGTCCAATCTTCAAATATTCTAGCATAGCACCCGAGAACTGTCGAGTCATCCGGCATTCGAGCATATGTTAAAATAGCATTATGAGCAAAGTAATTCTTAGTACTCGTAGCTTACGCAAGACCTACGGTAAACGCGACAGCAAATTCGACGCCCTGCGCGGCATCACGTTCGATATTCACGAAGGCGAGTCGGTCGCAATCGTCGGTAAATCTGGCTCCGGCAAATCCACCCTTATGCACCTCTTAGCCCTCCTAGACAAGCCTAGCCGCGGCGAAATCACCCTACATGGCCGACCAACCGCCAAACTCAAATCTCGCCACCTCAATACTATCCGCAATAAAGAATTTGGCTTTGTCTTCCAAAGCTTCTTCATGAACCCTAATGACACCGTTCTTAATAACGTTGTGCTACCACTAAAAATAGCCGGGGTTGGTTTCCGCGAACGTCGCCGTCGCGCCATTGCCGCTCTTAAAACGGTCGAACTCGACGACAAGCGCAACAACAAAGCAAACGACCTGTCGGGCGGCCAAAAACAGCGCGTATGCATCGCTCGCGCCATCGTTAACGACCCAAAGGTTCTTTTTGCCGACGAGCCAACCGGCAACCTCGATTCCGCCACCGGCGACAAGATTGCCAACCTCTTATTTAGACTCAATCGCGAAAAGGGAATTACGCTCATTATCGTTACGCACGATCAAGAATTAGCCAACAAATGTAGCCGCCAAATCCGTATCAAGGATGGACGTATCGTATCCGATTCTTCTGGAGAATTTGAGCCAGACGATGACGGCGACGAGGAAATCGACGAAATCGTTGGCGACAACAATATCGATGGCATGCTCGACAAAAACCATCCCACTAAACATATCAAAATAGAAGAAGGAGAAAACGAATAATGCGTATCCTAGATATTATCCGCGACGCCAACGCTAATCTATTGCGCAACAAGCTCCGCAGTTTCTTGACCATTCTCGCCATCTTTATAGGCTCATTCGCTATCATATCTACCTCCGCTATTCAGGCGGGCGTTAATGGTTTTATTGACAGTCAGGTCGATAGCTATGGCGGCGACGGCTATCTTGCCATCGTCTCCAAAGACTCCTTCGACGCGCTCGAGGGTGCTCAGAGCATGATAGGCAGTGGCGACGGGGGCCCCATCGAATATAATCCAGACAAAAAACAAGACGGTATGTCGCCCATTACAGAAGAACAGCTCGAAAAGCTCAAAAAAGTCGACGGCATCGACGCCGATAGCATCGTCGAACAGAAGACTCTCAGTATCTCTTATGTTACTAGCAAAGAAACTGACAAAAAGTATCTCATCGGCGCAGAGGCATTGCCACCAGGCAACGTCAAAGTTGACACCGTATCAGGCGGCCAACTCGACCTCAGGGCTGACGACTACCAAATCGTTATTGAAAACAAGTACGTAGAGGCACTCGGTTACACCAATGACAGTATAATTAATAAAAAAATCCAGCTTGTCGTCGTCGACCAATTCAAGAGAACAGAGAAAATCTTTGACGCAAAAGTAGTTGGCGTGATAGCCCCCGGCGTCGTCTCCATGGGCTATTCCTATACTAACAATAAGCTCGCCGACGACATTTATGACGAAAACACCAAGTATTACCCCGAAGAATACAAAAACCGCACCCTTGCCGTCGCAGCTAATTACGATTCGAACAAATACTCGGCCGACGAAATCAAAGAGAAGCTCGAAGATATCGGTCTAAGCGCCATGACTATCGAAGATATCATCGGAACCATCAAAACCTTCTTCGACGTTATTTTGACCGTCTTCAAAATATTCGGCTTCATTGCCTTACTTGCCGCCGCCATTGGTATCATCAATACACTCTTCATGTCCGTCCAAGAGCGCACCCGCGAAATCGGTCTCGACAAGGCCCTCGGTATGTCTTCCGTTCACGTCTTCCTTAGCTTTAGCCTTGAAGCTATCATGCTCGGCTTCTGGGGCTCGGTCTTTGGCATTGTCCTTTCTATGATTCTTGGCAACATCGCTAACGCCGCCTTTCATGCGCCAGGTGGTTTTCTTGAAAGTTTCCCAACCTTCAACCTCGTAATCTACACCATCCAAGACATCATTGCCGTCACCGCCCTTATTATGGCCATCGCCTTCCTTGCTGGCACCCTCCCTGCTCGCCGCGCTTCCCACAAAAACCCAATCGACGCACTCCGCTACGAATAGTACGCATACTTGACTATTTCGTCCAAGTGTGATATAATAGAAATATCTCACAAGCAATTTCTTTACGGAAGGGAGGGACCGTATTATGAAAAATAATCAGAAGGTAGCCATTGCTACGGCAGTAAAGGGTCTGGCAGGAGTCGCAATGGCTCTCGCGTTGCGTACGAGTATCGACATACACGTCGACCCGTACAATGTAAGGTTCAGCGTCAACTTCGACCGCAGGCCCATAGCGCTGCCCGAGGTTGGCAAAACTAATAAAGACGGGTTCGACAAACCGGACCAGAAGCCTACAGCTTGAAAAAAGAGCCGCTCTCGGAGCGGCTCACTTTATATGTGCACAAAATCACTCTTCAAGCAAATCGAGCTTATCGCACACTGCCACGATCATCATGATAGCGACACAATAACCAACAACGATGACAACTGCCGCTTTTACTACATTTTTCACGACATCGAGCATAAAACGTTCACCCCCTTTCATTAAAAAATTATTTGAATATTATGGCACGAGAACGCGCATAAATCAAGCAGCGACCAATTGTCTGCTATAATACCACTAATGAATGCGATAATAGACCAACTCGTCCCAGGTGGGCAGGGCATTGCAACGCTAGGCGACGGCAAAAAGGCTTTCCTCTGGAACGCTCTGCCCAGCGAAGCAGTCGAATTTGAGATTACTAAAAACAAACGCACTTATTGCGAGGGAGTTGCGACCAAAATCGTTAAGGCCTCACCTCATCGCATCGAGCCAAAGGATGCTTGCTATCTCGCCACCAGCCCTTGGCAAATCCTTGATTACTCCGAAGAGCTAAAGCAAAAGCAACTCCTCGTTGAAGAATGTTTCCATCAACAACATATCCACGCCGCTGTTCTACCGACTGCCACTGATGGCAAGGATTTCTTTTATCGTAACAAAATGGAATATTCGTTATATTGGAGCAATGAAGATAATCTAATTCACCTCGCCTTCCACACTCGTGGCACTCATCGCAAAGCCCCTATCTCGCAAAGTTCCATTGAGCGACCGGAAATTTTTGCCGAAGCGCAAAAGATTATCGCCAAGCTCAACTCTGAGCACGCTGAGGCGCGCACTTATCAATCGCTACTAATTCGATGCGATCAACAAGGCAAGGTATCTTCAGCTCTTTTTGAAAACGGCAAAGCTCATCCAGTCATGCAATCATTAAGCGACACGCTGAACGGTTATAAATACTCCTATTCACCTAACGGCTTCTTTCAAATCAATCTACCAGTCTACGAACTCGTGCTCGAAGAAATCTCCCAGCACATTCACACCGACAAAGTGCTCGATCTATATGCCGGTGTAGGCAGCATTGGCCTATCCGTCGCCCGCAACCGCAAGCTTACGCTCGTCGAAGTTAATGGCGCAGCTTTCGCCGAAATGCAAAACAATGCCGCCCATACCAATGCGCAATGCATCCTCGCTAAATCCGAAGATGTTACGGAATACATCACGCCCGACTGTACGGTTATTCTCGATCCTCCCCGCGCCGGATGCGACCCTAAACTCATCGCAAAAATCAACACCGTGCGCCCCGAATCTATCATCTATCTCAGCTGCAACCCTATCACGCAGGCTCGCGATATCGCAATGCTAAATGAGTATCGCATCAAAAAGCTTCAACCCTTTAACTTTTTCCCGCGCACTCCGCATATTGAGACTCTGGCAATTTTGTCAAAAAATCTTTGACATTTTAATCATGCATTCAATGAAAGGCGGCAAAAGCTCGTACATATCATGTTATGCTACAATAAACCCATGACTATCACGATTCTTGGCGCCGGAGCATTCGGAAGCGCACTCGGCAAAATCCTCACCGACAACCACCACAACATTAAATACTATGATCCATACGTTTACCCAGACATCAATCTAGATCAAGCAACCAGCCAAACAGATGCCATAATTATCACCATCCCATCCGCCGTCTTGCCAGATTTCCTCGCAGACTATCCAAAACGCCTCAAGGCGCTCCCCACCGTCCTTGCGTCCAAAGGGCTCGACGACCTCAATATCTTCAGCGATTTTGCCCAATTTTCCATCATTTCCGGCCCCGGTTTCGCTCAAGAAATCATCGACGGCAAACCAACCACCTTCACTGCGTCTGCGCCATTCGCTCTCGGTATTTTCAAAAATGAACAAGTCCAAATTGAACTACAGGACGACCCGCTTGGCATTATGCTTTGCGGCACTCTAAAAAATATCTACGCTATCGGCACCGGATATCACAGCGACTCCGAAAACGATTCCGCCATTTTCATCCAACACGCCCATGCCGAAATGCAAAAATATCTCGAAGACCACGGCGCCAATCCACATACAACCGAGCTTGCCTGCGGTATCGGCGACCTTATTGCGACCTGCACGAATAGAACTTCGCGCAACTATACTTGTGGAGTTCGCCTGCGCGAGGGGAAGGCCTTATCAGAAATATTATCAGAACTCAAAACCATCGAAGGTCTTTCCGCCCTCGCGCGCGTAGATCGCGAAAACTATCCACTCATTAACGAGGTCTATAATCACGTCAGTCAAGTCGATTAAGACAAGCTTCTCACATATTCCGGCGTAATATCTCTACGCTGGAATTTTGTTTTGCGAAGTCGCGCATCGGCAATCTCAAGCGCATGCCTAACCGACTCGCTAAACGATTCGTCAGAATATCTCTTGCACAACATTTGCGACAACTCGGATATATAGTCTAATTCCGCCACGCTAGTAATAGATTCGCAAACCGCCACTAACATATCAAGCGCGGCCCTCTTGGCCTTTACGTGATTACCTGCAAATCGCTGCAGAAACTCAATATACTCATCGAAATGCTCCAACCAAGCCGAAAACAAGGCTTTAGCGTCTTTGTCATTTCTCACCTTAAGCAATAACTGCTCCAAAGCCATCTTTTGCACATGTTTATTCCTCGTTAGCGGTCGCTCGGCGTTTATTAATCTAGCAAAAATGTCGCCATCCGAAATATCATCACAATAAATTGCCACTCGATACCAAGACTCATCGTCGCCATTATTACCAATAAACTGATCCAAACTGTGGTCTTTTTGCTTAGAAAAACTCATACAATATCGTTTTCTATCAACTGGATCGGCAATGTCCAAATCATCGCCACCTTTTACTGACAAATATCCCCTAAGCTCCTTATTCAGCAACTTCTCATTCTTTAAGCACATTAGCCAGCCTAGACATTCTCGAAAAGTTAGCGCGCGCCATTCGTCAGTAAAACTCACTTCATTCCGATGAATGACAGGCCAAACATCACCTACACGTTGCCAGTACGTAGCATAAACTAGCTTCTCAATTTCTCCCTGCAACTCGGCATCTTCTTCCGGAATTAATTTCCAAAATTCATTCAGCAACTCACCGGCCATCCAAAATAATTCAAAATCATCCTCGTTTTTGATCTGTAGATTCTTCAGGATACTAAAAACCGCTGGTAATACGTCGCTATATTTTTTGTAATCCGCCACCTGCATATAATTACATAAGTAGTAAGCTGCAAAAACGCGATCATATTCGCCAGATAGTAATTGCTTTTTAATTTCTTTATCTGCCGCTGTAGAGAAATTCACCAACTTCGGTTCCAAAAAGAATTCGGCAAGATTTTGCGATTCTTGCAAACTCTTCAGACTGACATTAATAGTCTCTAAATGCGTATATTTGCTACGAATATCTTCGCCAACCAGCTCATTTAAGCGCAGATAAAACGTTCCAATATTTCTCGAAAGATTACCAAAATCAAAGAAATCATAAATAAAATGCACCAACTTCGGCAACTGCACATTCTTCAAAACATAATTAGCGCGGTACAATAATAAATCTTTTTCGTACCCATATTCGGCCTCAGAATCACGCAAATACGCATCGCCATTCAAGTAGCGAATATAATTAACACAATGCGCCCAATCTCCCAATGAAAGCCTGTTTTTCTTACGATGCAGAAATAGGTCAAGAATCATCGCAGCAAATTCAATTTCACTATCGTCCGCAAATAAAAAGTTACTATAATTGTCAATCAAGATTTGCTTTGTGTCGCACGAGCTCTTTGCTAACTGCGTCACGACATTTTGGTCCGTAAAATCCGACATCGGAATCGCATTGACCATATCTAAGTATTCATCAAATAATACCGCGTCAGTTATCACATTATTATTCGCAATGCTATCCGCATAGCGCATTTTGATTGTTTCTCCGTCGTTTAACGAAGCGACGCCAATTTTACCAAAAAACTCGTCATGAATCTTGCGAAACTTTTCATTCATAAGCAAACGCCTCACACGCACTAACTGTGCAACCCCATCCGTATAATTCAGCAAACTATTATTCAAACGCTCGAATACCTCGCGCTCGTACGGACTAATCAAAAAACTATTCTGATTATTCTGAAACACAAATCCGCCCAAATCGTTATTCGCCCCCAAAATCACACCTTTATGAATCAGTACACGGCATGAATAATCATTCGTGCGGAATCTATAACTACGGAACATATCCGCAAAGGTATATCGATCAATTAGGCCAATCACATTACAATAAAACTCTGCTGAATCCGAATAACATACCTCATATTCCAGCATCTTTCCATCTTTTAAGTAGAAAAAATGAATTATCGCGTCACGCATAGAAGAAGGGTGCGATTCGATTATTTCAAGATAAATAATCCGTCGATAATACCTTTGTACAAAATCCACATCCAAGTCATGCTGACTAGGGTCCACCTTTTTGACACTTTTACCTCTCGGCATGCCTCCATTATAAGACATATCTTGCGATATAATAAAGATATGGATTTTGAGCAAGCATACAAAAACCTCAACGCACAGCAACGTGAAGCCGTCGATTACATCGATGGTCCACTCCTGGTCATCGCTGGACCCGGCACCGGCAAAACACAGCTGTTATCAATTCGCACCGCCAATATTCTCAAACAAACCGACGTTGGCCCAGAAAATATTCTTTGTTTAACTTTCACTGAAACTGGCGCTAGTAATATGCGCAAGCGCCTCACGGATTTCATAGGTCCCGAAGCCTACAAAGTCCAAATTCAAACTTACCACGCGTTCGGCTCTTATATTCTTCAGGAACATCGCCCAGACCTCACTGCAGCTATCGACGAATTGGAGCGCTTCACCATGATTCGCGCCATCCAAGAAACACTAGACCCTACAGACATCTTACGGCCAGAATATTATACTAGCTCAATTATTTCCGCCATTTCCGACTTGAAGTCCGCCGCGCTAAGTCCAGAAGATATTCGCAAAATCGTCAATCGTAACCAAATCGATTGTGCCGAAATGTACTTAGTAATATCCGAAGATGTTCAAATGACCCGCGGAGTCCGTTATCCAAAATCCGCCGAGATCTACGGCAGAATCCTCGAAAAATTAAAATCTTTCGTCGATGCGCCCAGCACCAAAGACTACATCGTCGGCAAAATTGAGCCTATCGCTAAAATCTACTACCGCACATTAGCCGAAGCTCTACTTGCCGAGGAAAATTCCGCTAAGCCATCCACTAAGTTACCAGGCAAATGGCGCGACAAGTATTTCAAAAAAGACAAAAATGACCAATACGTATTCGGCGACGATATTGCCAATAAGAAGCTCCTCAGTCTCGCAAATATCATGGAAAAATACAGCGCCGCGTTGAATTCAGCCGGTCTTTTCGATTACGATGACATGATCCTAAACGCCATCGATCTGCTCAAGAATGACGACGAGAAGCGCTATAATGCGCAAGAACGCTTTCAATACATCCTTCTCGACGAATTCCAGGATACAAACGACGCTCAGGCGCAACTCGTCGGGCTACTCACGGACAACCCCAGCAACGAAGGAAAGCCCAATATTATGGCCGTTGGCGACGACGACCAGGCCATCTACGGCTTCCAAGGAGCCAACACTTCCAACTTCTTCGATTTCGACGCCAAATATCATCCCAAACAAATCTTCCTAACCAAGAATTATCGCTCGTCAAAACCAATTCTTGAACTTTCTCACAACATTATCGAACAGGCGCTTGATCGCTTCTGTAAAGCCCCCAACGTTAATATCGACAAGCATATTAGCGCCGAAAACCCGCCCGCTCAAACCAATATTGAAATCCGCGAATTCAAAGCCTACCAGGCCGAGTATTCGTATATTGCTAAACAAATCCGCACACTTATCGACTCCGGAACAAGGGGCGACCAAATCGCCATCATCGCACCAAAACACAAATACCTCGTTTCGATTTTGCCATATTTACACAGCCTGAATATCCCCGTTTCTTACACCCGTCGAGAAAATATTCTCGAAGACGCGCACATTAATGAGCTATTAAATTTCTGCCACGCTCTGCTCGCTGTCGCCCAAAACCCAAAATATGCCGATGTATATTGGTTCCCACTTCTTTCTATGCCGTGCTGGGAGTTAACGCCAACGGATATAATCGAGCTTATCCAATCCGCTCGCCGCAACAAGGAAAGTATCCTCGAGACTATGCTAAATGGCGAAAATGAACAGTTCAAAAAAATCGCAAACTATATCACAGAACTCGCCGCCAAAATCGACACTTACTCTGCTGAATATATAATTAATAATGTCTGCAGAAAACTCTTCGAGAACGAACTTGACCATTACGAATTATTCAGCAATCTCAACACTCTTCGCGACATGTTGAACGCCAAGAAAGCCCACAGCCAAAACAAGCTAAAACTCGCCGACTTCATCAGCACACTCGATGCATATAATAATGCCGAAATGCCAATACTTAATAAATCGCCATATCACGAATCTGACCAAGCCGTACAACTTCAAACCGTCCACTCGGCTAAGGGTCTCGAATACGAACATGTCTTCCTCATCGCGGCCGACAACAAAAACTGGAGCGAGGCAAAAGGGAATACAGATCTCATTACTCTACCACGCAACCTTGAACATGTTCGCCATACTGGCGACTCCGCCGACGAAAAAATTCGCGTTCTTTTCGTCGCCATTACGCGTGCCAAGTCCAATTTATATATCACATATAGCCTCTCGGACTTCGCCGGTCACGGAACCGACCGCCTCAAGTATCTAGACATCCGCGAAAATGATAATCATTCCCAAATTAGCAAAACTACACCCGACAAATACGCCACCATCATTCCAAGCGACTGCGAAGAACTATCGCCAACCGACATTGCGCCAGACAAGTGGCTTGATAACTACATCCCGGATAACGAGACGCGAAAAAACTTACTCCGACCATACGTCGAAAAGTATCGCATCTCACCAACTCACCTCAATACCTTTCTAGATTTGCGCTATGGCGACGGTCCAATTAGTTTTCTACGCAGTTATATTATTGGCGAACCGGGCGACGAAACGAACAATTTCGCCCTCATCTACGGCAGCCTCATCCACGAAATCATGGACGAAATCAACAAAGAAAACATCAGCAACGACGAAGCAATCAAGCGCTTCAACGAGCGTATCGACGGCGCCGATACTGACGATAAAACCAAAGAAGACTTGCACAAACGTGGCGAAGCCGAACTTACTAAATTCCTCGCCGAACGGGGCGACCTCATCCGCAATACTAACGCCGAATCCGAACGCGGTTTCTTTACGGAAACCATCACACTCGGCGATGCTATCATGACCGGCAAAATCGATCGCGTCGAAATCGACGAAGAACACAAGACCATCACCGTCTCCGACTTCAAAACCGGCAACGCCAAACATAAATGGAGCACTTACGACGCAACTTTTGCCTATAAAATCCAACTTTATTTCTACAAATTTCTCATCGAAAATTCCAAAGATTTTCGCAATTACAAAGTTACTTCCGGGCGCATTGATTATATCTCCCCAGACGAAGAGGGGGACATCGTATCGCTTGAGCTCAAGTTTAATGAAAAAGAAAATGCCGAGATAAAGCACCTCATCCAAGTTGTTTTTAAGCACATCAAGGAGCTAAATTTACCAGACACTAGCGCCGCACTGACAAACAGTAATCCAACCAAAGCATTTTACGACCAGCTAATCGCCGAGTAATATTCCAGCCGCCAACTGTTGCAATGGCTCGTTTTTGATTGTATAATATGATGACGTTGTCGCCAAAAATCGCAATTGCCACAAGGAGGTGGATAGAAATGGCAATACACATACGCAACCCGTTCAAAAGGAGGGGGGAATCCAAAAGTCGCAAGCCGTCTTCAGGAGTACATTGTTGCCCATATTGTCGCAATGGGAAACAATATATGTCATTCCTTAATGGACCCCTCTTGACTCAACCATGCTCATATTGCAAGGGCACCGGATTTATCAAAGACGATTAATAAAGTCAGATGAGTGCGCTACCGTATACGTCGGCAACTTCAGCACCTTTCGCCCCCGTCGGGGGGCTTTTTTATGCCAACAATCAGACAGTCGAATTATGCATTGTAGTGTTGTTCTTTGCTACACTCATTACAACCTCCGGCTTAAGCCGCACTAGCAACCTACATGGCAAACTATTTAATTATCTAGGCGCCATTAGTCTGCCACTATTCATGTGGCACTACGGTGTTATCCGTATCATGCAAGCCCTATCAATCAATTACGGCTCACGCGTAAATGTTTTATTATTGATTGCGACATCCATATTAGTATCTGCAATTCATTATCAAATCGTGCAAGCAATCTCGCTAAAACGCCAGCGCCGAAAATAACCACACGCTCTCCAAGTGTATGGTTATTTTGTCAAAAAATCTTGGACATTTTCACCATACTCTCAAAAATGAATGCAAAATCTGCTACAATAATATCAATCGAATCATGCTTCGGCCCCTGATTCAGATTCATAAAAATCGACGCCAATATTGCGTCAACCCCTACAATCTATCAATCGCAATCAGCAAAGGATTTTTATGGATCAAATCTTACAACAAAATTTACATGAACCCATCGAAGTGGACGCCACTTTTTCGCGCAACATCCTCGGTCACTGTCGCCCAATTGCCTTTCGTATGCAAAACGGAAGGGAAGTGCAAGTTGCACAGGTCGGTCTCGTCCATCCCAAATATGATGGCCTCAAAACCATCTATGCTTTCGACCTTACCGACGACGCTACCGATTATCGCATTACACTTGACACCAATTCACTCAATTGGTTCTTAGAATTCGAAGGTGACCATTATGAATGACGTCATGCATATCGATCTCAACTCTTGCTTCGCCACTATCGAGCAACAATCTCGCCCCATGTTACGCGGCCGACCGGTCGCTATTACCAACCGCATCACGCCCAACGCTTGCATTATTGCCGCCAGCTACGAAGCTAAGGCAAAAGGCATCAAAGTCGGCATGCGCCGCCGTGAAGCCGAAGCTATCTGCAAGGACATTATTTTCGCCGAAACCGAACCCAGTAAATACATCTTCGTTCACGAAAAACTCAAACACATCATGCAGGATTATTCTTCCGACGTTGTCATGAAATCCATCGATGAAGGTGTTATTAATCTCGCCGCCGCACCGCCACATATCAAAACGCGTAACCGCACCGAAATCGGCCGCGAAATCAAACGGCGCCTCCTTACAGAAGTCGGTGACTACATGCGCTGCAATGTCGGCATTGCTAGCAATCGCTTTCTCGCCAAACTCGCCGCCGAACTACATAAGCCCGATGGTCTTGACGAAATTACACCAACAAACCAGCGCGCCATCTTCGCTACGCTCGAACTCACCGATCTCCCCGGCATCAATACGCGCATGGAACGTCGGCTAAATGCGGTTAATATTTTCACGCCACTCCAATTTCTCGACGCCGACGAGCAGACTCTCGTCAAACTCGTCTACAAAAGTATTGATGGCGCCAAATGGTATCAACGCCTGCGCGGCTTCGAAGTTGACGATTATGCAAGCGACATCAAATCCGTCGGCCGCCAATACGTTATGGAAAGCAGGGAACTCAGCAGAGAGGCAACTCGCGCACGAATTCTGCATCTTTCTGAAGATGTGGGATACCGCCTACGCAGCAAAAACCTTTACGCACGCGGCATTTTCGTTTGGATCTACGGCTATGACGACGTCTACTACCATAAATCCACTATCCTAAAACGCGCCATCGCTACCGACCGCGACATCTGCCGTGCTGCCAGCGAATTATTCAAGCAATTACCTAGCCCCGCCCGCATCATTGGCGTTACATTGTATAAGCTCCAAAAACAGGCCGACCCGCAACTTGCTTTTTACCAAAGCCAAATCGACCGCGCGGAACACGTCTGTGCAGCCATTGATAAAATCAACTATCGTTTTGGTGCTCGCAAAATCCACTCTGCCGCTTCGTGTGGCACCGAGCACGTCAAAACCAAAATCCCCTTCGGCTCAACTCGATACCTCGACCATTCCATTACGTAAACTACCAACTGAGGTCCCAGATGCTATAATAAAACCATCGTGAAGAAGCAAAAAATCATCGCCGCTATTATCTATGGGCTCATCATTCTATTCTTTGGCGCCGAAATGCTCATGAAGCCAATTTCTGGCGAAGACGCACACCAAGCCAAATGTATTGCTAAAGCCGAGACACTTGAAGCCTACAATGCCTGCATCCGCGACAGCTTAAATTACATCCCACGACTCGGGCAAACCATCCACATCATGATCATCCCATCTTTCACTACAATGCCGAGCTTTGGTTTAAACACTTTGTTCCGCCTCATTAACTCACTCATGTGTGTTGGTATTATCTATATGATTGTCCTATTGGCGCACGGCGAAAGGCCGAAGCTATGCTACCGCGACGCCATCACTGCCGCACTCACCACAATTGGGCTCCTACTATCGGATTTCACTCAAATGTTCTTCTGTGGATTCTCCAACGTCCACAACTATGTACCCGCCGTCTTCTTCGCACTCTTATTCTTCTATCAATGGTTTTATGGAAACGAAATACTCAAAAACAGCCAACATCGCGGCGCCCATCTCGCAACATTTATCATCTGCGCATTTTGCTTTAGTGCATCCCTGGAGCTCAATCCATTCATCGCATTTGCTATGATTATCGGCGGTTCCATTATTGCCGTTATTCGCAAAGTTAAAACCAAAAAAATCCGCGAATACCTACGCGACCATCTTCCCGCGCTAATTGGCATTTTATTAGGCTTCATTATGCAATATGTCATTGGCCACGGCTTTGCGGCCACCATTGGTCGTTCGGGCAATTATCTTTCCTCTTCCAAAATCAGCGACCTATGGAACGATCCCGCCAACGCAATTCCGCGCTTCTTTAGCAACATGGTCGCAAATTATTCTCACTATTTACCGTTTCTGTTTATCGCTACCGTTGCGCTGGTAGTTATTTACCGCCAACGTCGCCGCGACACGCGCGTCAAGCTATTCTCCGCCATTATTGTCTATGCGCTCATTTACATCGCCGGGTGTTTTACTTTCGATTCTATCATGTGGCGCATCACGGCGAGTGTATTTTGCCTACTCCTCGTACCTGGCACCTTCCTTATCTCCGAAATTGCATCACAACTCAATCAAAAGTGCAACATGGCATGCGCAATGGTCGTAATACTATTACTGTCCACTATGAGTATCGATAACATTTCCTATCACATCCAAACCAACGCGATTATCAAGGATATCCTCGAACAAACCGCTTCACTTGAATGCTTATCCTTAACATATATAAACGAGCATCACATCCCGACCAGTTCGTTGTTCTATAAATTCAAACACCCCGAAAACTCGTTCTCCTATACCAATGAAGATTGGTATAACCATAACTACCTCGTCGATGGATATGTACGCTATCCAATCAAGGATAATTGCCAGACACCACAAACAAACACGGAGGATAAATAATGGATGAACGCGAAAATTTGACAATTATTGACGGTAAGAGTGTATTTTACCGTGGCTATTATGCAATGGGTCACCTTTCACTCCCCGACGGCACACCAACTGGCGGCGTCTACGGCTTCGCCGCCATGCTTATTGAAATTATCGAAAAACTCCAACCAGAATATATTGCCGTAGCCTGGGATAAATCTAAAACTAACATCCGTAGCCGTCGCGCAATCTACGCTGACTATAAAGCCAACCGTAAACCCGCCCCACCAGATTTCTATGCCCAAATTCCATATCTCATGGAACTTCTCGAAGCCTTCCATATTCCGCTTTACGAATTTGACGATTATGAAGCCGACGACATTATCGGCACACTTGCAAAGAAGGCGCAAGCCGCCGATAAACGCGTCGAAATCATTTCCGGCGACCTCGACATGCTCCAGATCGTTGATGATCATATTAAAATGTATCAACTTAAACGCGGCTTCTCCGACGTTGCCGAGTTCAACATTCCAGACGTTGAAGCTAAATATGGTCTCAAAAAAGCTCAATTTCTTGACCTTAAATCGCTCAAAGGCGATTCGTCAGATAATATCCCCGGCGTACCCGGCATCGGCGAGAGGGTGCCGTCAAGCTGCTTCAGGATTACGGCACGCTCGAAAATCTCTACGATCACATCGATGAAATTAGCGGAGCAACAGGGCAGAAACTCCGCGACGGCAAAAAACTAGCCTTCATTAGCAAGCAACTAGCTCAAATCAGATTCGATGCACCCGTCGACTTCGATCCAGATGCTACCAAACTGGCCGATTTTAGTCCCGAAAAAGTTATAGCCGGGCTAAAAAAGCTCCAATTCAACTCTCTTATCCGCAAATTTGTCAAATTATACCCCAACACTAACCTTAATGACCCTGTTGTAAAAAATACCACACCACAAAAACCCAGTATTGTCAAAAATACAACACCGCAACCAGGCCAAATCCCTACCGACATTCTGCCACCACCCGCCGACGTTGAAGTAGAAATACCTGATAATCTTTATCTTTCGCGCAACGTCAAAGCCGATATGCACGACAACCCCAAACTGGCTCAAGAAATCCTCGACGGTAAGCCATTCTGGGATCTTGGCCAGGTCGATTTTCTGCTTGATCCACTTGCGCGCAAAAATGACCAGATGAGTTTCATTGATCTTGGCGATCCTAAGGAGGATTATGTCAAGCAACGCCAACAACTTGCCGCCATTCCCAAACTTGAAGCTATTGCTACCGATTTTGACATGCCCCTCATTCCTGTTCTCTATAAAATGGAACGCACAGGCGTGGCCATCGCACCCGAACGTTTCGATGCGCTTCGGCAAGAATTTTCCGCCGAAATCGCCGAACTAGAACAAAAAATCTACGCATTATCGGGCAAATCTTTTAATATCAACTCACCCATCCAGCTATCGCAAGTTCTATTCGACGATCTCGGCCTCCCCACGCAGGGTATTAAAAAGACTCAACGCGCTTATTCTACTGGCGCCAAGGAGCTCGACAAGCTCCGTGGCCAACATGCAATCATTCCGCTCATTGAGCGCTATCGTGAAGTAGGGAAGTTGCTTAGTACCTACATCACGCCCCTACCGACTCTTGCCGACCAAAATCATCGCATCCATACTACCTACACCCAAGACGTCACTGCAACCGGTCGTCTTTCTAGTATCAATCCAAATCTTCAGAACATCCCTGTGCGCAGCGAAGATGGCAAGCGTATCCGCGGTTGCTTTGTTGCTGAAGCAGGAAAAGTCTTTGTCTCCGCCGATTATGCCCAGTTCGAGCTTCGCCTCGCCGCCGCTCTGTCCAATGACCAAAAACTCATTGACGATTTTAACGCCGGTCTCGATATCCACACCAAGACCGCCGCCGATGCTTTCCATATCCCAATGGAACAAGTTACTAAAGCTCAGCGCCGCGCCGCCAAAGTTATCAACTTTGGCATACTATACGGCATGAGCCCTAAAGGTTTATCTGACGCCGCCGACATGAGTTTCTATGAAGCTAAACAATTTATCGAACGCTACTTCGAGCTTCGCGCACCAATGCGCAAATATCTCGACGACACACTTGATTTTGGCCGTACGCATGGTTACGTCGAAACTATGTTCGGTCGTCGCCGGCCGACACCAGACCTTGGCGCCCCCAATCGTCTCGTTCGCGCCGCCGCCGAACGTGCCGCCGCCAACATGCCAATCCAAGGCACCGAAGCTGACCTTATGAAGAAGGCCATGCTTGCCGTTGACGCTAGCCTTCCGCCAAACGCCAAGCTCATCCTCCAAGTCCACGACTCCATGATTATCGAATGCGACGAAGAAATTGCAAACGAAGTTGCCCAAATTCTCAAGAAAGCCATGGAGGGCGTTGCGCCAGAATTGCCAGTCAAACTCGCCGTCGACGTCACTACGGGACACGACTGGGGCGAACTGTAATTCGGCCACTTATGCTACAATAAAAGCATGAGCAAGATTCTGATTGTCGGCAATGTTACAAAAGACGTCTATTTGCGTCTAGACAACCGCCAAAACAATTTCGAGACCGATCAAAACGACATCAAGTGGTTAGATTTAGCTTTTGACGGCTCCACGCATAAGTACTACAACCGCGTCTCTATTTATGGCGGCGCCAGCATTAGCCTCGAAGTTATGAAGCGCTTCGGTATCGATGCTAAAATTGCCGGAACTGATGCCGACTTTATCGACGGACAATTCGTTGCCAAAGACGCCGAGACTGTCTACCGTTACATTCTCTGCCAAGATCGTCACGTTAGTTATCTGAGTCCAAGCTCTTACAAGCAAACTGAATGGCGTATTCCAGAAGAGGATGGCGAATGGCTCTACATCGACCGCAGCGCGAATTTATCACCAGAAGTTACCGAGGAAATCTTGCTTTATCTCGACGCGCACCGCACAGTCAAATTCGCTCTGTTTGTCGGCAAATACAGCAACGTCAATGCTATGCATATGCGCAAACTCATTGATCGAGCCGACCTAGTTATTGCCGACATGAAGCTAAACTATAATGTCGAAAATCTCGTCATGATTACGCCGCACCACATAGAATACGCAAATGCTCGCGTACGTTGGCAACTAGAAGACCGCGTCGATCTTATGACGCATCTTAGTTCACATCTCACTATCGGCGCATCTGTTCTAGGTGCCATCATATTAGGCAAAAGTGCCAACGAAACGCTACTACTAGCTAGTACCAACATTGAACGCTCTATTCTAAGTGCTAGTTCCAACCTATCCACACTTGAAGAAGAAATTACTGACGATTATTATCGTATTGAAAAGCATATTCCAAAGGAGAAACTAATGAACGAAGTAGAAACTAATGCTAAAAAACTCGTAGCAACAGGGAAGGGTATTCTTGCCGCCGACGAATCAGGCGGCTCAATCCATCGCAAATTCGAAACTATGAATATCCCCGACGACGAACAGCACCGCCGCGATTATCGCAACATTTTCTTCACTACGCCAGAACTCGAAAAATATGTCAATGGTGTTATTCTCTTCGACGAGACGGCTCGCCAGCAATCCGACGACGGCCGCGATTTCGTCACTTATCTCTCTAGCAAAGGCATCATCCCCGGCATCAAGGTCGACCAAGGGCTCGAAGCTTTTGAGGGTTCCGACGAAAAATGGACCAAAGGTCTCGACGGTTTACCAACTCGCCTGACTGAGTATTATCAGATGGGCGCCCGTTTTGCCAAATGGCGTGCCGCCTTTGAAATTACCGACCACAGCCCAAGCGACATGGCCATTCGCAAGAATGCCGAAATTCTCGCTGAATACGCTCTTGATTGCCAAAATGCCGGAATCGTTCCAATTGTCGAGCCAGAAGTGGTCTACGATGGCGACTACCCAATCGAAAAGAATATTGAATGTACCAGCAAGATTCTCGACGCACTCTTTGAGGAACTTAAGAATAAGAACGTCAACCTTCGTGGTTGCATCTTGAAAGTCAACATGATACTTGCCGGCAAACGCTACCATACCCAATCTACGCCAGCGGAAGTTGGCAAAGCTACCGCCGATGTGCTAAAAGCTCACGTTCCGGCCGAGCTCGCCGGCGTCGTCTTCCTTAGCGGCGGCCAAAGCGTTACGCAAGCTACCGAAAATCTCCAAGAAATCACCAATAATGGACCATTCCCGTGGCCAGTTACATTCTCGTATGCACGCGCCCTCCAAGACCCAGCCCTAAACGCCTGGAAGGGCGATAACGCAAATGCCGACGCGGCCCGCGCTGGCTTCCACGAACGCCTAGTTGCCAATTGCGAAGCGCTAATTAAAAAATAGAGGAGTAGAAAAATGCAAAAAGAACAACCAACTAATACAGAGAAAACGCAAACGAGCTCCAAAACAGGTTGGGTTGCCGCAATTGTAATCTTTCTAGTTGCCGTTGGCGCTATCATTGGGCTCATTATTGGCACTCAAGGAGAGCTCTCCAAGAAAAACGAGGAAATCTCCAAACTTAAAAAAGATGTCGAAACGGCTGCCAATAACCAAACCGATAAGGAAACAACCAATAATACCGATGGAGCAAATACTGAGCCAGCTAAGAGCACTCACTCTCTGGAAGGTTTCGACACAAAAATTGAAGGCGTCTTCAAACTTATTGGGAGTGAATCATACTTGTCATTTGAAAAAATGATCGTCTCAAAGGATGGTAAGTATATGTTCATCAAAGGAAAAGAAAATGGCCTGCATGGTGGCGGCGGTCTTGCTCAATATTATCGATCGACCGATGAAGATGGCACCTGGAAGTTCTACGCTGGTGGCAACGGCATAACTGACTGTAGCAAATTCAACAAGGAGCAGATCGAAATCGCCAAGAAGTACGTTGAAGAAATTGATTTAATCGACGTCTGCATGGATGAGCTCGACACCAAAAAGATAACCGACTTATAAAACATAAATAACTACTCAAAAATCTCCCGCTATGCGGGAGATTTTCTGAAACAAGTTTAACTGTTTAGTCTTTCTTCTCCTCGGAAGGCGCTTCTGCAGCGGCTTCGGCTTCGGCGGCACGGGCTTCTTCGGCGGCCTTATCGGCCTCAGCCTCGGCCTCGCGCTCAGCGGCTTCTTGTGCTGGGTCGTAAACGTTGGCGACGGCAGATTCTGGGTCGAGCTCTTTGTCGGCAAGCTCTACGCCTTTCGGCAACTTCAAATCGGCCACAGTAATGCCATCCTCAATAGTCTTTAGACCAGATGCATCAACTTCGATAGACTCCGGCAAATCGGCCGGCTTAGCCTTAACATCGATTTCTTCCATAACCTGCAAAATAGCAAGATGAGCCTTGCTGGCGTCAGACGTCTCAAAGTTCACAATCTCGATTGGTGCAGTTGCTTCGACAACCTGGTCAGCAGAAATAGCCTGGAATTCAATATTCATAATTGTACGCTTAACTGGGTCGAGATGAACAACCTTCACGAGCGCCATCTGCTTCTTGCCGGCAATATCGAGATCAATTGGGGAGTGATACCCCGCGCTCAACAATACCTTCTCAGTCTCGTTGTATGACGATTGCGTCAAAACCGGCTCGTTCTTGCCGTCGAAAACGACCGACGGAATTATGCCTTGATCGCGCAAAACCTTTACTTTTTTACCAGTCAACTCGCGCTTTGCGAGAGACAATTTATCTTCGCTCATAAAACATTATTTCCTATTTTTATCCTTGTGCATATTTTACCCTAAACAACAGGGGATGACAAGCGTAAGCATCTAGGATATTATCTCTATATGGACGAACCTAAAAACAGTAGGCAAATCGTTTCGCCATGAATAGCAATACAATTCCATCAGCTAGCATCATCCCCACTGCCGGCTATATTCCCAACAAGTCAAAGAACAAGGCACCAATCAACAAGAAACCCTTCATTATTGCGGGCATAGTTTTTGTTTTCATCTTGATTATCGCAGCAATCATTATTGTCGTTATTAATATTACCGCCCAATCTCAGAACCAAGCCGCCCAAACAGAACCCATACCAGTCGTCGCGCCGACCACGCCAGAACCATCATCTCTACCACAACAACCAGAAATCGCAACCGGCAACGCGGATTATCGCCAGCTCGTCTCGAAGGCCAGCACCATCCTCTCGCATGGCGTACTTCTCAAAAACAACCAACGCTCCTTTAGCGCACGAGTATATTTTACGGACGGCAAACTTATCGACTACTTCGGCAAACTGAGCTCTGACCACAAAATGGCAATCACTGCAACCCTATTCCAATATACAAGCAACCCCAGTCTATCCCCAAAGCAAGTCGCCAACCTTGGCGCCGAGAGTTGCCGATTACTCTTCAATGAAACCGACTGCAAGGCCAACAAAAACACCATCACCCCCGAAAAATGGAGAGTTATTAATGAAACAAGCAAAAACCTCAACAGTATGCATATGCAATACTTCGGTACAGTTGGCACGACGTCGAATCAATTACTCAACAGCTGCCCATACTACAAATACATCTCCGAGATTGATCGCTATGTTTATCGTGTTACTTGCCCCAAAAAGAAGTATCGATACGTACACTTTTATCAATACAAGCACGAAATCAAAGACAAAATAGCCTATCTCTATTTCGCCGGCGGCAGCACGACAGCTAACACTCGAACCGGTGAATATACGACGTTATATAGAGACGTCGATGCGGCCAACTTAATTAGCGACACTGCCGGCAATACTGATTTTCTCATTAACTCAGATAATTATCTCGGCTTTGAGCATTACCGTATGACCTTCAAAAAAGAAAACGGCAATTATATATTTCAGAAATTCGAAATCACTAACGACTGATCAAAGAACGTCCCGTAAATATTTGCCAGTCTCAGACTTCGGATTACGCGCCACATCCTCGGGCGTACCTGTCGCAACCACCATGCCGCCGCCTTGACCGCCCTCTGGGCCCATATCAATAATCCAATCAGCGCTCTTAATTACATCAAGATTATGCTCAATCACAATCATTGAGTTTCCGCCCTGAACTAAACGTTGTAGAATCGACAACAATCGCTTTACGTCATCGGAGTGTAGACCGGTGGTCGGCTCATCGAGGATATACAAAGTTTTACCAGTCGAACGGCGCGCTAATTCGGTCGCCAGCTTAATGCGCTGTGCCTCGCCGCCAGAAAAGGTTGTCGCCGGCTGCCCAAGACGAATATAGCCGAGACCGACTTCCTGCAAAGTCTGCAATTTTCCAGCAATCAAAGGCAAATTCTTAAAGAATTCCACCGCCTCATCAACCGTCATCTCTAGCACATCAGCAATCGTCTTCCCCTTAAACTTCACCTCAAGTGCCTCGCGATTATACCGTTTGCCGTGGCAGGTATCACAGGTTACAAAAACATCCGGCAAGAAATGCATTTCAATCTTGATTACGCCATCACCCTGGCAATTTTCGCAACGACCACCTTTTACATTGAAAGAAAAGCGACCAGGTTTGTAGCCGCGCACTTGCGCCTCAGGCTGCTCAGCAAACAGCTCGCGAATATAATTGAAAACCCCCGTATAAGTTGCCGCATTTGAGCGCGGCGTACGTCCAATTGGCGACTGATCAATCACGATTACCTTATTTAGATGCTCGATACCATCAATGCGCTCGTGCGCTCCTGGCACAGTTTGTGCACGATTCAGGCGCGCCAGTAGCTCATTGGCTAAAATTTCATTCACTAAAGTCGATTTGCCCGAACCGGACACGCCAGACACTACCGTAAAGACACCCAACGGGAACTTCACATCAATATTCTTCAGGTTATTTTCGTGCGCACCGATTACCTCTAGGAACTTACCGGATGGTTTGCGACGCTTTTTGGGTGTTTCTATCTTAGCTTTGCCGCTCAGATACTTGCCAGTAATCGAGTTTGGATCTTTTGCGACTTCTTCCTGCGTTCCAGCCGAAACAACTTTACCGCCATTCACGCCCGCTCCAGGGCCAATATCAATCAAATAATCCGCCTGTTTTATCGTATCCGTGTCGTGCTCGACCACGATTACTGTATTCTTTAAGTCACGCAGGTGTTTCAAAGTCGCAATCAAGCGGTTGTTGTCGCGCTGATGTAGACCAATCGACGGCTCGTCCAGTACATAGAGCACCCCCTGCAAGCCAGAGCCAATCTGTGTAGCCAACCGGATACGCTGCGCTTCGCCGCCCGACAAAGTTGCCGCCGAACGCCCCAGCTCCAGATAATTCAAGCCCACATCCTTCATGAAGCCTACGCGCGCCTTAATTTCCTTCAGAATCGGCCGCGCAATCATTTCCTCGCTCTCGGTCAGACCAAGATCCGAATTTAGCACATCGAGAGTCTGCTCAACATCCATCGCACACATATCTGTAATGTTTAGATCATGAATCGTAATCGCCAATACGACTGGCTTCAAGCGCGCGCCGTGACAGGTCTGACACACTCGCTCACGCATGAAGCGCTCGATATCCTTGCGCACAAAATCCGATTCGGTTTCCTTGTGCCGTTTTTCCAGATTCGGAATCACGCCTTCATAAACTGCATCATACTCATAACCATTACTAAGTCGTACATGGTAGCGCTCGTTGCCCGTACCATAGAGGATAATTTTTATCGCATCTTCGGAAAGGTCACGAATCGGTGTTCGTACCGAAAAACCATGCCGTTCGCCCACCGCCGACAGGCGTTTCAGCCACCAAGAATCCTGATTAATGCGATTATATGGCCGGATGCCACCCTCGGCAATGGTCAAGCTAGGATTTAGTACTAGCGATGGGTCAATTTCCATTCGCGTACCAAGACCAGTGCAGGTCGGACATGCTCCCTGCGGAGCATTGAACGAGAAAAGGCGTGGCTCAAGCTCCGGGATCAGCTCATCTGGATGATTTGGACAGGCATAACGCTGCGAATAAGTCACAATTTCCGCATCGGTCGTATTAATGTTATTCTGGCCAATTGCCGTAGAATTATCCTTAATGCATAGTATCTGCATAATCCCATCGCCCAAATCTAACGCTTGTTCAACCGATTGCGAAACGCGACTCTCAAGATCTGGCGCCATTACAAAACGGTCCACGATAATCTGAATGTCGTGACGTAAGTTTTTGTCTAACTCCGGCCATTCATCAAGCGCATAGATAATACCATCCACGCGCGCCCGCGCAAAACCTTTGGCTAAATACTGCTCACCAATATGCGAAAAAGAACCTTTCTTTTGCGATACTATCGGGGCAAGCACCATTAGCTTTGATGCGGTCGGCCAAGCCATAACTTGGTCTATAATGTCCTGAACTGTACGACGCGCCACTTCAGAGTGACAAATTGGACAATGCGGCACGCCAATGCGCGCAAATAGCAAACGCAAATAATCATAGATTTCAGTCACCGTAGCCACGGTCGAGCGCGGGTTGCGCGAAGTGGACTTTTGGTCAATCGAAATCGCCGGCGAAAGGCCTGTTATCATATCTACGTCCGGCTTATCCATTACGCCCAAAAACATGCGCGCATAAGAAGAGAGTGATTCTACGTAGCGGCGCTGCCCCTCGGCATAGATTGTATCGAAGGCCAGGGAAGACTTGCCCGAACCAGAAAGCCCCGTAATTACGACTAGTTTGTCGCGCGGAATATCAATATCAATATTCTTGAGATTATTAGCCCGTGCGCCACGAATCCTAATCATATTTTGCTCGTCAAAAGAAGAATCACTCGCCATTCGTTAATTATACCAAATTTTCGCCAAAAAGTCAATGTGCTCATGCTAGCTCTCCCCAGAAACTGGGAAAGCCCCGGGAACCCCGGGGCTAAAGCATCTTCATTCAACGGCGCCGACCTCGTCGCCGTTGAGGTTGATAATAAGTCCACTCTCCAACATAAATAGCGAGCGTTTATGCTCAGGCCGGCAATCAAACCCATCGCAAAACAACTCAAAAGACATTGTCTTGCGCATAAATCGATAAATCCTACCATCGCCTGCGTATACGTAGGCCACCGCATCTGGCCGCTCCGACGTCATTAGCACAAAAGCGTTCTGGGCGTCGAACTCGGCACAAGGCTTTTCATCCACCACAGCCCCGTTGGGGAGATATGCGCCCACCCCCTTCTCTGACGCGACGAAAGTTAGGCCGGTGCCTTCTTCGTCGTATTCGGCCCGTCCATAGGGAACGGGATCGAAACTATACGCCGGAAACGCCTGCGTGACCTGATGGCCGTGCGCAGACGATATAATCAGACCATTCGCGGGCGTCATGTGGGCTAGCTGTCTACTTGTAGGACAATAGATTCCACTACCGTCCCAACCAGAGCGGAAAAGCTCGCCCAACGTCTGCACGTCGAAGTACTTGATGTCGTCTCTAACCGACGGACCAACCGTAGCGAACCACGGATCAGACTCGCCAGTCAGATAATCATGCTTCGACAAAACGCCATTGAATTCTGAATATTCAATGGTATAGTCGGCATTCCAAACCTGCCTATCGATCCAGCCGCGGCCCTCGCGATAGGCCTTGATGAGCTCATCAGTCGATGTGTCCTCAAGAGTAGCCCCAATTGTAACGATATAGTCGCCAACCTTGAGGGTCCACACGTTACCATGCGTCGAATAGGCCTTTGCATAGTAATCACGGCCACGATGGTAGTCCATCCTCCATATAAGATGACCATCCCATTCGCCGGCTTCGAATGCCTCAGCGTATTTCTTCACATCGCGAAGCTGCTCTTCATGAGAGACTTCCGGCAATGCGTAGATATACGCCACACACGCAAATCCGATAAACAGTGAAATGAATAGTCCAAGAACGATTTTTGCACTTTTTTTCATAGTTACCCCCTTCTTCTACTTGTTAAGATGCCTTACTTAATTATATCACAAAATACAAAAATAGTCAAGCGAAGCGGTTTGACTGCACGCGCTTAAAGATATTCGCTCTGCGCGTTATAATATAGCTATGCAGAACCAGGCAAACTTACGCGAACAATATCCAGAATTCATCTACGAATCATACAAAGTAGAGCGTAGCATTAATGGGATCCATGTCGAATATGTCTACAGATTAGGAGAGCATGTTTTCAAGCCCACGGTGGATATCTCCGTATCAGACATTCGCTTTTCACAGTTTAACGTACCTTTCGTAGAATACATGTTTTTCAACTTTGGCATCATCAATGCCATCAACTACTACAAGCTCACCTGTTCACCTACCTTTGTCGTTAATGCTGGCCCGCTCGACGAAAAACAAAAGGCCTTTTTCAAGAAACTCTTTTATGGCGGCCTTGGCGAGTTTATGTATGTGAATCAGCTCAACATCCCATTTGAAGACTTCATAGAGATTAAGGCCGATCAGCCGCCCGCCGAACATCCAGACTACGAGCTTGATGGCGCAACTTTTAGCGGCAATCTCATCCCAGTCGGCGGCGGCAAAGATTCCGTCGTTACCCTAGAAGCACTTCAAAGTATGCATGCGGATAATCTTTGTCTCCAATATAATCGCGATATATATCCAGAAAATCACGCCGCCCAAGAATGTATTGCAATCGCCGGTTATTCAGTCAACGATATCGCCGACTTCAACTTGACTCTCGACAAACACATGTTAGAGCTCAACCAACAAGGATTCTATAATGGCCATATCCCGTTTTCGTCCTGTCTAGCTTTTGCTGGCTATATCATGGCCTACCTCAACAATAAAGCGTATATTATCGTCTCCAACGAAGCATCCGCCAACGAGGGCAATATCGCCGGCACAAACATCAATCATCAATACTCAAAGAGCTACGAATTCGAAAAAGACTTCCAAAACTACTGCGACGCCTACTTTACTCCTAAAATTAAGTATTTCAGCCTATTACGCTGCATTAACGAATATATTATCGTCCAAAAGTTTCTTAAATTCCCACGCTATCTAGACATATTCCGTAGTTGCAATGTCGGCACAAAAGAAAATAAATGGTGCGGACACTGTGCGAAATGTCTATACGTTTTTATTATGCTGTACCCGTTCGTACCGCTAGACAAACTCGAAAAGATTTTTGGCGGAAACATGCTTAACGACCAAAGCCTGCTACAAATTTTCCTCGGCCTCGTTAACCCAGATTTGACAAAACCATTTGAATGTGTCGGCACGCGTGAGGAAGTCAATTACTCACTAAAGCTTGCTGTCGAGCATACGCGCGGTCATCTACCATATCTGCTTCAGTATTACCGCAACAATCTTTATGACCCCCAACAAACCTACAATATTGAAAACTATTACAATCCCGAGCACAGCATACCAAAAGAATATCTGGAGTTACTCGCAAAATTATGAAACAAGACATCATTAATTACCTCAAAGATAAGCGCATCCTCATCCTTGGCTACGGCCGCGAAGGCAAGAGCGCCCTAAGCTTTATTCAACAAAACCTACCCGAAGCCAAATATGCCGTCGCCGATCAAAATGACCTCCAACTGGATGGTGTGCAAACTTTTTGCGGGCCAGATTACCTCGACGCCGTTAAAAATTTCGATATTGTCATCAAATCGCCTGGTATCCCCACCCGCGAATTTGTCGCCAAAGAACAAATCCCAAAAATAACCTCCCTGACGGATTTATTTTTACGTTTCTGCAAAAATACCATTATCGGTATTACAGGCACAAAAGGGAAGAGTACCACCGCATCATTGACGCATCACATTCTCAAAACTGCCGGAAAAGACACGATCCTAGTTGGCAATATTGGCATTCCTTGCTTCGATGCACTCGAGCAAATTCAAGACGATACTATCATCGTCTACGAAATATCCTGTCACCAGCTCGAGTTCGTCAAAGCTAGCCCCAAAATTGCCATTCTGCTCAATCTCTACGAGGAACATTTCGACCACTACGCTAAGCCAGAAGATTATTTCAATGCCAAAAAGAACATTTATCACTACCAGGACGAGAATTGTACGTTGATTTATGGCGACATCTTTCAGCACGCCAGCCACGAAGAAATCGACCATTTGCCAATGCGTAAAATCGATATCTATCACGATGTCAACATACCGCCCGAGCAAATCCATACTCATCTTGTTGGCGAACATAACTTACACGACATCTACGCCGCCATCAGCGCCTGCGAGGCGGCCGGGCTTGAACGTTCAGAAATTCTCCCTACCATCGAGAGCTTTCGCGGTTTACCACACCGTATGGAATATGTCGGCGAATATAATCATATTAAGTTCTATAACGATTCTATAGCTACCGCCCAAGAAGCAGTTATCAATGCGGTCAAGGCCCTCGGTAAGGTCGATACACTAATACTTGGCGGAATGGATCGCGGTCTCAATTATCACCCTATCGTGGAGTTTCTGCGTCACAGTCAAGTGCGCAACATCATCCTTCTGCCAAACACGGTGCAATCGTTCCAAAGAATTTTCAATGAAGCTCCTTTTTCACAAAAGCTCATTCCGGTCGCCAATATGGCCGACGCCGTCGACGTAGCATACGAAGTCACCGCAACAGATCATATCTGTTTACTGTCCCCAGCCGCGGCCAGCTATGGTTTCTATAAGAATTTCGAAGAACGCGGTGCAGATTTTTGCAATTTAGTAAAAAACCATACTAAAATAAAATCAAATTAACATAAGGAATATATATGCTATATCAAATATTTGCCTCCAGCTATAGCTCGAGTAGTTATGGCCCATCTGTCGGCGACGCCTCTGGCTTTTTTGCCGCGTTAGCCACCTACTTAATCGCAATGTTAGTCGCAACCCTCGTCATCTCCATTGTAACTATTATCGGTATGTGGAAAGTCTTTGAAAAGGCCGGCTACGAAGGCTGGAAGGCTATTATCCCAATTTACAACCTCTACATTCTAACTGAAATTTCTGGCCAGAATGGCATGTTGGTCCTACTCATCCTCATTCCAGGCATAGGCTCGCTAATCTGGACTATAATGGTCGCCGCTAAAATGGCCCCAGCGTTCGGCAAAGAAGCCGTCTTTGCGGTTGGCCTCTTCCTCTTGGCGCCAATCTTCTACTGCATCCTTGGCTTCGGCGATGCGCAATATCAGCTCAACGACATAGCGGCAGACAACGCCCAACCAAGCAATCCAACCACAGATACCCCAGAAGCTCCGGATACCCCAGAAGCTCCGCAAACTCCACAAAACCAAGGCCCAACCGTACAGACATAGTTAAAGAAAAACTACAAGCCGCTCTCTCAGCCAGGGCGGCTTTTTGATATATAATCTATACAGATGAACTTCAAATTACACAGTAAATATCAGCCGACTGGCGACCAACCTCAAGCTATCAGGACGCTCACTGAGGGGCTCAACTTAGGCAAGCGCCAGCAAACTCTACTTGGTGTTACTGGCTCTGGTAAAACTTTTACCATGGCAAACATTATTGAAAAGTATAACCGCCCAACCCTAGTCTTAGCACATAATAAAACTCTTGCCGCTCAGCTTTATTCGGAGTTTCGTGAATTTTTCCCCGAAAACGAAGTGCATTATTTTGTCAGTTACTTCGACTACTATCAGCCAGAAGCCTATATTGCCAGCACGGATACATATATTGAAAAAGACTCCGCCATCAACGAAGAAATTGACCGCCTCCGCCATGGCGCCACCGAGGCATTGCTCACGCGTCGCGACACCCTAATCGTGGCATCGGTTTCCTGCATTTACGGCATCGGTTCACCAGATAATTATCGCAAAATGGCCATCCGCCTCGCTAGAGGAGAGCAACGAGATATGGCACAGTTTATCCGTCTACTTAGCGAGATTCAGTATCATCGCAATGACATTGCCTTCGAGCGCGGCAACTTCCGCGTACGCGGCGATACGATTGATGTTTTTCCAGCTTCGGGCGACCGCGCCTATCGACTCGAGTTTGGCTTTGATAGGTTAGAACGCATTAAGGTAATTGATCCACTCACCGCCGAGGTTATCTCCGAGCCAGAAGAAATCGGCATTTTCCCAAATACCCACTATGCCACGCCGAAAGAATCGCTCGACCTCGCCATCCGTAAAATCCGCGCCGAATACGAAGCGCGCCTCAAATTCTTCAACGCCGAAAACAAGTTCCTAGAAGCGCAACGTCTTAGTCAGCGCATTAAGTATGACCTCGAAATGCTAGAGACTACTGGCTTCGTAAAGGGAATTGAGAATTACTCACGCCACCTTGAAGGCCGTCATCAAGGGCAACCACCCGCCACATTATTAGACTTCTTCCCAGACGATTTTCTCATGCTCATCGATGAATCCCATATGACACTTCCGCAAGTTCGCGGCATGTTCAATGGCGACCGCGCTCGCAAAGAAACGCTCGTCGAATACGGTTTCCGCCTGCCTAGTGCACTAGACAACCGCCCACTCACGTTTGCGGAGTTTGAGCGACATATTAACCAAGTAATCTACGTCTCTGCTACGCCAGGCGAATACGAACTTCAACATTCACCAGCACCAGCCGAACAAGTTATTCGTCCGACCGGACTACTTGATCCAGAAATAGAAGTCAGGCCAAGCGAAAATCAAATTGACGACTTAGTTGAAGAAATCGACCAACGCATCGCTAAAAGCCAACGCATACTCGTAACTACCCTTACAAAGCGCATGGCTGAAGATTTGTCCGACCATCTTATCGAGCTTGGCATCAAAACTGCTTACATTCACAGCGATATTGACACCCTTGAGCGCGGGGATATTTTACGTGATCTGCGTAATGGCACTTACGACGTTCTGGTTGGTATCAATCTCCTTCGCGAAGGCCTCGATTTGCCAGAAGTTTCATTGGTCGCAATTCTTGATGCCGACAAAGAAGGCTTTTTGCGTAGCGAATCTGCACTCGTACAAACAATCGGTCGCGCCGCCCGCCACGTCGAAGGCAAAGTCATTATGTACGCCGACAATATGACCGGCAGTATGCAACGAGCCATCGAAGAAACCTACCGCCGTCGCGAAATCCAGCAGAAGTATAACGAAGAGCACCACATTACGCCAAAATCCGTCGCTAAGGAAATTGGTCAAGGTTTACGCGCAATTATTCCAGAAAAAGAGAAGAGTAATAAGCTTGATCTCCGCAAGATTCCACGCGAAGAACTACCGCAAATCATTAAGGAATTATCGTCGCAAATGCAACTCGCCGCCGCCAATCTCGAATTTGAGCGCGCCGCTGAGTTACGCGATCAAATCGAAGACATAAAACAAGCATTAGAGCATAAAAAATAAGGAGCACGGATATAATATGGAAGATATTTTAAAACACATCAACTGGGATAATATCGTATCTAGTGGCGTCACAATCATTATTGCCATCATACTATACCAAGTAGTTAAGACGCCGTTTAAGAAAATTCTACGTCGCGACAAAAACAAAGAGCGCAATACCTACGCTTCGATGATCGGCAGCTTCGCGCGCATGGCCTACATTGTACTCGTCGCACTTTTTATTCTACGTATCAATGGCGTCAATGTTGACGGCCTGCTAGCAGGTGTCGGAGTTGCCTCGGTTGCCATCGGCCTTGCCGTGCAAGATACGCTAAAAGATATCATTCGTGGTATCTCAATCATATCTGAAGATTACTTCAAAATGGGCGACTATGTCACAATTGGTGACACTAGTGGTACGGTCATCTATTCCGGCATCCGATCAACTAAGCTAAGAGACGCCCTCACTGGCAACGTTATCTCTATTGCCAATCGCAATATCGAAAAGGCAGAAGTTGGCGCTACGGCTATTAGCCTCAATATTCCGCTGCCGTATGAACTCAAACTATCTAAGGCCGAAGAAATCATGCAAGAAATCGCCTTTCAGTGTAACGGCGTCGATTTCGTGACTGAATGCCAGTATCTAGGAGTCAACGCGCTAGGCGATTCCGCCATCGAATACCGTCTCTTTGCTAAAAGCGAAAAGGGTAAGCGCGCCGACGCTAAGCGCAATATTCTCCACAAAACCCTAGAAGTTTTAGAACAACATAAGGTCAACGTACCGTATCCGCAAATGGACATCCACCGCAAAGACTAGGAGTATTTTATGCTAAAAGCTAAAGCTGAAATCGTCGTTGATAACGAAATAACTTTAAAGCGTTTTTTGCATGATGTAGATGGATTGAAATATGAAATGATTCTCGCCAATCATGACCATCTCTTACCATGGCTACCATGGGCGGATAAATACGAAAAATTCGAGGATATGCTTAATTTTACGGAGGATCAAATTAAAGAATTCGACGCCGGTCGTCAGTTTGGCTACAATATCTTTTACTTTGGCGAACTCGTCGGCTCCATTGATATCCACGCCATCGCCGAAGACGACCATCATTGCGACTTAGGCTACTGGCTCGATAAAAAATATACCGGTAAAGGCATCATGACGCGTTCCGTCAAAGCCTTGACCGACTACGCCATGAACGAGTTAAAAATGCACCGCGTTGTCATTAAGGCTGCGCCAGAGAACAATGCCTCCATTTCGGTCGCCGAGCGCCTCAGCTTTACTCGCGAAGCACTGTTGCATGATGAACAATATTTAATTAATCGTTATTACGATACAGTAGTATATGCAAAAATCAACCCACAAACCACATAAAGGCAACCATAACAACAAAAAACTTTTTATCGTCATATCAGTGGTAGCCGTAATCGCTATCATAATCACCATTGCCATTATAATGAGTGCACGGAATCCCTACGAGCATCCATATCGCATTCCGGCAGGGTATACTAAAGTTGAAACTAAGGACATGTCAACGGTAGACGGGGCAAAGACGACGTTTTATTTTTACCCAGATAAAGTTATTCAAGAAACAATCTCCGAATTCCCCAGTGGACACCCTTGTAATTGCAGTTCCAAACGCGTAATAACTATTTATCCACCCGCTAATACCATAAACGAAGTCTATAAACTAAAAGGCGAATCGTTTACTGAATACAATTAATGCCTCATTTATTCCTCTTTAGTGTCATGCAATTGTCCTAAAAGATGTTATAATATATCCTATGAAAACAGTTACTCGATTTGCGCCGTCGCCGACCGGCTATATCCACATCGGCAATGTTCGTTCAGCCATTTACCCCTACCTCGTTGCAAAACAAGAAGAGGGTACATTCATTTTGCGTATCGAGGATACTGACCAGGCACGCTACGTTGAGGGTGCTACTGATTTGATCAAAGACACTCTGCTTTGGCTCGGACTCGACTGGGACGAAGGCCCAGATAGAGGCGGTAATCATGGCCCATATTATCAGACTCAGCGTAAAGAGATTTATTACGAATGGGCGAAGAAGCTAATCGCAAATGGTCGCGCCTATGCTGATCCAACTCCTAGCGAAACCGTCGCCAAATATCGCGAAGAAAGCAACAAAGCTAAGAAAGCTTTCCTCTACCGCAACTATCGCCCAACCGACACACCAGAATGGAAAGTCGGCATTCCGCTCAGGCTCAAATCTGAGCCAAAAGAATATACTTATCACGATGAAGTATATGGCGACCTGCATTTAGGCCCAGAAACCCAAGACGACATCATTCTTATTAAGGCCGACGGCCTCCCGACTTACAATTTCGCCCATATCGTTGACGATGCCACTATGGGTGTAACGCATGTGATGCGCGGACAAGAATACCTACCAAGCATGGGCAATTATCTTGAGCTTTACGAGGCGTTCGGACTCGAGCGTCCAAAATTCGTCCATCTGCCACACATTCTTGCTCCAACCGGAAATAAAAAACTTGGCAAACGCGATGGTGCTAAATCCGCCAACGATTATCGTATGGATGGCATTTTGCCGGAAGCTATGTTGAATTTCCTAGCCTGCCTTGGCTGGAATGACGGCACCGAGCAAGAACTATACAGCAAACAAGATCTTATCGAAAAGTTTAAACTCGAACGCATCCAACGCGCTGGCGCACGCTACGACGAGCAGAAACTCCTCTGGCTCAATGGTCAATGGATTCGTCGCCTATTCCAAGAAGACGCTAAGGCGCTTTATGCGCGCACTCAAGATTTCTGGCCGGAGTCTGCCGCAAAATATGATGACAATTACAAATTCAAAATCTTCAGTATTATCTACGACCGTCTCAAGACACTCGGCGACCTCAAAACTATGACCAATTACTTCTTCGAAGATCCAAAAGTCGACATGGATGTTATTACTAACAACAAAGCCCTCAAAAAACTCTCGGAACATGAAATCTGCGATTTGCTCCGCCAATCTGTTACTAAACTCCAAAATGTCAACGAATGGACTGCCGAAAACCTCCAGACGGCACTCAATGAGCTTCTGACGGAAAGCAACCAAAAACCCATGGTGCTCTTCGGCCTAATTCGCATCGGCGTCAGCTTTGCACCATTTAGCCCAGCACTGCACGATACGCTTGCCGTATTGGGCAAGAATACTAGCCTTGCCCGGCTTAATGCCGTGATTACCGCCTTCGCGCGTGACTAGCTATGTTACTTATGTTAAACTTATAGCATGGATAGCTATAAGCGACCATTCCGTGGTTCGAAAATCTACACCCGCAAAAAGACCAAAAACGACAACGCGCTCGTTAATCTCTATAAGGAAAGCGAATTTTCGGAAGAGGAAGCTAAAGCGGACATCGATAATTTTCTTGACGAATCCGACGAAGTTAACGAAGAGGATGTTCCAGTCAAAAAATCAGTCAAAAAAGAACGCAAAAAGGCTCACGAAAGAGAAGAGCGGCAACGACGCGCAAAAAGCGCCTTCGGCAAGATTTTTGCAGCCATTATCCTGATTGCCATAGTAGTTTTTGGTGCACTATTCTTTTTTAGGCCATCTTTCACTGAAAATGTCGCCGACGAGACCAAAACAGAAAACGCCATCGCCGACAAAATCTATTATTCGCCACTTACGGGCCTAGAAAGTACCAACGAAAAGATATCTACCGCCGAAGCTACTTGCATTATGATCGAAAACAGCGTTGACGCTCGTCCGCAATCTGGCCTAACTGCAGCGGGCGTCGTTTATGAGGCCGTGGCCGAAGGTGGTATCACGCGTTTTATGGCCGTCTATCAAGATGAACTACCTAGTTGGGTAGGCCCAATTCGCTCCGCTCGTCAAACTTTCGTCCATTTATCTCGCCAATACAGCTGCGGATACGTACACGTTGGCGGCGCCGCAAACACCACTAGCACGCTCGGCAGTAATGGATACCGCAACCTAGACGGTGGCTACTATGAAGGTCAATATGTTTTCCGAATATCAAGCCGTTATGCGCCGCATAACGTCTATACCGATGCCCAACATCTCAAAGAGTGGAGCAACAACAAAGGTTGGCGCGAATCAAAGTTTACCGGATTTAAGCGCATCAAGCCCGACACATCAGTCGAACCCGAAAAACGTAATGCGACCACTATTACGGTCACCATGTCCGGAGATAATAGCTATAACGCTAGCTGGAAATATAACGCCAATACCAATAAATACGCCCGCTCCCACGTCGCTGGCGGCGCACATATGGAGAGCACTAAAAGCGGCCAACAAAATCAAATCACCACTGATGTCGTTATAGCAATGAAGACTAGCACCGTCACTCGCCCAGGAACCCTCTTCTACGACCATACAACTACCGGCTCCGGCGAAGCCTACATCTTTCAAAATGGCGTCGTCCGCAAAGCCACTTGGCGTCGCGCTAACGTAACCGACGAGCTTGGCTTTTATGACGACGAAAACAATGCCATCGAATTAAATCGTGGACACACTTGGATAAGTATTTACAATAATACAGCCGGCGGACACGTCAGTTGGAAATAGAAAGGAAATAAAATGTACGGCGCATACGTATCCCCAGAATCATTAGAAGACTACGAGAATAGGAATAAGGCGGAAAAACGAAGAGATATACCACCAGAACAAAATTTCGAAACAGGCATGCAGAGCGGCGTGCCACCATTTGCCGGCGAAAGCGTCGCAGAGGTTGCTAGCGGAAGTGTTGCAGAGGGTGTCGGCGAAATCGGCAACGCCGAAGACGTAATAGACCCATACAATGACAGTCGTAAGATGCCAAATAACGTCGTCGAAGGAAAAGCTATGGATATGCTAGATCAAGGAGGCGAGAAAGGGATTGATATTGAGGGCCTTACGCAAGCGACCGCCGGTACAATTGGTAGCGATAATGTTAAACAAGAAGGACTCATAAAGGGAACCGTGAACACGGCAGTAGATGAGAATAGTCCTGATAGGGAAATTGCGGGAATAGAAGACGCCATCACAACTGCGGCAGCAGTAGCCGCAGCCGGCAATGTCGCTACGGGGGAAGCCATTGTTAAAGAGCTTAGCGGAAGCGACAGTGCCACGGCTAAATATGAAGCTACACAGCTAATCGACAGCGCCAAGTCTGCTGCCGAAATGGCCAAAACCAACGCCGAGCACATAAAAGATGGCGACCATGAAAGCCAAGATGGCGAACAGCAGACTCGGATACGAGGCGTAATCAATAGCGCAGATAATATTATAAAAACCGCTGAACAAAATCTAGCGGCGTTAGATGCTGCCGCAGCCACAAAAGAGGATATGGATCAAAAAACAGCCGACGGCAACGCAGAAAATCCCGAAGATGAACTATTGGCAGAAGATAGCAATGAAGAAATCGCCCGGTCAGTAATCAACTCGTCACCAGACGTTTTTAATGCTAGCCCAGACACGGTAGAAACCATATCGAGGACGGTGAAGGAGAAAAAAGCAGCAAACGCTGACGAAGCACCCAAATCTGTTGTTGACAATGACAGCATTGGCAACAACAACCGAGCCGCCAATGAGCTAGGCGAACTCAAAAATGCCGCATAAGAAAATACCCCCCAGACGGGGGGTATTTTTGTCTGGTAACTGAAATTTATTTTTCCTCTACCGAAATATCCAATTTATCATCTACGGTCATGTGATATACTTTTGTCTCTATCGCGTCTCCACCATCTTCGGTAATATCCTTATATTCAAAAACTACATCCGTTTCGCCCGTCTTGAGCGCTTTAAAGGAATAAGTTTCCTCAACGCTACCCCCATCCATACCTGGGTCAAGATCTTTTGATTCTACACCCACATACTCAATTACCGAATCATCACCAATTTCATATAACCACTTATATGGGACTCCTCCGTTCGTTTCGAGGGTAATTTTAACTGAGCCCGGAGCCGTCTGCGACATCTTAATGATGCTCATTATCACTACGACAATTGCCACTACGCCAAGCACTACAGCCGCCAACATGGCAATCCGTCGAGTTGGCTTAATATTTTGCATTATTCATCCTCCTTATGTCTAAATTGTAGCATATCTCCTTCCCGCCAACTCTGCTACAATAAAGGCAGTTAAGCGAGATTAATTATGTACACTAACGATAAAATTCTCGTCGGCAAATCCGACAAACAAGAACTGTCAATTCTCTTAAATATGGCTAATCGCCACGGACTCATCACGGGCGCTAGCGGCTCCGGCAAAACTATTACCCTCAAAGTAATAGCCGAAAGCTTCTCCGATGCTGGCGTACCAGTTTTCCTCGCCGATGTTAAAGGCGATCTTGCCGGCACGGCCGTCGAAGGCGAAATGAACGAAAACGTCCAGAAACGCGTCGACCAACTCGATCTTAAAAAATATGGCTTTGAATGCAAGAAATTCCCAGTCCGTTTCTGGGATCTTTACGGCGAAAACGGCCACCCAATTCGCGCCACTATCGAATCCGTCGGCCCAGACGTACTCTCGATGATGCTTGGTCTATCCGAAGCTCAGGAGGGCAATCTAGACATCGTCTTTGAAGTCGCCAAGGATGAAGGTTTACAATTAATCAATCTCGCAGATCTTCGCTCGACGTTGCAATATGTCGCCGAAAATAAAGACAAATACATCACCAAATACGGCAATATCACTACGCAAAGCGTTGGCGTCATCCAGCGCAGCCTGCTCGCACTAGAAAAGCAGGGCGCAGACAAGTTCTTCGGAGAGCCCGCGCTAGACATTCAAGACTTTTTCGCAAACGACACCGATGGTCGCGGCATGATTAATATCCTTCACGCGGTCGAGCTATTCCAGAGCCCAGATTTATATGCCTCATTCCTGCTCTGGCTACTCAACACGCTATTCGTCACCTCGCCAGAAGTTGGCGATTTGCCGAAGCCCAAAATCGTCTTCTTCTTCGATGAGGCGCATCTGCTATTCAATGGCATGCCCGCCTATCGTCTCAAAAGAATCACTCAGGTGGTTAAGCTTATTCGCTCGCGCGGCATCGGTCTATACTTCGTCTCACAGAAGCCGACCGACATCCCTGACGATATTCTCGCCCAACTTGGCAACCGCGTCCAACATTCGCTCCGCGCCTATACGCCAACCGAGCTTAAAGTCGTAAAGGCTGCCGCCGGCGCCTTCCGCGCCAACAAAGCCTTTGATACCGAAAAGGCCATTTCTGAACTAGGCACTGGCGAAGCGCTCGTATCCTTCCAAGACGAAAAGGGCACTCCAACCATCGTGGAGCGAGTCACGATTCTGCCGCCGCAAAGCTCCATGGGAACCATCGACGATATAACTCGTAATCGCATAATTAATAACAGCAGCCTATGCGGCAAATACGACGAGGCTATCGATAACGAGACCGCCCACGAGAAAATCTCTAAGCACAACGAAGAAAAAGCTACGGCCGCCGAAGAGGAACGCAAGCGCATCGAAGCCGAAAAGCAGGCCGCAAAAGAAGCTAAAGAGGCGGAAAAGCAAGCCAAAGAAGCCGAAAAACAGGCCAAAGCCGAGGAGCGCGCCAGAACACTAGAGGAAAAACAAAAAGCCGCTCTCGAACGCGAAAAAGCCAAGCTCGAAGAAAAGAAAAAGGCTAATAGCCTTGGTGGTAAAATCGAGAAAACCGTCACCACCGGCGTTCAACGTGGCGTCACTAACGCTATCTCTAGCACAATATCCAAAACGCTCAGGGGCATATTTAAGTTTAAGTAACTCGCCGACAGGCAATAGCCAAATGCACCCATCCAGTATAGGATGGGGTATTTGATAGCATTTATAATCTTTACAATTCAACGTAGCCTATCCAAGCTTCTTTGTCTATCCCTGGCTTTTTATAGTCACCAGAAAAAACATGTACTCCGAAACCATATGGCGTGCCAACATTGTCCATTGCTTCATATATGTCGTTTGTTACCGTATCGTAGCTAGTACCCTTATCGTAATGATTTCGAACGAGCGTGCCAGACTGCTGATATCCTTCCGTGTCTTCCCATTCACCCCCCACAGATACCGTAAAACCGTCTTCCAACTGCGTAGCTTTTTCCACTAGCCCTTCCAACTTTTCCCTCCATGTCTCATTCTGCTCACCATTAAGATTTGGTTCCATATCGCTCCACCCGTTAGGCGATTCGGCGTTTTTAGCTTTTTCGTGGTCCTGTTGCATTTGTTGCACCTCTTTTTACTTATTTTTAATATAACATCAACTATCGCAATCATGAAAAAAATAAAACCTTGCACTTCGCCGCCAGACCCCTCTTCATTAGAGCGCCACGGCAAAAGCTTAGCGCGGGCATTATTTTCTACAACAGACATTAAACCAATGGCAATGGTATAATGGTAGTCAAAAATAAATCATTGCCCCATTTAATAAGATCAAAATTTTATTAGAGAGAACATGGAGGCCTAAAATGTCTACACTAAACAAAAAACTAACAATATCCATACCCATTTTAATCACCATCATCGTTTCGGTAGTTGCTATAACGATTTTGATGAATAACCATAAACCAGACGCCGATCCAAACCTAAATTCCACCAATAATTCAGAAGAATCAGTTAACAGTGAACCTAAAACGGAGACTACAAAAATGGACAAAATGTTCGTGACTATAAGTGACAAAAAATATGAAATAAAACTAGAAAATAATTCTACTGTTTCTGCACTTATGCAAGAATTACCGCTAGAAGTATCCATGAGCGATTTAAATAATAACGAAAAATATGTCGACCTAGACAGTTCGTTGCCAACAAATACTTACAGCCCGAAACATATCGAAGCCGGAGACGTAATGCTATTCGGCAATAACTGTCTCGTAGTATTCTACGAATCTTTCGATACAAGCTATAGCTATACAAGAATTGGACATATCGACAATCTGCCAAACCTCGGTAGCGGCAGTATCTCTACGACTTTCAGCGCCGAATAAATTAATATCTTTAAGTACGTATCAATATTATGTCCTTAGCGCGATACGGAAATTAGTCTTTACGCTCTAAATCTTGATAACTCATTAATACTCCAAGGATTTTTATGAGTAAATATTCATCATATCCACGTTAGGAGTATAAATGGCAAAGAAAATCATGCCACGCTCCATGTTGTAGTCAAAAAATACGACAAGAATATTAAGAACGCCGTAAAGGAGGTTTTGAAGAAGCACAATATTTCACATTCCGTAATAGAAATCGAGCAGGCGGATGAGGAGTGCCAAGAAAAAATCTGCAAATAGCATATGTAGAACCATGAAAAATTGCGCTTGGACCTAGAAAAGATTTCGAACCTGAGCTTTTCCGCAGGTTCCCTGTTGGTGGATGTTACGTTTTGATTAGGAATCGCAAAGAAATGAACATTGAACCAGTGTAAAGGAATTAGTTAATTCCTACAATGTCATTGAGGAAGTATTAGCTATTGCGTAATTCTTTAATTCTATTAATAATCTTAGCCATATCTGTAAAACGTTCTGACGCCTTATCGAACTTTATCTTACAGAACCCCTCGACTAAGTCCTTATTATAATCAAGTAGCTTACCAAAGAAGGTAGGTACTGCATAGTGCCTCTTCGAATATTTGGGAATCATCATTCCGTCCGAGAAACCTTTCTCGATATTAGAAGCGTTAATAGTTTCTGCGGCTGCATTGATGGCATTTTCGTAGTTGGACGGCGATTCGGCTACAGCCACGTCTAGACCGGCCAATAACGCCAAGACGAAGAATTCGAAATTCGGTCTATTAATAACTAGCTCGTAGCCGGCTTCATGTACCATTATTTCGAACTCTTCAAGAATAACGCCATGCTTCTCCATGTAATCGTAGTCGCATACCAACCATTTTTCTAGGTTATCTCCATTGGAAAAATCGCATAAGGGTCCGTCCGTCCTCTTTTGAAACCCCAAATCTAATGCTTCATTGGCGGCTTCAATTATCTTATTATGCCCGTGAACACCATTTAGCGGCACGGGCACGACAGCAACACTTGCGCCACTCTGGTTAATTGATTGACCACTAAAAGCCCTGTCTAACTCCCTAATAAAAGCAGGTTCGCTATTTTCGCCTTCAGTACATATAGCTAGATACAACATTACAATCTCACATTTGGCGTTGCGCCTAGCAAGCCTTTATTATATTTTCTCTCAATTGAGACGTCGTCATTTCTTATATAATTTGGCGCTGTTTCTATTTTTGATTCTTCATTATGATTCTTGCTTACAAAACGGATATTTTCTTTACCTAGCTGGTTCTGCAATTGAGTACAGTGGGTATTTACTATTAATTGAGCTTTCTTACTATTGTTCTGATCTTCAAACAGCTTTGCAAGCAACTTGCATTCCACCGGATGTAGATTATTTTCAAACTCATCTATGTATAATATCTTTCCATTCTCTATCGTATCGAGGAGAGGGTAAGCCATGTCGAAGAACCGCTTCGTGCCAGTGGATTCATGCGCCGCGAGATCAAATTTCTTAACGCCGGAAACCACACCGTTCTCGTCATGAATTACGTGCAATGTAGAAACCTCATAGCTCTTTCTGTCCATATTGGCCTTAAACTCTTCGGTAAATGGCAAATCCTTATAAAATTTTTCTGGCAATTCCACCGTAGACACTACAAGGTCTTGGATAGACATATCTGCACTGCGTAGAAGCTCAAGAACTTTTTGCTTGAAAGCAGAATCTTCCATAGTTTTTTTAGCAGTCAAAGCCGTGAGCTGTTCACCACTGATTAGATTGAAATTATTTAACCAATCGAAAACATCTTTTGCGTATTTATTATTGTCTTCCCATGCCTTAGTCAGCACTAATGCGTCTGGGCGCGTACGCCTTAATAGGTCATTGCTAAAGCCTTTCTCGGCATATCTGTCTTCTTTATTCATAGAATTACGGCGGAAAACCGTTTCAAAACTGGAATCTTTTTTATTACGAACTTTTAAATACTCATCTTTAACTGCGCCCAATAGCAACGAAAAGCCATATCGATATACTTTGTCATCATTTTCCATTTCCGCTTCAAAACAAGTAGGGTTCTTTCCGGCAGATGTGCTAAGTAAAAAATCCTCATATCGCATTACTTGTCCTTCGAAACGAGTAGACATGCGAATAAAATCTCTATAAAACATCATTGCTTTAAAGAGATTAGTTTTACCGGCACCGTTAGGGCCATATATTGCGGTGACATTCTTAGGTCCATCGCTAAATTCTATCTTTTGAGAGTCCTTAAAAGACCTATAGTTGGTCACACTAAAGTTACGCAGCCTCATTGAGTCCTTTCATTAGTTGTATTGATTATAGCACAGATATTTTCCAAAGTCAATATATTCTGCTATTTTTTTGCAGAAAAATGGTATTTTGGAAAATATCTTATAATACATACCCTCAACTATTAATAATCGCAACCAAGAGCATATTGCCACACAGGGGCTATGAAACAGCGGTCATTATAGCATCTAACTCTAACAGGGGGACTCCACTTGTTTACAAGTGGATATTTTTATGGAAAAAGTACTGTTTAACCGCTTGTACGCAAGCGGTGCTTACGGGAGCGGCACCGATTATTTACGATCGGTGAAATATGGCCAAATTACACAATAAACAAGAATAAAGCAATACTCCACTATCCACTACAACAGTAGTGGACGTCTGATGAGTTTTGTCAGCTTAAGCGTATTGACAAATAGCACAAAATAGTGTAAAATATACATAATACATCATAAGGAATTATTATGGGAGTAATACCCGAGAAAATAGCTATTTCACTAGGCGTAACCGCTGCGGCAGGCCTTATTCTTGGCGGAGTAGTATTGAGCACTACTAATATCAATAGAGCAGATAACGACCAGACTCAAGCTCAACAAACCGCACCAGAACGCACCATTACTGAAACAAAGAAAGAATCCATCAGCTATGAAACCAAGACAGTGGAGGATGGCTCCATCGAATATGGCCAAACTGTAGTTAGAGCCGAAGGATCATATGGCGAAAAAACTTACACTTATAATGTTACCTATGAAGGCGACAAAGAAATTTCAAGAGAACTCGTAAAAGAAGAGATTACCAAACAACCAGTAGCAAAAGTAATTGCAAAAGGAACTAAAATTGTCTGGCACTGCGTAGATGCAACATCGTATAACAAAAACCCATACGACGACAATAAGTGCACTAGTAGCACTGGTGAAATTCGTTATGTTTCAGACTCTCAATCACGCGCCCTCGATCCGTCTTATAGCCCGGGCCAATCTGGCCACTATTATTACAACAGTAAATAATAAGCCGCTATCAAAATATCGTCAGAAATGGCGATATTTTTTCTGGATTTATAATCAAAACGATCATAAGATCCGATCATGAAATATACAATCACGATAGAAGAAACGTGCACAAAAGACTTCGATATTGAAGCCGAAAGCGCCGAAGAAGCCTGTGAAATAGCTGAACAAAACTATAAATCAGGCGAGTTTGTCCTAGACCCAGGCGAGCGTCAGTTTAAGCAAATAGCTATTGCGACACCGAGTGATGGAACTACAGAATGGCGAGAGTTTTAGATTTCTTGAATTCCGAGACTCTTTAGATACTCGTACGTTCCGTCGTAGAATTCAGGCAGGCGTGTACTATCTTCCCAAAAACCATTCGGAGATTTATTCTTATTCCCCTCAGGAACACAAATAATCATACCGGCACGAGCGCGCGTAAGTAATACGCGATACGCATTCAGCATATACTTCTGTTTTTCGCGATTATTCTCAGTTCTTCCGAGTTGCTCGATCCATTTCGTATTACCATTAAAGGAGTAATAATGCCATCTTCCATTCTCGTATCGCATATCCGCATCCCAAAGTAGGCAAGTATAATCTAGTTCAAGGCCCTGCACCTGAATCTCCGTCGCAGCGTCTTCAAGATAGTTTGACGAACGCGTATCAGTTTTATCTTCTAGGAACCAATGAACGGCATTTTCGTCGCCGGACGGCAAAATATGAATTGCTAGCGGTTTAAATCGCGCCGCTTCTTTAGTGACGAGTACGCCAGTGCGCTCTGTCCCTCTAGCTTTTTCGTGTAGCCATTTTCGCGCTTTAGCCATGTCACGAGTTAATAGAATAGGATATTTATCCTTTATTTCGTCATACAGCTCCGCAGCATTATCATCAAAAGCGAGCAGAGAGTGAACGAAAGCAGATACTTTTTCGGAACGATATGAACGGAGCGAGACGCTTAGATGTAAATTATTCGAATACGTTACATTCGGATTATCGGCCAAAAGCTCATTAACTTTGCCCTCGGCATATTCCGGTTCAGTCAGCTCTGGGGAGATATAAACATTCCAGTGACGATACTTTTCATTAAGGGCTTTTATCCACTCAGAGATACCCGCTTCGCCGGTATTAATTTCTTGACCACCGCCAACTAGACAAACAATAACTGCCCAGTCCCTGCGTTGGTCAAGCGACCAAATCAAGAAAGCTGCTTCTGACATCGGAAAATTCGGAACTTTGAGTTTATTACCGTATGTTCCACCGCGTTTTAAGTAATTGGCGAGCCTTTCATGCGTCCACGAGCGCTGCGCTTCATCGAATATAGCGACATGTTCAACCTCGCCAAAGCCAGATGCGCCCATTTCGACGGCCTTATTTGGATCTATCTCTAGAACGCCGTTCTCGACTGGATTTTTAATTTTCGCGAGCATATTATCGCGATAGCGATGAATCATCTGAATAGATTTACGAACTTCGCGACGAGAATCAGTAAGCTTCTTCTGTTCGCCACGCGCCTTTGCTTTTCTGAAATTATCCTGCGCTAAAGCCTCATTTAAAACTGCCACAAGTGGCCCATTTCCAGATAAATATACTGCTCCGTCATCTTTTGCCGGATCGTTAGAACCATCACGATACGTTTGTTTAATTGCTACATCTAGACCAACCAATGTCTTGCCGGCGCCAGGAACGCCCGTAACGAAACAAATGCTTTTCTTTCCATTCTTCTCACTATCCTGAATGACATCTAGGATGTATTGAATCGTTCTTTCTGTAGAAACATTATCCGCTTCATGACGAGTGATATCTTCCACTGAATGATTTTCGTATAGCAAACGAGCCGCTTCGATAATTGTTGGAGTAGGAGCATATGGGCTAATTGACCACCTCTCGTCAACCGGCATCTCGTCTGGATAAGCACCTAATACATTTTCAATTACATTACTGAGCTCGTTACTGTTCGAAACAAGCGGATTTATAACCTTGTCATCATAGACGGACATTTGAACTTGTGTCGAATAATTTACATAATTCGTAGCGACAAGAATAGGTGCGATGATTTTGTCTTCGCTAAATTTATGGAAGTTCTTTAAATCTAGCGCGTAGTCGAAGACTTGATCGATATCGGCCTCCAAAATATTGGCTTGGCCAACCTTAAACTCGATACAGAAAATGATGCCGCGATAAAGCAAAACTACATCTACGCGCTTACCTAAACGCGGGATATTATATTCGAATATTATGCGCCCGCTTTTATCATTCAACCTTGCCACAATATTGCGCATGACCAGTATTTCTTCCTTCCATGCGTCGACTTGTGTCGTCTGTACTTGCCCATTATAGTTTTCAACAAGAATTCCCATAATAGACCTTTCGTCATTGTCTAGGAAGCCACATAAATCGTTTTCATATAGACAGCGAGGACTCTTATTCATTTTTTAAGTTCCTTAATTACGACCTCGTCGGCAGGAAGCCAGTTGATAGAGTCGAGCTCATCGCGATGGAGCCACTTGGCCGCATCGTGCTCCTTAAGCGTTAAGGTACCACTTTTCACCTTCGCCAGGAAGCAGTCCATGCTTAAATGAAAACTTAGGTAATCATACTCTACTGTACATAGTTTGTCGCCTACATTAATCTCCGTGTCGAGCTCTTCTATAATCTCGCGGCGAAGTGCTTTTTCCGGAGTCTCTCCCGCTTCAATCTTTCCTCCCGGAAACTCCCAATACCCCTTCCATTCTCCGTAACCTCTTTGGGTGGCAAAATATTTATCGCCATCAGCTATAATGGCAGCTACGACTCGAATTGTTTTATTCGTGGAGCTCATCATTATTCTTGATTAGATCTTATCATAAAACATGCAAAAACTTAGGATGGCAGGGGGGATAAGTACGTGCTTGCGCTTTCGGTTTTTTCGATAGTTGCTTTAATTAATATATGAGTTTATTTCAGGAATTCCAAAATCACGAAAAACTGCTCGGTCGAAGAAAACTTGAGGCTATGGATTTTTATATTTTAAATATCAAAAAGAACCTGAAATACGAAGAAATCATTTATAATAAACGCAATTTTGAAGAGTTTGAACACTGGTATTATTCATCTTATCTACAAGATAAGTGTTACAATCGTAGCATGGACGAAGTTAGTAAAGCTGTCGTGGATTTTACGCACGAACGAGATTGGGACCAGTTTCATTCGCCAGAAAATTTAGCGAAGTCTATTGCTATTGAATCGGGCGAACTTCTTGAATGTTTTCAATGGAATTCTAACTTTGACAAAAAAGAAGTCTGTAAAGAACTAGCCGACGTCGTAAACTATAGCATCCTCTTAGCAAACAAGCTTGGCGTGAGACTCGAAGACATTGTTATGGAGAAGTTAAAAGAAAACTGTAGAAAATATCCGGTCGAAAAAGCCAAAGGTAAAAGTACGAAATACACAAAGCTATGATAGTTTACCAAGACACGAAGAAACAATTTCAGGCCGATGTCGACTTAAACCAGATCGTCGACAAGATCAATAACGAGTATATACCTCGTTTTGGACATACGACAGAGTCGCAGCTCCGCGCTTGGAAAAATTCCATGCAGTATATGCATAATGTACTCAATACGGGCGAAATCCCAGACGATGCCGGCGTAGCAATAGAATATAATATCCAGCCAACGTCTAAACGAATCGACTTTCTTTTATCTGGCAAAGATGAAAACGGAAACCTAACGGCAATTATTGTCGAATTGAAGCAGTGGGAAAGCTGTGAAGCAGTTCGCGACGAAGATGGCGTAGTTGAAACTTTTGTGGGCGGAGGCAATCGCAAGGTTGCGCATCCAAGCTACCAAGCAATGAGCTACAAGCATCTCATTCAGGATTACAACGAGGCAGCACAAGAAGGACCAGTATATCTTTTCCCGTGCGCATTTCTACATAACTACCGCATCACTCCAGAGGATCCGATAGTTGACCCACAATATGACGAATACCTCAAAGAAGCACCCGTATTCGGCGCGAATGATTTCGAAAAGCTTCGGAACTTCATTAAAAATCATCTATCTACCGGCGATAAAGGCGAAACGATTTTTAAGATTGAATATGGTCGAATTCGTCCATCTAAGATGCTTCAGGATTCTATTGTGCGAATGCTTCAAGGCAAGAAAGAATTCGTCTTAATTGATACACAGAAAATAGTATACGAGCACGCAAAACGCATAGCTCGAAAAGCCGAATTTGATAACAAGAAGCACGTATTAATCGTAAAAGGTGGTCCAGGCACCGGCAAAACAGTCCTAGCAATTAATTTACTCTCGGACTTTCTAAATGAAAGCTTGTCAGCATTTTATGTCACGAAGAACCAGGCGCCTCGCGCCGTATTTAAACAAAAACTAAAAGACGGCGGCTTCAAGAATGTATTCATCGACACCCTGTTTCAAAGCTCTGGAAGTTTTATCGACTCAGTAACAAACGGAATTGACGTCTTATTAGTTGACGAGTCGCACCGTTTGAATGAAAAATCAGGAATGTTCTCAAATAAGGGCGAGAATCAGACAAAAGAAATAATTAATGCCGCCAAGTTCTCTATTTTCTTTATAGATGAGGCACAGAGAGTCACGTTAAAAGATAAAGGCACGATTGCCGATATAAAGAAATTTGCATCCGAACAGAACGCTGAAATAGAAGAAATAGAACTTGATAGCCAATTCCGCTGTAATGGCTCAGATGGATATTTGGCATGGCTAGACAATTTACTCGAAATTCGCGAAACCGCAAATGCAAATAGTCTCGAATACGATTACGACTTCCGCGTCTTTGATGATCCGAACGAATTGTACGACGCAATTGTTAAGCGGAATGATAATAATAAAGCCCGTATGGTTGCTGGCTATTGTTGGGATTGGGTTAAGGCTGGTCAAAATAATACCGATGTCCTAGATATTACAATTCCAGAATTTGGCTTTGCAAAGAGCTGGAACTTAGGAAATACTTCAACTTGGGCTATAGATCCAGAATCTATCGAACAAATTGGTTGTATTCATACCTGCCAAGGGCTTGAGTTCGACTACGTAGGCGTAATTATAGGAGACGATATGCGTTATGAGAATGGCAGAATCGTAACAGACGCCACTAAGCGCGCAAAAACCGACTCGTCGCTCAAGGGTCTCAAGAAATTAATTGCCGAGGATCCTGACGCTGCGGAAGAAATTGCGGACAAAATCATTAAGAATACGTACCGCACGCTCATGACACGAGGAATGAAAGGTTGCTATGTCTATTGCACTGATACATCGCTTGCGGAATATTTAAAAGCGAGTCTCGCAAGGCTTAATAAATAATTACTCTTTATCCCCCCACGGAACTTCAAGGTATGCACTCTTTTACAACAATCATTAATTGTGGCAGCCCTCGCAGAGTTGTCGTATTTTAGCTTGGTTCGAACTATTCTTCAACTAGTACATAATGCTTATGCTTGCGTTCTTGAACCTACTAAATTCCCTGGATTTACAGACGAGAGCGGCCGATATACTTCAAATGGATCTTTTGGCCCGAAAAATATTCTTGAACCCCGAAATTGACCAACAAAAAACACCCTACGGGCATTTTTAGCTTATCTTGTGGTGATCCCGGAGGGAGTCGAACCCTCGATTTTCTGGATGAGAACCAGACGTCCTAGACCACTAGACGACGGGACCAATATCAGTATTGTAACAGAAACATCCCCCTTTTGCAAATCGAAAAAACATGGTATAATAACAGTAGTCGTAAGGGGAAAGACCCTTGCCGAATGGGAGTTATATATAAAATGAATATTATTAGGCGTTATTGGCGTATTATATTTCCAATATTTTTTGTAATATTAATCTGGATTTTCTCAGACATGAGTGGCGATAATTCTAACAACAAGTCGCTCTATTGGGCCGGAATGCTTGGGCTTTCCAACGCTATTACTCGCACTATTGCCCACTTTGTACTGTTTGGTGCGCTAGGTTTCTCCATCTCCGCCTTCGTTAAAGGTCTCCATTCGACAGAATTTCCCAACATCTCCCTCACTCTTTACCCAATCGTCCTCTGCGTCGCCTATGGCGCCATCGACGAAGTTCACCAACTCACCATCGTTGGTCGCAACGGTACAATTGGCGACGTCTTTATAGACTCCCTTGCCGGCATTATTGGTACTCTAATCTATATCATCATCTTCTGCTTCTGGCGACGTTGGCGTATTTATCGCCAATTAAAACAAATCAGCAGATAATTAAAAGAGCCGACGCACAAGCGCCGGCTTTTTTGTTGTTTTTATGCAACAGGCACAAACATTACATTCCCCGTTGAGCAGCAATACGAAAGTTTTTCTACAATCTTCGGCAGAGCAGTGAGAGGAAGACAATCGCGCATGCCTATTTCCTCAATAATGTCCTGAACCATAACGGAATTCACGGTTGCATACCGAATATTGCACGGACCGCTTAAAGCACGATAAACCTTCCGTGCCAAAGCAGCCTCGAAGTGTTTCCGAAAAGGCTCATTAATCGCTGCGCCATATTGCGCCAGACGCCTTGTCCAGCCTTCGACATATGCGATCAGCCATTCCGGCCATTCATCGCGGGGCGCGTAAACCTGGTAGAGATCATACCAGTACGGCTCGGATTTACTCCGGACCTGGTTCACAATTTCAGCCCAAAATTCATCGTCGCCGTAGCGTATCGATAAGACCTCAAGAACGCATCCAATATTTTCGATACAATTCTTCATGTCTTTATCGTTCGTCCAGAAGCCAGCTGCTCTCCTGCTATCGATAACGCCAGTCAGCTCGTTCGCAAAACCTTGCCTCCTCATCCGAAGTCGGCCCGACGTGCGCATTTTCTCGCAGGCCTCCTCCAGAATTTCATACGTACCCAACGGCATGCCGGGGGCACACAAACGATACGACGGGTCTTCAACGGCAGCGAGAATTTTTCGTACTACGTTCATTACAGCTCCTTTCGCTCGTGCAAAAAACTAAAGGTCCATTACATTATCGCATGGTTTAGATTCATCACCTCCATCCCATAGCATGCGATAATGCTAACCTTAATATTATAAAATACTCGCACGCATTAGTCAATAGAACCGTATTAGTCTCCAATCTTTGCAATATATCCCCTGGAACAAAAAATCGGCATCCATGCCGACCAGTTTTTATTGCAAAACCACTATGGACTAATTATATCACACTTGCGACATTTTGTCAATTTTGCTAAAATATAGTCATGAAACTACCAGTAGTAGCAATCATTGGGCAAACCAATGCCGGCAAATCTAGTCTATTTAATCGCCTTGTACGCAAATCGCAAGCTATCGTTGCGCGCGAAGCGGGTACAACTCGCGACAATGTTGTCGGTAGGGTTGAGGGAAAGTATATCCTCATTGACACCGCCGGCCTCAAAGACCCGAACGACGACTTCGAGGCGCATATTCAGGATCAAATCGACGACGCTATCGCCTCGGCCGACATGATTTTGATCGCAATGGACTCAACTAAATACCCCGACCACAACGACAAGCTCATTGCCAAAAAAGCCCTCAAATCCGGCAAACCGACCATGCTCCTACTCAATAAATCCGACATAGGAGAAGCACTACCGCTTGAAGAATTCTATAGCCTAGGCGTCAAAGACCCATTACGCGTTTCCGCAACTACTGGCCTACACCTAAATGAGCTTCGTGCGATAATCGATCAAGAACTCAAACAACTTGGCTTCAGTCTCACTCAGGCAAAACAGCAAGATGATACGCTCAAAGTCGCCCTAATCGGCCGCCCCAATGTCGGCAAGTCTAGTCTTTTCAATTCGCTCGCCAAGAAACAACAGGCCATTGTAGCTAACCTTTCTGGCACGACTCGCGACATTAACCGCACCGAAATCAAATATAAAGGTCAAACTATCGAGTTGCTCGACACGGCCGGCTTACGCAAACCTGGCAAAAGGGAAGTGGGCATCGAAAAATTCAGCGCTTTGCGTAGCCTTGCCGCAATCGAAGAAGCCGATATTTGCTGCCTACTTATCGACAGTACCGAGCCACACTCCAAACTCGACCAGACTCTAGCTGGCGAAATCATTAAAGCCGGCAAAGGTATCATCCTTGTTGTCACTAAAACCGATCTCGAGCACAAAGCAACTGATGCTATTCTCGACGATCTCGAATATGACTTTAACTTTGTTCCATACGCTCCAGTCGTTATGACGTCTAGCGTAGAAGGGAAGAATGTCACAAAAATCTTCGAGCTCGCTCAGCAAATCGATAAAGCCCGTCACGCCGAACTTAAAACTTCCGATCTCAATAAGCTCCTCATGGACGCCGTCGCCTCGCATCCACCAGCCGGGCTCAAAAACACCCACCCCAAGCTCCGTTACATGGTGCAGACCGACACCTGCCCGCCCTGGTTCGTGGTTTATGGCAGCAACCTCAGCCTTCTTCACTGGAGCTACAAACGCTATCTCGAACGCCGACTCCGCGAAGCCTTTGATTTCACCGGCACGCCAATTTTCTTTAGCTTCCGCAATCGCGATTAGCGCATGCAGATAATATGCTAAAATCTATCTCATGAAAGTCATTGTAGGTTTTGGCAACCCTGGCAGCAAATACAACTTTACCCGCCACAATCTCGGTTTTTTGGCGCTAGATTTTTATGCAAAAACCCACAAACTCACATGGCAAAACAAACCTAAATTCAACGCAATCGTCGCTAAAAATGACGAAAACGGTACATTATTCATCAAAGCGCAGACCTATTACAACGAAGTAGGACAAAGCGTCCGCGCTGTACTGGACTTCTACAAACTTTCACCGCAAGATATTCTAGTAATCTGCGACGATTTTAATCTGGAATTTGGAAAAATACGCTTCCGCGAACGGGGCAGTGCGGGTGGCAACAATGGTCTCAAATCCATCATCGCTCATTTAGGGACCGAGGATTTTCCGCGCCTCCGCATCGGCACAGCTAACGACGATATTCGTAGCAAGGTTGGCGATACGGACTTTGTTTTATCGCGATTCAGCGAACAAGAGTACGCAGAACTACCGACAATCCTTCGCGAAATAGAAAGCTTTATTGATAAAAAATAGGGCCGTCCACAATGGGCAGCCCTCTTCAGTGCGATTCTGGAAAACAACTAGTCACTTACAAGACGACAATACTTAGAACCAGCTATTGTCTCTGAGCAGAGATTCCCGCCATTGTACCAGACGGGCTGAAAGCAAGTGTGATAAATGCCTTCAATTTGCTCCACGCACTTCCTGAACGGCTTCAGGCTGTCTTTGTGATAATAAAAGTTGATCTTCTTGTCCCCGAAGGACACCGATGCTGCGCTTGGACCAAACGTAAAAATACCGTCTACGGGGAACGGCGTGAAAGAAGAGTTCGCAACAATCTGTCTGAACTTCTTCCTGAGGTCCCTTCGTTCACGATATCGAGCAAGAACAGCATCGAACCTTTCTTCCTCCGGCACCTTTTTCTCAAAGTATGCCATTGGATCCTTCTCAAACTCCTCCAGATGCTCCGCCCCACCAATATGAAGATGGCCGAACTGCCACGAATAGGCATACCCGAATGGAGAGCTCCACCCCCTAGGCTGAATCTTAACCAAGACATAGCCATTGGGGTCATCGAACCGAATAACCGACCGCCCCCATTGATCCTTCCATCCACTGCTTCTGGTTCTATCCGTGAACGCAAAGAGAGGAACGTCGGCACCTTCCGCGGTAACATCAGCGTTGTCTTTCCCGATATTGAACCGATCCGTAGTTAGCATAATGAGCTGGTCTCGCTTAGTGCCACAAGAAACCAGATTATACGTTTTTTCATAACCTGGCACTAACATACAATGATGAATATCCATGCACTGATGCCGATAGCGCCCAAGCACATCGACGCTCGTCGAAATCGTGTCCGGCCTAAAGCCGTCCGCTCGCAGAACAGGCCAACCGTCATCGAAACCGTACCCATCGCTCGTAGCGCGCCAACTAAGCACCTCATCACAGCTTTCACTTCGCAATAATCGAATCATTATCCACCTCCTAAACACATATCGCACAGCTGTTCCGTCGCAACTAACCCACCCATACAAATCCTAAGATCCTGTGGGTTCAAGAGATAAAATAACATAAAAAAGTATTCCCTTCAAATAATGACCAGATACCGCACCGTCCGGACGACTAATCATGCTTTGCAAAAGTGCAAAAAACCTGTCAAAATCGCCCAAAAATGACGCAATTTATACAATATTTTTACAAAATAACAATAAGCATTTTCACCCCTGTAGAATCCGCACATTTCTGGTCATAATCTGGCAATTTTCCGTAGATTTTACAAAAAAAGATGGAAAAAGTATTGCATATTTTGCAAATACGTGCTATAATCATAATAGTTTTGGCCCAAAGGGTCAAAAAACCGCACCTAAATAATTGATAACGTTGCTAAATTTATTTTAGCAAATGTTGCGTGCTTTAGAAACTCTTTCGGCCTTCAAATTTCTCCTATAGTTTGAAGTGAAAAGTATTACCTCCACTTAGAAAGATCTTTCTAAAGCTAGCAATCCCTATAACCGGCGGACCCCATGTGTGAGGTGGGTCACGCTTCCGGAGTTCTCCGGGTGCCTTAGGAGGTGTGTTGTAGGGCCAAATAGCCACAGGTGATGCCCACCCTTACCTGTGGCTTTTTGGTGGTTTAATTTCTTTGCACTCATCGCTAAAATGTTAATCTGCATCTATGCTAAAATAAGAATATGCAAAATACTATTCCGAGCAAAATTCTTTCAAAAATCCTAAGAGGAATAGTATTATCTCTTGCGTTAGCCGTTATCGCCTTCGCTCAAGGCGCTAACGCAAAAACTACCGAAGAAAAAGCAAATTTCCGCAACGTCCAAGCTGGCAGCATGGGCCAAAATGTTCTATACAGAAGCGCACATCCAGCTCAACCCACCAAAAGCGGCAGCACCACTCGCGCAAGAGCAGCCAATAGGCTCGCTGAGCAACACGGCATACAGGCCGTCCTCAATTTAGATGACTCCGATTCTGACATCAAAAAAAATCTTAAAAAGCTTGACGCTACGCCGTCAAATTACTACTATGCAGCGCTATACGAACAGGGCAAGGTTAGCCCATCCGGTATGTCTGGCCCGGATGGGAATCGGAATTCTTCTTATCGCAAAAAAATGACCAAAGCCGTTAGATTCTTTGCTACGCATGAGGGGCCATACCTGGTACATTGCGTGATTGGCCGAGATCGTACTGGAATAACCATAGAATTACTCTTAGGCCTAATGGGCGCATCTTACGATTACATGTTTGATGATTGGGCTAAAACCGACCCAAACCTGTACGGCACGAGCGTAAGTGAAGCCAGAGAAAATGCGAGAAAGCGTCTAAATGCAGATCTCGGATTTATAACAGGGAAAAACCTAAAAGATAGCGAATGGAAAAAAGTCGACTTCCGATCATACGCCGAAAACTTCCTTAAAAAAGGCGGGATGTCATCCAGCGAGATCGCAGCGCTAAAGGCTAATCTATCAAAATCCTACACGACAGATGGGAAACTCACCGATGGCGGTAGCGGTGGTGGGGGTGGCGGAAGCAGTGGGGGCGGCGGAAGCGGTGGTGGCGGCAGCGGAAGCTCTTCCGGCGGGAATAATAATGGCAACAATTACGACAATGGACTGAACCCCGGCGTTACCGTCAAGCCCGACAGGGAGTCCAAGTGCACCACAATCCTCGATTCGTCATTGTGCGACGAAACAAACGGTGAAGAGAATATCATACACATACTCAAGTTCGTCATTAATACTTTTACGATAGGAGTGGCGACGCTAGGCACAATCGGCATTATTTACAGCAGCTATATTATCATGTCGTCGAGTGGCGATGAATCAAAAATCAGAAAAGCCAAAACTCGCATTCTCGAAATAGTTATCGGTTTCTTACTCTGGGCTATATTCTATGGAGCATTGAGCTTACTTATACCAGATGCCCCAAATATCGAGGAGGAATCGCCGAGCGAAACTACGGCTCTTGTAGTCAAATAATTACTATTTGCTCGTCAGCTCTTCGCGATAAGTTTTACCAGTCGTATAATTAATTGCCTCAACATGCGGCATTGCGTCGAGTAGGGCAATAATAGCCTTATCGGTTTCATCATTCTGCATCGACGACTTTGCCTTCTTCTTGTGCGACTCAACATGCGCCTTCTTATACACAATTCTCGTCACGCCGGCCTGCAACAAGAAACGCAGGCAGTCCACACATGGCGCATAAACCGAGTAGCAGGTGCAACCCGACAAATCACGATGCGCAAAGATAATTGCATTTATCTCGCTATGCATCGAAAAATAGTATTTCATCGGACGCTCGGTTAAAGTAAGCTTCGACTCGTCCGCACCCTGAATCAAACCATTATAACCAAAAGAAACCGGTCGTCTTTTTTCGTCCACAATCACCGTACCGACTTGTGTTGAAGGATCCTTCGAACGCAACGCCACCGTTTCGGCAATTTTTAAGAAATATTCATCCCAATCCATACTTCACACTCCTATTATTAATATAAATATAGCACCTTTGGTGTTATCGACAAAAACAAGCAAAATTAGCAAAAAACAAGCTTATGCTTTCTTGCATAATTATGTATGATATTATATAGCACATGAGTAAAAATCTAGTTATCGTCGAGTCTCCCGCCAAAGCGCACACTATCGAGAAATATCTCGGCAAGGACTTTACTGTTCTCGCTTCGGTCGGGCATATTCGCAAAGATACGAAGGTCGATAAGAATACTTTTGAGGTCACCTACGAAGTTGATCCTGGGCACAAAAGTGTTATTACCGATCTTAAAAAAGCCGCTAAATCCGCTGACAAAATCTGGCTCGCAACGGATGAAGACCGCGAAGGAGAAGCCATTTCCTGGCACCTTTGCGAAGTACTTAAACTGCCAAAAGATACGGCTCGTATTACTTTTCACGAAATCACCAAATCCGCCCTCGACGCAGCTATTAAAAATCCGCGTACGGTCGATATGGACATGGTCGCCTCACAGCAGGCTCGTCAAACTCTCGATATGCTAGTTGGTTTTGATCTCTCCGGCATCGTTCGCAAAAAGGTTCCCGGCGCCATCTCAGCTGGCCGCGTCCAAAGTCCAGCCCTTCGTCTCATCGTCGAACGCGAGCAAGCAATTGAGAAATTCGCTAGCAAATTCAGCTATAAAGTTTCTGGCAACTTCGGCTTCGATGCTAAACTCGACCACGATTTCGACACCGAAGCTAATGCGCGCGCATTCCTAGAGAAGTTAATTGGTGCAGATTTCGCCGTTGACGCTATCGAAAACACTCCGGGTACCCGCAAGCCAGCTCCGCCATTTACTACCGCATCCATGCAAATCGAAGCCAACTCTAAGCTTGGCTATTCCGCTCGTACTACGATGCAGGCCGCCCAGGCGCTTTATCAGGCCGGCTTAATTACTTATCACCGTACCGACAGCCTTAACCTAAGCAAACAGGCCATCGCTAGTATGGCTAGCTACGTTGAAGACAAATACGGCAAAGAATACGTTAAGGTTCGCAATTTCAAAACTAAAACTGCCGGGGCGCAAGAGGCTCACGAGGCAATTCGTCCTACCGACATCAGCAGGGAATCGGCCGGCAAAAATGATTACGAAAAACGTCTCTACAATCTCATCCGCAATCGCGCACTCGCCACGCAAATGGCTGATGCGCGCATTGAAACTACCACCATCACCGTAGCTACTCCGACCAAATATAAATTTGTCGGCAAGGGCGAAGTGGTCACCTTTGACGGCTTTCTGAAAGTCTATGGCCGCATCAAAGAAAACGAATTACCTCAACTCAAGGTTGGCGACAAGCTGAAGGCTTCCGTTATTACGGCACGCCAGAACTTTGCCAAACCGCCCGCCCGCTATACTGAGGGGTCGCTCGTTAAAAAACTCGAGGAGCTTGGTATCGGTCGCCCAAGTACTTACGCTAGCATCATGACCGCAATCCAAACTCGCGGCTACGTCGTCAAGGGCGAATCTGAAGGCGAAGAGCGCACCGTCGTCGAGCTCAAGCTCGAAAATGACCAAATCAGCAAAGCAGATGTCACCGAAAAATTCGGCGCCAACAAAGGCAAGCTCCTTCCTACTCCTATTGGCGAACTCATTTCTGGCTTCTTAGTTGATCACTTCAAGAACATCGTCGATTACAAATTCACTGCCAACATCGAAAAAGACCTCGACTTAATTGCCGACGCCAAGCTCGACCGCGTCAAAATGTTGCGCGACTTCTACGGTCCATTCAACAATGATGTGCTTGCTAGTGAAGGAATTGAACGCTACAATAACGCTCGCCTACTCGGCCACGACCCAAAGACTGGCAAACCTATTTATGCCAAAGTAGGGAAGAATGGCGGCTTCATCCAACTCGGCGAAAACGAAAAAGAAACCGGGGAAAAACCGCGCTTTGCGCCACTACCGAAGCGCAAAAGCGTCAAGACCGTCACGCTCGAACAGGCCCTGCAACAACTCGATCTGCCACAACTACCACGCACACTTGGCACCGCCAAAGATGGCGCCGAAATCATTGCTGCCGCCGGCCCATTTGGACCGTACCTAAAAGGTGGCAAATATAATATTCCACTTGGCAAAGAATACGATCCATATACTATTACGCTCGAAGAGGCCGAACCGCTCTATGAGAAAAAACGCGATTCCTACATTGCCGACTGGGGCGAGATTCAGATTATCAATGGTGCCTATGGCCCCTACGTCAAAGGCCCCGGCCGTCGCAATTTCGTCCGTATCCCTAAAGACGTTGACCCAAAGACCGTCACAAAAGAGCAGGCAGAAGAGTATCTAACCAATAAACCGAAGAAGACGCGCCGCCCCGCAAAACGTCGATCAGCGACAAAAAAGACGAAAAGCAAAAAATAAAACCACAAAAAAGGCCGCGCAACACTTTCGCGCGGCCACTTCATACTAACGCCCTCCTACCATATCACAACATAGCCGTAAGCCGTTCGGCAGCATCGAGAACGCTATCTCTGGGATCCGTGAAGAACGCTGTGTCGCCCAGGCAGTACCAGAACCGAAGTCGGGAACTGTCTGCCAATCGTGACAAATAGTGCAACTTCCACTCGCCCAACTCCGAACGTCCGCGTTTGCAGATACGGGTGCTATAGCGACTCCCGTAGAACTCGGGATACACCTCACGAGTCCTGAGACAAACGATATAGCTAGGCCGACCTTTCGGAGGAGTGATTTCGAGGTTCTCCTCCAAGCGCCATTCATCCCAGGTGTCCTTGTAGATTCGCACATAGCCCAACCTGGCCAGATCGAGCCTCCCGTTCACAAAGCACTCGCGATGCTTCTCCATCACCTCTTCGGGACTAAACGCCCGGTTTCCATTCCTCATGATTGCGAAACCATCCGGGTGACCGGGCACACGATAGACGAGCACGGCATACTCGACGCCGTCTTTCTCGACCAACGTCAACCAATACTCGACTTTGCAAGACGTAAGTCTCCTCAAAAAGTTCTTTAATAACATTTTTTATCCCTCCATAAAAAAGATATTTAACTTAGTTAATTATATCATAAAATCATTAATATGCAAATTTACACTCGTCTGCGAAACACTCTCCGTTCCACCTGCCGAATATAGTAAAACCTAAAAATTTGTCAAAATACAAGCTCCGCATCACAATTCCGCCTATGCTTATAGTCTTATAATATTTTTTCGAAGAATCGCCAAAAATGTAGTATAATAATTCGCAAGTGAAAGTAACATTTACTTGTTGACAACATGTTGCATACATGTTATTATATTAATAGAACAAGCATTAACCTAAGAATAGACGGAGAAAAATAAGGAAACTCGGCATGAACAATGCGGACACAATTACTAAGGCTATTTCTAGTAGTCTGAGCATCATCGAACAAGAGCGTGAAAGGGAAATTATCTCTCGTCGGTTTGGGCTCAACGGGCACAAAGAGACTCTCGAGCAAATCGGCGAAATGTTATCAATCACACGAGAGCGCGTTCGCCAACTAGAAAAAGCGATTCTTATCCGTCTCCGCATTGCTGCCGAAGAAGGCAAAATTAGCGAACTTGCACCAACCGAAAAGTTAATGATTCGCAATCTTACTGAAATGGGCCGCGTAGCCCGCGCATCCGATTTGGCCAAAAAAATCCTCGGCCACGAACCAAGCGCAATAGAAAAAGCCAACTTTAGTTTCCTTGGCGAAATCTCTCCAGCACTTACTATCGTTCCAGAGAATGACAAATACCACAATGCCATCGGCATTGCTGAATACGGCGACGAAAAAGCCATTCGCAGCAAAGTTGACGAAATTGTCTCCCTAATCAAAAGCAACAAAAAGCCGATGACTATCGACGAGCTCGACGAAAAGCTTAATTACGAGCATCCAAGCCATATCGAAGCTATTGCACATGTTAGTAAGCTTCTTTCTACTCTAAACGATCAATGGGGCCTCACTAAGTGGCCAACCGTTAATCCAAAAAACATTCGCGACAAAATCTACGTAGTGCTTGAAGAGCATAAAGAGCCAATGCATTTCAATGATATCGCAAAAGCTATTAGCTCATCCGACTTCAAACGTAAAGATGTCACTGTCCAAGCTATCCATAACGAACTTATTAAAGACCCTCGCTTTGTCTTAATTGGTCGCGGCATCTATGCGCTTGATAGTTGGGGTTACCAGAAGGGAACTGTCTCGGATATTATTACCAAAATTCTCAAGAAAGCCGGCGACGAAGGACTTTCGCGCAAAGAAATTGTCAAGCAAGTTCTCAAAGAACGCAAAGTTAAAGAAACTACCGTTCTGCTTAATCTTCAGAATAAAAAACTATTCACCAAAGTTGGCCGCGATAGCTACAAGATAGCACAATAATAGCAGGGGGGAGCGTCAGCCGAGTATTTCTCTAGTCAGAGCTTCATTTTCAGCCGCCAATGCCTCTTCTTCGGCCATATTTCGAGGCACCCTCCCACTCATTGCACCGCCAGTAGCTAGCATATACCTAACGGCAGCTTCAACTCTATCTTCTTTGCTAGTCAGCCACTTTGGCAATTCGCCAAAACGCATGCAATAATAATCCGCTAAATCATACAACTTTTCTTGCCCTAAGCCTTCCGGAGGCGACATATCACGCAGGCCACCTTTTTCGACAGTCTTCTTCCATTCCCGACATACAACTTCTTCTTTCTCGTCTTGCTCCATCTCATCATATAAATAGCTCAGCCATCTAGCATCATTCTCTCCCCGACCTAATGTATATTCCGATGCTACATCTATCCGCCCCTCCTTATCGAGACCTTCCGGCAATTCCCCCTTTGCTCTACAGTAAAAAACAGCCACCCTCCGCTGCGTCCACTTTCCTACGTTATCGGGTACTTTTTCGTTTTTTATGCAATAATCTCTCGCGTCTGCAAAACGCTTTGCTATCTCTGCGGCTTCTTCCTCGCTTAGTTCACCGCTCATTAACATACGACCATTATCGCCATCACGATTGAAAGAATACATGAAACCAGACACCGCCGCACGCTCCATTCCAATCCTTAATCGCTCCTCCGCAGTTAATCCCTTGGGCAACTTTAGACTTTCCGAACTATACTGAAAGGCAACCTGTAGCCGTTCCTCTTCACTTAAATCACTCGCCAGCTCACCACTCTTGCGACAGTATGCAAGAGCTTCTTCCTTCCTTTGTTCGCTATCATTTTTTTCGCCTAACCCAAGACGTTCTATTGACATTAAAACCTCTTCACCAAGACGCTCACTTTGAATATTGGGATCATAATCCTCCTCATTATCCACGCCTGTTTCCGTAGGCATATAATCTGGGTACGGTCCACTATATTCCGGATGGGGACCAATATCGATACTGCGACTTCCGCCCGAACTCTCCCAACGTATTTTCACACTGCGCTACCGTAATCTATTTTTATGTGCTCAGAAATTTTGTCATATTGCTTGCGCGGCACTAACCCCCATTCACCCAAAACCTCGTCGATACGCTCAAGGACATCTTCCGGCGTACCCATGCCGTTAATCTCGCGGATTTGAACATTCTCCATACTCAGAGCCCGAATCATACCAGTAATTGCACGATCGTACTGGTCTTGCCGCCGCTCAATCGCAGCCCTTGTATCATCAATGCGTTTTCGCTCCATAAGCCGCTTCCATAATTCCCCATGCGGTACGCGCAAAATAATCGCACCAGTCAAGTTTCCAATTTCATGATTATCAATCAACCAACGCACCTGCCGGTAACTAGAAGGAAAGCCGTCTAGCACGACGCGCCCAACGCCCTTTGCGTGCGCACGGCGCACTACGTCCCCCATCAAACTATTCATCATTTCGTCATCTACGAACATCCCATGCTCGAGAGCATACATAATATCCTTGTTTTGCATGCTCATTAACATGTCTCGCGAGGAATACCAAGACCAACCATGCTTGCGTGCAATCAATTCCCCCTGCACACTTTTTCCGCTGCCTGGAGCTCCAAATAAGGTAATCATAATTAGATAATAACACAATGTCACCTCAGTAATTTCAATACTTTTATGCTAAAATAAAAGCATGGAAATTCTTCACTTTTTTATGATGCCGATAGTTTGGATTCCAATAGTTATTGTTCTGATTGTTTTGACAGCCCGTAACTACCGCAAAATTAATCGCCTTCAGGTTCTTAATGTAGATAGCGTCCTTTTGATGATGGAGATACCAAAGGATAACGACAAGAAAGAGCTTGCCGCCGAGCAGCTTTTTGCATCCCTGCATGGTATTCTGCGCGACAGCAATGAGCTTAAAAACTCCGGTGGCGTTCAAGAACATCTTTCTTTCGAAATTGCCTCTAGCGGCAATCAAATCCGTTTCTTCGTCTGGACTCCAAAGGTCCTCCAGTCATTCGTAGAAGGGCAAATCTACTCACAATACCCCAGCGTTCAAATCTATCGTATGAAAGAAGATTATGTCGATCGGCGCGCTAATTATCCTGTTTCTTACAGCGCAGAAATAGTCCTAACCGAAAACGAAGCCCTACCAATCAAGACCTTCGAATCATTCGAAGTTGACCCATTAGCCGGTATTACCGGGACGCTCGCCAAACTCAATCCGAACGGCGGGGAAGAGCTGTGGATCCAAATTCTAACGCGCCCAGTCGCCGACGATTGGCACAAAAAAACCGATTCATGGGTTAAAGCAGTCAAAGCAGGGAAGACGTGGGACTTCTTCCATATCGATTGGCAATGGCTCGCCGAAGTTATTGCCGCTTTATGGCGCCCGCCAGAGGGCGGTACCGCTCAGCCAGTTACCGTAGAGCTCTCCGATCGCGATAAGACGCGCGTCTCTAAGGCGGAAGAAAAAGCCACAAAGCTCGGCTTTGCCGTTAAAATTCGCCTCGTCTATGTTGGCCAAGACGAGATGAATGCCAAACTCAATATGCAAGCTCTTGTTGGTACCTTCAAGCAATACAACTCAACCAATCTAAACGGCTTCAAGATGCTAGGTGGCACTTTCGAAAAAAGCGCTCTTGATGCATACAAAGAACGCCAGTTCACCGATGAGGGTTTTATCCTAAACATCTCCGAATTGGCCTCGGTCTACCATCTGCCACACACGAACGTCGAAACGCCAAATATCGTCTGGGCGTCTAGCAAGACCGCCGAGCCGCCCGCTAAGTTGCCGATGCTCACCGGCGACTCCAGTTTCGACGAAAATATTTCTGCTTTTGGTCTTACTGATTTCCGAGGCATCAAACACCAGTTTGGTATGTATCGTCGCGACCGCTCACGCCACGTCTATATCATCGGCCAGACTGGCTCAGGTAAATCTGGCTTACTCACCCTATTCGCTCTCAGCGACATCTATCATAATCAGGGCTACTGTATCATTGACCCGCACGGCGATCTTGCCATGGATAATCTTAAGTTCATCCCCGAAAGTCGCATAAAGGACGTTATCTACTTCAACCCCGCCGATACGCAATATCCGATGGCCTTCAATCCACTCGAAGTTTACGACCCAGCCCGCAAGCCGAATATCTCTTCTGAAGTCATTGGCGTATTGAAACGCATGTTCGGCGATTCTTGGGGTCCCCGCCTTGAGCATATCTTGCGCTATACTCTTCTCGCCCTGCTCGATCGCCCTAATAGTACACTGCTTGATATTTCGCGCATGCTCACAGATAAAGAATTTCGCAAAGAGACGCTCTCCTACTGTACGGACGTAACTGTACTTCAGTTCTGGAAACAAGAATTTGGCTCCTGGGGCGACAAGCAAGTCAACGAATCTATTGCGCCAGTTCTCAACAAGGTCGGCGCCTTCACGGCCAACCCAATTATCCGTAACATCATTGGTCAACCAAAATCCAGCTTTGATATTCGCAAAATTATGGACGAGGGGAAGATTTTGGTCGTCAACCTCAGCAAAGGGCTTATTGGCGAAGACAATGCCGCCATCCTCGGCTCCTTCTTGGTCACCAAAGTCCAGCTCGCCGCAATGAGTCGTAGCGATATTGAAAATATCGAAGATCGTCGCCCCTTCTACCTCTACGTAGATGAGTTTCAGAACTTCGCCACCGACTCCTTTGCCGTCATTCTCTCCGAGGCGCGCAAATATGGCCTCAACCTCACTGTCGCCAACCAGTATACTAGCCAGATGACAGAGTCGGTCCGCGATGCCGTATTTGGCAACGTCGGCACCTCAATTAGCTTCCGCGTATCTGCCGATGATGCCCCAATCCTCTCAAAGCAATTTGAGCCCGTCTTTGAAGCTCAGGACCTCCTCAACCTCAACAATCGCCACTTTGTCATCTCGATGATTATTAACGGCGAAAAGACGCCTGCTTTCTCTGCCACTACCCTAAGCATCCCGAAACCGCCGAACGATCTCACGCCACGCATTGTTGCCTACTCGCGCCAAACCTATGCCAGAGGAAGGGAAGAGGTCGAACAGGAAATTCGCGAAACTATCTCGGCGGCAGAAAAATATAAGAAAGAGCTCTCCGATTCCGGTCGCGAAGCTGGCGAGCGTGGCTCTCAACCCAAAGAGAAACCCCAATTCGTGCATGTGCCCAACGCTACCCCTCAAGATGATTTTCGCAAACAAAAAATCTCCCCTAACGCCGCCGAAGGTGGCACGAGCTCTGGTAACGGACTCAAAGATATTGGTAAACTCCTAAGCGAGAAAGCTATCAAAAACACTACCGCCCTCAATAGCCCAAATATTAAACTCACAGAAGTCGAAAACGAGCCAGAAGACAATAGCGTTGAGACTGAAATAATCAATCATCGCCCAACTATCACGTCATCTGGCAACGGCAATGCGAAAATCACCCATACTGGCGGCCAATCTCGCGGCAATCGTAACCATAAAAATCGCAACCGCAACAACAAAAATAAGAATCACTCTTAGTACTTCGGGGCGAGAACCCCACTACACGACGGTTCCGGACATCCTTCCATTGACAATAAAATATCTGTATGGCATAATATCATGATAGTTTTTGTGTCTCTAATCAATGCAATAACAGTTCTTTTCTATAGGAGGATGAAGTATGGTTAATTTCCAGATACTCACCGATGCTTTATGTGACTTGCCTGCCGATTGGGTAGCTAGACGCGACTACTTAACCGTCGTCGAAACACCCATCATCGTAACTGGACGGCACCACAATCTGACCTTGCGCAACTTAGTCGCCGACGACTTTAGCCAAGTCGAATATTATATCAATCAAGGTGACAGCGTTACTACCAGCCAACCCCACATTCTCGACCCTGACGGCATTAATCCGAACAGTATCGAATCGCTAACGCGCAAGTATGTTCTTGGCGGCAAAGATGTAATTTACATCGTCATGAACAGTGAACTTAGCGGCGCCTACGATACCGCCTCGGCCCTTTTCAGCCAGCTTGAAAATTGGGCTACAGAGCAGGGGAGACGCATCACCTGCGTCGATTCAAAGTGTATGTCGACCGGACTTGCACTGCTCCTCATGGAGCTAGACGAAAAGATTCGGTCCGGCAAGATCACCAATATCGCCGAAGTCCGCGATTTCGTCGAGAAAGAACGTGGCCATATCGGCCATTATTTTACCTGGGGAGAGCTCTCGTATATAAAGCGCTCTGGTCGCGTAGATGGTGTTAGTGCCATGTTTGGTACGCTTTTGGGTATTCGCCCTATTTGTTCGGCGCAATACGGCGAGGATGGCGAAACTCGCAAACTTGAACACGTCAACCCGCATGCCATGATACGCGGTATCACCAAGTTCGGTGACGTTATTGGCGCATATGCGAAGAAACATATCTCGAATCCAAACGGACCTGTCATTGTCGCTCATGGCAACGTTCCGCACGATGCAGAACTCGTCGCCAAGCAAATACGCAAATATTTGCCAAACGCCGTCATTTACATCGGACCCGAGTGGCGTTGTGGTCCTGGCATTCAGGCCCATGGCGGGCCTACGTCTATCCATGTCAACTTCCGCACCGACGACATCGGCACGCTCGAAGATACACGTAAAAACATGCAATCGATTATTCGCAACCTGAGATAACAATCATAGCTCATTCAAACCTGCACTATAAGGCCCCACTCAACTCGCGGGGCCTTTTTCATGCAAAAATCAAATATCAACAGAGGTCGTACAGAGATAAAAGGGTAGGGGAAGTGATAATTTCAACCCTAACCCCTACCCCTGTTTTTCATAAAGTCCACTCCCCTGTTCTACCTCTGGTAATTATACCCCCACCTCTGTTGCTATCTAGTAAATGACCTAGACGACATTGAGCGGCTAAATTGAGCGGCTAAAATACCAAGCCCACAGAAAGCCACAGGACGCACGAAATAGCATTAGCAGCATCAGAATACATATATAGGTCAGAAAACGTCACTACGCGCAAAATAGGGCATAAATACGACAAATCTACGACCGGGCTCCAAAAACAAGCACAAACAGGACGTATGAATAATCGTCTTTTTGTCATATTTCCAATGTCGCACAATGTATATTTTACGACATATACATATAATGAACTCGGCTATATAGACAATCGTCCACAAACGGTAATAACACCTACATAAAGCCCTGCTTATAGATGTATTTTAATTCTGCGGCTGTGGCAACGCGGCAACCAACCGCTCGCCAAAACATATAGTTGGAGGGGTGTCCCCCGGAAAAATCAGCCGGGGGAGCGCGTCACAAATCGCCAATTTGACAGCCAATACGTCGACTCAACGCCTCAACACCTTAAAATCGCATATTATGCCATAATTCCATTCATGAAAATCATTATTCATGCGTGAAATTTCACATTTATTTGACTTTTTCACGCTTTCATTTTTTTATGCGCCCTACTCCCCTTGCCTGCCTATTTTTATTACGATCGCTCATCGCCCACCCCACCCATGCATAATCTCGTATAATTTTTACCCGAACAAAAACCGAACATTCAGGGAACTCGGGGGAGTGGAACTGCTAAATTTCAATAATCGGCTTATTTATAGTAAGCCTTCCCCTCCACGCGCAAATCAACGTAAGTCGCCCTAACTTTCTTTTTATCTAGATAACGAATCATCCGCCCCATGTCCTCCGCCTGTACTGCACTGCCACGATCCACTGTCATCTTATAATATTCTTTACGATCTTTAACGAATACGTGCATCTCGCGCACTTTATTCAAAGGCAAAATTACGTGATCAATCTCATAACCTTCTGATCGCGCGTCATCCTCTAAGCGCGCCACAAACAGCCTCACGCGAGAACTAATTTCTGTATTAGCATTTTCGTCTTTTATATCCACCGTTGGCTCCGGCTGCTTCACGACTTCTTTCCTTGCCTGGTTCTCCGCCGCAATCTCTGCCACATAATGCCCCACTACAACCCCTGCCAACACGATAATCAAAACAACACCAAGGACTACGCCAACATTCTTACGTTTGCTGCGCTTTCGTTCCTTCATGCGCTCCAACTTCGCCTTACGCTCATCCGCAAAGGCGTCACCCGCAATCGTCCGCCCAATTCGGTAACTCTCATTCTCACGCTTCTGACGACGTCGCGGTTGCTGCGCTACATCTTGTTCCAAAGACTTCTTTTTTCTACCGCCAGGTAGCTTCATTTCGACTCCTAATAGTTCTGTAGCACCTCGAGTCCAGGCAGAGTTTTGCCGGACAACAGCTCTAAGCTCGCGCCGCCACCCGTCGACACTAAGTTGAAGTTCAAGTCATCTTCCTTCAAGGAATCGACAAAACCAGCCGTGTCGCCGCCACCAATTACCGAAAAGCATCCATCATACGAGCCAATTGTTAGCGCCACAGCATGCGAGGCCTTTGCGAAGCGTGGATCTTCCACTTTACCGAGCACGCCATTCCAAACCACCGTTTTCGACTTTAATACCATACTCATAATTTTCGCGGCACATTCTTTCGAGATATCTAGCTTAGCACCATTTTCATCTTCGACAAACTTGTCTGCCACATATACTTTTTCATCGTTCGACGTATAACCATCGGCCGCTATCTTACCGCCCACTGCAATCCTGTCCGCAATCGGCAAAAACTTATCAATCAAAGGCTGCTTGTCTTCGACTTTTGCACCACCAATAATCACTAATAGTGGGCGCTCGGGGTTGTTTATAACGCTCTCCAGGCTTGAGACCTCTTTCTCGACCAAGAATCCCGCCACAGCCGGAATTTTCCTCGCAATCGCATCGGTCGACGCATGTGCGCGATGAATCACCGCGAAGCCATCCTGTACAAAGATGTCTGCCCCTGTTGCGCTGAGAATCTCGTCCGCATACGCATCCGAATTTTCTTCTTCCAATGGCGAAAAGCGCAAATTCTCCAACAAGATAATTCCACCTTGAGGTAAATTATCGACCGCATATCTCGCCGCTTCACCGACTGTCGCATCGGAAAAACGCACATCCTTATCCGGAAGCAATTCCGCCAACTTCTTTGCGACTGGCGCTAATGAGAATTCTGGCTTCGATTCGCCATCCGGACGACCCAAATGGGAAATCAAAATAATCTTTGCTACGTTCTGTTCCATTAAATATTGCAAAGTTGGCAAACTCGCACGAATCCGCATATCGTCCGCCACCTCCCCATCTTTAATCGGTACGTTATAATCAACGCGCACCAAGACATTCTTTCCCGTCACATCAATATCGCGTACCGTTTTCTTCCGGAATCTCATTTTTGCCTCCTATTTTTAAATCTTTCGGATTTGAATTTGGTTCGTTCCGCCCTCTTCGTCTACTAAACCAGACACGACCACAACAGTTAACTCTTTCTTATCTTCGTCAAGCTTCAAATAGCCGTTATTCTTCAATTCCTGTATAGTGTCAATCACATAATTATCATCATATTCGCGCACATAAGCAGAATTGGCATAAGTTAAGGCCAACTGCCCCGCTACGCGCTTATTGCTTGTAATGGAAACCATCGGAATGTTCGGACGTTGCGCAGCAATTGCCTCTGCCGTTGCGCCACTCTTCGTTGCTACCGCAATCAAGTCTGCGCCAATCTGCTCCGCCAAACGTACCACAGCGCGCGAAATCGCATCGTAATTCTTGTAGTTCCCTATCGTGTCTTTGTCGATCGGCAAAATTCGTGAATTATCCTGCGTATACAAAATGACCTTTTTCATCTCTTTGATAGCTTCAATCGGGTATTTACCGTTCGCTGTCTCGTCTGAAAGCATCACCGCATCGGCACCGAGCAATACTGCCGTTGCTACATCGGAAACTTCCGCACGGGTTGGACGCGGATTATCCACCATACTCCCCAACATCTGCGTTGCTACGATACAAATCTTTGAATACTGGCGACATAGCGCAATTAACTTTCGTTGCACAATCGGCACAATCTCAGCACCCGCCTCATAGGCTAAATCACCACGCGCCACCATAATGCCGTCGCTCGCCTTCACGATTGCCTCCATTACCTCGTCGCTCTCGACCGCCTTCTTAGTTTCAATCTTCGAGATAATTTGCGCCGTCGAGCCATGCGATACCATCACTTGGCGTAACTTATCTACGTCATCCGCGCACTGAATGAAGCTCATCGCCACAAAATCAAAATCACGGCTCGCGCCAAATTCGATATCGGCCAAATCTTTCTCGGTAATAATATCGCCGCCCATATCAGTATCAGGCAAATTAATGCCCTTACGGCTCATTACGAAACCATCATTCTCGACCTTAATCTTGATTGCCGTCTTCGACACAATCTCCGTAGTCGTGCCTTCAATTTTTCCATCAAATAATAATACTGGTTCGCCTACTTTAACTTTCTCGGCCAAGTTGTATTGCACTGGCAAAACATTGCCGCCATCATGCTGCTTGCAGGCATAATCTAAAATTAGCTCGTCACCAGCCTTTACGTCGTAATGGTTATTCTGCACGTCGCCCAATCGGATCTTCGGTCCCTGCAAATCCTGCACAATCGCCACACTCTTGCCTCGCTCTGCCGCATAACGCCGAATTGTCGCAATCTGTTGGTCACGCTCTTCATAAGTACCGTGACTAAAATTTAAGCGAAAACCGTTCACGCCCGCATAAACCATTTCTTTCAACTTCTCTTCTGCAAATACGGATGGGCCAACCGTTGCCAAGATTTTAGTGCGTTTAAATAATTTAGTACTCATACCTTAATTATATCATTAGATAACCAACCAACATAAGCTCTTTAGACGACAAACCCGGCCTTCCGACCGGTTTTTAAGCATGAAAATAGGGCGTCTGCCTACAGGTTTAAATATACACTGTAGCAGGCGCCCATTTAGCTTATTATTGGTGGTGCCGCTCATGCGGCTTTTTTAAAACAATGGACTTTTCCCCATCTTTCCTCCGACTTATCGATCTCTCTTACATCGGGCAACTGGTAGTCCTATTCAGGCGTCTGCGCCTCTCGAGCTGCCGCCATCGGCGGGCTAGCGCACTGGGTCTCTGAAGACTACCGTTAACAATGGTTTTTTAACCTCGCGCATCATCCCTTCCGGCGACGTGCGCGAGGTTCCTACGTCGCTTGTCCAGTCTTTTCACGCTTAGGAGCCTCCTCTCCCCCAAAAAATGGTCCGTCACCCGCCTTTGCGCGGGCCGCATGGATTATTGGATGATACTAGCTAGGCAGAGGTCTCAGCCTCGCCGCGATCCAAAATGCGAACTAGCACAATTCCGAGCTGTTCGCATAGCCTTATGCTCCGGGCGAGCGTGCCCTAAGCAAAAGTCCACCAATATGTTTCATTTACTCACCCCCTCCCTGGTGGTTACTTTGACTGTTTCATAATACAATTTAACGGCCAACTGTGCCTATAATACCACACTATCGACTAAATGTCAATACTTTTTCTCAACTTTTTCGTACAAATTCCTATTCTACAGATAAGAGTCCCCTGCCCTAACTCAAAAATCTAGCATAAAGATAGGCGCACTTCGTGCGCCTTAAATAAGTGACTTTGATTGGAAAATGTGCAAATATAGCCCAAATAATACGCTATCTTGCTGCCGCTTTTTCGCAAGCACGGAAAGTGCCGCGTCACGCTTTTGTCCGCAGACTCAATAGGGCCGCTCCAGACGCACAAATGCGCCTCCCTATGGTGAAGCGACTGGGCAATCAATCGCCCAAACGCTTCACCTCACGTAACGACCATCATTCCAACCAGAAGACCTATCGGCCTTCTACCATTTCGCCACTACGAAGCCCCATGGCTGGGGAATAATTTGTCAGCGCCAGATCGATTTCGAAAAACCGGCTCGTTTTTCATCTTTGGTAGCATATTCTATCTTATTAAATATGCCATCAACGATGAACTCGAATCAGTTAGCAGACGAAATAGCTGACGCACGGCGGGCCTCATGTTAACAAAGCCGGCCGGTCCAATCATGAAAAGAACAGCCGCTTTTCGTAAGCGACTGTGTGATTATACATACCGCATCAAAATATGTCAACAGTTATATGTACTCTTAGTCGCCTAGTCAGCATGCTATAATAATCATAACAAGTATACCGAGGTAATAATGCGAAACCCCAACCACTTCCCTACGAGCCAAGAACGCGACAGCGAATCGGAGCTACAGGAGGAAATAGATGAAGCGATGTCCGAAATACGTTCCGAGAAAATCGGCCATCGCCTAATAAGTGTTGCTAAAAATATCGTGGAAGGATTCGCAGCTAAGCCAATGCTGGACAGAATCAGCCAACTCTCGAACAGTGACAACTTACGCGACAAAGCCAAGCTTAAACAATATCAGTCAGGAGAAGGACGCATAGATTTATCCAACGATAAAATATTAGAGGCACTATTGGATTCATATGATTCGTTCAATGAAGAGCGGCTAAAATCGCTACTCGCTAAAGGAGTTGAACCGAGCCGTATCCTAAAGAACCAACATCTCCAGCAATTAAGCATAAGCAAGCTGGAAAACATGCTCACCCCGCCACCGGATGGCGAACCGTCACCCATGACCGAAGCGGCCACCAAAAAAGAAGCGACCGCTGCTTCATATAACAAGTTAATGTGGTCATTCTTCGACCAAGTTACTGCCGACGAGAAAACAAGAGAACAAATCATCGCAAATAGCGATAAAAAAGGCATCGCTAAACACGGAGACGACATATGTGACGAGCTGCTCAACAACTCGCCATATAGCGGTCGCGAAATATTCCGCGAACCCGAGCAAGTCGAGTTAGCCAAATCTAAGATAAATATACTCAAGCGACTTGGCTACGAATACTTCTCCGATGACGACCAGGAGGAAAAAGAACGCAAAGCGTCTAATATATTCGGCAGCGAAAATCTTGGCCATAAATATAGAACTTTAGGCGAGTTCGGCTTCTTAAATCAAGACGCGGTTAGTACGCTCTATCACGTCAAAGCTCAATTAATGAAAAGATACGCAAGTGGCGACTCTTCGGTCATTGCTGGCTACCACAAACTCCCCCCATTCATTCGCAATTCTTACAGCGAAAAAAGATATGTGCAAAACTTTTTCCAAATTCCTCACGAACTCGAACCAAATAAAGACGACCAGGCGGCACAATATTGGCGTTCGCAAGACCAAAAGAACGGCTTCGATACCATGGCCTTCATAGCATCAGTGTCGACTAATAATGAATCTTCCGTTAGCTGCCTCGACGAGGGCCAAATCAGTGATGATTTCTTCATGCCGGATAGAGGCCCAACTAGCCATATTATGAATCTATGCGACGCTAGTGCCCCTTACTCGAGACCGGAATACGGCGACGACGAGCGTGGTATTCTCACGATTCTAGCTAATAATACCGGGCGCATCCCGAACGCTAACGCAAAAGGATTGGTCAAGAACTGGGCGCAGCTACAAGATTACGATGCTGAAAAAGCCTATCTCGAATACGTTTCAAGAGGTGACGCTAGATTCAAGAGGAATAACCCAGCAACTGGCGAGCTAGAAGATATCTCGCTTTTCGACGAAAATGGCGATCCTACGGACGCTTTCTATGATTTTGACGCTATTAGCGCCTACGCTCCAAAGCGCTTCCTCTCGCGACTCGACGAAAACTGGCAGAGACACTTCTCGGGAGACGAACTTTATGGACTTGATTTTCTTGATTCTCACCCTTCTCTCGATTGTCTTTCTTCAAAATCGGTTTTTAAGGATTGCCCGACTAAGGACTTTTTGGAAATAATCCGCAACAAACCCGAAACCGTCGAACAAATCCTTCAGCTTCAAGGCGAGAGTAGATCATCATCACAATTCCTCAAAGACGCTATTGGAATCGCAAGCAAAGATGCTTTGGATGCATGCTTTGACGATAATGGCCCAACGCCAGAATTCTACCGTCGCGCACTCGAAGCGTCCCCTCTCGACTCGATTAATTATATATGGGAACAAATATTCATCCGCGAAAACGCAATCAACATTGACGCTCCGACTGCTAATCTCTGTGGACTATGGGCGGACGGCTGCAACTCATTGCCAGGTTTTGTCACTCGCCGCGAGACCTATATTGACGAAAATGGCAACAAGCTGAGGCGCCCTTGGACAGAAAACATCCCTAAATATTTCGACGAAAATGGCGCAAAACCAGAGTTTTGGCTTGAAACCCTCAAAGAAAGAAACCTCGCTTTTCTCCGCCAAACAGAACTCGAGCACGGCAGCGAATTTGGCTTCGATGCGCCAACAAGACATTGTTACGAATTGCTCGCCAATCTCGGCTCGGCAGACTATCCGTCATTTTTTATCCAACCCGACGAAATATACATAGACGAAAATGGCAACGAACAGAGGCGCCCTTGGACAGAAAACATCCCCAAATATTTCGACGAAAATGGCGCAAAACTAGAATTTATCACCGACTGCTTACGCGCCAAGCAATTCAAAACAATAGAGCGCGTAAACTTCGATCCAAACAAATATACAAATCTTGACGATTTCACAAGACAGTTTATTACCTCTGTTGGTACAAATACAGAAACCACTATGCCCTTGGATAAATCGAACATCATCTTTGCTCTGACAAAATTCATCACCAAAGACGCCGTCGACTGGAATAAGGCATCAAAACATGAACAAGAAATCCGTGAAGCTTTCTCGGAGAACGCAACGAAAGACATGGCGCTCCGTTCCCTAAGAAAAGCATACGAGGGCTATCTTTTCAGCAAAGACACTTCTGACTTCCCTATCGGCCTCAAAGCCCTGTCCGACTACATGCATAGCAAGGGTGGAGCCGGTCCACTCACGCAAATTGAAGCGTTTTTAGATTTCGCTGGAGCACTTGGAGAAGCGAATGATGGCGGATGCAAAGAGTTGACGTCAAAACTAGAGAAAAAAATGCAACAATATCGCTGGAGTAACCAAGAAAAGACAAACTTCTACGCTATCTCCGCCGAAGTGCTTCAAGCTAGCCCAGATCTATACAAAGAATTAGCATCGTTGCTAGAAAACATCCCTAACCAAGAAGATTTCAGCAAGTTCACAACGGACATATATCCACTATTCCGCGCCAAACTCGCCCTACTAAGACAATACGATTATTCAGGCGATCACGTTGGTCACGGATATAGTACCGCATACTACAACCCCGACGATATTGAAAAAGTCAAGGAACAGCTACACGGCGCAATAGGCGTACTTAATCTAGGCCAAAACTCCCCAAGTCGACGCCAGCAAGGTATGGAAATAGTCCGCAAGAATATGCTCAAAGATATCACTGAACTATTTAAGGATAAATTAAACATTAGCGAAGGGGCTATTCCGAACGAATTCTACAAAAACGATGTCAGAGTTATTCAAGACATGACATTGTATTTGAGCTTCATAAATAATCCCGATTCATACAAGAAAAACTTAATTAGTCTATATTTGGCACTGCTACTCGACAAGAATGGTGGCTGGAATAAGCTTCGCAATGGTGAAACGGTTCCGGTTGAAAAACTACTAGACATCACCCCTCCCGAGATAGAAGCTATCCAAAACGCCTTCGAGATGAGCCGCAAAAATAATCCCGTCAATCACGAAAATACCCGTATCGACACCGACGACCCAGATCGCCTACGAGCCTTCCAGGCCGCCCTCCAACAACAAGCCAGCTCGACCCGTACCGGTAGCATCATAACCGTTGACGAGCATCTCCGAAATCTCGCCGCAAATGCAGACGAGTTAAGAGACCCAGATGCGCTGTCGGAAATCGATCGCCAAAGAGCCGAGATGCTTGAGCAATATTCTGCCAGACAAATTCGGACCGTCTCTAGCAAACTATGGGGGCGTATAAGCGGAAAAAATATACCGCTCAACGATGAGGAATCGATAATCGCAGATAAACTAACCGGCATTCTCGCGAGCCAAAATATCGAACTCACCCCAGATAATATTGTCGCTTATCTCCAAAGAGGCTTCAACGCCATCGAAGCGTCAAACAAAATCCAACAAATCCTAGAAGGATCCCACGTAACTGACGCTATTAATGATTTTCAGCGAATATTAACGCCGCCAGACGAAATCATCAAGATATTTAACGATAAACTAGAACAAGATTTCCAGCCGCTATCAGGCGCGATGGCAATTGGCTCCGACTTAAACTACCTAGAGAATCTCTTAAACAAATACGAAGATCGGCTAACGAAAGAAGAGATGGATGCCGCACAGGAGTATATCGGTTCTATTAGAACTAAAATGGCCGAGCTAGAGTCGCTCAGTGGCGAAATAACCAAAAAATTCGAAACTATCGCAAAAGATCTAGACGGCGTTGCCGGATCTGATGGCCTAAAATCCATCATAGAAAATATCGCGAATATTGCAAAAGGCGGCGACTCAGAGCAGATTCTAACTACAACTTTCACCAATGATTTCGTTATCATTCTGGAAAACATGCGCGCATGTCTGAGTGCTTATACTAAAGGTTGCAATAATGACACAAATCTATCCTTTGCCGAAGGCTATAGATTCTATCTTTACACTAGCAATGAAATGTGGGCGGGAAGCAGCAATAGCGTCTCGGACGAAATTGTCTATTTTATCCCAGGCGAAAAAGATGGCAATAAGTCAATGGATTTTGTCATGGATAGAATTTACGGTCAAAAGAACAAGGACATCTTCGATAATCATGTCAAAACAATGGTCCAAAAGGCATCTGAACTCAAAAAACAATTCCCGGAAACTCCGATTAGGGTCTTTATTCCGGACGGCACAATGCAAAGCTGCTGCGTGAGTGTAACTGCCGAAGATGTTGCTACTAGAATTGGGCTACCAGAAGGCGCTACCGCCGAAGCAGTCACCGAAAAAACGTTCACCGTTCCAGAAACCAGTTTCGGAGACCACTACATAGAATTTGGCGAAAACGGCAGGACTCCAGGCCCCCGCCCCGTTAGTGGTATCGAGATAATACTATAGGAGATTTCTTCAGCACGACCCCACTCCGCCAAGATGCGCATCACAACAAAAAACACCCGCCTAAAGAGTGTTTCCAAAAACTCAATGTTATGGTGATCACGGCGGGATTCGAACCCGCGATTGCCAGGATGAAAACCTGGAGTCCTAACCACTAGACGACGTGACCAGTGCCCTTATTTTAACAATTTATCGGGCTTTTCGCAAGTTATTTATCTTTAGCAACGCCGATTATTATGTCAGCTAGGCTCTCTGCCGCATTGTCTTTCGTAAAGCTATGCAAGTTCTTCGCAAGTTTTTCGCGTTCCTTCTCACTACGCAATAGATGAAGAATTGCATCTAGCAATAATTCTGGCTTTTTCATCATTTTCGAATCGGAAACCACAATTGCCGCCTCGGCCTTTTCATAAGCTTTTGCGTTCTTTACCTGGTGACGTCCAGGCAACTCTTCATTCGGCACCATCACGACCGGCTTTGCCATACCAGATAGTTCCGTCATCGTCGAAGCCCCAGCGCGTGAAACCACCACGTCGGCCGCACCAAACAGCTTCCACATCTCACTCGAAAACTCAACCATCCGAAAATTACTTTGCAATACGCCGTCTTCCCACTTCTCGTACTCTTTCAAGTCCAGCATATCCGGATAACGCTCCCGCCCCGCCACTAGCATCGCTGAACTAGACTTTAGTAACTCTGGCAAAATCTTCCGCATCGTCAAATTAATATCTTCCGCTCCTAAACTACCACCCGTCGCCAAAACGAGTTTCTTTTCTGGATCAAAACCCAGTTCTTTCTTCAGATTTTTTTGCTTCGCCTCAGATACAGGCTTAAACTCTTCGCTAATCGGAATCCCCGTCCATTCCGCCTTGTTTTCTGGGTAATTATAGTAACTCAGGGGCATACCAGTCGCAATCTTTGCTGCCCTCTTCGACAGTAATCGATTTGCCAAACCCGGCACCGCATCACTATCGTGTACCACATATGGAATTCTCAGCAACCGCGCCGCCATCCCCACCGGCAAACAAACATAGCCGCCCTTCAAAAATACCACATCCGGTCGATGCATAATCATACGAAACAAGCTCTGGAAAAAGCCTGCAACTACCCGAAAGAAATCGGCTATATTATTCAGAACTATATCAAAATGGCGCAAATAATCCATCAAGCCAAAACCAGCATAGCGGCGAAACTTCCCTGCCGCCACCCTCTTAATATTCACATCCATCCCGTTCTCGATAGTAATTTTGCGTGCGTTTTTGTAATACTTTTTGTCAGTCCAAAAATCAATCTTCGCACGTGGGCGTATTTTCCAAATCTCACGTACGACGGCAACTACCGGCGTAACGTGCCCCCCGCTCCCCCCGCCGACTACTAGTATTCTCATCTATTACTTCCCTGCTTGTCCAGGTGGATATCTGCAACGTCATTCCGACGACGAACGAGACAAACATCATACTCGTGCCGCCATGGCTTAAGAACGGCAACGTAATGCCTTTCATTGGCATTAACGCCAACATTCCACCTACATTTATTATAACATGCGACAAAATCCAGGTAAAAACACCTAGCGCAAACAGACTCTGCTCCTCATCCTTCGTACGCTTCGATACCCCTAGTATCCTCTGCAGCAACACAGCATATACTACCAAAACTATCACCGCGCCAAAAAAGCCCCAGGCTTCGCCCACGACCGAAAAAATCGAATCGCTTGGCGCCTCTGGCAAATACCCCGTCGTTTGCACACTATTACCAAGTCCAACCCCAAACGCTCCACCGGTACCAAAGCCAATCAGAGAATTCATAATATGAAAATCGTCGCCCTGCCCACTAAAACTCGCCAAACGGTCCAATCTGTGTGGCGCCACCTGAATCAGCAATACCACACAAACCGCCACGACTAACGCGAATACTCCCAACTGTTTCCATGGCATTCCGCCCACAAACATCATCATACCTAATATCATATAAATTACCGCCGTACTACCCAAATCCTTTTCCAGAAAGGCCACCGCAATCGCCACAGCGCCAATAATCGTCGCCATCGGTATCCAGAATTCACTTTTGTCTAACTGCCCTTTCTTACGTCGATCCGACACCAACCATGCGCCATAAAAAAGCACCGCAACCTTCAAAAATTCCGCTGGCTGAAAACTTCCTAGCAAAGGAACGTTTAAGGCTCGGCATGCGCCCTCGTCGCAAATCACTAGACCTTCGACGCCCGCTCTCCCTAGTATTGCCGTCAAGAAACATAATCCAATTGCCAGCATCGCCATCCCCTTGCTGTACTGACCCAACTTCTGGTATGGAATCAACGCCCCAATCAACAGCATCACTACTGACGCAAAAATACCCTTCAAATGCCCTGTAAAATAATAATCCGTGGCAATCCCCTCAGACTGCGCCGCACGCGGTCCTATCGCATAAACAATAATGAGTCCGGCCGCCATCAGCCCCACCGTCAACAACAGAATTGTAAAATCTGGCCGGTGTTTTCTCACTTAATAATGCCCCCACCCATTGCCAAAAAGATCCCAAGCATCGCTGTCACCCCGCCAATAATCCAAAATCGCATCACTACTTTGCTCTCTTCCCAGCCTTTCGCCTGTAAATGATGATGCAACGGTGCCGAAATGAACACCTTGCGATGGAAGAACTCCTTCGCACAAATCTGAATTAACGAACTGCCCGCCTCGACTACGAATAAGATGCCAATTATCGGTAACAGCAAAAACGAATTCGTCATCATCGCCACAACACCAAGCCCCGCACCTAGCGCGAACGAACCCGTATCGCCCATCATAAAACGCGCCGGATACACATTGAACCAGATATAAGACAGCAGCGCGCCTAGCACAATAAAGCAGAATGCAGCCAAAAACCACTGCTCTTGTAACAGCGCAATAATGCCATACGAGCCATAGGCCAGCATCGTCAAGCCACCCGCCAGGCCGTCCATACCATCGGATATATTTACGGCATTTCCAGTAGCAACGACTGCGAACGCAAACAGCGCAATCATGCCCACGACGCCAATATTAACCGATCCCATATACGGCACCATTACCGAAGTCCAACCTAGCTTTACGGCAAAGAACCACCCCAGCGCCACCCCCAGCGCCGTAATCATGGCAAACTTGACCGGTGCACGCAGGCCAGCCGCCGCATTCTTCCCGAACAGGTTTATCGTATCGTCGATGAATCCAATCACCCCGCCGCCGACGAAAGCCACAATCGGCAGCCATGTTTGTCCGCGATTAAGGGCATTACAAACAATCAGCACTACCGGAACAGCCACCAGCATAATTAGACCCGCCATCGTTGGAAAATGACGCTTAATCTTCTCTTTGTGTAATTCATTCATTACCTTGAGTTCTTCCCCAGTCACTGCTACGCTTTTCTGACGCTTCCAGAGCTTATGCTTATAGGCAAAAGTCGTATAAAATGGCGTCAGAAACATCGAAAGCAAAAAAGCGCCCAATGCGACAAATAGCTCATATCCAATTCTGGAATTAATATCCTTAATCATTCGCTTTTTCCTTTCTATTTTACTGGTTCTATTCTTAAATATTCTAGCAAATAATTACTAATGTCCGTGAATATTGGTACCGCACTGACCGACCCCCACAATAGACTATTACCATCTAGGCGAACCATAATTACGTAGCTCGGCAAAGCACCAGCCTTCTTCGAGCCTCCATAGCCGATCACGCTCGCAATCGTCTTATCCGAGGTATATTTACCATTTTTATCGTAGGTCTCAGATGTGCCAGTTTTCAAACCGACCCTATACCCCGGTTTATCCCCCACGGTAAGCGCCTCTTTCTGACGCACCTCCTCCAGCATTGAGCGCATCTGGTCACTCGTGCTCTCCGAAATCGTTTGCCGCACCGCTGCCTTGCTCTCGTCTTTATAGAACACTCCATTCTTCATTTGCCCAGCAACAATCGTCGGCCGATAATACTTGCCGCCATTTACTAATGACGAAAAAGCCGACGCTACTTGGATCATCGTTAAATTCATTCCCTGTCCGAAAGTCATGTTTGCATAACGCACCGCGTTACCCTCGTCCTCTTCTGGACTGATGATTATCCCTGGCGCATCATATAGTTCAATGCCCGTACGTTGCCCTAACCCGAAATTCTGCGTTAAATAATTATATAGCTTCGTACGCGCCGCCTTCGTGATGCTGCCGCCGCCCAAACGTCGCAACGCCTCAATCGAACCGGTATTAAATGAATAGTCTAGCGCCGTTCGGAAAGTAATCTGCCCAATCGCCGTATAGGTCAAAGCATTCTGCATCCTGCGATCGCCCACAATTGTGTACCCCTTATTGTAATAAGTATCCGTCGGCCTCAATACGCCCTCATTTATCGCCGCCGCGTAAGTAAAAGTCTTACAAACCGAAGCTGGCTCGTACGGCGTTTCAACCACCCGATTCACGAATAATGATGCATCCTTCACCTCGTAATACTTTTCCGGCTCATAAGTCGGGTAATTCGCCATCGCCATCACCTTGCCCGTATTTGGATCCATCACCAATACGCTAGCCGTCGTGATTGCCTTATTGCCGTCCGAATGCGTCTTCAATATCTTCTCAACCTTCCGCTGAACATTCTCATCTATCGTCAGCACAATATTGTCGCCATCTTTTGCCGGGATTTCGACATTATCGTCACCAATCGATAGTGGAATCTGGTTTACGTCCGTTATCGTCTTCAACATACCATCTTTGCCAGCTAAGCGCTCATTGAGTGCGCCCTCTAATCCAGTTCCGGTGCCCTCTGCATTGATGAAACCGAGCAATTGCGCGCCCAAACTTCCCGCCGGATAAACCCTACGCGAAGTCTCCTTCTGCCCCACCCCGCGCAAATTCGCTTGTTTTACCTTCGTAACCGTATCGTAATTGACATGTTTCGCAATCTCAACATAACCACTATTCATATTCGACCATACTTTATCCCAAGTTGTAATCATTTGATTACCCAAAATATTCGTCAATTGCGCTTGCACCTTATCTTTGTCATCAACATAACTAGGATCGACAAAAATCAGCCATGTCCGCTCGTTCATAATTACCGGCGTCGTATCATTTGCGCCACTCATCATATAAACTTCGCCACGCTTTGCAAGCAGTGAATATTTCGACACCCGCAACGCGCTAGCTGCGTCCTCATATTTTTGATGGTCAATAATCTGCACTAAGAAAAGTCGCGCCACAGCAATTGCGAAAGCAGCAAAAACAACGATTTGCACCAATAAGTAACGCGATTTTCGCGACATAAGCATAAGAAAATTATACTACAAAAAACTTCGGTCAAACACCTACCGAAGTTTTTTTCGGAAAAGAAAAGATTATTCTTTTACAAAATCCGCACTATTCGCATTTACCATCGTCGCCGCAACCGTGTTCTTATCCTCGTCCGCCGCCGCAGCCGTTATTTTTGCATTTTCTACCGCCAGCGCATCCCGTTGAGCCTCAAGATCGACAATTTCACTGTCTACCTTTGCAATTTCGACATCATAATTTGTCACCTTTGTACTTTGGGTCAGGAAAATTAAGCCAGTTAGTAGCACAATCAACACAATTGCAATTGTATGACTGACCGGCCCCAGGACGATTCTCGAATTATGCCGCACGTCATTTCGGTTTCGCGCCCACATACTTGACGAGCTTCTCGTTCCTGTCATCCTTCTTGTTGCATAATATGCTGGCATTAAAAATATTCCGTTTTTGTTTTTGTTTTTGTTATTCTCTACAAATAAGCTTTGATGGTAAGCTGGACGGCAAGAGAAAAACGTCCAGCTCCACCAAAGTAGGTCAAAATATTATTGGTCTACACACTCCGCACTCTAACTTCACCTATTGTAGAGGCACCCCGAGACCGGGGCATATAGGTTCGTTGCTTGCGTTTTAGCATTAAAAAGATATGTTATCGGTCAAAATAAAAATCTTTTTGATTGGTCAAAATATCGCCAAAACTATCGGAAGTGTACTTTCACCTGTTGCGCACGGCTTCTGTTCGTAACAGTAATCTTTGCCATACTTTACTCCTTTTTTATGTTTGTTTTTCGATACGCTCGAAAAAATGCCCCATCATGAGCGCAGTCGAATTGGTCAGATTCTTTCTGCGACCCTCAATTTCGCACTACGAGCGCGTGGATTGTTAGCAATTTCAATATTGTCCGCAATTATTGGCTTCTTGTTTATAATGCGCAGCTTCGACTCAATCCCTTTGCTACTTTCTTCTTTGAAATACTCTTTTACGAGTCGATCCTCGAGGCTATGAAATGTAATAATCGCTACCCTTCCGCCCGGATTTAACAATTTAGGCAATAAAGGCAAAGTGCGCTCAATGATCCCCAATTCATCATTCACAACAATCCTAATTGCTTGAAAAATACGTGTCGCCGGATGCGTATGCGAGTACGGAGATTTGGACTTTATCAAATCGGCGAGCTCGGTAGTTGTTTCGATAGGCCGATGCATGCAAATTTCCCGGGCTAGCATCTCTGCACGACCACGGCGCTCCTCTGCATATGCCTCAAAAATATCCGCTAGCTTCCGTTCGCTCCATTTATTTACTACCATCCATGCGTCCAACTCTTGCGACTCATCCATTCTCATATCGAGTCGTGCCTCGCGAGCAAACGAAAAACCTCGTTCTCCATTATCTAATTGCGGCGAAGAAACTCCGAAGTCAGCCAGAATCATATCGAAGCTAATTCCACTCTCCACAAGTAGTAGCGCAGTACTATAAAAATCATCATGCATCAATCTCGGCTTCACCTCTTGGTACTTCGCCTCTAAGAAATTCATCGCATTCTGATCACGGTCATTCAAGACCGCCCCTTTATAGTTCCGAGTTACTTCCAAAATTTTATCAGCATGCCCACCGTATCCCGCCGTAAGGTCTAAATATGTTTCACCTTCTCTCGGCCGAAGATACTTTAATACATCCGATAATAATACTGGAATATGAACTTCATTCATTTCTTCATTATATCTTAGTTCGAACCCGAGCATCTAGAAATTTCAGGTGTTTGTGTTTTTTGATTTTTATTTTACCCTTTACAAATTTAAGATATCCACAATTATAGCCAGCGTATAGCCAACCCATTTAATTATGGAGTTGAGAGACTTAATTTGCTTGAGGTGGAGTTATATGTTTGGGAGGTGTGTATTTTTGATAAATGTGCCTATGGTTTCTATGTCGCGTATCCTAAACGCGCCCAAAACTCCTAGATGTTCGGATTCGAACAAATATTAACGTGCTTTAAAAATATGACCAATTAGTTCTTAGCGAGCGTAACGATCTGATACGCGTGCGATTGGTCCTTGATCTCAATTTTCTTTTTCATTTTTTCCAACCGTCCTTGGTTATATTTTTATATTGTTTTCGTGGTTTTTATTTTGCGTTTCCACTTGTCCTTAGTTTAGACAACTATCAACAAAAATTCAAGACCTATTTTTGCTGCATTTTGCACATTTCGGTGCAAAACTACCGCCAAAAACAGGGGTAAAACCGAACAAAAAAATTGTTCTGCTTCTGCTTTTTCACACTTGCATGAATAGCTACAACGTGTCATAAAAACCGAACGCACAGCATATTGACAGACGTTATTATTATTTTATAACTACTGCCCTGCCCGCCCTTGCCATAATCAAAAAATATTTCGCAATAAAAAAGCTCGAGATACCCATCCCGAGCAACCCCCTAAAAGAACAAGAAATCGATCAACCGCTGTTTTGTGCAAAGCACAAAACACTGATTGCGCTTTTTCCGGTTGTAACGCTCATACCTTGCGCGACTCATGACGAGCCCAAACACATTCCCACGCGAATCTACCACCTGGACGACAACTTTCTTCTTCCCCCTGCGAATTACTCCAGAAAGCAAATCGGCTCGTTGAACCCGACCAGCGCGAAATGAAATACGGTCTTCCAATTGCTCTGCGAAACATCTAGCAACCTCCAATCCAGCTACAACGACACATAGCAAAAACAATACGATAGCCGCATCGTCCCGCGTTATATCACCCTGCCAGTGCGAAACGCACAGCATAGCAAGCAGACAACAAGCGAGTAGTCCGATTACGCTCAGCCAGCGCACAAAAGCCTGCCGAGATCGGCGATTCCACTCGGCCAACTCTTCTTCGCCGAAAGCCGTAACGGCTTCCTTCTGGCGCTTTAGCGTTAATCGCAACGATACCCAGTGTAACGGCCGCCGTATTAATAATACGTATACAAGCAAAGTCATAGCCGTTATGGGTAGCGACAATACCGCAATCGACATGATGACCACGAGAATCTGTCCCAAAAAATGCAGGAAACTCGACATATCCCCTCACCGTCCTTTCTCTACCAATCAGTCATCTACAACATTACTACCGCTAACATTTCCGATCGTAACGGCATACACCCGTCTACCAAAGCGATTGACCGAAAAAGTGGCAATTACGTCGCCGTCTTTTACTTCAGTAATACCCGACCGAATCAAGAATTTCCCGTCAATCCTATTCCTTTTCTCTCCAGACTTCGGAATATAGTCGTCGTTCGCCCAGATAATCCCAAAGTGGCCACTTCGAGTCTCTCTTCTAGCCGTCAGGAAGACACTTAATATAATCCCTATGAGACCAGCCGCAAATGCACCATCGGGCGTAACGAATCGACCCGGCAAACAAAGCGTCAATACGACCAACACAGGTATTGCACCCCAGAAATTAGGAAAATATACCCCACGAAACCTCTGGTAAACATTATCCCGCTCCAATGCCCCCACATTGATAATTCCGTCCACCGAGACATCCTTTACCGTCTCACGAAGCGCCGCAGCATATCGCCACTTGATCATCACAAAAGTAGCGACCAGCCATGCAGCCACGAAAGTTACCAAAGCGCAAACAATATACCACATACTACCGTTAACCTCCTTTGACTAATCATAAAACCGTGAGCACACAACTACTAAAAAACTGCGCCGCCTGATGCTTCACTGAAACCCAAACTACGCTAAGATATATTTAAACAGAAAAAACGCAATCCGTCAAGGACGCAACGCCTATCCATCAGCCTAACGGGCTTAACTAATCGATCAATTTGTCTTCGTACATCGTTCGTATCAAAGTACTACGCTTCTGGTCCAAAAAGTCATTTTTACCAGACAGAAACAATGTGCTCATCAAATTTTTATCCTTAATATGCTCGTCTATGTACTGCCAGACCAACGCATATCCGCGGTAATAGTACAAATCCGCATTAATCGGTAACACCCCAGTCCCCCTAAAGGTACGCTGCACTATACTAAAACAATCCTCCTTAGTGCGCTCACTCGCGAAATGTTCAAGCCTCCACACTATCTCGAACGTTTCCCGAAAATCCTTTTTACAAACCTGAGCCAAACCGATTGAAAGATAACGCACGATACCCAAATCGTCATAATGCCCATCTAATGCCTGCTCGCACACCTTTGCTAGCCCCTCCTCCGTCAATCGACTATAAGTACCGCTACGTGATTGTGCCAAAACTGGCAAACTTCCATTTATTTTAGCCGAGGCAAAACGCACAGTATGTACACACAATTCGTGCATAATAATTTTTTCAAGCTCATCGCGGCTATAGTTGCTACTCCTACCGCCCGGAATAATTATCTTCTTCTTGGACGCGCTGACCGAAGCAGTAAGGTGTTCCTTATTCACCACAGCTTCAAAACCGATGTTCAGTTCCGTCTTTATGATTTCATTAAAAATACTAGCGGCCTCAGCAGGCGTAAACTCTTCCTTATCTTCTGGGATATGGCTCAATATTCCACCAAATAATGCTTTTAGTTGCCTCCCGAACTCCCTCACGAGCTCAGGCCGTGGCACATAACGTTTTTTATGATTGCGCCCCATTACCCCAATTTTGTCGATCATTTCATGATAGGTATCTCGATCTTTTTGTTTTATACGCTTAGTATCTATTGCACCTATACGCTCTCTCATTAATGACCAAAAAGTATCGTCGTGCATTCTCCCAAACGCCGCATCGCTGGCACGCTGAAATCTTTTTGCAGCCTCAAGCCGTCCATTGTTTTGATTATAGTCGTATGCCGCCAAAATCAGCTCGGTCTGATACCAGCTTTGCCCCAAGTCTTTTATAAATGACCATTTCGCATCATCCGTCAAATCACCGCGAACCTGTATTTCGCGCAATAAATATTGAATTCGAGCTCGTTTCTTCTTTAGCTTCTCTATATCAATCTTTTTATACTCGAACCGCGGCCTATTTAAAAACTCGTCCGTCAAAAATTCTTTCATCGCATTCGCTTCATTGACTGGACGAAGATAATCAACATAACTCAATCGACAAGAATCTACCGCTTTCATTAGCTCATAAAAAGTACCGTCTTTGCCGGAAACATTAGCGATTTGCATATATTTATTATACTACAGATAAATAGACGTCAGATTGGCTATATCTGATGATTGCGCTGGCGCTTGCGCATGGTGGGGTTCAATTCTTTCTTTCGCAAACGCAAAGATTTTGGCGTAACTTCTAGTAGCTCGTCCTCCATCAAGAAATCAAGGCATTGCTCTAGAGAAAGCTGTGTATATGGCGTCAACTGAATTGCTCCATCCGAAGCATGCGTACGCATATTTGTCAGCTGTTTCTCACGACAAACATTGATGTCAAGCTCGTCCTTCTTTGATAAGCCCACGATCATGCCCATATAAACATCAACCTGTGGCGGAATATACAAAATGCCGCGTGCTTGCGCCGCATCGAGCGCATAAGCCGTACTCTGTCCAGCCTCCGAAGCGACCAAGGCACCATTACGCTCCTGACGATAATGCGACGTTACTGGCTGATATCCCTTCGGCAATGTATTCATAATCGCCGTGCCCTTCGTTTCGGTCAAAAGATTATTACGAAGACCAATCAAGGCTGCCGTCGTAATATTATAGCGGAAGCGCACTGCACCAGTTGTAGTCATTTCTTGCTCAATCAACTCCGCCTTGCGTACTCCAAGTTCTTGCGAAACGGCACCTACGAATTCCGAAGCCACCTCAATCGTCAGCTCCTCGACCGGCTCCATCTCGACACCATCTTCCATCTTGTAAACCACTTCTGGGCGTCCAACTTCCATCTCGTAACCCTCGCGACGCATTGTTTCTATCAAAACCGACAGATGCAGCTCGCCGCGCCCAGAAACTTTGTAGCCCAAACCTTGCGGCTCCAAGCGTAACGCAATATTTGTCTCGAGCTCTCGCTTTAAGCGATCGCCAATCTGGCGAGAGGTCGTAAATTCACCCTCACGCCCCTTTAGTGGCGAAGTGTTTGGCCCGATGTAAATGCTTAATGTTGGCGCCTCCAATTCAATCGTCGGCAAAGCCTCAGGATTATCGCCTGTTGCAATCGTATCGCCAATTGAGGCCGCACCCACGCCCGCCAAAGCTACAATATCACCCGCAATCGCCTCAGTCGTTTCCTCTCTACCTAAGCCTCGGTAAGTATATAAACTATCGATCTTACCACGCACGATGTCGCCATTAACCTTCATAATCGAAACGGGTTCATTCTTTTTTAGATGCCCACGGAATATTTTGCCAATCGCGTATTTGCCTAAATAATTATCCGCCGCCAGCGCCGCCACCAAAAGCTGTGCGCCTTTTGTGTCGTCGCTATCTACCTGCGGCTCTGGAATTTCATTAATAATTGCATCAAAGATTACGTGCAAATCATTATCCAACTCTGGCGTTTTACCAGCCTTGCCGTCGCGCGCAATCGCATAATAGGTTGGGTACTTAAGCTGCTCCTCATTCGTTGCTAGCTCCAAGAACAAATCGCCAATTTCGTCCTCTACCTCACCCAAGCGCGCCGCCGGCTTATCAATCTTATTTATTACTACAATCGGCGTTAAAGACAATTCTAGAGCCTTCTGGAGCACAAATTTCGTTTGCGGCATTGGCCCTTCTTGCGCATCTACAATCAGCAATACGCCATCCGCCATGTTGAGCGTGCGTTCAACTTCTCCAGAAAAGTCCGCATGCCCTGGCGTATCAATAATATTAATCTTGTAGCCATTATAGAAAACCGCGGTCTGCTTTGCCGTGATTGTGATTCCGCGCTCATGCTCCTGATCGCCCGAATCCATAATCAAAGTTTGGCCCATTTCGGCCTGATTCTCTCGAAAAGTATTGCTCTGCTTCAAAAGAGCGTCCACTAAAGTGGTTTTACCATGGTCGACGTGCGCAATAATTGCTACATTGCGAATTTTACTCTTATCTTTCATTTATTACCTGTCCACAAATAAAACAGGAACGAGTGCTTCGCTCATTCCCGCGATTAATAAAAACTTAGTCAAATTATACCAGATACCGCTTATGGAGTAAAGCTCAAGCGCCATAGGGTCGCAAGCCAACAAAAAACAGCCATAAAAGGCGTTTTTCGTTTATGGTGGGCGGTATAGGATTCGAACCTATGACCTCGTCTACGTCAAAGACGCGCTCTAGCCAACTGAGCTAACCGCCCATAAAGTCTGCGCTTATACTAGCATATTCCCCTATTTTTCGCAAGTGACAACGTCGGCAAACTACCCGTTATTTTTCTGCCGCTTTGACTGAATCCTTTTTGCTACAACATAATATTTCAAGTCAAAACCATCCGTCGCATCCATCGGGTTATACCTACCATCATATATTTCATCATATACTTTCGCCATCTCGTCTATCTTTTCCGGATGCCTATCAAAATAGTCATCCCTAAACATCAGCCCAAATTGCTCCCCAATATACCACGCCTCCCGCTCGAGCAATTGCGCCCGATAAGCATCATATCCAACTTCCTTATTTTTACTTCCAATATAAAAATCATGATTAATCTTATACTTACGCGCCATCACACCTTCCCCACGCAATTCTATTTCTTTCTGTCTTTGATGCCAGAGCTCGTGAACTACCGTTTCCGCAATTGCCGCCAATGAGAGATGACTATTGACGTCCACCTTTATTGTTCGGTCATTATAGGCTTTCCCTTCATTAGAGCAAACATCAATAGTGCGTTCGTCTTTCGAAATCGTCACTTCGCAGCTCGGACACTCTTCTAAGCCCATTTTTCTTGCTACCACTTCTACGAAATGAGTTATCACCGGCGTAATCTCCGCTTCATTCAGATTGGCAAAGTCGATCGAATCATCTGGCAGGGCGTCAAACAACTCCCTGTCCAACCCACCGCCTTCCGGACTCTTCATTAGATCAATACCAACCGAAGTCATTCTTTTCCTCATAACTTCAAAATCTTCCGCATAAATATCCGGCCTCTCCCGCACCAGTACATCAAACCATCTTTTATCAATATTACGTCCGACCAAATATGTCCATACATCCTCTCGCGTAGTGGTTTCACTCTTCTGTTCACGCAGAGCTTTCACGACGCTCTCCTCTATGAAAGCATCGCCTTCTGGGCTTTGGCGAAAATCAGATAATTTGCGCCAGTACTCTTCAACTCTCGCACTGTTGCAAACCAAATCCACAAGTACCGACTCTTCATCTTCATCACTTAAGCCCGATTCGTCACCTATCCCCTCCTTCATGTAGACTAAGTAACGCTCATGAAGTGCTTCTAACTTCTCGTCACCTTCATCGCTTTCGTAATTTCCAATCGTTTCGCCACTTCTCATCTATCCTTTTCTCCTATTACAATCAACCTAACTTGCCCATTCCACATCGAAACCAAAATCGAGCTTACCGAGCTTCTCTTGATATACCGCCACAATACTATTATTGTCGCGCGCATTGCTCGAATCCAAATAAACCACATATAACTTATCGCCTGGCTTCACGTCATTAAAACTCCCACGGCTCAAATTAATAGCTCGTCCACTAGCAAGACGAATTGGCATTAACCTATGTATGTCTCTAAAGCTGAGACTCCCATTATCGTAATCTTCCGTGGCATCGACTACTTCCAAAACTACTCTATAGTGCTTCGCTAGAATTAGCTTCTTTTTATTTCTAATACCGTTCGTAGACAACCAACGTATCAGGAGTATAGGCAATAAGACCACGAAGGCCATCGGTATATATATTGCCATTAATGCTAGTGTCATCGGGACGAACGACGCTAAAGAAGAATCAGCCTTAGAAAGCGACATTACAACTGGTGTCAAAGCAATCACTGCTACTATCAATGTAAAAATAAATGGAAAATACTTCCTTCTCTTCGCCCCCGCCTCTTCCTCATATGCATACATATCCTCAACAATTTGCTCCGGGGTTATCTGCTTCACTCCAGCATGCGCCTTAACCTTCTTCTCTTCGGGTGCTCGCCAACGCCAATGCGCCTTTTCGCCAAGAGAACGGACGTCAGTGACAACCGCATGTTTAGCAGCATCCGACAATTCACTCGATTTTACACAATAAATCCGACTACTCAATTTCCCATTAATAATGCCCACATAGTATTTTTCATTAATATTCGAGTTCTCGTATGTTCTCTCCGAAACCTCCATCCTCTTCGCATATTTTCCATATATTTGTTCGAAATATAAGTAATAATAATACGTCTCTCTCGTATGACCATTGTCATCCGTGTCGGTCACAACTCTCACCTCTTTATCTCGCAAAAGATCTTCGAATATAAGAACTCGCCCAAAGAGCCCCGCCACTAATCTATATAAACTCAATACTACCAAAACTACTATTATGCCAGTAGCCAATAACGGCATTAACGAAAACTTCGTATTTTGCCCACGCAAAACCTCACCACTAGACAGATAATTCTTATAAAGCCAAAACAGCGCAATTCCCAAAATGACAGTCCAAATCACCCGAAGAACCAATGCGCCATACCTTCTAAAACTCGAAAAAGAAATCTTCTTCATATCCCGATTATACTATTTCATGCCCCACCACGTAACACTCGTCATTCCCCCACCAGCCATCGTGCGACTTGATTTTATCCTATTTTGGCGTATAATAACCGTATTGGGTCCGTAGCTCAGGTGGTTAGAGCACCTGCCTTTTAAGCAGGGTGTCGTGAGTTCAAGTCTCACCGGACTCACCATTTTTTGTTGGAAAAAATGTGAGATCGGTAAGATTTGAACACTTGAAAATCGAAGCCGGACTCACCATTTTTTGTTGGAAAAAATGTGAGATCGGTAAGATTTGAACACTTGAAAATCGAAGCCGGACTCACCATTTTTTGTTGGAAAAAATCAAGCTATTCGCCCCAAAAGTCATCATCCGAATCGTCTTCAGACTCCTCGGCCTCAGCTGTTCTCTTCGACTTCCTTCCTGCTTTCCCGGTAGACTTTTTGGCGGCAGCCCTTTCTGCTTCAGCCTTTTTCTTTCCGCGAGTCTTCACTGCCACGATAATTGCAATAATCAAAACGATAACACCCACCCCAATCGCTAATCCCCACCATGGCAGATTAACTACTGCGTGGCTCAAAATCGCTTCTACCTGACGCCCCTCAGAATTCACATAGGAAATCTTCTGCTCAACCGTAAAAATGCCATAGCCAATTTTGCCACTTTCTTCACTAATTTCGAATGTTTCCTCTGCGCCAGGAAGCATCTCGCGATCTTCTTCTACAATGCGCTTCCACTCCGGCAAACCAAACGCATTTTTGTACTGCACCTCATAATGCGCAGTAAAGCCTGCTGTGCCTTCATTCTTTACGCTTGCCGAGGCTGTCGCCTTTTCGCCAAAATTAAAGAAACCAATTGCCTGCGACGCCACTTTTCCGCCATAATTGAAACCATCCAACGCGACATCCGCCTTCACCGTCACGAACTGGTCACCCGCATCGTCAGACACCTTAATTCTGGCATAATACGTACCACCCTTGACGTCTGCCGGCACCATCAGGCGTACGTTTATCTGCAACTCCGCCCCTGCCGCCAAATCAAACTTGCGCTTACCACCCCCAAAAGCCACCCAATCCGTCACTTTCTTTTGCTGCTCGTCTAGCACATCCGAATCATAAGCAGCCACCTCAACTCGCACCGCTGTTCCGCTTTTAGATGCATTACGAACCTTAAGGACCTGCGAATATCTCCTCCCCGCCTCCACAATTCGACCAAAATTCAGCACATCATTCTCAATCACTACCGGGGTAGCACTGTCGCTGTCTGTTCCCTCCGGCATCGCCATGCAGTTTGTCTTGCCAGACGTATCGCCAATACAATTGGTCTGCGCCTTTTCGTCTGCAAAAACCACGACGCTAACGTTCGCGCAAAACGCTACCGCCAACATTATACCCATCCACAGCTTTTTCTTCATTTTTCCTCGCTTCTTATTACTATTATAATAACATAGCTCAAACTGATTTCTTATGCATAAATAACTTGCAAAAATACAGGTTATATGCTATAATATAGTAATTGTTTTTATTCATTTTGTTTTAGGGAGGAAAAAAGATATGAATAAAAAGCTCCTTGTTATCGCTATCACTATCGCCCTCATCACTGCTATGACCGGTTGCAGCCAGAGAGATACCGTCGTAGTAACGACGTGGATCACCAATGGCAGCACCGCTGCTGTCAACAACTGGTCATCAACGACTGTCGCAGAGTTTGAAGCTTGGCAGGAAACATATAGTCCAAGCTACAACAAGCTCTATGACGGATGCAACCGATATCAGGCGCTCGACTTGACGGCCGCTATGAACGGAATGGGCATGACCTGCGCCTATCTGCCGGGAGAAGTCATCATCTACCCTTCCGAAAGGTACTGTCACCAAGCAACTCCGTTTGCAGTGGCGCTTCATCTCAGAGTCACCGAAGATGACGAAATAGTCTGCAACGGCTATAGCATCCTTATGAATGCCGGAGATGGCATAGCTCTGTCAGAAGAAACGATGGCAAGCTACTGGCTGGAGTTCTGGACGCTCCCGTCGGAGAAACAGATGACCATAACTATGGTCAACGAGTCCCCGGACGGAGACAGTCCCTACTCGGTGGTCTTCTGGGTCCCCGATGTGGTGCTCAAGCACCTTTCGGAAGTCATCGGCAATGCCCTGTCAACCCCGGCAGCCGAGCTTACCCTTAATACTATAATTAAGGGGCTGCCCGAACCACACGATATTTACGAAGAAAATGAAAGCGAAGACGCCGACCCCATTGAATCGCCGTTTACAGACGACGGCGACCACTATGACGGCGTCGCCTAGCACAGAATATCGTCATCGCCATCGCGAAGCACTTTTTGCCCCGTATCAATTTTCAAAAAAACGATACGGGGCTTTTTCCTACATAAGCCCCTTCGCTACAAAATCAAATTCCTACTACCCCGCACTATAATATAATTGAACTATATATAGTAACCACAGTATGAAACATGAAATAATCCAAAACGCAGAATCGGCCGAGGCAGCCGAAGAAAGCACTCAAGAACACGTTGAAGAATACCCCCAATTCGTCGGCGAAGCGCACGCAGCACCGGAAATCGCAAACGACCGGGATAGTTTTCTAGATGAATTCGTCGACGAATACTATGGTGACAAAATCAGCTTAATTATCGAAAAAGCTTGTTATAGTGGCGACGGCAACGACAAAGACGACCCTAACGCTTATGACACTTCACTTATATTTAAACACTTTTTGTCGGATAGTGAGCAGAGCGAAATAATCCATTCACTAGCCAACAACGAAGCCATCGACGACGAACTGCAAGATAAATTCAAAAAAGGCCTAGCCGATATGATTTCCGATGCCAATCTCGTCAAAGACGTTATCGCCGATCCATATCTCAGAGCACAACACATTGAAGCAATTGCTCACCAAAAACCCGACAACCCGAACGATATTCGATCGGTTATCTGGAGTACGGATGTCGAATTCGGCAAATCAGAGGAACTACGCAATCTTTTCTCGGACGGTGACTTTTTAGAACGTCAATATCACATATCACGACTGGCGAATCATGATAGGCAACAAGCCGACTATATCAAAACGGTCACTTCGGATAGCATTGCAAAATTAATTAGCGACGAGACGGTCGAGCCTATGGAGCTTATCAAAGATCCACTCCTCCGAAAAAGGCACTTTGATAACCTCGACAAAATCATGTTCAAAGACGATACACTCAAGGCCGAAGAAGTTAATATATGGAATCTTGACCCAAATTTCTACGGTAGTATCGAATATGGTAGCATGCTCACGGAATATGCCAAAAAGAATCCTGGTATATACGAAAACATCGATCAGTCGGAGGTGGATGCCCTAGTTGCAGAAAAAATTGAAATGATATCAGACGAACAGCTAACCAACGTCATAGAAATATACAAAAGAAATCACCATGAAGGTGACGCCGCGCTGGCAAGAACTCTTGCCCCAATTCTTGGCTTTGAAACTAAAATACCAAAATTTACGTACGGACTACGCTCTGATGGAGAAGGAAACTACGCAGGATACACCAGAAAAACCAACTCAATTATCGTTTTCGAAAAAGAAACAGAAGGCAAACCTCATCTCTGGGGTGCCATCAAGAAAGCCCTCCTTAGACGCGAGAGTCAAGAACCAAGAGGTGGCACTCCATTCCGCATCGGCGTGATTGGCCACGAATTATTCCATGCGCATCAATGGATAGGAGATAATGTACCGGATGATAGAAAACAAAAATATTATAAAAATTACGCTCGTCCGTTCTTTAACGGCGAAAGCTTCAGTAAAGGTAGGGGTGGCGCGGAGTCGTGGCACACTTACCGCAATCAATTAATCGAAGTCGAAGCCTGGGCCTTTGGCGAAAAACTCGAGCAACGCGTTGCTAATCTTATAGAAAAATAACCAAATTCCAGAAAAACAGCCCGAAAGCTCAACATGTCGGATTCTAACTTAAATTCTTGGTGCTCCGTAGTGCACGAAGTTGGAACCATAATACGCGTCGACATTCTTGACAGCTCAGTACGAAAGGAAGCTAAATCTTAAACGGGGATAAAATAGGCACAGAAATGTTATATTTGCGATACGATATCCAGCATTCTTTTAATCTTGCGGTTGTTCTTTTAGTTCTTCTTTTTCTTTTACTAACACGAACAATTCCTTCTCCAAGATGCGGTCTTTAAGCGCCCATTCTCTTACCGGGATCTCAGCTAGTCGTTGCAGCTTTTCTTCGTACTTATCAACATCGTCAGGGGGCCTACCCCACTCCTGCTCACGTTCGACAGTTTTTTTCAAAATATACATTTGTATATCTTCTTCGATTTTTTCTTCTTTCGTCTTGACTCGGCGCCGTGAATCATGCGATTGCTCTTTTAGCTCTTCTCGTTCCTTCACTAACGCATACAACTCCTTCTCGAAATAGCGATCTCTCCGCGCCCACTCCTCTGTCGGAGTCTCAGCTAGCCTGTGCAATCTTTCTTCATGCTTTTCAACCTGATCGGGGGCGTGATCCTGTTCATATTCAATAACTTTACTCAATATACACATGTGTATATTTTCATCAACTATTTCCTTTTCTGTCTTGACTTGACGCTGTGGAATTTCGAAAATCGGCACACCAAAATATACCGCCTGCTTTAATGTCGCATCATTGATTCCATCAACAGGCGCTTCGATAAAATCTGGACGAAATGCCACTTTGCCCTGCTCGTCATAGCGGAATGACTGCACCTCTACGAAATCCATCCCAGCAATCTTGTCGGCTAACTCACTAGGAGAATAAGCCTCTTGCCAACTCTTAAGCAGCAGACTAATATCGTCTTTAGTTTTATTTCGCGGTTGACCGCCCGTGTTTATTATAGCCACTGACCCTGGCGGCATCCGCAGCATTCCGTAGCCAATACCGAAAGGTGGACCCTGCTCACGACGCATCACGCTATCCCGATATTGCATCGAAAGCATATTAGAAAATTTATAGCCAAATTCTTGGCGCGCATCATCTTCACTCTTGTCCCACAACGAAGGATCTTCCACTAATGGAGTCCCAATTGCACCACGATATTGGATTGAATGTTCCAAAAAACGAAACGGCACATTTCCAGTATTATATATCTTTATTATCTTCCCTTCATATTCAACCGTCCGCATCGAAGAATTCTCTACGCCTCCTTCAAAAACAGCTTCAAGCTCATCCATAGTCATGAACGATTCATTTAGCGATCGCTCGATGTATTCTTGCGCGACCTCATTCCGCCTGCGCTCTAACTTAAGATTAGCATGCCATTGCGTGGGCGAAACGCTCCAATCGGAGTCGCCAATCACCTTGCCGTCACTTTCAGCCGTGTCTTGCAGCTCATCATTGCCTGGCTCAATCGCATCGTCATCGCCCTTTTCTTTTCCCTCAACCACGGCCGGCCGCTCAGCAAAACTCCGCTCTTCCTGCATGCGCCGCCATTCGCTCTCACTATCTTGCGACAATGAATCCCAAGCGGTATCCTCGCGACTCGTCCTGTCCTCACGCCCTTCTTTCTTATCCATTACAATAACGATCCCTATTACCCATATCGGTAGTATATACTAGCTTGTCTTTTTCTACAAAAAACAGCCCGAAGGTTATACCGTTTCCGCCGAACTAAAGAACAGAATCCGTCAAATTGGTGAATCCTTTTTTTCAAGCACAGTTATCGACCAAATAGAATTGAAGAATAAAATCGTGCAGATGAGTATTTTCTTCTTGTCTTGCGCGGTTACCTACCGAGCAATGGCAAGAAAAAATGCCCGAATGGGCGATTTTAACTTCAATTCTGGTGCGCCCGCCTGTCTTTTTTCTGAAAGAAAAAAGCAGCCCGAGGGCCATTCTTTAAATCTTGGTGCGCCCGACTAGACTCGAACTAGCACAGCCGTTTGATTAGCCACTAGCACCTCAAGCTAGCGTGTCTACCAATTCCACCACGGGCGCATGTAAACATCATTATATCACAACCCGCAACTATCGCCAAGTCACCTAAATAATCCCTGTGCTTACGGTGTCATATTTACACGCGCTCTTTTGCTAGCCCAGTTCTGCACTTCACTGAAACGGTCTAACGCATCCGTCAGCTCACTATTCTCAGAATATATTTGTGTATTCGGCATATAGCTATAGATCATGGTCGACTGATAAATCCCGATTGCTGGCACATTCAACGCCCACAACTTCAGGAACGATTCATATTTTGTCTTACGTAGCTTTGCGTCCGTCGTCGTACGCGCCACCACTAAAGCATCATCTACGAGCTCATCCGAAAAATTACTGAAATTCCACCCCGCACCGCCAGCTTGCGACGAACTATAATACACAAACGGATCAGCGCTCACACCCAAGTCTATCTCGTAAACTAAGATGTCATAGTCGCGCGGACGCACTACGGCCGAAAAGAAATCCGCCCCAGTCTGTGATTCGTCATAGACTTTCATGTTCACCTCAAAGCCTAACTTTTTAAGTTGTTCGCCGAACCGCTCCGCCACACCCACTAGCTGTTCGCGCTTTGGCACGGCGATATCTAATATGATTTTTTCACCATTTTTATCGGCAATTTTTCCTTTCTCGTCAACCTTTAGTCCCGAGCTCGTAATCAGTTCCTTAGCCTTATCTACATCATATTTCGCCAGCTCCGGCATTTCGGCTTCTTCCTGACGCGCCAAAAACGGATAATCTAATATCTGCGTCTCGTCAATCCCCTCGCGTACTTTCGTAATATCGATTCCCTGCTGGATTGCCTGGCGCACTTTGACATTAGAAAGCTTGTTGCTTGCCGTATTTAAAAACGCATAAACGCCACCGTTTATTAAGGTGTTTCTACGTCCAACCGTACTCGGAAGCGCCTCAGATTCGCCTACGCTCAGCTCCGCAGTAGCCATCACGTCAGCATTCTTCATCGCCTCAACAATACGTTCAGTGTTGCTGTAAGTTTTTAAGGTAAAGCTATCCAATCTCGTTTCTTTTCTGAAATACTTCTCATTTCGACTCAAATAAATGGTTTGCAAATTACCCCCCGCCATGCCCACCGAAGTTTGCATAGCATTCAATATAAACGGCCCCGAGCCAACTGGATGAGTCGAAAAGTCATTCTCGTAAACCAACGCCGGGCTCACGTCGCCCAAAATATGTTTCGGCACTATCGGAAACTCCAAGCTATCTTTGAAATCTACGTAAGCCGAAGGCAATGTAAACTCAACAGTCAAATTGTCCTTTTTCTCCACCTTAACGCTTCCAAAATCTATCGCGATTGTAGTCTTAGCTGACGTATCGCCAATCAAGCCAACCGTATAAATCACATCATCCGCGTCAATCTCTTCCCCATCGGACCAGACTAACCCCTCCTTTAGCTTCACGGTCCAAACTTTCATCTCCTTATCGGCGGTCACCGAATCGGCTAATTCGTTTTTTAAATGCCCCGTCGAATCCGGCGCAACTAAATTCGCAAACAATAATTTCGCTAAGGTCTTTTCAGAACTCGTCGTCGCATATAGTGGATTCATCGAATTTACATTACCGAGCGTCGCCTCACTATATTCACCACCTCTTACGAAAGCTTCCGTTTCAAAAGATTCGCCATACCAAGTATTCTGAGTTAACGCCAACAAAAACACTACCGTTACCAGCAGTGCCCATTCGGCCACCCAAAGACGCACCTCGCGTATGTTCGACAAGCGCCCTACGAAGCGCTCAGAAAAATGCTTGCCAGCTCGCTCGCCAAACTCATTAGCCGCCGTCACTACGCGTCGGCTAATCCTCTCCTTACTTCGCCCACTCTTTTTTTGTCTTATTTTCATCTATTAAACAATTAGAATTGCTAGAATCGACAACACAAACGCTGTCACAATCACGATTGTCGCATTAAACAGAGATTTCTCAAGACCACGACGCTCGGTGTTAAGCTCGCCAGAGCCACCAAAACCTGCGCCAAGCGAGGCGCCCCGTTGCTGTAGCAAAATCAGCAATATCGCCAAAATCGCCGACACAAAAGCTGCAATATTCAGAAATACACCTATATCCATAAACCTATTTTACACTAGGCATCGCTATATTGACAAGGAAGTTTATGACAGAGATTAGGATACAGCTACCTAACGCACCCCAGAAACCCATCGTCACGCCCGGAATAAGCAATATTGTCAATCCCACCATTGCCGCATTAACGAGTAGCGTGAACAGCCCCAAAGTCACAACAATTAGCGGTAAAGCAAGGATAGTTGCGATCGGTTTCACTACCGCATTCACCAAAGACAAGATCAAACCCGCCGACAAATACAGCCAAAACGAAGTTCGCATCCATTCGTATCCCTTCTCAAAACCGCCAAAGAAATTAATACAGATGTACATCGCTATGCTAGATACTACCCAGCGAATTATAAATGAAGTTAATTGCTTCTTAGCCATTTTTATCCTTCCTTTATTTATTTAAAACTCCAACAATCTCATCATGAATCAAACCGTTCGTTGCAAGCATCGTATCACAACGCGCTCTTTCAGAACCCGAAACATTGCTCACTTTCCCGCCCGCTTCTTCAACAAGCAATATACCTGCAGTCGAGCTTAACCGGATACTAGGCTTAATATTGATACATCCATCAGTCTTGCCCGACGCACACCAGGCCAACTCAATCGCCGACGAGACAATCAACCGAAGCCCCCGCACCTTATCGGCTAGCCTCCTTTCGACATCTAATACCCGCTCGATCTCCTCCTCCGTATAATGAGCGGTCAAACAGAACGACACAATACTATCTTTTAATCCTTTGTTTTTTGCCACACATATCGGCTCGCCATCGCAAAATGCACCCTTACCTCTAATGGCATAATAGACATTATTCGCACCCCAATCTAATACAATCCCCAGGAGTATTTCTTCATTACGCCTCAACGCTATAGAGGTCGAAAATAGCGGAATACCCGCCACAAAATTAATCGTTCCATCAATCGGATCAATCAGCCATTGATATTCGCTACCCGTCTCATCAGCAATTTTTTCCTCGGAATATACCGAATGCTCTGGAAATTCTTTCTCAATAAACGACGTGATTCTTTTCTCCATGAACAAATCAACGTCAGTGACGATGTCATTTAATTCCTTAGTTTCGACACGTTTATCGCCAAGCTCTCCGGCCTCCAAAAACGCTTTTTTCGTTTCGCCAACCAATTCTTCTATCAGGTCGAATCCTATCTCTTCCATTCCTGCTCCTTCAAATCTTTTTCATCTTTTCCAGCAAATACACTCTATCTGCATGAAAACTCGTCGGGTTGTCGTCGCTCCGGGCCATTCTAATAACCTCATCTATATCAAACCATCTCACGTCGGTCAGCTCTTCTTCCTGTATCGTAAAGTCATTCGCATCTTTATCGCATACCGTATAAAAGTACCTCGAAATCCGCGAATTCTCTTCTCTTTTCCTTAGTAGCCCTTTTTCCATTATGATCAAATCGGCCGGTCGCAAATCTAAGCCAAGCTCTTCCTTTGCCTCTCTGCATGCTGCATCTTCTATTTCTTCACCGCTTGCCACGTGCCCCGCCAGCGGCGCCCACTTGCCTGGGCTATATCTTTTGTTCATCGATCTCTTCTCGAGCAGTATCTGACCCCTCCCATTAGTAATGTAAATCGTTATTTCCCAATGTAACTTATTCAAATCGTGCGCCGTTTTTCTATCCAAAACTTCGCCCGTCTTGTCACCTTGCTCGTCAACTATATCTAAATATTCCATTTTTTCACCTCAGGGCATCCTTGCGCTTTAATAATGTATGGTACTGGATAGCAAATCGATGGCTCTCCTCATCGATTCGCGCAATCAGCTTAGATATATGTCCATCTTTCGCCAGCTCCATCATCCGATAATCTTCCACCCCCTCGGGTATTACAATTCGCACGCGCGCATTCTTGCTATGATCTCCACTCTTGTCTCGCCCAATAATCGGGATTTTTTCTGCCGCCACAATCCCCCGCACCGCCGAAATCTGCCCTACCGAGCCATCCAAAATAATCAAATCGGGCCGACCCCAATCTTTTAAGTGATTCATCCGTCGCGTAATTACTTCCCTCATACTCTCTGGGTCGTTGTTTTGCTGCTTGCGTAGCTTAAAGCGCCGATACTTCGTCCGGTCCGCTGCCCCGTTAATAAAGCACACCATCGAACCAGCCACGTTCTTCCCCGATTGATGACTAATGTCATATCCCTCAATTCGCACCGGCGGCTTATCCATGCCTAAAATGTCTTGCAACTCTTCAAGTGCCTTGTCCGAAGAGATATCTAGCAACTCCTTGTCCGAAAACACTATCTTTGTCCCAAGCCCCTTCAGGCCAAAGTATTGATTCCGATACTCTGCTGCCTTCTCGTAGTCTCCCTTTTCCGATGCCTCATACATCATCTTCTCCATATCTCGCACTAGCTTCTTACGGTTTCCCTTCAGATAGCTAATCATTCGCCGCAACGATTGCTTGTAGTCGCGAGGCGTCATCTTTCCCACCTCAATCCCAGGGGTTAAGCCCAAATCGGTATTTAAAGTTTTTCTACCATTATAAGGCTTATCATAATATGGGAAAATTCTCCGCAAAATCCTCAGCGCCCGCGTAATTGCCACTTTTCCGTAATATGGCCCAAAATACTCCGCCCCATCATCGTCCGGGTTACGCGTCATCGAAACATACGGCACCTCCGACCGCATATCTATTCGCACATAGCTCACGCTTTTGTCATCACGCAAAAGGATATTCCATTTAGGCATATATCGTTTAATCATTTCACTTTCAAGGAATAGCGCGTCCATCTCCGTATCTACTACTATCCAATCGGTATCGTCAATTTCGGCCACTAAAGCTCGCGTTTTTGCATCCTTACGCTCGGGCGATTGAAAATATTGCCGCACCCGATTGCGCAAAATCGCCGCCTTCCCGACATATATCACCTCACCCTGTGCATTCTTATGAAAATACACCCCCGGTTCTTTGGGGAGCTCTTTTAACTTCGCTTTCAGCTTCGGCGTAAGATTCATATGCTTTTATTGTACCAAAAAGCCACCTTTTAAGGGGTGGCTAATTGGGATTAATCTTTATACTCTATTCTTCTTTGAGTAAGGTAGAAGTCGTAACGATACCTCCACCAATTTCCCCCATCGTCTCTTTGATAAAGCTATCCATCTGCTTTTCAAACTCTTGTATGCATAGATTAACTAGCTGCTGATTGCCAGCATACTCTTTTTCGCACATCTTCTTTGCGAATTTCGGGAAGCTTTTCTTTAGAGAATTCGTGGCACTATCTACCAGTTTTTCCGCAGCATCCGCTACATTCACGGCATCTCCCGTTGGGGCGGAGATGGATTTATCTTCGTAACCGATCTTTATATCAAAATCAAGCTTCGTACCATCACTAGATGTCGCATTACCCTTTGCGGCGAGCAACTCGTGAGTCCAACCCTTAATACCGAGCTTAACGCTCGCTTCAACTTTTGTCTCATCCTTCTTCTTTTTAATATCAGACGAGCTCGAACTGTTGTCAAAGCAAGACTCTAATTTTTTCGTAGCATCAAGTTCTGATACGTCATCACCAAACGACTTATACTCTTCTTCATTAGTTTTCACATAGTAATAAGTCAGACCATCGGCGCTTTCGGAATCCTTTCCTTCCTCAAATTCGACAAACGGGTGTGCTTTATAGATGTCAGTAATCTTGTTCTTCGTTTCGCTACTCGAAATACTATCTAACGCTTCCGTTACGCAATCATAGGTCTTCTTAGCGTTCTTGTCGCTGCTAAATGTACTGGCATCAATCTTATACCACGTCCCATCAATTTCCTTAGCAACGCCTTTGATGGTGTCTTTGAACAAATCGACGTACATCTCTACCATTTCTTTGTCACTAGCCGCGCTATCGCCGAACAATGAGGAAAGATCAAAATCATTGACCGCCTCTTCAAGTTTATCGATCTTGAAGAATATACCATCGCTCGAAATATAAGCACCAACCAAATCAACTGACAATGAATTATCGTCAGAAAGATTAACCGTCAAGCTACCACTACCGCTAAAATTAGCCGCTTTGTTATCCGACTTGAAACTAAGCTTCATATTCTTAAAGCCGAGGGTATCTGCTTTTTTAGGCTCGATTGAAACCGTACCATCAAATTGTCGTGCATCGGCCGACCAAATACCAGCCATCGCATCAGACAAAACGCGCTCTTTTGCCTCGTGCGTATTGTAGAAAATAATTCCACCAATCGCAGCTCCTAATAGCAAAATCACTACAATAATGATGCCAATGATTAGACCAGTCTTTTTCTTCTTCGGCTTTGCCGCTTCTGCCACCGCTGGTGCAGATGTTGCCACTGGCGTATCTGCCGCTGGCGATGTTGATGCTGGCGCCGCTGCTGCTTCTTGGGCTAAATCGGCAATCGTCGGTTCGGCTGCCGCAGGGGTCGCTGTAGCTCCCGTCTCGGCCGACATATCCGTCGCACCAAATGTGTCATCTTGCTTGGCCGCAGCTGGCTCAATTGTCTCCGTAGCATCACTCAATGGGGCCGTATCTGGACCACCGAAAGGACCTTCCGAAGACGGGTTTTCTCCAAATGGATTCTCGTCGTTGCTCACGCTTTCACTCCTTAATGCTTCTTCATTATTAAATGGTCCCCCTCCAAACGTCAGATTGCCAGTCCCGATAGCGCCCGTTAATGCTCCCGCATCTCCCGTAACTTCAATCTCCCCCTGAACTTCTTCAACCTTTTCGTCATCATAAACTAATGGATTATCTTTTATTGTCTCCTCCGGGTCAGCAATAAACTCTTCTTCAGCAATCGCCTCTTCGTCGAGAATTTCTTCTTGATCATCGATATCCATTAGCAAAAGAACCTATTATTCCTCTTCGGCATCTTCTTCGATGTAGCGAACTTCGCAAGTAGTATGATTGCGTGCGCAAGCCTCAATGCTCTGATATTTGTTATATATCTCGCTCGAAAAGATGAAGAGCCAAACAGAAATACCCGCAAAGAGCACCATAACTACGCCGAACAATACAAAGAAGAATTTGTACTTGCCAGTTGCAACATGACAGTCGGGGTTGTTCTCTTTGTAGATACCAATTGGCAACGTCTTCTTGCTCGCAGCCTTCTTTCTTACAGTTGATTTCTTTTTCGCGGCAGATTTATTTGCCATAGCTAAAATGCCCTCCTATAATTGTGCTTTAGCTTAAATATATCACAATTATTTTAAAATCCCAAAGTTTTTTCGTAAGCATTTTATGCTATCATATATATTAAGAAATACGCATAGTTTAAGGGAGAAGAAAGGCATCAGTACTTATGCAAAATACTAATTGTAATATTAAACTCATCCACGCTCGTCAAATTCTCGACTCGCGCGGTAATCCAACCGTAGAAGCGGACGTCATTCTAGAGAGTGGTCACGCCGGACGCGCCGCCGTTCCATCTGGTGCCTCAACCGGTGCCGGTGAAGCACTCGAACTACGCGATGGCGACAAAGATCGCTATGACGGCAAGGGCGTGCTTAAGGCTGTCTGGAATATAAACAATAAGATCAGCGACGTTCTCGTAGGCAACGACGCTAGCGATCAACGCCAAATCGACCGCCTCATGATCGACCTCGACGGCACCGAGAATAAATCCAATATTGGCGCCAATGCCATCTTGGCCGTCTCTCTCGCCTGCGCCAAAGCTGTCGCGCACGCCAAGCGCATGCGCCTCTACGAATATATTGCTTCTATCGCCGGTACTTCTGGCGACATGAAGCTACCAATGCCAATGATGAATGTAATGAATGGCGGCGCGCACGCTGACTGGTCGACCGACTTCCAAGAATACATGATTATGCCAATTAGCGCCGGCAATATTTCCGACGCCGTCCGCATGGGTGCCGAAGTGTTTCATTCGCTCAAAAGTATCCTCAAAGAGCGTAAATACGCCGTTACGGTCGGCGACGAAGGCGGCTACGCGCCATTTGTCAAAGATGGCAACAATGAGCCACTCGAGCTAATCAAGCTTGCCGTTGAGAAAACCGGCTACGAACTCGGCAAAGATATCGTAATCGCGATGGATATCGCCGCTTCCGAATTCGCCAAAGATGACCACTACGAGCTCAAAACGAATGGCGATTGGAAAACTAGCGATGACTTAGCCAACTGGTACCAGTGGATTATTGACAACTATCCAGTCGTATCTATCGAGGATGGCCTCGGCGAAAATGACTGGGGTGGTTGGCATATGCTCACCGAACGCTTCGGCGATCGCATTCAGCTCGTTGGTGATGACTTATTCGTTACTAACAGCAAACTACTCCAACGCGGTATTGACGAAAAATCCGCCAACGCCATCCTTATTAAGCCTAACCAAATCGGCTCCCTTACCGAAACTATCGATACCGTCCTGCTCGCTAAACAAAATGGTTTTCGCTGCGTTATGTCACATCGCTCTGGCGAAACCGAAGATACGACAATCGCCCATCTGGCCGTCGGCCTCGGTACCGGCCAAATCAAGACCGGTTCCCTGTCACGCTCCGAACGCATCGCTAAATACAACGAACTCATTCGCATTGCCGAAGCTAACTCAAGACTCGGCCTCGAGAATCCGTTCAAACGCTAAGCGCCGACGAAGCACAAACCAACAAATACACTCTCCGAATGTCGGAGAGTGTATTTTAATCCCTAATTTTACCAAATTGCCACATCTGTTATGCGTTGACAATCTAGCTAAAGTGTGCTATAATAGACACATGACATTGGCGCCCCCTTGGACGAGGACGCCAATTTTTCTTGCCTCTGCCTAAAACTATTTTTCGTACCCAGGCTTTCCCAATAGCTCGAACATCCTCGTTTTGTAGGCCTCTACACCAGGCTGGTTAAACGGATTAACCCCCAAAGTAAATCCACTAAGCGCACAGCTCATTTCAAAGAAATAAATCAACCCACCAATCGAACGTTCGTCTATATTTGGCATAACAATTTCCAACACCGGCACGCCACCAGCGATATGCGCCTCGCGCGTTGCAGCATTGGCGGTCTTATTAATATAATCTAACTCACGCCCTTCTAGATACTTCAGGCCGTCCAAATCGTCCTCTGCTTTCGGCACAGTTGCTCCTGCATAATCTTGAGCAATCTCCACGAAAGTTTCGAACAAATTACGTCGCCCCTGCTGAATATACTGACCCATTGAGTGTAAATCAGTTGAATCAATCACGCTAGCTGGGAAAACGCCCTTCTCGTCCTTCCCTTCGCTCTCGCCAAATAGCTGCTTCCACCACTCATTAAAATACATAAATTGCGGCTCAAAATTCGCCAAAATCTCAATATCGAAACCTTTAAACAATAATACATTACGCATCGCCGCATATTCGGCCGCAGCCCCACCATCAGATATTAAAGCTGCGCGTTCTTCTGCTGCACCGTCCATCAGCGCATCAATATTAATCCCCGCCACTGCAATCGCTAGCAATCCGACCGCAGTTAGCACAGAATAGCGCCCGCCTATATTATCCGGCACCACAAAGCTCTCGTAACCTTTCGCTATCGCCTCATCGTGCAAAGCCCCTTTATTCGCGTCGGTCGTGGCATAAATACGTTTTGCCGCTTCTTCCTCTCCATACTTCTCGATCAGCATCTTTTTGAACGTGCGGAACGCAACTGCTGGTTCCGTCGTTGTTCCAGACTTCGAGATTACATTTACCGAAAAATCAGCATCGCCCAGCTCATTGACAACACGCTCGAGCGCGCGCGTACTAAGACAATTCCCGGCATACAATATTTTTGTTCGGCCTTTTTCACCGCCCAGCGCATCAATTACTGCCCGATGCCCCAGATAACTGCCGCCAATACCAATACAAACCAAATAGTCCGAATCCTGATTTATTTTTTCGGCCGCCTTTTTTATGCGCGCAAACTCCTCCTTGTCATAATCGATCGGCAAATTCACCCAACCGCCAAAATCGTCCTGTTCAGCTTTGGCGACATAAGTCCGCGCTTCATCTATCACACGTTGATAGACCTCCTCGTCGACAAAACCTTTCGCATATTTAAATTCAATCATATTTTTCACCTCCTATCTCCTATTATTATAACAAAGAAACAAAAAACCACCCTCACGGGTGGCTCTCTCATTATAGACTAACTGCAATATCATGCAGGTCGCTCGAATTTAGGCGACCATCCGTATCCGTTATTATGTAGAGCACGCCGCCATTCACCCAAGCCGCATTCGAATCGGAAACATAAATCGTCAATCCTTGCCCCTTTGCGATTGAATAATCGTCACCCCAATTCTTCTTTACATAATTTGTCAACACGGCAGCCGAATCCCAACTCGACTTCTCTTCCATAATTGTAAATTTATTTCCCTGATCATTCTTGAAATTCATCGTAATTCGACCGTTATCTTCTTTGACTAGGCCGTCTAAGCGATAGTTCGCCGGAACATAGCTAGGATAAGATTTCTCAATACCAGCCTGCATCGCTGCAACTCTCGCCGATAAACTAGGCATATTCAGATAGACCAAATATCCGAGTACCGCAATTGTTACTACTGCCATTCCAGCCGCCATAGCAATCTTTCTGCCCCTAAAGAAGCCTTTTGACTCTTTTGCTTCATTGAGCTGAATATTCATCGGCTGCCTTCCAGATACGCTCTGCTCCTGCTCAATCTTATTCATACGAGCAAGCGCTTGCTGAATCGCCCGATCTTTCATCTGTTGCGCGGTAAGCGGTTTTGCCTGTTCTTGCTGTGCGGCTACCACTCTCTTTGCGGCTATCCTCTGTTTTGCCGCCGCAGCCTGAGCATTCTTTACATAAGTATCGCCATTACGTTTCTGAGTGATTTGCCTAATTGCCACTCTTCGTTGTGCCTGTTGCTTTTGGTCTACTGTCTGCACCTGCTTCTGTGCAGCAACACGCTGTGCGACCGCCCGCTCAGTTTTAACAGCCGTATTTTGGCGCACTCCCGCCCCCGCAACTTGCGCCGACGCCTTCGGCTGAGCCGCGGATCTCTGGATCGGCTGGAGTCTCACGCTACCATTCTTTTGCAAAATCGCCCTATTATAGCCTTGATGCTGAATACCCCGAGAAGTCGCCGCAACCGAACTACTAACTTTCGGCTTAGCCACCGGCCTCTTTACGAACTTACGATTTAAGGTTGAGGATTTCTGAATTCGCCGATGGTCAACCGAGCTAGCATGATGTGCCGTTGCGACTTTCCCTGATTTACGAATAACTCCGTCCATTTTTCCTCACTTTATATTGCTAATGTAATAATAAAACAACAAATAACCATAATCAATAGAGATTTCTTAATTTTTGCAATAATTTTGTTCAGTCGTGTTCTGGATTTTTAACCATAAGCATTAATTTGGTATATAATTATACTCAAGTACAATAAACTACTTAAGTTACAACCATGGACCGACAACGCAAAAAGAAAATTCAAAATATTCGCATCATCATTACAAATATCCTCATGGCCATCTCCGTAATCGGCATCGTTTTTATATTGATGCTAATCGCGATGGGCTATAGCTTCAACGAAGATGGCGGCCTCGAACAATCTGGCCTCGCCCAAATCAGCTCCAGACCAAAAGGTGCCACGGTCGAAATCGACGGCGAAACCCAGTTTGGTCACACCGACATTAGCAAGATGCTGAGTTCTGGCGATCATCGCGTCAAAATCAGCAAGAAAGGCTATGATTCGTGGGAAAAGACCATCAAAGTCGACCCCGGACTACTTACGCGCGTCGAATGGGCACGCCTATTCCCTATCAAAGCAGATACTTCCACCGTCACCAAATTCGACAACTTACGCCTCGTCGAGTTTTCCAGCAATCGCAAGTACCTCTTCGTGATCGAGCACGATGCGCCAAATGCATACTATATCAATATCCAAGGCGATAAAATAAATTCTCAAAAGTTCTCCTTGCTCAAAGCTCTAGGCGGCGATAAAGAGAACGTCCTCGAAGGCACGCTCAATCTCGTTGCTTGGAATGAATCGGATAACAAAGCCCTCTTCACTTGGACGCGCAACGAAAAAACCACTTGGCATCTTTTTGATCTCGAAAACGCCGAAAAAAGCGTCAACCTCAGCAAAAAATACGGCATGGACTTTACGGACATCCGTATCGCCAACGATTCCGCCTCAAAACTCTGGGCACTCGAAAAAGGCAATGTCCATATTATCGACCTCAGCAACCAAACCATATCAGGCATCCTTATTCGCGACGTTGAACAATTATCCAACAATAAAGACGTCATAGCCTACGTTGGCACCGACTCGACCGATGGCGACATGCGCAAAATCAGCATCTTCAAAGAAGGCGAGAAAGGTTCTACCGCTATCATGGACATCGAAGACAAAAAAGCCCCCGTCACTATGGCCATGGGAACTTATTGGAACGAATCTTGGCTCGCTTTCAGCGTAGGAAACCGCATTCATATCCAAAGTGGAACTTATCCGTCTTTCGATAAACCAAGCAAAGATAATCTCAAGGAGCTAGTCAAACGCGATCTTGAATATACCCCAACACTCGCCAGCACAAACCGCCTCAGTCGGATCGTCGCTTTTGCCGGCTCATGCAATCTAACTGCAATCGACATCGAAACTCACAACTACTACGACTCCATTACCGAGACGGAACTAGCAAAGATTAACTGGCTTGATGGATATCTAATCTGGGAAAATGCTAACAATAAAATCGTCGTTCGCGACTTCGATGGCGAGAATCGCCGCGAGATTCTAAGCGTCAATAATCAACATACCGTGAATATCACCGAAAATAATCGTTGGTTATACTATTTTGAAACCAAGGAAGCCGACGTAGACTCTAATGGCAACGTCAAAGACAAGACCGACAATACCACTCCGGCCGAAACCATCTATCTGCTGAAACGCCAAAAGCTCGAATAGTCAATCTATCTTAGGATTAGGATTGGCCAGTCAGCCACTTCCATAACCCCTCTAATGGTGAGTCGTGGTTTGCTGGCATCTGCGCTTTGCCGTCGTCTTCTCCACCCTCGTCTGGGGCAGGAGTTACTGCACCCTCATAACTCGGCGATATCTGCTCACCGTAAACTAACAAACGCTCACGTGACGTACCGAGCGGAACGCAAGTAATCAACGTAATCATTGGCTTCCCTTCATTGTCATTCGCAATCTTTTTTAGCGCCGCCACATCCGTCGGCTTTACGGTTTTCATACCCGTCACCTTATATGCATAACGAACATTGCTGTAATCCATATAAATCAAGTCGCCCTCTTTCATTCGCGTCAGACCAGAAAAGATAAACTTATAGTTGCTCTGTTGATAAATATTCCCTGCCGAATGACCAGAAATAACAAAGTTACCAACCTCGCCCGGCTTTGCCGCTGCGCCCGGAACGGCAAAATTTGCCACACCATTATCCATAGCGATATTCATCGAATTTACATCATTCTTCGCCCCAAATATTACTGGCACCTCAATATTTAATTTCGGGATCATCAAATATGGCTTATCGTGCGTCTTGATTGACAAAGTAGGGTCAATCGCCGTAATCTCATTTACCTCTGTATTTCCAGGCGACATATAGGCTACGACATGTGACGCAATTACCTGATTGTATTGGAAACAGATGCCGAACAATAAAATTAATCCACCGAGTATCAACGGAATAAAATGTCTGGAACGGCGAATCCTGCTCGCCCTTTCTTCTGCTTTGCGACGTATCTTCGCGCGAAAATCATTCTGCACTTCTTCGGTACTAACCAAACTCTCTGCCTTTTTCGGCAAGTTAGCATTCGCCTGTTTGTCTTTACGCTCGCGCTCAAGCTGGCTACGCTCCATCCTCATCTTTTCGCGCGCAACATATTCGCGCGCAGCTTTGCCGTAATACTCACCATAATACTTCTGGTAGTAGTTTTGCCATGCCGAATGATATTTTTGCCAATCTTGAGTAGTTGCGCGTCGAGGCGCGACTTTGGCGGTAGGCTTCGCGCCGTCCCCGCCTTGCCCCTGCGCCGTAGCCTTATAGGCCTCCAATAGTTTTTTGCGCGCCAAATCGGTCACAGTTTTCTGTTGTTGGCGCGCACTAAGCTGTTCGCTCGTCAAAACGGCTGGCTGGCTATTAGCGCCAGAATTCACAGTCTTATTTTTAGCAGCAGCTGCCCAAGCATTCCAACTCGGCACAGCACCGCCCTGCCCACCATTCTTATTATCCATTACCTATATTCTAGCATATTTGACAGTATCGTGATAGAATCTAACTACGCACGCAAAGTGCTCACCCACTCTGGGCGAGTGGTGAAATTGGTATACACGATAGACTCAAAATCTGTTGGTCTCACGACCGTGAGGGTTCAAGTCCCTCCTCGCCCACCAACAACGAAAAGATGACCTCCGGGTCATGTTTTTGTTGTTCAGTGAGGAGGGGCGCAGAACCATTATGGTATAATATTTTTAGAAAGAGTGTGAAATTGTGAAAAAGATATTTGGTGGGATTAATTTAACTTGGCCAAAGTTAATTATTATGGCTATTATTGCAGGAATTTATACTGCCATAATGGCAATGTTGCCTATAGCAAAAGATACTTCATTTAGTGATTTGACGGTTACATTTGAAGTATGGATCTTTTTTGGAATATTAATTATTACGAATAGTAAATCCCCTAAAGATTCAGCGTTAAAATGTTTTATCTTCTTTTTAATAAGTCAACCATTAGTTTATTTAGTTCAAGATGCGATAAACCATAGCAATTTATTTATTACCTACTATAGATTTTGGTTTGGTTGGACAATTGCCTGTATTCCTATGGGATTTATTGGCTATTATATGAAAAAAGATAAATGGTGGGGATTATTGATTCTTATTCCTATGTTGTTATTAACTGGAGAAGAGTGTGCTGGGTATTTGTCTAGAACGATGTTTTCTTTTCCAAGACATCTTTTAACAACTGTCTTTTGTTTGAGTACGTTGATAATTTATCCATTAGTTATATTTAATAATAAAAAAATAAGAATTACGGGAGTGGCAATAAGTAGCATAATAATTATTGCACTTACAGTTGTATGTATAATAAATCCACCAGTATATAGTACGGATATATTATTCAATGGCGAAAAATATAAGTTTGATGATAATTATAAAGTTTATCTTACCGATGATAAATATGGTAAATTAAGTATCGAATATGAAAGCGGTATTGAAGATTGGAAAGTTCATGCAGAATTTAAAAAAGCCGGTAAAACTGAATTTATACTAGAGTCACCTGATGGTCAAAAAACAACATTTGATATTTCTATCAGTAGAGATACATATACTGTAAATGAAAAAAGCAATTAATCGCTGCAGATACTTTGGATTTTTAAAAATGTCTTTTCGAGTTGGCGCGAATAACAAGATTAAAAATAGCAGCACATGACACGAACAGCAAAACGCTTATCTTGCCAGCGTCAAGTGTATCTGGATTGGATGGCATATCTTCTTCGTGCTCCACGTTTTCGCTAGGATTAGATGGCACATCTTCTTCGTGCTCCACGTTTTCACTAGGATTGGATGGCATATCTTCTTCGTACTCCACGTTTAGATAAACGCTAAAATCGGGCATATCAAAAGCATATTTACCATTCGCCTCATCAACAACTATTAAATCAATGTCTACTGGTTCACCGGACTCGTTTGTAAATGTAATTTTTTTAACTTTGCGATTCTTGTCAACAGTGAATGAAATTCTCTCGCCATATGATGCCGAAGTAACATCATTATCTACGAGTAGAGAATCGTCAAGACTATCAACTTGATATGGCACTGGGGGAACAACCTTAAGGCGATACGGATCAAGTTTAGTACCAGAGCCTCCTAAAATATAAGCAGAATCACTCGCAATTGCTACGACGGGGCGAATATTTGCGGAGTAATTCGTACCGCTTGAGCGGTTTAAAAAGTGCAATGAATTGTTATAGAACATTTTATTGGCCGATTGCTGCGTGATGGTCTGAAACTTGCCCGTGTCGGCATAATATCCCTCCCCTTCAGCTGGCGCCACACCATAGCCCGCTCCAGAAAATAGCAATTCATCAGCAGACATCATCGAAATAGGATAGGCCAACTTGCCGTTCGCTACGGTTAATTGGTGCTCTTCTGTACATGCAAATGTCGGTTTGCCATCTTCTGCTATTCGCTTATGAGCATTAACATAATCGGTATCATTGCAATAAATCACATCGGCAAAATCGTTTGCGTAGTCCATCAAATTATCAACAAACCAAGCGTCAAGTTGAACTTTTGAATTCGATGCCTCATAGCTGCCATTATTGGCGGCCCCATAAGAAACATTTAGAAGAGCAGCCGAGTCGTTGCCCACATTCTCGCAAGTCTCACTCTCGGACGGAAGACCATTATATATAAATTTAACAGCACCGTCGACCGTGGTCCCCATGATCTGCCAACAACGGTTTGCATAAATTATATTATTGTCTACTTGACCACGATAATAATAGACTCCTGATTCCGAATTTAAATATATACCATTGCCATTCGACTCACTTGCGTGTTTCGAAAAATTAAGAGAGCTATCGTCACCAATATGATTACTTTTTAGAAAGTCTGATACTAGGCGAGGAGTAGCAGCGCTAACGTTCTGCGCGCTAATCGACGCCACGACCAATGTCGCAATAACTAAATATTTTATTCTAGTCGATAAATCCAACATATACACGCTTTCGTTTTATATTATATTTTTACACCATTATTTAGCGGATAGACCCTCTAGCCCAAATCGCACATTCCACTTATGTATAAAATATCACAAAAGCCATCATTTCGCACAATTGTAGTATAATACCAAGGTATTTTGTTCTTTTACATAGATCGGAGGTATTTATGAATATCCTAATTATTCCAGCAGAAGGCGACAGCATCGAAACCGAAACTTGGTACAAAAAAGACGCGCAATGCCACTACGGAGCTAAGATATATGTCTTAGATATTGAACCAGACTTGAATATCAGTCGCGGCGTAGATGCAAGTATCGAAAAGTTTTTCTGCAATCATCATGGTTCATTTGAAATCCATGCGCAAGGCGGGTTCGGCGCCTACGTAGCATACAGAATACTCTGTTTGTTTCCGAACAATATCGCAAAAGTATTTTTTATCGGGGGAGCGCCTAGCGATTCAATGACATCTATAGCGAGATTATTCCATAAATACCTGTCTAGACTATGGTATTTTAGTAGAATCCCATTTTTCGCCGATGACCCCAATCCAACACGAGACGAAGCCATTAAGATGATAAAGAACTCGTCTACAAAAACTATGCGCGCTAACCCAAAATACTATTGCGCCCAACTAGTTCATATTGGTACGTGGAAGCTAGATGACGCATGGATGCCACCAAACGGATGTGATGCGTTTTTTGTGCCGAACGGAGATACGGTTCGCCCTAAATGGTGGGACAACACCTATAACAATGAGCTCGCCAAAGCAAGCTGGGAAAAACACGGAGTGCAAAGCACAGAGAAACCACTGAATCACTTCAGTTTTTACAGCCTGATGCCTAGCAAGAGTTTATTTGATGTTATGGATTCCGTACGCACATGGTTTCTGTAACTCATCGCCCTACGTCGACTTTGTGTCGGCGTTTTTTCATGAGCCCATCCCTGTTTCTTCTCCTTTATGATATAATCTGGGGGTTAGTTGGAGCTCGAAGACACTAAGGATTCTTTAAAAGGAAGGGGGTGAGTTCGTTGTCACTAAAACAACGGCAACAACTTAAGCTTATAACATGTTTCTTCGACTTCGACGACACAATCTACGTGCCCGAGTTCCCAGAAACGACAAAACTGAATATAGAAGCAATTGATCGGCTGCGCCAAAGAGGCTACATTGTAGTCGTCATCACGGCACGCAGCTACGCTTGCCTCTTGATGAATATGCCAGACGCGCCTAGGCACTTCGACTACATCGTAGCCAACGACGGCGCGGTCATCTACAAAATCGATGGGACTACTACCCCTCTGGTGCTTTACGAAGACGCTATGGAAGACCGGCTCATCAATCGTTTTCAGTCAAAACTTAAGTCGCTCCCGATCGGGGAGCATGCCATCGTCAACTATAGCGGCGAAAAGGAGCTAGACGGAATCCAGCCAGCAACGAGAATATACAAAATCCGTTACTGGACAAAAGACAAACGCGACGGCGACGCAATCTACAATCTCGTTCGCTCCGAGTTCAAGGAAGAACTAAGCGCGTTTATTTATCCCGAAGTTCCATATTACAGGCACCACGACATATCGCGACTACCGTGGATTGTCGACCCCGCCCTGAACACCGCCGTCGACATTTATAATGTCAATACGAACAAAAGAACCGCGGTTAATTGGCTGCTCGAACACATAGAGCCGCAACTTCCAAATAACGCGGCCATCTACACCGTCGCTGCAGGCGACCATTATAACGATATTGAGATGCTTTGTAATGTAGACAGAAGCTTTGTGATGGAGAAAGGCCGCAAAGAGGTTAAAGCCCTCAGCGGCATCCAAATCGTCCCCAATCTCCACACGGCAATCGATTCTGTTCTAAATTCAGAGAATATCGTACCGTAACTATCGAGCAAAAAACTAACGCATACACCGGCCAGCAATGGCCGGTTATTTCTTGTCGAAGCCCGATAGGTGCTATAATCACCCCATGAAGATAGAAATTCTCCCCGTTAAAACTCGAATTGTTAATCCGCCAAAAGACGAAATCTGGGATATTGTCGACCAATTAGAAGTCAAAGATGGCGATATTGTTTTCATCACCTCAAAAATCATGGCTATCCATCAGGGACGCACCGTCAAAAAGACCGACATCACAAAAGAAGCCCTCATCGAGCAAGAGGCTGACCGCGCCCTTTCTTACCCAAATCCATATGATGATTACAACATGAACCTTACCCTCACCGTCGCCCATGGCGTACTCATTCCCGCTGCCGGCATCGACGAGAGTAATGCTAATGGATACTATATTTTGTGGCCAGAAGACATCGACGAATTCTGCCGAGATATTCGCAAGCGACTTATAGACAAGTATAAACTTCGCCGGCTTGGTGTCGTCGCCACTGACTCGCACACTACACCATTACGCTGGGGTGTCACCGGCATCACTATTGGACTCGCTGGCGTTCAACCACTCAGAGACATAAGGGGCGAGCAAGACCTTTTCGGACGCGAAATGCACGTTACGCAAGTTGACTTAATCGACCCCCTCGCCGCTATGGCCGTCAAAGCCATGGGAGAAAGTTCCGAAGGTACGCCGATTGTAATCATGCGCGGCGATCTCGGCATTCACTTCTCAAGCAAAGCCTCTATGGAAAACTTCAAAATAGAACCAGAATTAGACCTTTATCGACCATTGCTAGATGCAATGAAAATAATTAAAAAGACGCCTCATAACAAAGCCGCCGCAAAACACTTGTAAGTCTCTATTGCGGGATTCCATTGCTGCGCCAAAGCTGCTCGCACAAGCAAAGAACCATCCCATAATGTCAGTTGCGTCCAATCCGTATCCGATATCGGCTGTGTTATTACGTTCCCGCTCTGAGCGACTATAATTTGCCCGTCATGAAAAGTCACGATTGTCATTCCAAAACTCAACGTAAACTTATGCAAAGTTTCAACTAGCTGATTCATCGGCATCGATAATGTAACGACTTTCGGATAATACATCGTCCTCAACATCCTCTGTAGCTGCGGCAATGTTAAAAGTAAACACGTCTCCGCTTCACGCAATAAGCTCCAATCCGCTACCTCGGGAATTATTGCATCCACCGCATCGCGCGTAATAAAAACCGGTTTCATGCATTTGCGCAAAAAATCCGCCAATGCCACAGTCGTTTCCGCATTCTTGCCCACGTCACCAATCAGCACGACCGTATCCGCCCAATCCGCCTGCACCAACATTTCAGACACCGCCTCTTTACCAAAAGCGCCCGAACCTTTCTCGGACTGTGCGAAATATACCTCTGGCGTTGACGGCACTTGCCCCTTCACTGAACTCGGCATCAGCACTCGCACCTCCCCTGCGCCAATTTTATCCGCCACTTGCATCGCATTCGCCACCGTAAAGAAGGCGTTTTTATTGCCACCAATAATCAAAATTTTTCCAGCCAAACGCCGCTGTTCTGGCCGATCCAAATCTACCTCAGGAAAAAGTGGCGAAATACCCTGCTTTTCCCAATAATCATAATCAACCATCACCTTAGCTCCAGCATAATTGGGCAATGATCCGACCCTTTAATATCGTCATAAATCTCCGCCGCTACAATCCGTTCGCGCAATCGTTCTGACGCCAAGAAATAATCTATCCGCCAACCGATATTTCTCATTCGCGCTCCGCCACGATATGACCACCAAGAATACTTTTGCTCATCTGGATGCAAACTCCGCCAAGTATCAATGAAACCGCTATTTAGATAATTCGTCATGCCCTGACGCCCCTCCTTCGTAAAACCGGCGTTACCTTCATTCTGCTTCGGTCGCGCTAAATCTATTTCTTCGTGAGCTACATTAAAATCACCGCAAACCAAGACCGGCTTTCGCGCATCTAGCATTTGCATATAGGCTAATAATGCCCTGTCCCAAACTAACTCTCGATATTTCAAACGTCCCAAATCATGTTTTTCGTTCGGCACATATACATTAATCAAGAAATAGTCTTTGAATTCTACCATCAGCACCCGCCCCTCTTTACGCGCATCGCCAAATTGATCGCTCCATCCGTCAAATTGTTTCTCAATCTCCTCCGGAAAACCATACGCAATCGTCAATGGCTCCTGTTTTGTGAAGATAGCCGTACCAGAATAACCCGCACGTTCGGCCGAATTCCAAATTTCCTCATACTCAGGCAAGTCGACTTCCGCCTGCCCCTGCTTCGCCTTCGTTTCCTGCAAGCACAAAATATCCGGCGCGTGCTCACCAATAAAGTGCTGCAATGCGCCCTTATTAAGAATAGCCCTCAGTCCATTCACATTCCAAGAATATAGCTTCATCTATCTTCTCTCACACTTTTTATATTTCGCAAAGTAAAACGATACTTCGCCTTTACGTCTGGGTTCTTCTCGTGGTCAACTTCGCTCAAAAACATCTCCTTTGGCCGCGCATATAGCCCACAATCCCCGTACAGTCTTCGATAAAGCACTAACTCCTCGCCCGTTTCAGAATGAGTCGCCACACCCTCGACCATATAATGGTCGCCCTTGTAATGTCGATAAATACCATGTATCCTCAAACTTCTCATACCATCATTATACCTGATAGAACTAAGATGACCACATCCCCTTAACCAAAGAATACATGCTAGAATATGCTTATGAAAATCGCAAAAATTCTTTTCAGCATACCGGTAATAATACTACTCTTATTCTTTCTGCCGCCCCTAGGCATAATCGTCCTCTTGGCTAGATACGTCGTCTTTGGTAATCTTCACTTCTATCGCGCCCCCTTTGTCATAATTGCTACCAGCGCCATCATTGCGCTCCCCTTCGGCCTCGACTGGCTCCTCAAGGCCCTCCATGCCGGCATCACTATCCCATATCTTAGCAATATTCTCGATTGGGAATACTACCCCAAACTACTCGATTTTGCCAAGTTCTCTTTTATTGTCGCCATCATCGTCCTTATCGTCACCATTTTACTTCGCAACCTCATCAATACTATCAGCAGCAAAATCTCCCAATTAATCGGCGGTTATTATTCTGACATGCAACGCCGTGACGAAGCTATCGCTAAAGAAAATGACTACAAGCTCAAAGCAAAAGCCATCGAGAGCAAACAGAAAACCCCACACGTCGTCAAATGTCCTCATTGCGGCAAAACTAACCCGATTACCGGCACGGTTGGCAAATGTAGCTCTTGCCGTTCCGCCATCGAGTATCATGGCAAACATTAGTTTATAATAGTTATATGAGCAAACAATCGCCACGCATCAAAAAGGCTATCGAAATCGCCACCAAAGCGCATGAAGGCCAATTGCGCAAAACTGGCGAGCCATACATTATCCACCCACTCGCCGTCATGAAGCTTCTCCAGGAATGGAATATGGACGAGGATAGTATCATAGCCGGCATCCTCCATGACACCGTTGAAGATACCAGTCTTACCCTTCAAGAAATCGAAAACGAATTCGGCAAAGATGTTGCTTTTCTCGTTAATGGCGTAACCAAACTTGGCAAAGCCCGCTCAGGCATGAAAGACCTCAATGAATACCTCCCGCAAACCGGCAATAATCTCCTCAAACTCCTTATTGCTACCGGCCAAGACATCCGCGTTCTTATTATTAAACTAGCCGATCGCCTTCATAACCTTCGTACCCTTGGCGCACTCCCACCCGACAAGCAAAAGAAAATCGCCCGCGAATCTCTCGAGGTCTTCGCGCCACTCGCCGACCGTCTCCAGATGGGCCGCGTCCGTGTCGAAATCGAAGAAACCAGTTTCATGTATGTTAACCCTAAGCGCTACGAGGAACTCAAAAAACTTACCGCTGAACGCCTCAAAAAAGCCGACAAAAAGCTTAAAGCCGCACAAGAAGCCGTCGAGCAGGCTCTCAAAAAGGAACACATCAAATATAGCTGCGATGGCCGCGTCAAATCCATCTATTCGCTACACAAGAAGCTTGCCAAACACAATCAAAACATCAACCGCATCTACGACATCATCGCTCTGCGCTTTATTGTCGAAGACACTACAACCTGCTATCTCGTTCTCGGTATTATTCACTCCCTTTTTCACCCAATGGACGGACGCGTCAAGGATTATATCGCCATGCCAAAACAAAACGGCTACCAATCACTCCATACCACCGTTATTACCAATGACAAACAAATTGTCGAATTCCAGATTCGCACCCGCGAAATGCACGATTACGCCGAACGCGGTCTTGCCGCCACCTTCTTCTATAACGAACAAAAACTTACTTCCGCCTATGCCGAGGGTCGCATCAATAAGCTTCCCGCCAACCTGTTCTGGATTAAAGATCTCCAAGAAACCGCCACCAAACTCGCTTCTGGCGAAAAAATCGACGAAAAGAAGCTTCGGCTCAATCTTTTTGCCGACAAGATCTTCGTCTACACGCCCAAAGGCGACATTATTGATCTGCCCAAAGGCTCCATGCCTCTCGACTTCGCCTATCGTCTCCATAGTGAAATTGGCGCATCTTGTACTGGCGCAAAAGTAAATGGCAAAATGGTCAATCTAAAAACAAAACTTCATCAAGGCGACGTTGTCGAAATCATTACAACCAAAAACTCCAAACCAAACCCCGGTTGGCTCGATAAAGTATTCAGCCGTCATGCTCGCCATAAACTCGTTAGTCAGCTCCACGCCATCATACCTAATTTCAGACCCAAGCCGAAAGATGGGAAAAACAGCGAACACTAATCAAGCCATTCTAAGCTCGTAATATACATAATCTCACAGCTCGTTTTTCTATCAAATACGCTCGTCGAATAATCAGTGCGCACTAAGCTTGATCGCACCGTGTAGGCACCTCTTCCCGCTTCGTCCGTAATTGTCGCCTCCACCAAAAACCCTTTCATCTCTATATAATCGCCAATCCGCACTCGCTTCAACTTGCGATATAGTCCTTTGTCGTCCACTAATATATGATTATTTGATACACTGCTCGTCAAATCGCCCATCGTAATTGCATGCTTCTGAAAAATATCGCCATCATACTCATATTTTAGCTTCCGATTTCCGTGCGACCATTTTATCTCGTCACTAAACTCCGCCGATGCACCCCAAGCTAAACTAATATCTCGCGGAATCGCCTTATCGAAAGACTGCGCATCGCGATCATCATAATCATCAACTTCCACCACGAGCCCTTTTATATCATATGAGGCCAAATAGGTCATTGCCGCCCGATATCCGTCGCCGCCTATCGTCTTTCCTGTTTCTATCTCCTCTCCGCGCTTCTTTGCCTCACTCACCAGATCGCCAATACTAATCTGTACCGGCTCTGGTATTCCCGCAATCGTCCGATGCGCATGAAAATACAAAGGAATCGCAAAAGCGGCATAGACAGCGCATACTGAAGCAACCACGCCTACAGCTACAAGACGCTTCTTTGCCCTCTTCGCTTTGCGTCGCTGCTCCATCACGAAGTCTATTTCGTCAGATATCCTCGATACGTCACGGCGAATATTTGCATCCCATTCGTTATAAAGTTTCGGTGTTATTTTCCCCAAAGCAAAATCTTGATCAAGCTTTTGTTTCTGCTCAATCTTCCCCATCACATCCCGCTGGAATCCTTTTGCTTGCGCCGCACCAATCATGTTATCTGCGCGGCTGTGCTCGATTTTCTTCAGACAATCACCGAAATAATCCGACCTCACCCTTTTCCCACCTTCTACATCACAAATCGGCTATTTTTACTCGCTCTTGTTCGGTCGTATCGCGATCTCGCACCGTCACAGTATCGTCTTCAAGTGTGTCAAAATCAACCACAACGCACTTTGGCGTACCAATTTCGTCCTGCTTCAGGTAACGCTTGCCGATATTGCCCGAATCATCCCAAGTCACATTACCGTATTTCTTACGAAGTTGCGCATAAACCTCACGCGCCTTAGCGACCAGCTCCGGTTTATTCTTTAGAAGTGGCGATACGCAGAAACGGTATGGCGCCAGATGCTCTGGCAAAGCCAGAATAATACGCGTCTTGCCATCCTTCTTTTCTTCCTTATAAGCACAGCTCAAAACCGCCAATAACAAACGTTCCACGCCAATCGAAGGCTCAATCACGTGTGGCACGAAACGATCGCCACCGCCTTTTGGAATATATTCCATACTTTTGTTGCTAGCCTTTTGGATATTCATTAGATCGAAATCCGTCCGGTAAGCCATCCCCATCAACTCCTCTTGTCCATTCGGATAATCAAACATAATGTCAACCGTGTGCTTCGAATAGTGCGCGCGGTCTTCCGGCGCCACCTCTAAGTCGTGAATGCAATCCTTATCTAGCCCCATCTCATCCGTCAAAAACTTATAGTACTGCTCGTGCAACGTCTCGAAGGTTTCCTTCCAGTTAGCCGGATCAATAAAGTACTCTATTTCCATCTGTTCACACTCGCGGTCACGTAAGATAAAATCCCGTGGCGAAATCTCATTGCGAAAAGCCTTCCCCTGCTGCGCCAAACCGAACGGCAAATCTGGATAAATCGTATCAACGACATTTTTGTAATTCGTAAAAATACCCTGTGCCGTCTCTGGTCTGAGATAAGCAATTGAGCTGTCGTCATCGACCGGCCCCACATGTGTCCGGAACATCATATTGAACTTGCGAATCTCGCCCCATTCAAATTTGCCACAAGTTGGACATTTCACTTTCTGCGCCAAAAACTCTTCAGTCGTCACACTCTCGTTGACGCCTTCCGCCAGCTTATCTGCGCGAAAACGGCCATGGCACGCACCGCACTCTACTAGCGGATCGGCAAAAGTCGCTGTATGGCCAGACGCCTCCCACGTCTTCGGATTCATAATAATCGCTGCATCCACCCCATACATATCATCACGATCCTCCACCCAATATCGCCACCAAGTACCCATAATTTTGCGCTTCAGAGCCACGCCGAGCGGACCGAAATCCCAAGTCCCCGCCATACCTCCGTAGACATCTGATCCTTGCCAGATAAACCCACGTCTCTTACATAGACTGACTATATCTTCCATCTTTGCCATAACTATTATCTCCCTATACTTAAAATAATAACCCCGCTCTTTTTGCTCTCAGAGTCACAAGAAATCTAGGCCCGAAGGCCGATGCGTATCCTATTCGTTATTAGGCATCCTCTCATATCCATTATTATAGCATCTTTACGGCTGCGAAAATGAAAACACCCTTAAAAAGATATTGGGCCTATAAGCTTGCCACCTTCTCCATACACCTAGCCACATATAGCACTTCATCAATCAACGCATCTACGCCAGCCACTTTTAGCGCTAGCTCCGCCGGACCCGAAACCATCAAGCGCATTAGCTTTATATGGTCCACCCCAATCCTTCCCGCATTTGCCTTACTCAAAGCCGCCTGTTCCTCATCCCAATAATATCGTCTGTCCGCCGCCAACTTCTCACCATCCGTATCGAAATGTAAATTCACATCCTCGCCCGATGCTCGCGTCAGATTAATCCCCCACCACGCCCGCAATACATCCTTCCACCGGCCAGGCTCGCCCGCATGTTTCTGCATCACCTGCAACGATTGCTTCAAAATTTTATAAAACTCTGGCGACTCAATCTGATCCGCTCGCGCGTTCACACTCCGCATCATTGCTCCGCCCATTTCAATCAATTCTATATCCTTCACGAAAGCATCGTAATATTCCAACAGTTTCGCGCCCGTCAATAACCCCAACTCCGTTCGTCCCTCATGAATTACTACCTCCGACACGCTAAATAGCTCAATCCCACCTGCCAACTTCGACTTTTCTCTGCGTACCCCTTTCGCAATCACACTTCGTTTCCCCTCCGGAGTCAACAGTTGCAAAATCCGATCCGCCTCACCATAGTCTGTTCGACGCAATATAATCGCCTCCGTGCGCAAATCCGGCTGCCGCCGCATCGTTTTGTTACTTTTCATGCCAAAGCCTCCTGGACGGCTTCTAGGAGTTCCTGCGGCATCATTTTGCCCTTGTCTAGTATACCTACCACACCGTACTGTCGCGCCAATACGTCACGAATCGTCACGCTTGTTACTATCAATACCGGCACCTTTGCTAACTCTGGATAACTCCGCATTTCATTCAGTACCGCAAAGCCCGTCGGCCCTGTCAGCAAAATATCCAAAATCACCAAATCCGGCACCACCTCATCCATTGCCGCAATTGCCGCTACTCCATCATGGAAAAACTCTAAATCATATGACTTCAAAATTCGGCGGTAGTAGTCCTCCCACCCACGATCGTCCTCAATTACGTAAATCATACTAAGCTTAATTGTCCACTTACTGGCAAATCGATATAGAAACTCGTTCCATCCCGATGGCGGACCAGCCCGAAGCCTCCATGCATATAATTTGCGAACTTCGCCGCAATATACAACCCCAAACCAGACGAGCCCGGTCGCATCGCAATATCTACCGGCTTCTTCACGAAGCCATTCTTGATCTCTCGCCACACCTTTGTTGGCACCGCCGGACCATAATCGCGCACATCAATTCTAATCTTTCCTTGTCTATCATAAATCGTCACTAAACTCGGTAATTCCTCGCCACCATAATTCATCGCATTCAAACAAAAATTATAGACCACCGAATGAAGCAACTGACGATTCGCCACCACCAGTCTCCGCTTATTTCGGTAATCTATCTTCAATTCCCGCCGATTAAACCTAAACATTCGCCACAACTCAGCCACCACCTCATCGCACACGATGCGCGGGTTAACTGGCTCCATCTCAAACAAGGCATCGTCCAATCGTGCCACTCGCGTTAAATCCTCTACCTGCCTAAGCGCCCGCTCTGATGTCGTCGCTATCTGGCGGCCAATCTCGCGCGCGCCAGCTAAAGAATCTTCAAATTCCAAAGACAGAGCAAGTTGGCGCGACAGGCTCAATGGCCCCTTTAACTCGTGTGCAACAACAACTGCACTCGAACTCGCACCAAATACCTCACTCTCCATGCCCCCTATTCTACACTAGTCAGTTCCGAGACGCAAAGTCTTCAAGATAGCTTCATAATCATCAAGCAACACGTCGGAATCGGTTTGCAAAACACCAGTCTTATCATTCACTTTAAAGAGTACAAAAGTACCATTTATCTTACTCGTGATCTGGCCTTGATAACGTGTACCGGTAATTCTCCCGCCATTCGTTTCGAACGACTCAGAGCTCAACTCTTTCTTATTCAAGTACTGCTTCGCCACGTCGGCATATTGACGATTATATATCGCAAAACGTAAAGCATAACGCGAATTTTCATTACTCAACGACGGAACAGACTTAGGGTTAAATAATGCTTCATAGTCGCCATTCTTCGTAGCGTCTTTATTTACATAGACACTCCAAGTCTTAGGATATTGGAAGCTAATCGAACCGTAATCTTCCGGACCGCGGAATTCGAGGTTTGGCTCCTTAAGCTTTTCCTCCAAAGTCTTTGCCGCCGCCTCTTGTTCGGCCGCTACAGCTTCTGCCACCGCAGCTGCCGTTTTCGCTTCTTGGTCTTCATTAACTTCGTTATACTTCATGAAGAAAATCACCGCTACGATAATCGCCGCTGCTGCAACTAAACAGACCGCTACTAAAATCAACGTTTCCACCAAAGACCCCTTGTCAGACTTAACCTTGGCTGGCCGCGCGGAATTCGGAACACCCGGCTGATTTAACACTGGCGCACTTCCGCTCGTGTTCATGTTTGGCGGAGCCACCTGCGGAGCCTGAGGGGCTTGCGAAGCTTGCATCGGCTGACTTGTTGGCATTGGGGGCGTCTGCGTACTCTGATTTTGTGCCATTTGAGGCATCTGTGGCGCCTGCATATTTGACTCCTGAGTCATTTGTGGCATCTGCGGAGCTTGTGGCGCTGCAAAAGGATCATTCATCGTCTGCGACTGATTCATATTCATTCCATTGTTTGGCACGGAATTTGGATCCATACCCATATTCGGCGCTGGCATGGAATTACCGAAAGCACCATTATTCCAATTCTGATCCATAATACGATTATATTTTAGCGCAAACGTTTTCGCAAGTCCGTCACGATAAACTATTTGCTAAAATCCTCATCTATAACTTTGATTTCGTTCTTCATTTCGGCCAAATCATGCTCAATTTCTTTTGCCAATTTCGTCAAATCACGGTACTTCTGACTAGCCTCATCTAACACAAAAGCGTCCGAATAAAACCAATCGACGCCCGCCTTCAAATCGGCAATCTTTTCGCTAACATTTTTCTTCTTTGTTGTCATTTTCGCTCCTTTACCTCTGTTATTTTCGCCTTAATCTCTTGTTTTGTTGTGGTAATTTCAACAACATTACCAACTGCAACGTCGCCCCTCACCAACGCATAACCACGCGCTAGCACATTCTCTGGGTCCAACTGCGCCAATATTCGCCTCTGCGCCATCACCTCATTCTCAATTGTTGTAATCTTCACAACAATATCGCGCCCCACACGCAAGATATCATCTCTTACGCTAGTCGCCAGCTCATCGATCTTCATATTGAATAAATTATTTATTCGATTTAGATCGCTCTGGATGGCCGCAATTATCTCTTTACGATCGCGTGAAAGCATTTGCGCCGCGTTCGAAGGCGTCGACGCCACCACGTCAGCCGCCAAATCGCATAGACTTTCGTCCACCTCGTGCCCAATACCTGTTATCACCGGTATTTTTGAGGCTGCTACCGCCCGTACCAAGGCCTCGTCATTAAAGACCGCCAAATCATCCGCCGATCCGCCACCCCGAATCATTGCAATCACCTGCACTTCTGAATGCTCGTTAAAATAAGCCAGCGCACGTATCATCTGATCGGCCGCCACCATACCTTGCACCTGACAATGCGCCACCTGTACCTCTAGCCCACCCCATCGCTCGTTCAGAATCTTGCAGAAATCCGCATATCCGGCCGCCTGCGTGCTCGAAATCACACCAATCTTCATGATATTCTCCGGCAACGGGCGCTTCTTTTCTGGTGCAAATAATCCTTCTGCCGTTAATTTCTTCTTCAAAAGCTCAAAGCTCTTCTTTAGGTCGCCTTCACCTACTGGCATCACCGTCTGCACTGTCAAAGAGAACTTCCCCCAGTTCGTCAACTTCGGAATTGCCCGCACGCGAACTATCATTCCGTCTTCAAGCGGGAACCTCAACGCAAACTTCATCATAAAGCAACCCACGCTAGCCTGATCATCTTTTAGATCAAAAAAGACAAACTTGCCCTGATTCACCTTAAAGCTCGCAACTTCACCCTCAATTACGACACCGGAAAAAGCAGTCTCCATAATCTGATTGAAGACTGCCTGAAAATCCGAAACGCCATAAACCTGCGCTGGCTCCATTTATTGTTCCTCTGGAACCGCATCAGTCTTGAATTTATCTGGGCGTTGCATAATTGCATGCTGATAGAACCCATAGCCGCTAATAATCGTGCCTAGCAGGACGAGCACGCGCGTTACAATCACCGTAATTGTTGCCACCTGCAAATCTACGCCAGTTGCCACCAAGACCGCTACAAAAGCGCCCTCGTAGCCGCCCATACCACCAGGTGTAACCATTACAGTACCTACTACACTACCAACACCTTCCGCAATCATAATCTGCGGCAAAATCTCTGGATGTCCCAAAGCACACCCCACTACCCAATAGGTTGCTAATTCCAAAAACGAATAGAATAGACCCCAAGCCATCGGCTTGCCCAGTATCCTGCGGTTCTTCTTCAGGCTTAGATAGTCTTCGCGCAAGTCATTAAAGAACTTCGATACGTTCTCTTCTTTCAAAAACTTGCGCTTCTTGCCACGCGACAATCTTCGCACTATCCTGTTGATAAACTTTGAGGACTTATCCGCTAGCCAATCGATATTCTTTTGCTTGCGCACAATCAGCCACGCCACTGTAATCAGGCCCAAAATGCCAAAGGCAATCAGCGCCGACAGCCAAACTGCCCACATTCCACCAGGAACAACACAGCCCGCTATCAACACAAAGATTATCGCAAATAAAGTCTGCGCCGCATTGCCAATTGCGCATATACCATACCTTAGGATATGTACAAAGCTAATCTGCCCCGCCGAAATATTGAATTCCTTCAGCCGCCAAATCAAATAAGCCAGGCCACTCGTGCCGCCCGACGGCAATGCGTGGTTTACGAAGTTAATTTCCAACGAAATTCGCGTCAATTTCGCATGCGTAATCTTAAAATTTTTTCGTTGTGTCAGAAATGCAAAATAAATCTGCCCCGCCGCATAATACATCAGAATTTGCTCTGGAATAATCAGCAATAGCACCCAAATATTAATGCTCTTCAATGCATTCCAAGTCGCCTCCAGCATCGTCATTGTTTGGCCATCCACCACCACTTCGGCACTGAATGCGTTATAAGCAATAAAAGCCACCAAAACCAGGGTTACTACACTCAAGATTTTCTTAAACATATGCTACAATATTAGCACAATGACTTTCCTTTTTGTACTAGGACGTGAGCCAAAAATATCCCTCGCCGAACTCGAGGCGATTTTTTCCAGCAGCAAAGTCAAACAAATTGGCGCAAATCTAGCCCAAGTCACTGCCCGCACCGTTTCACTTGACCATCTCGGCGGCACCGTCAAAGTTGCACAAATCATCGACCAACCCATCCAAGATTTTCTTTCCAACCTCCCCACCGGCAAAATAACCCTGGGTATCTCAGACTACTCCGAACATGCCAATCCACGCAAAACTTGGGAGCTGGCACTTAAATACAAGAATCTGCTCAAGCGCCACGGGCGCAACGTCCGTCTCGTGCCTAACGGCAAAAGCCCTATTCTTAGCTCCGCCGCTTCACATCATAACCAACTTGGCGAAAAAACTAATCACATCGAAATTGTCAAATACGGCAAGTACACTGGAATCTCTATTGGTGCTCAAAATATCACCGCCTACGCCAAGCGCGACCAGGCACGCCCCGCTCGCGACGCTTTCGTCGGCATGCTTCCACCCAAACTTGCCCAGATCCTCATCAATCTCGCTACCGCCGGCGCAAAGACCGGCACTGTTCTAGACCCTTTCTGCGGCACCGGCGTCATCCTGCAAGAGTCCATTCTCATGGGTTACTCCGCTTATGGAACCGACTTATCCGAAAAGATGATCGATTATAGCCGCAAAAACCTTGACTGGATTACGAAACGCACGCCTCGTCTGCAAAAACCCAATGCGCCAAAACTACACCTCGAGCCAGGCGATGCTACCAATCACAAATGGCAACTTACCCAGCCGGATTTCGTTGCTTCAGAGATTTACCTCGGCCACCCGCTTTCCGCTCCACCCGCCGAAGTCAAGCTCAAAGCACTCCAACAAGACGCCAAAGCCTTGTTAGTCGGCTTTCTCAAAAACCTCTCATCTCAACTTCCAGCCAATGCCCAAATCGCCCTCGCCACCCCGGCCTGGAAGCGTCCTGACGGTTCTTATTCAGGGGTGAATATCCTTGACGAAATCGACAAGCTGGGGTATAATGCCATAAAGTATCATTATGCGTCTTACGATGACCTCTTATATTATAGAGAGGACCAAATCGTTGCGCGTCAAATAATAGTATTAAGGAAAAAGTAGTATGTCACATGTCAAAGCTGGCGGTACCAGCAAAAACCTACACAACAATGCCGGCCAACGACTTGGCGTCAAGCGTTTCGGTGGCCAACTAGTCAAGACTGGCGAAGTCCTCGTCCGTCAAACCGGCGCAACAAAGATTGCCGGCCCTGGCACTTTCATGAGCCGCAACTTCACTATCCATGCAGCCATCGATGGCAAAGTTGTTTTTGTAAAAACCAAGAAGAACCATTTTTCTGGCAAAAGCGTGCCACGTACTCGCGTCGAAGTACACGCCGCTTAATTGGTATTAGCAACAAAAAATATCTCCGACCCAAAATCGGAGATATTTTTATCGTAACTGCCCAATTTTTAATAACGAAATTTTTACTATATTCCACGCATCTACGCTCGCGCTTTTCATGTCCATATCAGCCTTCGCCAGAATTTTTATTGCGCGCACCGCCTTCGGATTTTTCGTTTCCAACCGTTTCGCTGCCTGCGAAATAATCGCCCCCATCGTCATATAAGCATCGTCCGTCGTCTCAATTTGTTCGCACATCTTTACTGCCTTTGCGCCATGCCCCGCAAAGGCCTCATCGGCAATTTTAAAAGCAAAAAAACGTTCTACCTTCATGTCCTGCGCGAACTCTTTAATTTCTACATTTTTCTGTTTTGCAATCGCTTTATAGACCACTGACCTCTTATCAAGCGCGGAAAGCCAAATGACCATTTCGTGCGTCGTATCGAGATATTCCGGCAACATTTCCCAACATTCCTTATTTTCATTCAGGCTCTTCAGTAAGATTTTTCGCGTTTCGCCAAACAAAGAAGTGCCCCGAAAAATCGAATCCATATCACCACGCGTTATATTCTCCGCTTCTATCACTTCATACTCCTCACCGAGCAACTTCACGACCGCCAACTGCGCTTTCTGGCGATCGTTGCCATAGAAAATCTTTATCATTTCTGACAACCCCTACAATAATGTGTTCCGCGCCCCGCCACGCGCGTTTTTTCAATCATACCGCCACAACGCCTACATTCTAGTCCATCTCGACGGAAAACTTGTGCAAATTTTTCCAAATAACTACCTTTTGTACCGTCTGCTCGCACATAATCTTTCATTGTTGAACCACCGCTATCAATTGCGGCCTGCATTACTTCGCAAAGACCTTTCAGCAATAAATCTGACTCCTCGCGTTCCAAATCTCCACATCGTCGCCACGGCAAAATCCCCGCATAGAAACACCCCTCATCGGCATAAATATTTCCCACGCCTGCAATATTGCTCTGGTCCAAAATTACCGCCTTAATTGGCGCCGATTTATGCCTTTGTAGCATCCCCCAGAAATCTTCGCTCTTCATATCCCACGGCTCTGGTGCCAACTTTTTCAAAAAGCTATCCTCCGCCAAGCCTAGTTCGTCCAATACTGCGATAAATCCGAACTTACGCTGATCATTAAAATACAAATGCGTTCCATCCTCGAAGTCAAAATAAACTCGCGTGTGCCGCCCCGGCATCTTTTCCGTAAAACCGCCATCGGGATGTCCGGCCGCGAATTTTTCACCACCTTCAAAAATCATCTGCCCCGTCATCCGCAAATGCGCCATCATCCACATTTTGTTTGAAAGTTGAATTAGTAAAGCTTTTCCGCGTCGATCTAGCCTATCCATCTTCTGGCCAACTACCCATTTTGGATCACCCCGAAAACTTTTTTCGCACAAAATTACCACATTTTTAATTTTTTTGTGCAAAATCAGCTTTTCGAGCCCACGCCGAATCGTCTCAACTTCCGGTAATTCTGGCATATTACCTTTGATTATAGCAAGAATGGCGCAATAATTGGGAGCGCAACACCGAGCGTACCGACCATACTAGTCGTGCTAATCGGATTGACATATAGCAGATAGAACGCCAATCCGTTTCTTATCATATGCATAAGGATGCCCGCATATATTGTGCCTGTTAATTCTCGCGCTACACATAGAAAAACACTCATCACGCCCACCACGATGCCCACATTCCATTGACCATGCATCAAACCAAACAAAACCGACACAAGAATAATTGCCGGAATAGCACTTAGTCGCGTACGTAATTTCCCGTATAAATAACCACGAAAGATTAATTCTTCCGCAATCGGCGCCAAAACTACTAAGGCCACAAAAGCAATCGCCTTATCTATATTTAAATAAATACCATTAAAACCAACATCCTGCGCTTCGTTTAAATCAAACGATGGCGCAACCGCCTGAACGACTAGCAATACCGCAATCGTCGCAACCATCGATGCAATATAGCCAATTGGCGCCAATAAGATGTCCGTCCAAGTCGGCAATCCTTTTAGGCCCAAACTGTCTCGACTGACTTTTGAATTCAGCAGATACAATGGCGGCAATATAATCAGGACAAGCGCCATGACGTACACAATCACCATAAGAACCGCTTCTAGCACCGCCGAATTTGCATCTACCACTACGTCGGACCCTTTAATTATTATGGTCGCGACCAATGACACAACAAACTGCGCCACTACTATTATCGCTCCCACCCAAACCGTCAGCGCAATCGCCCAAAGTGCAACCATGCGCTTCTTGTAGGCTTCATCCTTTCGCGCGCGTTTCTTAATGGCTTCAATTTTTTGAGTCAACCAGTTCTTTTTATTCTCTGCCATTAAAATAGCCTCATAATGTCAATAACTGTCACGATTGCTGCAAGAATCAGAATTACCATAAATGCTCGCCCCACAATTTTTTCTTCTGTTTCTTTTGTTAGCTTCTTTTTGCGTAAACGATATATTGCAATCAGCAACCATCTACCACCATCAAGTGCCGGAATTGGTAACACATTCATACAAGCTAGCGAAATCGATATCAACGCAACTAAGAAAGTCAGATTATTCAGCCCACTCGCCGCAAAGGCTGGGAAAAGTACCCCAATAATTCCAACTGGACCACTCACCGAATCGCCTGCACTTTTAATCGCCGCAGCACCACTCTCGCGCACTGCCTGATTCGGATTAATTTGTTGAATTACACCACTCACTAAGTTATAGAGTAAAGCTCCTACCCCCTTGAAGGTCTCGCCTGTTATTTGCGCCGTTGTTACAAGCCCTACAATTGGTGCGCTCCAAGAGCTCATATAATACACGCTACCCGAAATGCTTGCACCTAATCGATAATCAGCATCTTTGTCGTTCAATTTCACTTCCGCCGTCATCTCGTCGCCTTTGCGATCGAGAGTTAAGTAAATCACATCACCAGCATGCCGCTCATTAAAATCTAGTAGATCTTGAGTAGTAATAATCTCCGCCCTCTCCGAATTATCGTCTACCACACGCACGCGCTTGATGATATCGCCACTCTCTAGCCCTGCTTTACTAGCTGGACTATCATCGAGCACTTCGCCAATCGCCACAGGATTCTCTACTAATACGCGCGTGTCATTCGGCATCATAAACTGCCCATCCAAGAAATGTGGCATCCCTACCCAAGCCAAAATCGTCAACAGCACAAACGCCACCAACCAGTTCATCGCCACGCCACCAAACAAAATCTTTGTTTTCTGCCAAAAGCTCGATGCACCAAAACTACCAGCTTCCGTATCCGCATCGCTCTCCCCCTTCATTTGGCAAAAACCACCAATTGGCAACCAGTTCAAAGAAATAATTGTGCCTTTTCCTGGCGGTTTTTTCCACTCTTTCTTCTTGAGGCGGCGCCACTTACCATTCACTTTGCGCCACGCTACGGCTCGCGGCGGAAAACAAATCCCAAATTCTTCTACCTCCACCCCGTTACGACGCGCGGCAATAAAATGCCCAAACTCGTGCGCCGTCACGAGAAACATTAACATAAAAATTCCAATGATTATTCCAATTATCACACTCATACTAATATCTATAATATCACACCATTAGCGCTTTAGACGCGTTACGGCGCACTAATTTCGTAATGCAAAGTCTGATACGTCGCACCATCAATAACTTCAGTTCCAGCCACTGGGGTAGCCCCCACCTCAATCGTAGTTATCTTTGACGCATCATTAATTGCCGCTGTTCTGCCCCTCAGAACACCATCATACATCGTAATATTCGGCGTCGTCGTGATGCCATAAGTTGTCCCTTGAATAACAGGAGTCGTCGAATCAATGCCATCACCGGACACGCCTATCGTAACGCTCCCCGAATCATTCTTTATACCTTCTTGCCTAGTCGCAACAATAGTTCCGCCCTTCACTATCAAAGTGCCATTCTTTAGGTTATGCATAGTTGCCCGCTCTGAAGAGGAAGCTCTGAGATATGCATCGCCAGACAGCTCAACGTGGCCGCCATTATTATAAATCGCCTGGCGCGTCCCCGTGGCAATGATTTGACCGCCACTCATATATAAGCTTGCGCCCACTTCATTGTCGAATACGCCAGCCCCCATCTTCGAAGTCAAAGTACCATTTGTTATTGTTACCGTTCCAAAATTATCAATAACCGGCTTATTTTGGACACCATCGTCACCCATTATGTAATCGCCCAAATCAAATTCGATATCCATCCCCGCAGCAATCGTGATATTTTCATGCGTATCCTGGACTAGCTTAATCACTACTCTTCCTTGTATTTGCGCCGCTGCATTCAAACAATCCGCCAAAGTCTCGTAGCCAACTCCACCCACTTCACATACGCTATTATCTTCTCGCCAGTATGCATGCACTTCGATGTCTTCCGTCAACACTGAATTTGCATTTATGCGCGTTCCTTGACCGTCCTCTTCCGTAAACCAACCGCTAAACGTATAGCCACTTTTTACCGGAATCGGCAAGATATCTCCGATTCTACGCGACGCAATCACCGCTAATGGTGCCGGATCGGCACATCCTGCCACATCGTCACAATGTGCATGGAAGGTAATCGTTCGGCTATCGCTCTGACCCATCTTGACATACAAATTTGATAACGTACCCCTTAGATACCTTAATGGGCTATTATTCGCATCCGCCGCCGCACCAAACCAAACCGCCGTATCAAAATACTGCGACGTTCCACTCATATCCTGCAATTCCAAGAAGTCCCCATCGTCGAACGAGTAGTAAACTATCCCACCGACGCGCATTATTATCACCTTTTTAGTTTTATTGGCGGCCTTTTTTCTCATTTCCTTCACGCCATTGATTGTCTGAGTTATCTCTATGTCGTTGCCACTCCTGCGTACTACAATACCAGGATACCCCGACGACTCATCCTCGAGTTTTGAATTCATAAAAACAGCTTGGTTCACGTTACTATTCGGAGTATACGAATCAATCGTAAAACCAATCTCGTAGTCCTTATCATAGTTTTCTTCAGAATATAACTTTACGCCAGTATCAATATAGGTAAGCCCCTGATTAGCGTAAGGGCAATCAGTCCCACCTGTTATCTCATTGCCACCATTAAAAGTGCAAGCACCTGCCATCCTAAAGACCTCGTGCATTGCTACTTCTTCCCACTGCGCATACAAAGTTACCACTTCGCCATCCACCACCGTGCCATCAAGAGCGTCCAAATCTCGCACTCTCTGGCCATTACTATACGCACGGCCACCATCACCGGCGTCCGCCAAAGTGTTCCATCCTACAAAAGAATATCCTTCGCGCGTGTAATTATTCAGCGTCAATGCCCGTTCGGTACCGTAAGTAAATTCCTGATCATCCATCTCCCCCTCTACCTCGTCATTCGCGTTTACATCGAAATGCACCATATAACGCGGCTTACGTATATTAATGGTCATCTTTACATTCTTGGCATCAATATATTTCGCCTGTGCACTCGGCGCATATGCTATGCATAAGCCGACCACCACCAATAGCATTGCCATCATCACCACCTTACGTCGCATCATGCTCGTGGATCCTCCTGAGTGAACATAATAACCACGTCTATTTGCTCACCATTTTCTGGCGTCGCCACCGCGTCATCTAGATCCGCTTGTAGCACTAAAGTGTGCTGTCGACTATTATTTGGCGCCTCAAACCCTAAAGCACCACCCGTGTTCGTAAAAATAACCGTACCATCATTCGGCTCCTGTAGAGAACCGCTCGCTAACCCAACTTTTATCCCCGCCGGAATGTTAGACACCTTTATCGCATAAGTACTCGATACATCCGAATTATTTGTCACAGTAACGGTATATGATTGCGCCGCGCCACCCGCAACCATGTTTACGGCTTCGCTCGCGCCGGCGACCTGCACATCCCACTTCGCCACCTGCATATCTCCGTCGGTCGCATTAATGAGGCCGACCATCTTTGCCACTACAAAAATGCTCGCCGTCGCCACTGCCGTAATTGCGAGTAGCAACAACAACCCAAGCCCCAATTTCATAACTGAAATATGTTGCCTTCTTCTTCGCACGGCTACACTTCCTCGAAGTTCACCTTAATCCCTAAATGATATTCAGATTCCATGTTCTCTCCGGCTTTCGTATCCTGACCGTCTTTTCCGTCCTCGTATGGCCACATCCAATCCAACGTATATGCATCCACCCCATCTATAGCCAATTGCTTCATCGATGTCGAAAGTTGCTTTGCGGATACCCACTCTGTCTCACTGCCAACCACATAGGCTCCCGCTCTCTTCAATCGGTATTTCATATTTACGGCATATTCGGATTCTTCAGAGAATTCAATATTATATTGAATTTTATTGCTTGTCTCATTATGAACTTTAAAATCGTAGGAATTAGATACGCCCGGCGCAATCTTATTCGTGTATTCAAAGGCAGCGTTTTGGAAAATTTGTAGTTCTTTCTGGTAAACATATTTACCATTATCATCATCGACATAGACAATACCAGTAGTACTAATATCCATCGGCTCCGTGCTGCCATTTATTGTACTGCTGTAATAACTTTTGTACCCTTCCGAACCAGGAGTTAGATCGGCTATGCCGTCTGGCACTCCGTCGCCGTTTTTATCGCAATCATCGGGCTTACCGTCACCATCATTATCGCCACACAAACAACCAATCCTAATATCGAACACGTCGACATTACCAGTCGGAATCTTTGTTGGCTCCGGTTGCGGTTTCAAGAGAAGCCATAATAGTATTACTATCGCAATTAACAGCAAAATAATTGCCGTATTCGCGAATCTATTCCTTTTTAGCTCTCTTTTCTCCATTACTCTTTCTTTCAGCCCCCACGCAGAAGATAATCTCTCGCTTTATCCCCTGCGTGGAGGCTAAGCCTCCACGTTATGAATATTTCTTATTATTCTGTTGGCTGTACTTGGACGCCAGAGATGTCGAATGAAATCTCCATCTTCTTGGGGTCTTCACCATTAGCAGTATCAGCGTTATCGCCAGCGACTACACTCTCATTATCGTCCTTAGTCTCATATGCCCAGTCCCAATAAACGTAGATAGTCCGCTCTGCTGCACCTGGCGTCAATGTGCCAGTGATGGCAGCACTTGTGCTAAAAGCATCTGTATGATTAGCGTCCTTATAGAGCTTCAAGTTCGTCGGCTGATTCGTAACGGTCTTCGGCTTAATTGTATAATTTACGCCAACCTCGCTATTTGCATTTGAAATCTTGATTGGACATTTGCCAGAAGTACCTGGCGCAATTTTACCCGCAACCAAAGTATCTGCATTGTAGTTCTTGTCTAGTTCACAAGTAATGGTCGTATTTGCATTATCTGTTTCAAATGCCCATTTCGCGACAGTAGCACTACCGTTACCGCTCGTTATACTTGCAATATATTTCGCATATACGCCGGCAGCTAAGCCTACCGCCACAATACCTAACACGATCAACGCAGCAACGGCCGTTTTCTTTTTCTTGCTCATTTTTCCTCCACTTTTCCTCGTCTTACCGAGGTTATTATTGTTACATTAATAATAACATAAGCCACATCATTTTGGCATTACCGTTTTCATGGAATAATCATCAAAAAATCCCCCTTTTTGGGGGATTTTTATGTTATTTACCAATACTCTCGATTTCGATTTCTGAGTATTTCTGGCGATGACCAGTCTCAGTATGAACACGTTTCTTGGAGTGGTAACGGATAACGCGAATCTTGTCGCCAGCTACCTTCGCATTTACGACCTTCGCCTTCACCTTTACTCCCTTTACGATAGGATCACCAATAGTGGTTTTATCACCATCAATTACGAGTAAAGCATCTAAAGCGAGATCTTTAGTTCCTTCCGGGAGGAGGTCCACACGGAGGGTCTCTTTTTCAGCGACAATATATTGCTTGCCACCAACCTTTATGACTGCTTTTTTCATAAAATTCCTTTATTACTTGCGAAATTATAGCAAAAATGGTCCTCTTTTTCAAGCCTAAGCACAAAATAGGCGCCGGGATACCCGTACCGGCGTCTATTTGTTTAAGAAATGCTATAAAAGGAGCTTCGCAAATCTTTATTATTTCTTGTCGTCGCTACCGTGCTTTACTTCTTTTTGTACCGCACTAACTTCTTTTTGGCTACGATACCAGTAAGTCACACCGGTCACCACACAGAACGCGGCTACAACCGCTAAAGCAATTTCGCCTGGGCCAGTATTCGGCAAATACGCAACTGGCTCTGGAGTCTTTTTGCATTGTGGCAAGTCTTTATATTTCTCTTGGTCGCAACATTCAGTCTTCACAGAACCGTCTTCATTTAGACACGGATCCGGCTCTTCCTTACATTGTGGCAAATCTTTGTATTTTTCTTGGTCGCAACATTCAGTCTTCACGGAACCGTCTTCATTTAGACATGGATCCGGCTCTTCTGTACATTGTGGCAAATTTTTATACTTGTCCTGGTCGCAGCATTCAGTCTTAACCTTACCATCGTCATCGAGGCACGGATCTTTTGGCTCTTCCTTACATTGTGGCAAATTTTTATACTTGTCCTGGTCACAACACTCAGTCTTCACGGAACCGTCTTCATTTAGACATGGATCCTTCTTCGTTTCGCAAGTCTTATCAACCCTAATCGTCGCAGTTGAAGTTGCTGTGCCAGTCTCGGTCGTAGTAACACGTATGGTGTTCTTGAAGTTGTTTGCACCACAATTACCGTTTTTTACGATGTCATTATCAACTTTCGCTTTGTAAGTAATCGTGCCAGTCACCCCTTCACCAAACAGACCGGTATTCACGCCATTTTTAACGAGCGCGTCACTAAGACTCCTAGTTTTTTTCGTGCCGTTATCATAAAGCTTAACGCTACCCGAAACCAAAGTTACGCCATCAGGAAGTGTGTCACGGAAAGTTACAGCGTTCAAATCGCGAGTACCATTATTCTTGAAAGTAATTTTATAAGTCAACGTATCACCCGGCTTCGCCGTCACGTTACTAAAGAAGTTCTTACCATCCAACGATACACTCTTCGAAATAGTGGAGCTAGCCTGCTCCGCGCGGAGCTCATAGATAATATGACCAGAATATTCGCTACAACCGGGGATAACACCATTCAGCTTGTTATAGCCAATATAGACACCATCTGCAGTAAAAATCTGCTCGCCAAGGCCAGTGCCGTTTAGCTTCCCTTGATTATAGATCATAATCCTGCCAACGACTCTCATCTGAATATCTTTTTTAGAATCGGTGGTGAAATAAGCTTCATCCCAAACTTTTGCAGGCGAAGTAGTCGTTGAAGAAATGGTTGCACTCACTTTGCCTTTAGCTGACGAATTAACCTTAGCAGGAAAACTACTGCGAATTCTTGTCTTCATCGCAATACCCTTACCGCCATTCTCATTAGTATTAGTAGCTGCATTATTATGGTAGAAGATATATACCTGATAAGTCTTGCCTGGGACAACCTTTAATTGATTTACCCACTGCTTGCCACCTTTTTCGGCAACGCGCACGAAATCTCGCTCATCACCAATCACATTATTGTCAGTAATGGAGTTGAAAGTCGCATGGTCAGCCGGCTTCTTCATCGTATAGGTAGGGCGACTCGGCCCATACGCATACGATGATGCTACTGGCATCAGCAACGCGGTTGCTATTGCGGAAATACCAACAGCAACTAGTTTGCGCTTAAAGTTAGTATTGATTTGTTTTTGCATGTTTTTCGCTCCTTTTACTTCCCTAATCCATATCTAATAATGCATCCACGTCAGTCTTCCCGGAACTATCGGTATGCTCTTCGATAGCATTATCGGACTGTTTCTCAACACTCTGAGCCGCCTGCTCGCTCTTCTGACTATCCTCATGCCGCTGATCACTATCAGATTTTTCCTGTTCGGCTCGTTGTTGCCCCTCGCTGCTTCTGGATTCATCATTTGCATGTTCTTGTGAAGCTGGCTCATGGGATTCACTACTGCCGCCATCGTCGTGGCTACTGCTTTCACTACTACTGCTTTCGCTACCACCGCCATCGTCGTGGCTACTGCTTTCGCTACTACTGCCTTCGCTACCACCGCTGTCGTGGCCACCATCGTCATCGTCGTGGCTACTGCTTTCACTATTGTCACCTTCGAGACTCGGGTCTTCCGTCGCTTCCGTCGATTGGCCTCCATCGCCCTTCGGTCTCCCGTCTTCATCTATGCCTTCCATTGCATCGGGCTCTTCAGTTACATCATCTGCTGAGCCTGGACCCGTATCGTCTTGCCATTCTGTAGTATCGGTCCCCTCGAATGTCTTTCCGGGATCGAGGTCCTTCTTTTCATCGAGCTCTTCTGGGGTTTCTTCTTCATCTTTATCTGGATCTTCGGTGACTGGGCCTGGCCCCGTGTCTGGCCACTCTGTCGTATCAGTGCCATCAAATACATCTTCCGGGACGAAGAGTTTCTTAACAGAGTTAGACGGCTGCTCCTCTTCCGGAAGCTCTTCCTTTGTTTCATAATACGATATTAATATGCCCTCATTCTCTTCTTGGATCTCAATTACGGCCTGACCACAATTCAACTTAATCTTGAGTTCGGAGCCGTTCTTGAAGTGTGCCACTATAACCCTCGTATTATCCTCAACGGTTTCACAAAAGACAACGCGCGAATTTTTGGAATTAATCGTCTCTCCATCAGACGCCGACGACACCATATACTCGTTGTAGCATCTACCATCTACAGTGCCGTTCTCCGTCGACTCCAATTCACTCATGAAGTGTTCATATATTTTCTGATGAACGCTCGGATCTTCCGCCATCATCGTTTGCAACTCTGCGCAACTTTTCCCTACGAGTTCTGGCAACTTGTCCTTATCGTCTAGTTTTTCATAATACGCAGCTAGCACCGGAGCCATATTGCGCACGTTCTTGTCAATATCGCCACGATAATCACCAGACTCTTTGTATTCAATCGGAGCAACGAAGTTTACTGGATTAGACTTTTCTGGATTCGGCTTCGTACCGGTCTCCGCATCCGCATAGAGCCCCCGATAGTTATCGGCCACCTTAAGGCTTTCGCTCTCTTCGGCTGCTGCTTCCGCTATAATCGCATCGAGATTTGCGTCGCTAAGTGCGTCAGATCGTATCTCTTGACTATACTCGTCGAGCGCTTCGTCAATCCCCATTGCCATGCCATCTGCCGCATCACCAGCGCTCATTTCAGTCCGCGTTCCGTTCTCCCGCAACTTCTTAAGTCTACCGGCTGGTCCTACGCCAAAGGCAGCACCAATCCCGCCAATCGCGATACCAACAGCAGCCGCAACGGCTAACACTCTCACGCCAATTCTTCTCCAGAGCGACACATTTCGCCTTCTCTCTGCACCCCCCTCTTGTTGAGCTGCCTGTTCGCCACTTTCACTAGAGTCACCCTCCGACGTGTCAGCTGGAGCTTGCTCCTGAGCTGGCGACTCCTGACCCTGCGCCGGGCTATTCTCATTTGCACGAATCTCCTCGGCTTTTGCCTGAATTTTAGCAGCCACATCGCTACTAACTCTTTCTCCGTAAAGATCGGCCCAGTCTATTGCACCTATAGCCGGATCAGCCTGACGCAACTCCGCTATAGCCTGCGCTACATATTTTACCGGTACTTCACCGAACTTATTCCAGTCAAACTCCTGCGGATTTTCCGCCTCATGTCTTGGGTTATTTCCCCCAGTTTGCTCTCCAGCCATTTCTCTTATTCCTTTAATTTTTATTTTGACCTTATTTTGCCATCATCTTACCACTAGCATTTTCGTTTTGTCAATAGTTACGTCACAACAAAAAAGAGACCAGGTCTAGTCGCTTGGTCTCTTTCTCTGTTGTTTATCTTATCTTATAGGCATATCTCCTTAACTTATTTCATCTTCTGCCTGTCTAATTAGGAAAACAGGTTGGCAACTCGCAATAGTCCCCTACCGCGTTTGCCTAATATAGGTTTGCGCTTAGCAATCTCTATATTTGCATTCTTGCCGTTTTTAACGAAAGTCATCTTTAAATCTTCATAGCGTAACTCGCCTAGTTCGCTCGCTTCTTCGATTTCTTTCTTGAGCTGAGCCTCGTTTTTATCTTTTTGTTTTTTGAATTCCTTTTCGTTATCCACGACCCCGTCCGCATCGTCTGGGATAGTCATAGTTGCATATTTACTCATTTTTTATTTTTCCTTTCTTTTTTGAACTATTCCTATACCCGATTTGGAATTTTTTGTTGTGTTTGTGTTGGTTTTCGTTCCAACTGTCTTCATGCTATCACACTTATGCTTTTTTGTCAAGCATGCTTATGCTTATTTTCTGACATTTTGTCAAATTTAACAGAGGTAGAAATGCTCTTGAAAATTCTAAAAAATATTATTATTCCCCGCCAAAATACCCGCCAAGCTATATCACAAGGCGGGTATTTAATAGTCCGAATTAGGCTTTTTCTAATGAAATCGTGACGTTATTTCCGTCAATTTTAACAATTTCATCATAACTATAGTTCCCCTCTGGCGTATACTCCGTTGCCAACACTTCATTCTTGAGCATCTCTAGATGAACTTTCGGCACCTCAACCGATACGGATAGCTTAATTCTGTCATCTACATTCAAGCCGGCCTTCTTGCGCGCAGCCTGAACAAAACGAATTAACTCGCGCACAAATCCTTCTTCGCGTAGTGCCTTTGTGAGTTTTTTGTCGAGTACTAATTCTTTTCCGTGTACAACTTTTTTAACATTTACTTCTTCGGCAATGATAGTCTCATAAAACTTATCCAACTTCTCCCCACCGTAAGTCAACTTCGCCAACGGCTGGCGCACCTTAATCTGACCAAAGCCATCATCACGCGCCATCCTTAGCGCTAAACCTTCCGTAATTATCTCGCGACAACGCGCCATATCATCTAGCACCCTTTGGTCGACCTCAATATTCTTCGGATAATTCAATAAATGCACCGACTCGCCTTCTTCGCCACCGGTCATATTCAGCCAAAGCTCTTCCGCCAAGAATGGCACAAACGGCGCAACTACAGCAGCAAACTTCACCAATACCGTATATAACGTCCAGTATGCCTCAGCTTTATCGCCATCATCCTCGGATTTCCAGAAACGTCGGCGCGAACGACGCACGAACCAGTTTGAGAGATCATCAATAAATGGCAATACTCCAGCTAGCGCTTTCGGTATATTATATTGATCCATCCCCTCAATAATCTCGGCCTTTACTTGGTGCAAACGCGAAATAATCCAACGGTCCAGTGGATTTTTCAAATCGCCAAAAGTTGTCTTCCCAGACGGCTTCCAGCTATTCTTTGAATCCCAACCGTCCACCTCGGCATACATCGTAAAGAAATCATAGACATTCCAAATCATTGTTAGTTTGCGCGCTACATCCGAAACATCCTTGTCAAGCAACGCGAAGTCTTCGCCTGCAAGCACTGGGCTAGATAGCAACTGGAAGCGCAAAGCATCCGCCGAAAATTTGTCCATCAATTCATTCGGATCAGTGTAGTTGCCGAGTGACTTACTCATCTTGCGCCCATCGTTACCCGCCAAAGTTCCGGTGGTAATTACATTCTTATAAGCGCACTCACCAAACAGCGCCGTATTCACTACATGTACATAATAGAACCATGCACGAACCTGACCGACATATTCCACAATGAAATCTGCCGGGTAGTTCTTCTCGAACTTTTCTTTGTTCTCGAATGGATAATGTAGCTGCGCAAACGGCATCGAACCAGACTCAAACCAACAGTCCAACACCTTATCAATGCGCTTAAAATGCTCACCATCGATATCAAACTCAATCGCATCCACCCACGGACGATGATAGTCCTCAAGCCTCACGCCCGAGAGCTCATACAGCTCATCATAAGAACCAACCACCCTGATAGAGCCCTTGTCACCCTTCCAAACTGGCATCGCCGTCGCCCAAAAGTGATCGCGACTTAGATTCCAATCTGGCGCCTGCTCAATATTCTTTGCAAAACGACCGTGCTTTAAGTGCGCCGGGAACCAATTAATATCTTCGTTCTTCTCGAGCATCAACTCTTTGCTCCCCTCCACATCAAAGAACCAACTTGGAAATGCCCGATACATAATGCGTTGTTTGCTACGTGGGTTAAATGGATACTCGTGTTTAATATATTCGATCTTCCAAATTGCGCCCTTTTCTTCTAGACATTTTGCTATAAACTTATTGCCTGCCCATACCTCAATGCCATTCTCGTCCGTATCGCGCACGCCGATCTCATGCAATTTTTCGGCCCACTCCGGGAAATAATAACCGTTGTCATCAATCGTATGTCGCACTGGCACTTTGTTGTGTTTTCCTAATGCATAGTCATCCTCACCATAAGCCGGCGCAATATGCACAATACCCGTGCCATCTTCGGCGGAAACAAAATCCGCCGTCCAAATCTTATGCGCATTTTCGTTACGCGCAATCTCGTCGTCCATTTCAAATAACGGCTCGTATTTTAGGCCCTCCAGGTCGCTTCCAGAATACGTTTTAAGGGCCTTAGCGTCCTCTCCAACAAGTTTTTTCGCTAAATCCTTAGCCATAATCATTTTGTCGCCTTCGACGTCATACAGGCCATATTTGAGCTTTTTAGACACTGCCAGCGCCATGTTTGCCGGCAAGGTCCACGGCGTGGTCGTCCAGGCTAAAATATACTCATCGCTATCGGCTAGTTTAAACTTCACATATGCACTTGGGTCAGTAACTGTTTGATATGCATCATTGTCCATCGTCACTTCGGCTTTCGAGACCGGCGTTGCGAACTTCGTATCATACATCAAGACCTTTTCACCCTCGTAAATCTTGCCCTTCTCGTAAAGGGTTTTGAAAGCCCACCAAACCGACTCCATGAAATCTTTATTCATCGTCCGATAACAATTATCGAAATCTACCCAACGGCCAATCCGGTCAATCGTACCGCGCCAAGTCTCCGAATTTGCCACCATCGACTCGCGCGCCTTAGTAATATATGTCTCGAGCGGCCACTTCGTGCCAATCTCGCGCCTATCCGTAATGCCGAGCTGCTTCTCGACAAAGTTCTCTGCCGGCAAACCATGGCAGTCCCAACCCCAACGGCGCTCAACGCGTTTGCCCCGCATCGTCCAATAGCGCGGCACTGCATCTTTTACAATCGAAGACAATAAAGTACCGTGGTGCGGATTACCCGTAATGAATGGCGGGCCGTCATAAAATACATAGGAATTATCAATCGGACGATTTTCGACCGACTTTTCAAAGGTTTTGTTTTTCTTCCAGTACTCCACTAAGGCTTTCTCGTATTCGCTCGCCCGGCGTCGTTCACCATATTTATACTTCATACCCACACACTCCTTTCTTTTGCATAAAAAAATTCCAATTTTCATTGGAACTCCTCAGAGCGGTACCATCCAATTTCTAGATTGTTCTAGCACTCGATTAATCTTTTACGCAGACTCACGGATGATTCTACTAGACTTAGCTTCTCGCACTAGCTACGTCGTTCTTTCATCGGCTCGCAGTTGATAGCTGCTCAAACGCTTTATGCTTGCATTATATCATATTTATTCAGAAAACAAAAAACCCAGGTCATCCCTGGGGTTTAAGTCTTTTCTCTCGCGAAGGCGGTTGTATTAATGCCTTCCGGCCCTCCTGTTGTATTCCCGAAGAAGATCAGTTCTGTGTCTCGTCATGGTAATTATAGCGCTATACAATACGTTTTCGGGAACATCAGTTATATATTTCCAACTGTTACTACTAAGATCACGTACCACCCCGGTTCTCATGATGATATAGCCATACACTCTGGAGTTGCCGTTCTTTCTCACCTCAACATATTCCGGAGAATTAGCGTCACATTTGTCAGGCAGCTTCAAGTACCAATCCGAGTCTCCTTCCACTGGAATCGTAGAGCCGGCCATTCCCCAAGAACTACTACCCTTAGTAGCGCCTTTGGATAATAGCCAAAACAATGCAACTAAAACAATAATTCCAACAACCGTTGCCCACATTCCCATTCCATCCTCACCTCCTTTTTACATCTTCATGAAATGGTTTTTACAGCTCAGTGTTTCTGTTTCTTTTTTCGTCTCGTTCTTCGTTCTTTATGGTACAAAAATGTGGCTATAAGCCACACCGTCTACATCCATTATACACAATTCGCCGAATAATCAATAGCTAATCAATGCTTAATCAGGTAATACGCCACGTCGTCAATTCGCGGCAAGTCACGCCCACGCCACATCTGAACCATCCTACCATCATCATCTAAAGCCAATATTGTCGGATATTCCACGATGTCATGAGCCTTACAAAGACCCTCGCCCTCTGGCTCATCTGGCGAAAAACTCTCTGGCCCCACCCCCAATCGTCGTTCGCAATCATGTAACCACTCAATCACGCTTCGAGCATAATCACTCTCCTCGCGCCAAATTGCCACCACCCTCATTTCTTATTTCTCCTTCTCTTTACGTTGCTTCATGCGCTCGCGTTGCTCGGCAATACTGCGTTCCAAATCATCTAACGACTTAAATTCCTTAAAGACACTCGCGAAACGCACATAGGCCATCTCGTTCGTCTCCGACAAAACTTCGAGGATAATCTCGCCAATCACGCTAGATGGAATCTCGTCCTTACCCTTTTCGTAAATCAAATCCTCTACTCGATCAACAATATTCTGTACATCCAAATCACTATTAAAATACTTACCAACACTATTGCGGATTGCCTTTGCTAGCTTATCGCGATCAAATACCTCCCGCGAACCGCTACGTTTCTTCACCATTAAGCCAGGACGTTCAATTCGCTCATAGGTAGTAAAGCGATGTTTCCCATCCAAAGATACTCTGCGACGACGAATCGTGGTACCATCCTGCGATTCGCGGCTCTCTATCACCTTACTTTCGCCAATCTTCAAATGGCTCATGAGGGTCTCCTAATCTTTGCTCTTTTTGCGGCGCCTCAAAATCGCCGGAATATCACTGTCGTCATCACTACCGCTATTGTTAGTGCGGATATTATCCCACATATTCACCGTCGTAGCTTCGGCGAAGTCCGCACTCTGGCTCTCCGGTTCGAACTTTTCGCTTTTCTTCTCAGCTTCCTTCACTGGATCGGCCATCGTTTGGCTTGGCTCCGTTAAGTTCTCAACCTTAGCTGTGGTGGTCTCGGCTGGAACCTGATTATACTCTTGCGCTCGTGGATCATCGCGGTAATACTCCGAATCAAATCCAGTTGCCACTACCGTAACAATAATCTCATCTTCGAGCTCTGGGCGAATCGATGCACCCCAAATAATATTCGCATCTGGGCTAACGCTCGCCGTAATAAGCTCTGCAGCTTCGCGCATTTCGTCCATCGTCACATCATAACCGCCCGCAATCGAGAACAATACGCCACGAGCACCATCGATAGATACCTCAATCAACGGCGACTCAATTGCCTGTTGTGCCGCAATACTCGCACGATTCTCACCTGAAGCGCGACCAATGCCCATTAATGCCGAACCAGCATCCTTCATAATTGCCTTCACGTCGGCAAAATCTAGATTAATTAGGCTATGCTCAGTAATCAACTCAGAGATACCCTGCACGCCTTGGCGCAAAACCTCATCAGCAATCTTAAAAGTCTCGAGAATCGGCGTACGTTGGTCAATTGTTTGCAAAAGACGGTCGTTCGGAATCGTAATCAAAGCATCAACATTGCGCGCCAAACGCTCAATTGCCCAGTCCGCATTCGCCTTGCGCTTTGCGCCTTCAAACGAAAACGGCTTCGTCACTACGCCAACTGCCAAAATATCTTGCTTGCGCGCTTCTTCGGCCACAATGTAGCCTGCGCCAGAACCAGTACCGCCGCCTGCACCAAAAGTAATGAACGCCATGTCTGCACCGGTTAGAGAATTCTTAATTTCTTCACGGCTTTCTTCGGCCGCACGCTCACCGACCGTTGGATCAGCGCCGGCACCTAGACCATTCGTGGTCTCATGCCCAAGATGTACCTTAACATCTGCCTTCGAGTTATGCAAAGCCTGCGCATCGGTGTTCATTGCTATAAACTCGACGCCACTCAAACCAGCATCGCGCATGCGATTCACGGCAGAGCCGCCTGCACCACCAACGCCAATCACCTTAATGCTGGCTGTACTTTCCACCTCACTTGGTTTAACTTCAGGCATGTATTAACTCCTCACTTTTCTTCAATTCTAATCTTATAGTATCATCTGAACAATTTTTTTGCTAGACTTCCGCCCCGCCTATTTGAACTTCTTCATCAGCTTCGAGAAAAAGCCCTCACCCTTGGCGACCTTCGCTTTCTTGCCACCGGACAGAATATCGCCAAAGCCGCGCGCATTATCACTACTCTGAATCTCCGCATCCGCATACATTAACCCGACCGCCGTGGCATATTCTGGCTTCATAATTTCTTCACTTACACCTAAAACCCCCTCCGGCTTACCCAGACGCACAGCCAATTCCACCTGGTCACGCGCATATGCCTCAATATCACGCAATTTCGAGCCGCCACCGACTAATACCAACCCTTCCGGCAACCTTTTGTCGTATCCAGCATGCTTTAACAGTTTGCGTACGCCCTCGAAAATCTCCTCCAGACGTGCTTCCACTACCTCATCGACTTCCTTGCGCTCGAAACGATATTCGTCACGACCACGCTTGATTACAATATCCTTATCCGAGCCACCAAACTTCGCGGAGGCAAAACGTAACTTAATCTCTTCCGCAATCTCTGGAACCGTCTTCAAAACCGTCGCCAAATCATTCGTAATATCATTGCTACCAATCGGCACCACGCCCACAAACTGTAGCTCACCTTCATCATAAATCGCTACGCCAGTTGTCGCGCTGCCCATGTCTACTAGGCCGACACCATTCTCTTTTTGCGCATTCGTAATCACCGCCCGAGCTGCTGCTATTGCTGAGGGTTCTAGCGCTCGCACGCGTAAATTGCCCGCCTCACAAGCTTTTTGGATATTGTCACAATCTGGCGTCAAAGCCGAAATCACGTTCGCTCGCAACTCTAGACGCTCGCCATGCATTCCGAATGGCTCCTTAATGCCACCTTGACCATCTAAAATATACTCATATGGAACTAAAGAAAGAATCTCGCGATTTGCCGGAATCTTACCAGCTATTGAGGCGTCGGCAATCCGATCAATATCATCGTTATTAATCTCATGATCGGCCACGCCAACCGCAATCATGCCATCAACCTTCGTGCTGCCAATATGCGACCCATTAATGTTCACAGTCGCATCATTCACCTCAATGCCACTCATCCCCTCTACCGCCCGCAAGCAAGTATCAATCACTCGCGGTGGCGACATTAGCTCCTTTACAATTCCGCGACGCAACCCCTCCGAAGGGACTTCACCATATCCTACCACTGATATTTTTCCATCACGGCCAATCGCGCCCATGACGGCTCGGGTCGTACTAGTTCCAATATCTAACCCTACTGCAAAGCGAGCTTTTTCTTCCATAAGCTTATTGTAGCATATCCCTATAACTGGGTTAAAATTTCGTAACCGTCCTCGGTCACGAGCACCGTATGCTCAAAATGGCAACCCAAAGAGCCGTCCTTCAAGCATACCGTCCATCCATCATCCCCCTCAACTACCACGTTGTCCGGCTTGCCTAAACTCGACATCGGTTCAATGCAAATTGTATCCCCAATCTTTAGCTCATAGCCATGACCGCGTTTGCCGTAATTTGGCACCTCCGGCGGCATATGCATACTAACACCAATCCCATGGCCTACATAATTCCGAATAATCCCGAGCTTGCCTTTTTCGAGCTGTTTTTCGACCGCATAGCCAATATCTCCCAACTTCGCACCCGGTTTTACTGCTTCTATTCCCTCATATAGCGCTGACTCCGTAAAGCTCAAGAGATGCTTCTGCGCGGCTGTCGGCTTTCCTCCTACAATCATCGTAAAAGCCGAGTCTACATAGTAACCATTGTATTTGATGACCAAATCGTAACTTACTTTATCACCCGCTTCGAGCACCTCGTCCTTCGGAATACCATGAATCAGCTCGTCATTCACGGAAATACAAATTGATCCAGGAAAATTAACTTCTGGCTCATAGTATGCAATTCCGCAACCATAGTCCTTTATTTTTTTCGCCACCCATGCATCAATTTCTTTTCCAGTCTTGCCAGGTTGCGTATATTCGCGTAGCTCCGCAAATATTTTCGCCATAATTTTACCCCCCGACCGCATCGCATCAATTTTTTTCTGGTCCATTTATTCCCCCTGCTTGTCCTGAGTATTTATCGTCCCCCATCCTCGAAGAATGTTTTCAAGTCTCTGTGTTACCTCTTCGATTGCCCCTTCTCCATCAACATGAGCTATCTTAACGCCAGCCCCCTCTAATCTTTCAATCATTGAATAAATATTTTGTTCAATAATCGCCCAACGCCTCTCGATTGACTCTCGCGTATCGTCCACTCGGCCGCGCAATTCTAACCGATGCAGTAGCTCTTCGCGACTAACGTCAAAGATGATTGCACCATCAATGTATTTATCATCGCCATTCTCAACAATCCAATCCGCTTGCCATTTGTCGCGCGGGTAACCGTCCAGTATCGCATTCCGCCCCGCCTCGGCTTCTTTCATCATCTCGCCATGCATCAGCTTGACTACGAATTCATCTGGAACCAACTCCCCTCGTTTCATCGTCTCATTCATCACGGGATCATTGCAGTCGCGCAACAATTGCCCAATCGACATCCAACGCCAACCATACTTGTTAGCCAGAATCTCACCTTGAAGGCTTTTCCCACTCCCCGCCAATCCAAATAAAACTATCATTTATACTCCTTTTTTCTTTTCGTAAAAAATACCCCGTCTTAGAGGGGGTATTTCCTATTTAAGACCTAACTTCATTCGTTCGGCTTTTTCTGCCTTACGCTTATCGCGTAGAATTGCCTTTTGGCGACGCTCACGCTTCGAAATTGGCTTCGAAAAACGCATGCCTTCCTTCGCGGTTGCCATGACGCCACTCTGTAAAACCTTGCGGTTAAAGCGACGAATAATATTTTCGTTGGCCTCGCTCTGATCTTTTCTTGTTACCTTTATTGCCATACTGCCATAAATTCTAGCATATCTAATCTATTCTTTCAAGAGATAATACGTTGCCCTCAATCGAGACTTTACCTCGCCATTCATTCTTCGCCAATACAAATTGCAATCGCACCTTATCCCCGTTCTCTACAGTCATCCATTCTTTCGAGGCATAAAATGCCATCATCTTCATGCTATTTTTCGCACCGTCCCTTATCGTTAACGCTAAATGCTTATCCTTCATAATCTTTTTGCTGCATATTACCCCCTCAAACTCAAATACCGGCTCCTCGTTCCCCTCGCCGAACGGCTCTAGCAAGCAAATTTCCTCAAACAGTTCTTCGCCAATACCGGATAAATCATTCAATCTCAAATCACTCGCCCTTCTCAGGAAACGTTCCTGATTGCGTAGTTTCAAATCCTTATAGTATCGATTAATTGTCTTCTTAAACGCCTCAAGCTTCTCTTTCTCTAGCGTAATCCCGCACGCCCCTGCATGGCCACCGCCGCCCAATAGTAATCCACCACCACAAGCCTCTAAAGCATCTGCTAGCGAGAATTCACCAAAACTTCGGCCCGAACCCTTAAGCCGCCCATCATCTAGCTCCGTAATCGCAAATGCCGGCTTTTGGTAAATTTCCACTAAGCGCCCCGCGATTATTCCCAATATGCCTTCATGCCACTTACCTTGCGCCACAATCACAGCATCCTTATCTGCCACCTCAATCTCCGCCACCGCCGCATCCTGCGCCTTGCGCCGCTCGCTGTTCAATTCATCCAACTCCCGAGCCAATACAAAAGCCTTTGCTCGACTTGTCGCCGTCACTAGCTCTAATGCTAAATCCGCACTCCCCATCCGACCCGCTGCATTAATTCGAGGCCCCAGCTGAAAACCGATTGCGTGCGCACTTAATCTCTTCAAATCTACCCCTGCCACTTGCGCCAGTTCCTTTAAACCCAGACGTCGCGTTTTGCCAAGTACTTTCATGCCGTAATAGGACAATATCCTATTTTCATCGCGCAATTCCATTGAATCGCAAATTGTCCCAATTACCACCAAATCTAGTAACCACTTCTCCTGACCGTCGCATGTGCCCCCATTTGTGTCCATATTCAATGCTCGCGCCAACGCAAAAGCCACCCCTACCCCCGCCATCCGCCTACCAACCTTGTCGCCTCGCTTAGGATTAATTACTGCTACGGCCGACTTTGGCACATGTGGTATCTCATGATGATCGGTCACTATCGTATCAACTCCGCACCCTCTCAGTGTCGCGATTACTTCTTCTGATCCAGAACCGCAGTCTACTGTAATTACCAACTTTGCCCCCCGTTCGACAATTCCATCTACCGCCGGCATATTTAGACCATATCCATCCGTAAAACGGTTCGGCAAGATAATCTCGACCTTCTTGCAACCATACCGCTTCAGTGCACTTTTTAGTAGTGCGCTTGAAGTTACGCCATCCGCATCATAATCTCCGTAAACTACTATCCTCTCGTCTGCATCGCGCGCCACTCTAATACGCGCCACCGCCTCCCCTACGCCTTTTAGATCATAGGGGTTAAAAAGCTTGTCATACTGCGGGTACAAAAAATCCTTGTCCAGCCCACGTCGCCGTAGTAGCTGCTCGAATAATGCCGTCATCCAATAATCTTGCTCGGCGTCTTCTTTGCGTCGTCTAATTGTTGACTCTTTATCACGATACTCTGAAGCTCTTTAAGAATCGGGAATTGTTTATTTGTTTGGTAAATGCTAGTATTCCCCTTCTTCGTTACGACTAGAAAACCACCTTTAGCCAAACGACGTAATTCGCGCTGAATATTGCCTGGGTCTTCCTTAATCAGTTTCGACAAGCCACGCACATGCGTCTTAAAATCCGGATACTTAGCAAAAACCACAATAATCTTACGCCTCACCCGACTTGTTACGAAAACGTCTAACACTTAACCTCCTTACTGCACTTCATTTTACTCAGCTTTTGTAAAAATCACAACATCATCAAATGCATTTTTTACATCATGCTAAAATCATCTTATGAACTACTATCTGATTGCGCCCGCTAAGACTTTTCATTCGACCGACAATACCTTGGCCTACTCTTCCGCAGACTCACTTCAAATTGGCCAAATCGTCGAAATTCCACTCGGCAAAAATACCACAGTTGGTATAGTTTCCGCCAAAACCACTAAACCAGACTTTGAAACCAAAGAAATCCTTCGCAGCATTTATCCTAATCCGCTTCCCAAACATCTCGTAAAGGCCCTATTTTGGCTAAACGACTATTATCGCTGCCCCCTCTCCACCGTCGTCCAAGCCATTCTACCTCGTGGAATCACAAAAAAACGTCGCCTCACCAAAGAAAACGCGCAAACGGTCGACTCCGAGAAATTAGACAATCCTCTTAATGACGCCCAAAAACGCGCTATTAAAGAAATCAACTCCTGTACTGCGAATACCGTCCTCCTCCATGGCATTACTGGCTCGGGCAAAACCAACATCTATATTGAGCTCACAAAACAAACCCTCGCTTCCGGCCAATCCGTCATCCTGCTAGTTCCTGAAATCGCCCTTACTTCACAGCTCGTACGCAATTTTCAAGCATACTTCAAAGATGTCATCCTTCTTCATTCCGCCCAAACCGAAGCCGTTCGCCATCAACTTTGGCAAAAAGCACTTCAGGCTACCGTACCCCAAATCGTCATCGGCCCACGCTCTGCTCTGTTTGCTCCTGTTCGTGACCTTGGTTTAATCATCATCGACGAAGCTCATGAGCCAGCCTATCATCAAGACCATAATCCAAAATACTCCGCCGCCCGCCTCGCCGCCATCATGGCAAAAACCATCCTTGGCTCTGCCACCCCATTAGTTGCCGACTACTACCTCTGCAAACAGCATCACGCCATCGTCGAACTCAACGAACTTGCCATCAAAAACAACAAGCAAACCCAAATATCCATCATTGATCTTAAAAACCGCCCCGATTTTACTCGTAGTCGCTTCCTGAGCAATCAGCTTATCTCGTCGATTCAAACATCACTCAATCAACACACGCAATCACTCATCTTCCATAATCGTCGCGGCACCGCCCCGCTCACTATTTGTGATCACTGCGGCTGGCAAGCTCTCTGCGAGAACTGCCTCCTCCCCACCGTACTCCACGCCGACCAATACCAAATGCGCTGCCATGTCTGCGGCCGCAACTACCCCGTCCCTACCGCCTGCCCCGACTGCCATAATGCTACCATCCACCATAAAGGCTTTGGCACCAAGCTACTCGAAGAAGAGATTCGTCGACTCTTTCCTAAAGCCAATACTATCCGTTTCGACGCCGACACGGAATCAGATCAGCAACTTCACAAAATCTACAGCCAAGTTCGTGCCGGCGACTACGATATTATTATCGGCACCCAAATGATCGCCAAAGGCTTCGATTTTCCTAAAATCAGCACGCTCGGCATCATTCAGGCAGATGCCGGACTTAGCCTTCCCGACTACTCATCCGAAGAACGAACATTCCAATTAATCAACCAAGTGATCGGCCGTGCTAATCGTGGGCACCAAAACGGCCATATATTTATTCAAAGCTTCCAACCAGACCACCCCATAATTTCCTACGCCGCCCATTCCGACTATGCCGGCTTTTATAATTATTTACTCCAGCGTCGCAAACAAAGCACTCTCCCGCCATACAGTTTTTTGCTCAAATTATTACTTACCTACAAAACCGAACGTAGCACCGTATCTAATGCCCAAAAATTGAGCAAAAAAATTGTGCAACTTGTCCATCAAATCCCTCTCTCGCAAGTTATCGTATCGCCACCTATGCCAGCCTTCCATGAACGCAATGGCGCCGGATTTACGTGGCAAATTGTTATCAAGGCCAAATCCAGAAAAGATCTGTTGACCATCTTCGATTCACTCGACAAAACCCCCTATCTTCATTACGACTTCGACCCAATTTCTCTCCTTTAAAAAAATGGGGATTTAATCCCCAAATTCCATGTTGGGTGGATATGATCCACTCACTACTAAGTTACACTCACCTCTCAATCCGTTTGTTATTGTCGCCACAGCAACCTTCATGCCGCTTCTAGCAATCTGCATATCTTGCTCCGCCCCAAGTGCACTCAAGCAAGTTACATTGATCTGCACTACAAAGCCAGCATCTGCGCACGACAACTCAACGACAACCGACCCAGCTCTCGGAGAATAGCCGCTCTCTTCTGGCGAGCAACCATAAATGCCTCTGAAGCCCTCCTGAATGTTTCTCTCATCAGCGTCGTTATATGCTACCGGCGGAAGATGGCCTTCGTAATCTTCGCCCAGACAGTTGCATACCCACGACTGCATCATCGCAACCAATGTGTATGTATTAACTAGCCGATTGCCCGGCAAACAGATAATGCTACTGTCTCCAAAAAGATATTGTACCCCATATCTAGGGTCAATATCCTTAAGCCCCAACAGCTTCAGCGCTCGCTCATACTGCTGGTCATGCTTCGATCGACGAAAATGCCACCATCTTCGCTGCTTTCCTTCGCCACCAGAACCCTGCATTCCTTGCGCCCGTTTTATCACGGCCACCTGGATACTAATTCGGCCAGGATGCCAATCTCCTTTTTCGACATCCCGCAGTTGCTCGCTCATATGCCTCGCTGATACGCGAACGACATTTTTAACCGAAACATCCTTAGTAGACACTACTATATGCCCCCCTTTCAAAAAATAAATAGCTTTTCCGTCAGAAACTAGCCCCAATTATACCACCTACGACATCTGACACCAAACGCTTATGCTCGCCAGAAAGCCGTTACCATGTTAAAATTTACCCTTAGTAAAGGAACAACAAATGGCTAAAGCAAAGGAAGTTATCGTCACGCCGGACCCACGTTTACGCAAAAAGTCCGTCAAAGTCAAAGCGCGCGACCCCGAAGTAGAACAAATCATCAAAGAGATGATTGAATCCTGCATCGACTGGGAGAATAAGCATGAATTCGAGCTAACGACCGCCATGGCGGCGCCTCAACTCGGTTACAATAAGCGCATTATCGTCGTTCGCGAAGACATGAACAACAAAGACAACGCCGTTTTTATTCCTCTCTTAAACCCAGAGGTGATTAAGACTGAAGGCAAGATGCAATATGATTACGAAGGATGCCTCTCCGTCCCCGCCATCTATGGCAAAGTTCCCCGCCCCGCCAAGGCTCGAATCAAGGCTCAACTCGAGGATGGCACCGAAGTTCGCCTCAAGGCAAACGACTTCCTCGCCCGTACTCTCTTGCATGAAATCGACCACCTCAACGGTATCCTTTTTATCGATCACATCAAGGGCCAAAAAGACGCATTCTATAAACTAAACGATCGAGGCGATCTCGAGCCTCTTGATTACGATACTTATATCAAGAACAATAAGGATCTCTACCCAGATGGCGATGGCGAAGAAAACTAGAATTCTATTTCTCGGCAACGAACAACTCGCGCAAGGCATTAAAGCTAAAACGCCAATTTTCAGCGCCCTCCTAACTGTCAAAAATATTGAGATTTGCGCTCTTGTCCTACCCAAAGTGCACGCACGCAAACCTTTCCCAATCACTATCGAAGCCAAAAGAAACGGTGTCGAAATCCGCCAAGTCCAAAAGGCATCAGAACTATTGCCCATCATTGAAGAATACAAGCCAGAAGTCGGTGTCCTTGCCGCCTTCGGCAAACTTGTCCCCGAATCCGCCATTAATGCTATTCCTTGCGGAATCCTAAACATTCACCCCTCTCTCCTACCTAAATATCGCGGCACTACCCCTATTGAAAGCGCCCTCCTCAATGGCGACGAAGAGACCGGCGTCTCAATAATGCGCCTCGCCAAAGAGATGGATGCGGGTAACATCCTGGCTCAAAAAACTGTCAAAATTACCACCAAAACCACCAAGCAATCACTCTACGAAGAACTTGCTCAACTCGGAGCACAACTACTTTTGGACGTTCTACCTGGAGTCCTCACAAAAAATGCCCCTGAGACCGCACAGAACGACGCAGAAGCCACTTTTACGTCAAAACTCGACAAAGACCTTGCTTTGCTAAAACCAGCCGAGAAAGCCGCTCAAACACTCTACAATGAGGTTCGCGCTTATGCTGGTTTTCCAAAATCCAAAACTACCCTGCTTGGCATACCGTGCACCATCACACTTGCGCACGTAGCAGATTCCGCAACATCCGAACTCGACCTACTCTGCGCCGACGGTAAATATCTAGTCATCGACCGGCTCCTCCCCGAAAACTCCAAAGAAATGGACGTAAAGAGTTTTCTGAACGGTCACAAAAATAAATAAACGCATTATTTTTATCTATGCAAACTCTCGGTGCGTATTAACTTTAGCGTAGCTGGAGCGTTGATTTTAATGCTTTTTTCTATTAGCGATAAGTAGCGTACCACCACCCAATATCACTATGGATATCAATGCGATTACCACATTCCGAACGGTTGTAGCTACTAAATCCGTATTGCCAGAATCCTCATCTGGACCTTCCCTAATCACACTCATATCGCTATGATTCTCTTCTATATTACCGTCATACTCGTCGCCACCATCATACTCGCCATCGTCACCATGCTCACCATCACCGTTGGTGCCACTATCGGCAGACTCCTCTCGACCCGAATTGTTACAACTGCCAGAACTGCCACTTCTGGGTTGGCCAGACGATGATCCGACTACCTTTATTGTGACTTTTGCGGTTTTGTCGGTATCCTTCGTGCTTACGGTGATCGTTACGACACCACTCGATACACCCTTAACGACACCGGTCGAGCTCACACTGGCGATATTATTATCGCTACTAGACCAATCGAGGTTTTTATTCGTCGCATTATTGGGAAGAATTGTCGCAGTTAAATTAATAGTCTGTCCAACATTAATAGTCGTATTGCTCTGGTTTATTTTTACACTAGTGGTCAGTACAGTATCAAGATCATAGTCCACCTCGCTTCGCTCTTCCTCATCCGGCTTATCGACCACTGGCGCCTCCGTCGCATCCACGACAATATTTGCAGTCGCCGTTTTGTTCCCATCCTCCGTTTTTACAGTCACCACAGCCACTCCGGCAGATTTTGCATGGAGATTTCCATTCTGGTCAACTACAACTATTGCATTATTCGAGCTGCTCCAAGTCATTTTTCTATTCGTAGCATTCTTTGGAGATACCGCAGCTACAATCTTATCCGTATTACCAGCCTCCAATAAAATACTCGTTTTGTCCATTTTAACCGACTGAACCTCAATTGGCGTTACGGTTACTCTCATAGTTGCCGTTTTTGCGTTATCACTCGCAGTCGCCACAATTTCGGCAGTACCTACACTCACCGCTGTAATTAATCCAGAAGAATCTACTCTTGCAACGGCGGTATTATTGCTCTTCCAAAGAATACTGTCGTTCGTCGCATTTGACGGCAATACTGTGGCGGTTAGTCTTTCTGTAGAACCAACGGCTAAGCTAGTCGCAGTCTTCGATAGCCGAACGCTAGTAACCAGGACGCTTGGCACCACTACGTTGACATTTACGGTTGCCGTCTTTGCCCCATCTACGGTTTTAGCCGAAATCGTCGCCACCCCCACGGCCTTTGCCGAGATTGCACCGTTCGCATCGACGGCTGCAATATTCGTATTGCTGCTCGACCAAATTAGTGCTTTATTAGAAGCCGCCGCAGGTGTTACCTCTAAGGACACCTTTTCCGCTTTGCCTTTGTTGATCGTAGTCGAAGTTTTATGAAGCTTTACGCCTGTTACGTGCGTCTTTACAGTAATCTTCGCCGTCGCCGTCTTGCTGGTACCTTTCGCTTTTGCCGTAATCGTCACCGTGCCATTAGACACACCTTTCACAACGCCAGCCGAACTGACAGTGGCAACGTTCGTGTTACTGCTAGCCCAAATTACATCCTTCTCCGTTGCGTTGCTTGGCGTGATTGTTGGTACCAATGTTATAGTACTATCTTTATAAATAGTTGCACTTGTCCGATTTAACGCAATTCCAGTCGCAGCTACGGCGACGCGTATTGTCGGGTTGGTTATGTTTACTACTTTCACGAACCCATCGTCGTCAGCCCCCGCCGCAGTCCTAACGGCAGTGATATTCGGGCCAAACTTCACACTTATCTTAATTACATTCTTCTTCTTATAATCCAACCCCTTAATAGCATTCAGTAGAGCCACATTTGAAATATCTTTATATAACGAAAAGTGCTCTGTTTGACTTGGATATACATAATACGTAGACCCATTAATATCAAATCTAATTGCATCAATCAGATAATTCGTAACAATCATGCCTTTCATTTTCTTGTTAGCAGACATGTAGTTATAAAGGGTTTGATCCTTATCTTTATATTCCTTATCGAATACAAGTTTAACGACGGGTTTTTCTACCTTATTAGCTGAAATATTATTCGCAACTTCATTATATCTAAGGCCATAATAGTCGCCATTATATAGATCAGTAAAAGTATATTTAAGATTGACTTTGAATATTGAACTAAGCCCGCGATTACTATCATATAAATCATCTACACTCGATAAATCAGTTAGTAAAGGATTAAGCGTATATTCCCAACCAGTTTTCGATGCGGCAATATGTGTTGAATCCCTTTTATAAACCTTCGTATGCTTACTACCCACCTCCATCGTAATCACATAACTTTTCTTTGGATCTATACCACCATATTTATCGCAAAAACCGGCTTTATAATTGTCAGTTAATCTATCACCATCTTTGCAAACTACATGCGTTTTTCCCGAGACTATTCTAACGTGTCCATATTTATCAATAATATCTCCAGGAGCCGTCAATGCATAATTATTAAAAATCTTTTGCGACCCAAACGCATTCTTTAAATAAGACGAATAATGATTGCGATACAAATCTTCAGTCATAGACTGATTGCTTTTCAGTGTTCCCTTTTTCCGAAGAGTCATTTCTACCTTACGCATCGTAACAGATAGATCACCCAATAATGATACCTGACCATTGCTAAAATAATTTTTCGATGCAGCCATAGAATCCGTCGTCGACACCTCACGTCCAACCGCTAAATATGTCGCCGCACTACAATCTAGACCTAAATAATAATGAGGCGCCGAATTGCTAACAAAATGCAAATTATTATTTGCCATATCTTTTTGCCTAGTGCCTCGCTGTTCATAAAAGGCTTCACTCTTCTCGCTAACGTACAACATATTATTTGGAATGGCGCTTCCGGCTACAATTTTCTTATTATGATTTGAAACCGTATTTGACAAATATTTATCGGCAAACCTATACGAAAAATACGCCGTGTCGTTCTTTTTTGCCGTCGCCCTATTATTAACCGTGCCCTGATGGGTAAATTGTCCAATAGTAGTATCTGAAGTATTTACATAAGGAATTCCGTAATAGCTCTGCTTACTATTTGGTCTTAGAATAACTGGCTCAGACAAAGAATGGTGATAAAAGTACAATGACGTATTGCCAACGACATTCCATTTTACTGTTGCATTCTCTAGCATATTGTTCACGATATTATGACGGATCTTATCCTCTGCGCTGGCGACCGTTATGTAATTTTTATCATTCTTGTATTCTCCAAGCGCAATTTTAAATACTCTAAATGCCCCCCTTAGAAGTGGGTAATTATAGTATGGATAGACCCTGATAGCATTTATTCTTTCGTCGGCCGCAAATTTGTCTGTCAGTCTAGATGATATCAATTCATAAACAGCCAACTGGGAACTATTACCGGTCGATGCGTATTGTTCATAATAATTGTTCTCAAAATTCGCTTCCGCAAGAGAATACGGTCCATATATATTCTTATTCGTAAACACATAATAATTCATAGAATTATGCGCCGATATGTCTGTTTCCGAAGATTTCTTGCCATACGTTATAGATAATCTCAAATCCTTAAAAGTTCCACCTTTGATATTCTTGTCACTTACATCCAGCTGCAAAAACGGCGTTTCTGCATTCTTTAGCGTTGCAGCAGAATTAGTGACCGAAGTTGGCCGAGCATCATTCGAAATGTAAAAATATGCATAGTTACCATATGCATTTGCACTTTTCATTACCTTATCATCAATATATATTTTATTCGCCTTCGTAGTGCGTCCAAATTTTACGAAAGGTTCACCCTTCTTAATTTGGCTAATTCTCGAATTAAAGATTGCCGAATTATTGCATTCGTTGGCGGGAGAGTCCATATAATAGCCTTTATTATCATAAAAGCTATACAGCCCCACGCGTATGGTTTTATTTGTTTTGACGGCATTACAAATATCCTCTGCGTTATAACTAACAATATTCGATACCGTACCGACAGCCGATGCCTCATTTCCTATACCTACAAACGGATCGGCTCCCCGAAAATAACTAAAAACAACTTCTATACCGCAAACGGCCAAAGCAATCGAGACAACAAATAAAACTTTTCTCATCCCCTTCATAATCGCACCTCCAAAAACTAATAACCATTATGGAGAACAATTACTATGCGGCCAAAATTGCGTCTTTTTGTTCTGTAATCTCGGCCTTTAATTTCTCGAGGCAATCTTTAATAATCTGTTGGTACTCTGGGCAATTTGCGTCTAGCCACTTTGCTGTAACATAATCCGATATTAAAGTTGAATCGCCATCCTGCAGGCCGGTATTAGCCTTCAGAGTCTGATATGTGGCGTCATTCCGATAATCGCCGTAGCTACCCAAAAGTCCGTTAATTGTTGCCGAATCATTGTCAATAATGCGTTCAAACTCATCCAACTGCGCATCGGTCAACTTATTACTCATTGAGTCACCGATTCTAATTTCGAGCTGATCCTGGGCATACTCCAAAAAAGATGCCCTCTGCGCCTCTGGCAAGTCTGCCAATCCGACACTACTTAGAAAACTGTCGTCAAATTTAAACATTGCATTACTCTCCTATTTACCACCATTTTACCATAAAGCACGCAAAACGCTTATATTTTTATTAACACTACAAAATCTTTTTCTTTTTGTACTCTCTAACAAAGAATTTCAAAGTATCACCAATTTCTAATTGAATCTTTTTCGTAGTTCTGAGCGAAAGACCACCAATCTCGCCTTCTGCCAATGACGGGACATTAATCTTTCCTTCTTGTGTACTAACTACCTCAAACTCCCCCAACAAATCTTTCTTACGATAGGCGCGCCCAAGCATCCCAGATGCTACGCGGCCTTTCTTGACCTGCCCACCTGTAATAATCTCCGTCTTCTCAGTGCGGAATACGCCCTTCACCTCTAGCTCGCCTGTCTCCGTCTCTGTGACTTCAGCATCGAGCATTTCTTCCATGTCGCGCTTTGCATCGTCGAGCAATTCGTATATCACCCTGAATACGCGCACTGGTACACCGTTGCGCTCAGCCATCTTGGCAATCGCATTTGGTACCGTCACATTAAAGCCATAAATCACAGTCTTGCCGCCAGACGCCATATAGACATCGTTCTCAGATATCGCACCAACACCGGTCGAAACAATATTCAAAGTAATCTCATCCTGAGTATCAATCAAACGCAAAGAGTCAACCACAGAAGTCACCGAACCAGCCACGTCACCTTTCACGATAACATTGAAGGTCTTAGTATTATCCGCCACATTCATCATGCGCAACATATCCGTAGCTGTCACATTCGTGTTCGCGCTATCATTCGCCTCCGCCTGTGCATTTAAGAGCGCCATCTTACGCGCGGTCTTCTCATCTGCTACTTCTTCAAACTTATCGCCAAAATTCGGCAATTCTTTAAAACCGGTCACTACAACTGGGGTTGAAGGCGTAGCCTTACCTTTTGGCTTCCCCTTCCAGTCCACCATCGTGCGCACCTTTGCATAAGTCTTACCCGCAACAATAAACTCACCCGTCTTCAGCTCACCGCCAGTTATCAATAGATTCACCACCGAACCTTTGCCTACCTCCATATGGCTCTCAATCACAAGTCCCTCGGCCGGAATATCAACATCTGCTTTCAGCTCATCAATATCAGCCGTCAAAAGAATCATATCAAGAAGCTTTTCGACATTCTCGCCCGTCTTGGCCGAAATTGGCACCATAATCGTATCACCGCCCCACTCCTCTGGATTCAAATTAAAATCTGTCGCCAATTGCGCCTTGGTGCGGTCGATATTCGCACCCTCTTTATCAATCTTGTTAATCGCTACAATAATCTTCGCGTTCGCCGCCTCGGCAAACTTAATTGCCTCCGCAGTCTGAGGCTTCACGCCATCATCGGCCGCCACAACAATCACTACGATATCTGTCAACATTGCGCCGTGTTGACGAATTGCCGCAAAAGCCTCATGCCCTGGCGTATCCAAAAAAGTGATTTTGCGTTCTTTATATTCCATCTGGTAAGCCGAGATATGCTGCGTAATACCGCCCGCTTCGTCGTCAACAGTCTTCTTCTTTAGCAAAGTATCTAGCAAAGTGGTCTTACCGTGATCGACGTGGCCCATTACCGCCACTACTGGCGGACGCAATTTTGCATCCTTCGACAACTCGCGCTTTATACCAGGAATCTTTGCCGAATTTTCCTTCTTCTCGAAACGCACATTCGTAAAACCAAGCTCCTCAGTCATAATCTGAGCAGTTTCCGCATCGAGACGCTGATTAATCGTGGCCATAATACCATTCTTAAACAACTCACCAATCAAATGAGTTACAGACACGCCCAAAGCACTTGCTAGCTCGTCTACAGTAATCGAGCCAGAAATCTGTATTACTTTTTCTTCCACTTTCTAGCTCCTTTCGTTTAGTTGAATAAAAAATCCGCCCCTTACAGTTCTTCTTATTCTACCATAAAAATAATATATGTTCAAATTGCTACATTCATACTATTGCACTAGAATCAACTACCCTGCCGTATTGCATCGGAAAAGTATAATCCAACAACAAACTTTGTAGCTCTTGCCGCGCCGGCAAATCTGTCGTCTCTACTAAATCGCGCGGAATAATAAAATTGTACCCCTTGCTAAAGCCACTAATAATGCTAGATAACACACAGCCATCCGTAAAAACGCCACAAATCACTAAATCCGTAATTCCTCGCTGCTCTAAGTAATCAATTAACTCGGAGCTGGCAAAGCAATCATAGGTATTCTTCTTTACGACAAAATCCGTCTCCACGGGCAATAGATGGTACTGTTCTTCTTCGAAACCCTCCTCGCCAAAATATGACGCCATCGGGTTTTCGTCATACAATCTGATAATATTCTGAGGCAGATACTCTCGCGTCCACGGCTTTAGTCCCATGATTATCACATTCTTATTGACCTGCTGGCGATACCTATCTACGAAGCCCAATAATCTCTCATCCACCATCTTCCGGATTCTCTCATATGTAATCCCAGCTGACGAGTCTTCGCAATCCTTATGGCAGCATGCATTGACAATATCTATCACCAACAATGCCGTTCGCTCGGGATATTTTAGACTATCACTCATTACATGCTCCTCTCTAGAGATTATACAAATAGTTCGCCAGGATATTTACACCTATCGTCGCACCAACTATTCCAGCCACCACGACCACCGACAATGCCGAAAGCATCACGACGCTAATTGGCTCCCTCTCATAACGCCCCCGTTTGCGCCTACGCTGGATTTTCACCAACGCTAACACCGCCAAACCCGCCATTATTGCTGGCGCCACGAACAAAACAATCTTCAATACCTCTCCGGCCGCATCAAAAAGCCCTTCGCAACTCAATCTCGCCACAATCACTACCCCCTCTAGCAAACATGCGAAGAAAATATACTCAATTACCTTTTTGATATATTCCCACATAACCCCAATATATCACAAACGCCACATCGCTAATGATTATCGCGGCAGACGACAACACCACCCTCTTCAATGTAGAGCAATGCAGCGCTACGTTCGCTAGCGGAATACTCGACTATACCTTCTTCACCCGCGCCACAACGCGCCGCCTGATAAACATAAATCTTATGATCAACCTTATCGCCAGCGACAGTGCGCGTATCGGTGTCCTCCAAAACGTTATCGTCAACCTTCCATTCATATTGCGTACCGTCTGGATCAGTGAACATCGCATCGCAAGTCTCAGGGGCGAGCATTCTCGGGTTGACAGAGTCTACAACGCATTTATCATCAATGTAGCGCTTCGTAAAGCTGCCCTCTTCCCGATTCTGGAACGGTGTCTTGCCGTTATGATTCGCCTGGTAATCAGTAACCGCCACTAAGAAGCGGGAAATATCCTCGTCACGCTGCGCGTTACGCTTCCTTCTCGCCTCTGTCTCCACATTTTTCTCCCCCTCTTTCTCATCATCGATGTTGCCATTATTCTTAGCGCGGTTGCTGCTATCGCTATTGTTAGTCTTCATGCCATCATTCTTGCCCATATTATAGGCAATTAAACCTGTCGCCACTATTACTACTACAGCTAACACCACCAAGATCACTATTAGTGCTACCGGGGATTTCTTCTTTGGTTGCTCTACCCCCGTCGCAGTATTCTGCACAGGCGTAACGCTCTGGGTTGGTGCTGGTGTCGGCGTTGGAGCTGGCGCAGGCGCGACCGGCTCTGGTACTGGCGCAACTGGTTCTGAAACCGGCTCAGGCACAGGTGCGGGCGCGGGCTCTGGCGACTCTACAGCTGGCGCCACCGGCTCTTCAAAACTTGGCACTTCTTTTCCAAAAGATGACATCTCAGAATCCATGGTTGCCGAAGTCGGCTCCGCCGCCAGCACATCCGCCATCATTGAGTCCACTGACGAATCGCCTGACTCCGTCGGTTTCGGCTCTGGCGCCGCCCCCATCGGCTGCATCCCAACCATCATCGGATCTTCCCCGAATTGATCATCAAACATCTATCCTCCTCTATTTTCCGGGGCAAAATCTATGCACCCACCATAAAATACTTATGCTTAAGGTTTATTGTAGCACAAAAAACACCCATTAGCTTAAGACTAATGGGTGTTCCTCCCTCTTTGTACGACTTATTTCTTCTTGTCGGCAAAGCTCAAAGAAATCTTGCGACCTTCTTTGTCGATATCGAGCACCTTGAATTCTTTACGCTCATTCAACGTAAAAATCTTCTCTGGGTCAACATCGCTACCTTCGCCAAGCTCAGATACGTGCACCAAAGCCTCAACGGCTGGCGAAATCTGTACAAATGCGCCAAATGGAGTGATACGAGTAATCGTACCCTCGACTTTGTCACCCTTCTTGAAGTTGGCAATTTCGGAAAGCCATGGATCTTCTTGAAGCTGCTTCATCGAGAGGCTTAAGCGATCCTTGTCGATAGCGATAATCTTTGCTTCGACCGTATCGCCAACCTTAACGTAGTCGGATGGGCTGTTTACGCGTTCCCAAGAAATCTCGGAAATATGTACCAGACCTTCAATACCGTCGACATTGACGAAGATACCAAAATCCACTACACCGGTAACCACGCCCTTTACAACATCGCCAACAGCGAGCTGCGCAAAGCGCTCGGCTAAACCATCTTTGATTGCTTCCTTCTCAGAAAGAATTAGTTTATTGGTCTTGCGATCGGCATCAAGAATACGCACACGAATCGACTTGCCAACGAGAGCATTGAGACGTTGCAAAATCTCATCCTTATCGGAACCACCTACACGTGGATAATGCTCAGCAGAAAGCTGCGAAACTGGCAGAAAACCACGGATACCTTCATATTCGACCAAAAGACCGCCACGGTTGGCATCGTATGGTTGAACTTCGATGATTTCGCCTGCTTCAAGTTTGGCAGCAATCTCATCCCAGCCCTTCTCTTTGACTGCTTTGCGGAGCGACAGTAATACCATACCGTCTTCCATCTCAGTATCGACAACGCTAGCCGAAACTGCATCGCCTTCCTTTAGTTGGCGCCCAAAGGCAACCTCGCGACGTGGTACTAAACCTACACCGCGCACGCCGAGATCAATCAAAATCTCGTGTTTCTTGACCGACATAACCGTACCTTCGATCGTATCGCCAAGGACAATTGGCTGAACATCTTCTTGTGCAAGAAGCTCGTCCATTGTAATTTTAGCTTTTGTAGCCATTAAATATATTTTCCTTTCGTTAGAACTGCTCACTCGCACTCCACGCATGAAGCAAAAGTGAGCAGTTCTACACTGCTCACTATTTTAACCTATTTTCCAGATAAGGTAAAGCGTAACCTCAATACGCTTATCTCTTCAAAAATGATAGATTAAGCGCGCCCAGATAGACAACCACTGCCAAAGCAGCAAAACCCATCAAAGAATCGACCGGACCAGTTTGCGGCAAACCACTATTCTTCGCAGCTCGCTCTCTAGCAATACGTTCCTCTTCAGCCTTTTTCTTCGCGGCAGCTTCTTCCTCAGCCTTCTTCTTGGCTGCAGCCTCTTCTTCGGCCTTTTTCTTCGCAGCGGCTTCTTCCTCGGCTTTTTTCTCGGCCTCAGTTTTCTCGCCATCACCAGTTTCCGTATTATTGCCGCCCCCGCTACCATTATCGCCGCCGTTGCCGTTATCACTACCGTTGCCATTAGCGCCATTCTCCGACCCGGCCGTCGTGGTAATCACATCACTACCACTGTTCGGCTTCGGCGATGACATCGAAACTGCAACCACCAAACCGGCAATCAAAATCACGCCGATTAATGCGATCACCGCGCCCCATCCCCAGCGCTTGTATTTTGCATTTGCATCTATAACATCCATACAATTTCTCAAACTCCTCTGTTGCCACTCACTATACCACTGTTACACCCCTATAGCAAGCATAAGCACCATGCTTTTTCAAGATAGTGCTATACTATTTGCATGTATCTATGCATAGATGTTGGAGGTACCAAAACCCTAGTCGCCCTGTTCAATGCCAAGGGTAAACTTCTACACTCCGTCAAATTCCCCACCAATGTCAATCAAGCCAAGTTTTATCAGGCTCTCATCCAACAGATTAAAGTCAACTTCGTTCTATCCGACATTAAGGCTATCTCCGTCGCCATGCCTGGCATCGTCAAGCAAAACTGCGCCGTTTGGCTCGGCAATCTTCCTTGGCACGATTTTGATATCGCCAAAAAACTCAACAAGGATTTCGGACTCCCCGTGCACGTTGAAAACGATGCCAATCTAGCCGCCCTCGCCGAAGCACGCAACGCCAAGGGGCGCTCGCTCTACTTCACTTTCTCGACCGGTATTGGCGGCGGTGTCATCGATAATGGCACTCTTGCCAAACACTATACCGATTTTGAACCTGGCCACATCGAATATGTCTACGAAGGCAAGAAAGCTGAATGGGAAGATTTCGCCGCCGCTAGCGCCATCAACGAAAAATTTGGCAAATATGTCAGCGACCTCACTACTTCCGCTGAATGGAACGAAGTTGTTCGCCGTATGCTACTCGGCCTCGTGCCACTCACGACCTCTATCAAGCCAGACCGTATCATCTTTGGCGGACCTCTCGGGCTTCACCTCAATAGTTATCGCGCCAAACTCCGCAAAGAGTTCACCGCCTCTCTCCCCGCCGGCACAACTCTGCCTCGACTCCTTGTCGCCAAATACGGCAGCTTCTCCTCAGTCTACGGATGCTATTACTATGCCAGACTTAAAGAATCTCGCCGCTAAAATCTCAGCCGATTATCCCGAACTCAAGATTGCTTCTGGCGATCGTTTCCGCTTTTCACCCCCCTCAACAATCATCTATCGCCCATCGGGCCACCCCCTAGAACTCCTTCATGAACTCGGTCACTACCTCATCGGCGAATCCAATTACTCTTCAGACATCGAATTAGTCGAAATCGAATCTCGGGCTTGGGCAAAAGCTCGCGAAATCTGTGATCACTACAGCATAGAGTATGACGAAGATTTCGCCGAAGACCACCTCGACAGCTACCGCAACTGGCTTCATCTAACCTCTCTTTGCAAAAACTGCAGTCTTTCCGGCTACCAGGATTCTTCTCTGCTTTACCACTGCCCCCTCTGCGGCGCCACTTGGCATTCTAGCATCCCCCCGGAATAAAAAAACGCCCCCGGCAACAGGCTACTTTTTAGCCCTCTCCCCATAACCATTGGTTATTTTGTCCAAGATTCTTAGACACAGCCAAAACGACACCCCAACCCCCCTCGCTGCTCATCGCAAACCCACACCTATGTCCAAAAATCTTGGACAATTTTACCAGCGTCTCAAAAAACAAACCGAAAAACTCCAGTCCAGCCCAAAGCCTAAACCTCCAACAACAAAAAACCAGGCGCACAATCTGTACGTCTGGTTTTTCTAATCTATCCCAAATCTTAGGCAGCTTTCTTAACGATAGCTTTACCACGCTTGGAAATACGACCACCCTTAGCGCCAGCAATCTTTGCTAACTCAGGATTTGCTGCAAAGCCACCAGTATGACCATTGCGACCACCTTTACGACCGATTTCAGCGTAAAAGTCTTTGCCGTACTTATTCTTATTAGTTGCCGCAGCCTTCTGGCCGCCAGCTTTAGTTCCAGCCATTTTTAGCTCCATTTCTGCCCACCATATAACATTATTCCTGCCACCCTTTTATAGATGACAACCAACAAATCGGGCGCCATCTCAGGTGCTTATGGCTATTTTAGCATAATGCTTCCGTTTTGTCAAGATGTTTTTGTTTAAAGATATGTCATAATAATCTTGACAATATATCATAAGCGATATATTATCAGAGGTAATTGAAACGACGTCAAAACTGCGAGGCGCATTCAATAAAAATATCTCCGAGATTAAACCCGGAGATATTTTCCTACCGAATTAATTCTAGCTTTCCCCTATGCCTCTTTTTTGCCAAACATTTCTTTGACTTTGTCCGCAATCCCGCCAGCCAACACTCCCATTACGGCCTCATAAATACCCTCCGCCTTAGCATCGTCAAAACCTAATTTCTCTTTAATGCCGGCAATTATCTTATCCTTATTATTTCGACCAATCACGAGAGTATTCTCAATCACCTCGTTTACCTTATTGACCTGCTCATCCGAGAGCCCCGTCTTCTCCTTGATTGCCGCCAGTACCTGCTCTTCATTCATAAAACCTCCTTTTTCTTCGATTATAGAACAAAAAGCGCCCCTAAAGGCGCAAAACATGATGGTGGAGTAGATTAGGCCTAAGCCTAATCGTACCCCATGTATCAACAATTATATCACATTCGCCCAAAAAAGAATGAAAAGCTACAAGCATAAATAGTATAATACGAATAGATTATGCGCAAAGTAAGCCTCGAAAGGATAATTCGTGGAAAAAGATAAGCATTATACCGGTTTCTTCATGGCTGGCGATCTTTCCGACTCTCCTCTTCCCGACTGGAATACCCTAGAGGCGCCCGCGGAAACAGAATCACCTCCGCCAATCGAAATCAATCCTCACGAATTATATTCGTCAGAATTAAACGACATTGACCCAGAACATAACAAGCTCGACAAATATCAGCTAGCAGTCGCACGCAGCGAGGAAAACGAACTGATACAAACTCGCGGCAGATGGTGGCTCGAGAACGGCGAAAACGATATATCCGACGAACATAAAGCCTCCAGGCTCGCCAAGCTGCGCGAAGCTATCGTAAAAATGACCGACGATAAACCACCTCAAATACAAAACAATGCATATTTTAATGCCGGAACTATCTACGGACTAATAGACCACTACAACGACATCTATACCGACGACGAAATCGACCAAGCCGCCGCACTTGTTGGGAGACTCGAAATGAATGCTTTCAGCCCTATTACAAGAGCTTTTACCGCCGAGGCTGCTGCCGGTAAAAATTTGGGCGGTAGCGCCTATTTCTCCATCTGCACACAAGCCGACATCCAAGATCGCGCTATGGAAAGTCTTAAAGAAGGAATATTTAGGCGCAGGGGCTTTACCCCTCAGCGCGCCAAGGCTTGGATCGACAACATCGAAAATAATAGCGAAGACGACGATTTGGCAGTTTTCCATATGCACCATGCAGCTGCGCCGAACAAAAACGATTGGGGCATTGCGGAATTCACGGCCGAATGTCTTATTGGGGATATTACTCCTCGGAATATCTGCGAGCTAATCCAAATTAATAAAAAAATCCCCTCTTCAGAACTAGAAAAGTTTGAACAAAACCGCGTTGACGCCGTAGCTCTCGAAAATATCATTTACCCAAGTCGCACTTTCATCCACACGCAACATCCTGGTGTCCATGAATTCATATCGGCTATGATTGACTATTACGACACAAAGGATGACGAAGAGCCCCACCGCGAGGCAAACGAAAAGCTTGAGAATGCCCTCAAGATGCGAAAAAGCTCCCCATACGGAAAGAGCTATCGCAACTTTGAAAAATACATTTTCGACCTTGATAACTACGATAGGTCGTGTCAAGCAGTCGACACCTGGTCCGGCACTAACGCCGCCGAGCAACATAAAACCGTCAGCGACAAAGCCATCGACATCCTCCGTCGCCTCGAAAAAAATACTCGCCCAAATGCCCCAGAAATCCCGACTACCAAAGACCCCGAGCTCAACAAACTGCTCGAATCCGCCAAAATACATGTCGCCGAAAATGGCAAGGAATATACCGATTGGCGTGCAATCGGCGACCTACTCTCAAACCTAAACGGCTATCTCATATCGCGTCAAGGAGAGAATGGCATGCCACCATCCCAAATGCATGCCATCATTTATGCCGATAGAGCGGCCACGGTTGCCATGCGCGATATTACACAAAAAGAGTGGCGCGAATTATTCTTCGATCCTACCTTCAAAGAAATTGTCAAATTCCGCGACCTTACCGAGAGTTATGACAACTTTTCCAGCGCAGATTTCGAACGTTTCTGGAACTACTTCTCGGACGCACCGGCCGGCGAAACCGACACGAATATATCGGCACAGTATTACCGATTATCCATGCACATCTTCAAACAACTGACAAAACTCTCAAAACACCGTCAAGGCAGCACCGACGATTTGTGGTCCAACAATCTTACGCACGAACTTATTGGCCTGACCGACATCTCATCCTGGAGTAACCTCAGAGAGAAAGCTGACGAAAACCTCTTCCATATCGGAGCAAACTACTAACCAAACAAAAAACGGCCAACGCCGATTATGAATACTTCCTGGTGGGGATATGTGGACTTGAACCACAGACCTCGTCATTATCAGTGACGCGCTCTAACCAGCTGAGCTATATCCCCTAGCTATCCTCAATTCTACTAAAAATACCCCGAAAACGCAAGTCGCAACCATCCTCATGATATAATAAGCTTATGGAAGGATATAATATCGGTTATTTATTTGGCGGCGTTGCCCTACTTGCTATCGGTACTGCAATTGTCGTTTATCATCAAAAAATTGCCGACAACTTCGCCGGTGGCGTTAGTAGCTACAACAAGGTCAAGCTTGCCGGCCTCGGCGTCTGTCTCCTTGGTATCATCTTTATCTCCAACTTGCATGTCTTTATCATACGTGCAATATTCCACCTACTCTTCCCCAACATGTTCTAGCCCTAGGCTAACAGCCCCCCCCAACTCTCACTCATTGCACACCCCGCCTAGCGGGGCCTTTTTATTCCGCTAATTCCGATCGATACTGTCCCGTATCGCGCAAGAAAATACCGTGCGCCTCATAGAATTTAATCGCGTTCTCCTTGTTTTCGCGACTCGTCGAAGTAAATTCCAGCCTCTGGCAACCCTTTGCGCGCCCCCATTTTTTCACCGCCTCTAGCAAATCGCCACCTATCCCCTGACCGCGGCGACTTTCATCTACAACCAAATCTTCCATATAGACATTCTTACGCGTCGTCATCATTACGACTGATACTACTACCATTCCCACCACAACATCGCCATCGACCGCCAACAGAATATCGTGATACGGCGAAAGCATAATCTCCTCTAGTCGCTCACGATCCAATGGCGAACCGTCATATTTTGTACTCAATTGGCGGCGCAAAATACCCAACTTTTCCGCTACTGCGCCATCATATTCCGTCATCGGCCCGATTTCAATCATCACCAATCTCCTTTTCTATTATTTTCGCCAAAATTTCGCCATGCTTCTCAATCAGCGCCTCATCCTCGGCCTCCACCAAAATACGCAGCTTATTCTCCGTACCAGAATATCGGCAAAACACCCTGCCTATTCCAGTCAACTCGCGCTCTGCAACTTTCAGCGCATCATCAAAACCCGCAATCGTATCTAGCGCTCGTTTCTCGCGCACCTTAATGCCCCACTGTTTCGATGGCATTGGTTCAAAATCCGCCCACATATCCGCCAAGTGCATATTCTTTTCGTGCATGATCTTCAAGATGAATAGCGCCATAAAAGTACCATCCGAAGCATCGAGCCATGGTCGGTAAATAATATGTCCAGCCAATTCGCTTCCCAAATCCGCCCCTAATTCTCGCAACTTTTGCGCCACAAAACGATCGCCTACCACCACCTTATCGACATTAACCCCCATCGCCTCAAGATGCTTCACGGTCGCATAATTGCTATATTCTGTTACGACTACTGTATTCTTTGGCAATTTTTCTTGCTCACGCAAATATGTAGTCAGTAGAATATTTATCCTATCGCCATCCCATATTCGCCCCTTTTCGTCCACAATAACAATTCGATCCGCATCACCATCCAGCGCCACCCCCACTATGCCTTTCGCCTTAACTTCTTCGACTAGCTTTTCCGGAGAAGTTGCACCGAATCCATCATTAATATTCCGGCCATCCGGTTCCGGATCAATCTGGTCAACCTCAATTCCGAAGCCATCGAATACCGCTCGGCTAAACTCGTGCCCAGCCCCCGACGCCGCATCTAATACGATTTTCATGCCGGATAAACTATCGCCCAGACTGAGCTCATCTTCGACCATCTTGCTATACGCATCGATAACGTCTTCACGCGTCACTAATTCAAATTTCACTTCCGGCGCATCGTCGTCTTCATCTAGCTCATCCTTAAAGAATTCTGCTTCTATTTTTAGCTCTTCCTCATCTGGCAGTTTATCCCCATCCGCCGCAAATACCTTTACGCCGTTATCCGTGGCCGGATTGTGCGATGCGGTCAACATCACGCCACACGATACATCATCTCGCGCTGATATAATCTTCTGTAACGCCGGTGTTGGCAAAATCTCTAAATCTTCGACCTCGGCGCCACATTCCCCTAAACCAACTTCCACACATTCACGCATCCATTCTCCGCTCTCGCGCGTATCTCGCCCCAATAAAGCTACACCCCCCTTAAAATGCTTCGCAATTGCCCGACCCAAGTTGTGCATCATATTCGGCCTCAGTGGCTTTTTGCCAACTTCGCCGCGAATCCCATCCGTCGCCCCAAAAATCAGTTTCTCCATGACACTATTCTATCAGTTTTGCTACACCAATGCCAAATCAAACAAAAACATAAATAATGCGCACAAAACCACCAATGTGGTAAATTTTACACGCTCTACCCCTGTTAATTTTGCATAAAAATTTTATACAAAATCTATTGACAGCCGTCTTGCAATGCGCTTATACTAAAAGTAGCTTTTGTGATTATTCGCAGATTACAAAAGCCGCACTATTCTTCAAAAACAAAAATTATCTACCAAAAACAAACACACATAATTAAAAATTCAAAAAACTCCGATTCGAGCGTGTCATTATTATCTCTCAAGGACACAGCACAACTGAATTCGGAGTTTTTTGTCGCCCTCTCGGCAATCGGTCAGACCTTACGACAAATGCATTATTACTCCCCCCACGCTATCTCGACCACCATCACTCCGCGAATCTGTCTATGTAAAAAATACATAGACAGATTAACGGCTACTTTTAGCCACTCGCCGCAAGCAAAATGCTATAATAACACTAATTATGCCCACCCATGAACGGATAAATAATCCCACATTTCCTGCTTTCGGCGCCATGAACTTTCATTTCGAACCGCGCCCAGCAGAAAGAAAGCAAGAATCAACCGAAACACTTAGTGATTACGAAGCCGCCCCATTCGACATAGAGGCTTTTAAGGCTCAAAATATCCCCGGTTATAACCCAAATTCCGTTTACGAAGAAGAGCTATATTATAAGTTGGCGAACCTACCTAGCTCCGACGTCAAAGCCCTAATCGCCCAATCAAAGCCAATTAATCAGGCAAAATATCTATCCGTACTCCTTCATCACGCAGTCGACTCTGGCTATTACGACTTTGGCGGCGGAAAACTCGACCCACTCGACACTTCGGGTATTTTTCAAATGATAAAAAATACCCCAGACCAAAAAGTCGCTCCTTTAATTAAAATATTTGCGGAAGATTTTGAGTTATATATCGAGCAACAAGACGCCGATAATGGTACTGCAGAATACTACGATGAATACTCCCCTCAACCATCCTATAATATCGACACCAGCGGCCTAGACCAAGAAAGCGCCTACCTACTCGAAGTAATATATGACGAATCTTTTCCTGGCATTAAACCATTAATCGAGCAAAAAATTGGCAACATTGACCTCGCTAATTTGTCTATTGACGCGCAAGTTCAACTTCTAAAATATATGACGGAAGCAGACAATAAACGTTTCAACCGCTTAAGCCAAACCATGCAAGAAATAGACAGCGACCTGCGCCCTATATTGGCCGAGAGTTATTTGGCGGCAAGTTTCGGCGAAGATTTTGGCGACACACTATTAGACATTGCTAATTCTAAAATACTAAACACGGAACAAGTTAAAGAAATATTATTAAAAATAAATAAGTGCCGAGAGTCAATTAGCGGCATTGCTAGCATGTTTGATAATTTCGATGATGGCACCTTTTCTAGCCAATACGCAAGAGCCGCAAACGAAAGGCTCACCGATGCCTTGACCGTTTTTAGACAAATCGCCAAAGACGGCTCCGCAAAAGCGGACCTAGATTGGGCTGGACATCCAGAATTCGTTTTCGATTCCGCCATGGAAGCCCTATCATACGAGACAAAGTCTCTCGAAATAATAAACGGAACCCTGCAAGACATTTCTACTGGAAAGAATGGAGCATTCGTTGAACTCATTCTTAAACCAGATCGCAATAGCGCAAAAGATAACCGTTCCGTATATAACTTGTATTCACCCGACTATGGCCACGTTCTCCTTTATACTCGCCCCGAAGGCTCGCATTCTTTTAACCCAGCATTAGAATATGGCAAAAACAGAAGTCGCTACACTCATGAAAGTAACAGTGCCGGCGTGGAGGCGTCGATAAGTTTCACAACCAACCCAGTCGATCCTTTTTCCCTGCCCAACCCATTCAGACCCAATATCGCATCGCAACAAGACGATCCTGCAAAACTCAATAAAGTTAGCGCAATTCGTCTCGACCGCGAAGGGCGAACCTTGGACATGCCTCCCAACGATCCAAATCGCGACGCTATTAGCTCAAAAGGCATTTGTTCAATTGACTTAGCCGCCATCGGCGACTCGGCGGACACTCCATCCGGTAAAATTGCTCGCCTGCTCAGCGTCGGCGGCGAAATTCGCGCTGAGACAAACGGTACAGAGTCATCGCTCAACCATAATACAAGATGGTTCGACCAGGCGCGATATGGCTCCGCTGAAGGTTTCCATAAACTAGTAGCTTATCTAGACGACATCTTTATTAATTGGTGCAGCGATCACGGTCCAGACAAAAACGACACTCACAGCTTCGCATACCGAACAAAACTAGCCATAGGACGCCAAGCAAGACGTGTTTCGAAAAAAATTGCATAAAAATCCCCCGGAACTTCCGCTCCGGGGGTAATCTATATAAAAGGACTGTTAAAAGATACTGAAGGTCGCGCCAGTCCATTTGTCGCGAAAACCGACCTTCAGCTCGGGAGTTGCCAGCTGCTCGGCGTACGCCTTTATCAGCGTCGCATCCCCTGGCACGAAATCGCACGAAGCAATTTCGTTATACTTTCGCAAAGTCCAGAAGACACCACCATTACTGCAAGCTACGTCAAGCAACATGGCGCGTATAGCTAACAGCTCCTCGCGGGACGTGTCGCCAAACACGCACGTACGCGCATCCACCAGGACACCGGCCGCGGTCAACGTCTTGATTACACTTAATGTGCGCTCGACGCGCCCACGCCCAGGCTTCAAACCGGCGCGACGTGCTAGACTCTCGTCTGTTGCCCCCTTCACATCGATTGCCGCGTAGTCGAGATAGGGCAGCAGCTCCTCGACAAGAGCCAGCGAAGAACCGTTATGGGCAATCGAAATCTTTTGCCCATACTCACCCCATACGTATTCCGCAATCTGCAAGGACTGCTTTGGAAACATACAGGGATCACCGCCAGACAGCCGAACCCTCTGCCCTGCCGCAACAGCTCGATCAAGATGAGCCTTAATCTCGCTCCATGCATAGGTCTGCGCACGCAGGATCTGATTGTCATCTCCCTTAAACTGCCCGTCCCTCTTGCAGTACGGGCAATTATAGTTGCATGCACCGAAGGAGAAAATCGCCATGCTCTCCTCTGCGCGACCGAAAGCTTTCAGAAAATATGCCTTCCTGACTTCAGGCTTAACAAAAGGTAACATTGTAAAAATACTCATACGTTTTCTCCTCCCGTTAAAAAGGGCGGACTAGGTCCGCCCTCTCGATAGGTTTTAAAGTTACGTGCCAAAATCACCAGAGGCCGCGAGATATACAAACTGGCAAAGAAGTATATCTTTCAATGCGAAGCTCTCTGGCGGGGCTCATCACCCAATATTTAATTGTAAGAACCCAGCTTTTACCTGGGAGAGGCTATGCCTCTTTTTTCTCAGCCATGAGCTGCAACAAGAACCTTGTTGCCGCGGCCATCGTCGTAGTAGACGCGTGCAAAAGCGTGCACGACGGCGTGAAAGACCACGAGGTATGCCCATACGGCCATGGGGCCGGTCAGGACAACCTCGCCGCGATCACTTGCCGCCTCCACGATAGTGGCAACGTTACGGCCGACGATGTTTACCGCCTCGTTTACGGGCGTAGTGAGGTTGAGCCTTCCGGCAACTTCCTCAATTTCACATCCTGCATACAGGGCGTTGTTTTTCAGGCTAAGATCGATTGTCATAATTCCACCTTTCTGCGACGCTCTCGGCGTCGCTGAGACGCAAGTCGTAGCCCTATGCTGACGACCTAAGAAGCCCGGATATCCATTTTGGGCTTCCTAGGTCGCCAAACGTAGGCGCAGAAAGGCTGAGCTATTTTTTGTAAATGTTCTTTTCACAATCTCCCAAATGACTTTCGCCATCTTTTTTGATTGTTGCTAGCATTATAGCAAGTTTTTTGCTTTTTGTCAATAATATGTCGTCAAGTACTCCTCGTAACAGAGGTAAAAACGCTTAAAAAATGTCGAAACGGCATCGACAAAATACAAAAAACCTGCTATAATCCGCGTTATGGATTCTAATCTACTTACGCAAATTGGTCTCTCCGAAGTCCAGTCAAAAATATATCTCTACCTTATCGAGCACGGTCAAAGCACCCCCTCGCAGATTGCTACCGAAATCGACGAGAATCGCACTACTGTCTATTCCGCTCTCGAAAAACTTGAAAAACTCTCAATTATTACTCAAAAAAATAAAGGCAAGATTTCTGCCTATATTCCAAAACACCCATCCATACTAGAATCTATCGCCGAAAAGCGTCTCCGTATCGCTACGCGCCAAATACGTAATCTAGAAAGCAATCTACCCTCACTTATTAATTACTATAACGAGCATCAAAATACCCCTGGCGCAATTACCTTTTATGGCCAAGAGGGCGTTAAGACTATCTGGAACAAAGTAATTACGACTAAACAACCATACTACTTTGTCCGTAGCCAATATGATGAAATCAATGACGAGCAAGCTCTCGAAGAATTCAAGCAGGCTCGCATCGATGCGGGAATTGTCGCCGAGAATATCACCCCTTCAGAATATACGGATTACAGCGACGAAGAGGCCGCGCAATGGCTACTTACCCGCACTTTTCTCCCCCCTAACGAATACAGTTCCCCTGTTGAAATCGATATCTTCGGCGACAATGTTGCTTTTATCAATTACAGCAAAGACGGCATGTCTACCCTTATCGAATCACCAGAAATCGCCGACGCCATGCGCCAAATGTTCCTCTTTGCCAAAAAATACATTCGTAAAGCCGCCAAGATAAATGAGAGCAAGACTACTCCGCCGGAGACTGATTAGCGGCCGCGATTATTTCGTCAATCTCATCTATAATTACGCCACCCATATCATCCGCGTCATCGACTTCATTAGCCGATGCCGAATCCTTGTTCCCTCGTCGCGATCACCAAAGCCCGGAACCTCCAGAGAGCTGCCTAGCGCACCAATTACCGATTCGCGAAGTGCCTTTTTCCGAAATGCCATCTCGCAATCCGTCTTTATATGAGTATCTGCTAATTATCCTCGCTCAAACCAAAAATCCAGCCTCGCGGCTGGTTTCTGAACGATATCTTAACAATTTGGTTGTGCAATCAGATTACATCGCAGTATCTGAAGCTTATGTTGCATCCAGTGCGAACACTGGAAATATAGTAAATTAAGCTTATATTTACTATTGCAACCGACCTAGCTACACGCATCTTTGCAGATTCGTGCGCATCATTCTCCCTAGAAAGGAGGTAATCCATCCACACCTTCCGGTACGGATGCCTTGTTACGACTTAACCCCAATCATCTCCCCCACCTTAGGCCGCCGAAACGGACTTCGGGTGTTGGTGACTCTCATGGTTTGACGGGCGGTGTGTACAAGACCC